>JBIKWK010000099.1:0-9283 GCA_044356375.1 Prochlorococcaceae cyanobacterium | reverse complement strand
GCAAGGCTTCTGCCATCAGATGGACTGATTTGCAAGCCGTCGTATAGACGGAGCTGGGGGAGGCGTCATCGTGCATCCACGACCGCCAGGTCCCTAATTCGCTCTCTGGTGTTTTTCAGGAAGCCCGCATTAAGAGATTGATGAGTATTGAAATATTTCCAGGGAAGCTCAGGGAACCCCGAGCCATGATCAATGAAGTCCTGATTTAATGACGGCTCTCAGCTGGATTGATTACCGAATTAGCGGTTTTCAGAGTCTTTTCGAACTGCCCTTAAATGGCGGCCGCGTCTTCCACCGAGCCATCGTTGAGTTCAAAGTTATTTGAGTCTGCATTATCATTAAAGTCTGTGTTATTGGCGCTTGCTTGATTCTGGCCTGCTGAATTGGCAGCCCCCAGTGGCGCGGCTCCCTGGGCAGAAAGTGTCTGGGGTGATGATCCCAAGGGCGAGCTGCCGAGGCCTAGGGCGCCCGAATCCACAGATTGAAGTTCCTCTTGCGGTACCTCGCCCAAATGGGTGGTTTTTACCCAGATCAGCTGCTTGGGCCGCAGGGCCATGCGCAGGCTGGTCCAGGGAATCACTACAAACCAGTGCCCCAGATAGAGGATGCCCAGCATCAGGTTCAACGGCGTCATCGCCGGCAGCGGTGGACCCTCGCTGCGGCGGCGACAACCGCCCAATATGGAAGCTCCAGACAAGCCAAAGGCCACGAAGGAGAGCGGCCAGATCGTGGGCTGGGTGTGGGTGATCGCCGCGCCAAACAGGTCGGCGATCGCCACCACCGGCAAGCTGTATTGGAGTAGGAAAAAGCAGGCTAAATCCAGCCGCTGGGTTGCAGTGAGGCGCGAGGAGATCAAGCCGGGCCAGTAATCGAAAAAGCGCTGCAGGCCGCCTTCCGCCCAGCGCTGCCGCTGCCGCAGCAGGGCCCTCAGGCCCAGAACGGCCTCCTCGCGCACCGGCGGATCCCAGAGGCCACCCACCGGCTGGCCGGCCAGCAGCAGCCGAAAACTGAGATCGAGATCGTCGGTGACGGTGTCTTCGTTGAAGCCCCCAGCCGCATCAATCGCTTGGCGGAGCAGCAATTGACCATTGCCCCGCAGCTCGCTGACCCCCCCATGGGCCAGGCGCCCTTGCTGAATCACCGCGTCGAGCACCATCTCCATCGCCTGGGCCCTGGTGAGCAGGTTCACCTGGGGGTTCACCACCGCCTTGCGCAGCTGCACCGCCCCCCAAGGGCCGGCCTGGCTGGCCGGGCCAGCCTCGGCAAAAGGCAACAATCGCTCCAGAGTGTCGGGCTGTAGTTCGGCATCGGCATCGAGCACCAGCATCCAGCGCCCCTTCAGGTGCTGTAGCGCCAAATTCAGCGCCCCAGATTTGCCGCCTCCGGCATTGGGCTCCCGCCGCAGCACCCGCAGCTGGGGATGGCGGCTTTGCAGCTCGGCCAGCAGCTCGGGGGTGCGATCGCTGCTGCCGTCATCGATCACCCACAGGGTCAGCAGCTCGTTGGGGTAATCGAGCAGCGCCAGACGCTCCACCAGCCGGGTGATCACCGCCTGCTCGTCGCGGGCGGCCACCACCACATCCACGCTTGGCAAGCTCGCCAAAGGGGCGGGGGGAGCCGCGGGGCTTTCACCGCCAGAACGGCTCTTAACTGCCTGGCGTAGCAGTGGCAGCACCACGGTGCGCAGGCTGTAACCGCCCAGCAACAGGGACAGGCTGATGGCCGGCAGCAGATTGGCGGGGGCGGGAGCCAGATGGGGGGCGACGCCGGCCAAGCCGCAGCAGCCCACGAACAGGGCCGACTTCAAACGGCGGCGCCCATGGGCAGTGGGCAGGGGGGTCACAGCGGGCAATGGGCGCTCTTCCATGGCGAGCTCTGCCACTGAGAGTTGTTCCCCTGCGAGCTCTGCAATTAAGCGCTCATCCATCGGCGCCTGATCCATCGGGGGCTCAGCCATCGGCGCCTCATCCATCGGGGGCTCCTCCATCGGGCGCTCAATGGCGCTTTCGCCCGCACCCATGGCCTGCCTCGAGGTGGACAAATTCTAGGGCTCGCTTCTCGACAGGCCAGTGAGGGGCAGCAGCTGGGTACCTGGGTAGTACCGCTGAAGGATACGTTCCATGCTCCAGCCCCGGGCGGCCAGGTCGATGGCTCCCGCCTGGGAGAGTCCGGCGCCGTGGCCGTAGCCGCCCCCAACAAACCGCCAGCGACCAGGGCCGAGCGCCTCGACGTTGAACAGGGTGCTGGGCAGCTGTCTGATGGTGCGCCGGATGGCATCTCGCCGCAGCACCACCCGGGTGGTGCCCCTGATTTCCAAGGCCGTCACCCGGCCACTGGCTCCCCGCTCCAGCACGGCAATCCGGCTGGGCAGGCCCAGGTCGGGGGCTCCAGGCCCCAGCGCGGCGGCCAGGGCATTGGCGTCCAGTACTCGCTGCCATCGGAAAGACGGATGCTCAAAGCCGTAGAAGCCGCTCGAGCGACCCAGCAGCACCGTCACTGCCGCCTGATCGAGGGGCAGGGCCAGGGGGCGGGTGCCGCTGGGGGGCCCATCCAGCTGGGGGCGCAGGTAGGGCAGTGGCGCCCCGTCCCAACTCTCTTCAAAACCGGCGGCCACGCCGCCATTGCTGGCGTGGTACACCGCATGGATGGGCTGCCCCTGCCAGGCCAGCACCCGCCCGGCGCTGGCAAGGATGGCCCGCCTCAGGACCGGTGCCACGGCCCCCGGGTCCCCGTACACCTGGCACTGGGTGTCGGCGCAGAGGTGATAGCCATCCACCGAGAAGCGCCGTTGGTTGGCGATGGCCCAGGTGCGGGCCAACACGGCCTGGGCGGCCAGGGCGGCCGGCGGAGCCCCTGCGCCTATCTCCAGGGGCACCACCCCCAGCAGGTATCGCTCCAGGGGTACTTGCTCCACCAGGGTCCAGCCGCCATGGGCATCGGCCTGCAGCCGGAAGCTACCGGCATAAGTGCCCCCCTTCCAGCGCAGCCCCCCGGGCGCCGCCAATTGCAGCGGCCCCTGCAATGGCTGCCAGCGGCCAGCTCGCCGCAGGGCCGGCTGCCAGGCCCAGGTCTCGCTGCGCTCCAGCAGCCGCGGCCTTTGACCTGGCAGGGCCGGCGATGCCGCCGGCGCCCACACCTCCCAGTCGCCGGGGCGGGCCACCAGCGGTTGGGCCCCGGCCAAGCGCCAGCGGGTCGCCACCGCCGATGCGCTCTCGTAGCTGGCGAATGGACCCAGCACCAGGCGTCGGATGCGCATGGGGCGAGCCAAGTTCTGCCGCGTCCAGCGCAGGGCCAGCTGGGGAGCTTCCAGCTGCAGTCCCGTGGCATCCCGCAGCTTCAGGGAGCCCGCAGCGCTATCCAGATACAGGTCGCCTGGCCCGCGCAGCTGGGCCGCCAGGCTGACCCACAGCACCGGCTGGGGGCCCGCCAGCGCTGGCGCCGCTGGCACCGGCCAATGCAGC
Source organism: Prochlorococcaceae cyanobacterium (assembly GCA_044356375.1). GTDB lineage: Bacteria > Cyanobacteriota > Cyanobacteriia > PCC-6307 > Cyanobiaceae > UBA5018. Next base: position 5,822 of record JBIKWK010000099.1, on the reverse strand, counting down.
AGGTCGGCCACCGGCCGCTGCGCCCCCACCCCTGGCGGCTCAGCCCGACAGCCGCCAGCCCCGATGCCCGGGCCGGAGATGACCAGCACCGCGGCAAGCCGCAACAAAGCCAGGCGAGGCAAGGGGAAACGGGCTGGGGAGGGGAAACGGGCTGGAGAAAGGAATGGGAAGAGGAAGCCGAGCAATTTGGCCTGGGCGGGAGTTTTTAACAAATGGGGCGGGGCTGGGGGTTGGCGCGAGTTGACTTCGTTCCGGGAATTCAATCGCAGCCCAGCCAGCCGGTGCCAGTGAGCGCCAGCCAGTGCCTGTGCCTGTGCCTGTGCCAGTGCCAGTGCCAGTGCCAGTGCCAGTCAGTCAGCCGCAGCCGCAGCCGCAGCCGGGGAGCCGCCGGAGCCAGGGACGGGCCAGGGGAGAGGGCGGGGATAGGGCCGGGGGGATGTGGCGTCGTAGGCTGTTTGTTTGCGTCCGCGCCGCCAGACATGCCGAAGCTCAAGACCCGCAAAGCTGCCGCCAAGCGGTTCCAGGCCACCGGTAGCGGCAAATTCATGCGCCGCCGTGCCTTCCGCAGCCACCTGCTCGATCACAAGAGCCCCAAGCGGAAGCGCTATCTCGGCACCATGGCCGTCGTCGACGAGCGCGATGCAGACAACGTGAGTGCCATGCTCCCCTACGCCTGAGCTCCAGGCCCTGGCCCTTCCCGTTTGCGATTCACCTTTTAGATCCACTTCAGATCCACTGCATTTTTTGCCATGGCCCGCGTCAAGAGGGGCAACGTCGCCCGTAAACGCCGCAACAAGGTTCTTCGCTTAGCCCGTGGCTTCCGCGGCGGCAACGGTTCCCTGTTCCGTACCGCCAACCAGCGGGTGATGAAGGCGCTGTGTAATGCCTACCGCGATCGCCGCCGTCGCAAGCGCGATTTCCGTCGCCTTTGGATTGCCCGCATCAACGCGGCAGCCCGTATTAACGGACTCAGCTATAGCCGTTTGATCGGTGGTCTCAAAAAGGCCGATGTGCGCCTGAATCGCAAGATGCTGGCCCAGTTGGCCGTAGTCGATCCGGCTAGCTTCACCAGCGTGGTGGGCGCCGCCCAGGGCTGAAGCTGCCCACGTTCAACGATTTTTCTGGTCGGTGCACAGCTAGGTCGCAATGGATTCTCTTCTGCCCCAGGCCTATCTGATCGGTTTAATCGTGCTGTTGGCGGGCGCAGCCGCGGTTGTCGCTCGCCAGATCTGGCGGGTGCGCGGCGATGAGGTCACCATGGCCCGCCTGGAGGGCGAGAGTGCCAACACGGCTGCCGCCCAAGCCTCTCAGCTGTATGAATTGGCTTCTGTACAGCTGCGTAAACGGCTGTACGACCAGGCCATCGATAGCCTCAAACTGGCCGCCAAGCGGGCCGATGCCGATGGCGAACCCTCCGAGGCCAGGGCTCTGATCCAAAACGCCCTGGGCTTTGCCCTGGCGGCCAAGAACAACTACAAAACAGCCATTCGCCATTACCGCCAAGCCCTGGCGGATAAGCCTGACTACCCAGTGGCGCTCAACAACCTGGCCTTCGCGCTGGAAAAACAGCAAAAGTTCGACGAAGCAGAAGCCGCATACCAAACAGTTCTTGGCTTGGATGCCACCAACAAGACAGCTCAAAAGCGTCTCAAGTTGCTGGATCGCAAGGCCGGAGCTCGGAACGTCGCTTAATTTATATATATAGCTTTCGCCTAATTAATAGATATAGCTTTCTGTGAATACAGCTTCCCGGGAAGTCCTTGCGGGGCAACCCTTATTGGGGAGCTCTTATAGGTGAGCGTCGTTGAAGTTCGCTTCGAAAAGGGCGACCACCCCACGCATGGGGGTGCCAATCACGAGCAATCGCGGCAAGTCCGCCGGGATCTGCCCTGTCGATTGCCCCTTGGGGCCAGAGCCCGTCAAGAGCTGGCTGGGGCCCTCCATGGCAATCCTCGGAGCTGGCTCGCCCCCCTATGGCAATCCTCGGTGCCCAATCACCACAGCCCCTGAACCGGCTGGGAGCGGCCGGTCTTGCTGGCCGCTGCTCCGGCGCCACCGCTCACCGGACTCAGAGACAGCCGACCACCCATTTCGGTGAGCCGATTGGCATTCCAGCCGCTCAGTTCCAGCCCCTCCAGGCCCTGAAACGAACCGCCTGGCTGCAGGCCACCGCCCAGCTGGTTGCCCAACACCAGCAGATCCAGCTGGTCGGACTCGGCGCTGATGGTGCCCTGCACCGGCGATCTCACCCCTTCAATGCTGATGTCGCCGCGCAGCTCCACCACCTGGCCGATGGCCTTGGCGCCGGTGAGCTTCAACTGCACCGGTAGCGCCGTGCCGCTGGCAAATGCCTGGTAGCTGCCACTCCAGAAGCGGGGCAGTTCGCGGGCCAGCACCTTGGCGCGGCCGGCGGTATCGAAGGTCTCCACCGAATAGGACTGCCCTCCAGTGGCCTGGTTGAGCTCTTGGATGTTGGTGGGCTTAGGCGCCTTGAACGGCACATAGGCGGGGGCCGGCATGGCCGTGGCTGCCGGCATGGCAGTGGCGGCGATGGAGGCGGAGGCCAGCCAGGGGGCGGTAGCCAGCAATGGGCTGACGGCTAGCAGGAGAGCGCGGCGGTACACGACAGGTGGTTAGGGCTGATGGGAGGCTAGGACCGTTCCCTACCAGGCGCCGTGGCCGATCCAACGCCCGTCCCAGCAGCGCAACAGCCCGGAGCCGGCGACGCTGCCGTGGCCCCTGCCCCCGGGACCGCCCCAGACGATGCCCTGACGATCGGGGGACGCCGGTTTGCCAGCCGGCTGATGACCGGCAGCGGCAAATACGCCAGCCAGGAGCTGATGGCAGCCAGCGTGGCGGCCAGCGGTTGCGACATCGTCACCGTGGCTGTGCGCCGGGTACAGAGCCAGGCCGCCGGCCACCAGGGCCTGATGCAGGCGATCGACTGGCAGCGGATTTGGATGCTGCCCAATACGGCCGGCTGCGCCACCGCCGAGGAGGCGATTCGGGTGGCGCGCCTGGGACGCGAACTGGCCAAGCTGGCGGGCCAGGAGGACAACAACTTCGTGAAGCTGGAGGTGATCCCCGACAGCCGGCACCTGCTGCCCGATCCGATTGGCACCCTGCAGGCCGCCGAACAACTGGTGCGAGAGGGCTTCACCGTGCTGCCCTACATCAATGCCGATCCGCTGCTGGCCAAGCGCCTGGAGGAGGCGGGCTGTGCCACGGTGATGCCCCTGGGTTCGCCCATCGGTTCGGGCCAGGGCATCCGCAACGCCGCCAACATCGCCCTGATCATCGAGAGCGCCCGGGTGCCGGTGGTGGTGGATGCCGGCATCGGCGTGCCCAGCGAGGCGGCCCAGGCGATGGAGATGGGGGCCGATGCCCTGCTGATCAACAGTGCCATCGCCCTGTCCGGGGACCCCGCCGCCATGGCCAGGGCCATGGCTCTGGCCACCGAGGCCGGCCGCAGCGCCTTTCGGGCCGGTCGCCTACCGATGCGAGCTCAGGCCAGCCCCAGCTCCCCCAGCGCCGGTCGGGTCGGCAGCTGAATGGAGCGTTGTCCCTGGGCCGGTGCTGATGCTGGTGCTGATAGCAGTGGCGGCCCGGATCAATTGATCGGCAGTTGATCGGCTTGGCCAGACGCCTGTAGTAGCTTGCGCTCCGGAGCATCCGCTCGCACTGCAGGAGTCAGGGGTGAAGGTTTTCGTTCTCGGCGGTGACGGCTTTTGCGGCTGGCCCTGCGCTGTGAACTTGGCCCATGCCGGCCATGATGTGGTCCTGGTCGACAACCTCAGTCGACGCAAGATCGATGTGGATCTGGGCGTTGAGTCGCTCACCCCGATCGCCACCATCCAGGACCGGCTGCTGGCCTGGCACCAGGTGGGCGGCCGGGCCATGCGCTTCGTGAACCTGGACATCGCCCGGGATTACGACGGACTGTTGCAGTTGCTGCGCAGCGAGCGGCCCGATTCGGTGGTCCACTTCGCCGAGCAGCGAGCAGCTCCCTATTCGATGAAGACCAGCGCCACCAAGCGCTACACCGTCGATAACAACGTCAACGGCACCCACAACCTGCTGGTGGCGATTGTCGAGAGTGGCCTGGATTGCCACATCGTGCACCTGGGCACCATGGGCGTATACGGCTACGGCTCCCACCGCGGCGCCACCATCCCCGAGGGCTACCTGACGGTGGAAGTGCCCCAGTCCGATGGCAGCCGCTTCACCGAGAAGATCCTGCACCCCACCGATCCGGGCAGCGTCTATCACATGACCAAGACGCTGGATCAATTGCTCTTTTTCTACTACAACAAGAACGACCGCATCCGCGTCACTGACCTGCACCAGGGCATTGTCTGGGGCACCAACACCGAGCTCACCGAACAGGATCCCCGGCTCACCAATCGCTTCGATTACGACGGCGATTACGGCACCGTGCTCAACCGCTTTTTGATGCAGGCGGCGATCGGCTATCCGCTCACCGTCCACGGCACCGGCGGCCAGACCCGCGCCTTCATCCACATCCGCGATTCGGTGCGCTGCGTGCAGCTGGCCCTGGAAAACCCGCCGGCGGCAGGTGAGAAGGTGAAGATCTTCAACCAGATGACCGAGAGTCACCAGGTGGGTGAGCTGGCCAAGAAGGTGGCGGCGCTCACCGGCGCCGAGCTCAACTTCCTGCCCAATCCGCGCAAGGAGGCGATCGAGAACGATCTGATCGTCGACAACCGCTGTTTCATCGAACTGGGGCTGCAGCCCACCACCCTCGATGACGGTTTGCTGCGGGAGGTGGTGGACGTGGCTCGCCGCTGGGCCGACCGCTGCGATCGCAGTCGCATCCCCTGTGTGTCGGCCTGGACCAGCCAGCAGGCCGCCGCCATCTCCAAGGCCTGAGGCAGCGGGTGACCCCTTGAAGATCGCCCTGTTCACCGAGACTTTCCTGCCGAAGGTGGACGGGATCGTCACCCGGCTCACCAAGACCGTGCGCCACCTGGTGGAAGCGGGCGATGAGGTGCTGATTTTTTGCCCGGAAGGGGCCCCCGAGCAGTACATGGGCGCCCGGGTGGTGGGGGTGCCGGCCCTGCCACTGCCCCTCTACCCGGAGTTGAAACTGGCCTTGCCCCGCCCGGCGGTGGCCGAATCGCTCGACCAATTCGCGCCCGACCTGGTGCATGTGATCAACCCGGCCGTGTTGGGCCTGGGGGGCATCTGGCTGGCCAAGACCAAGGGCTATCCGCTGGTGGCCAGCTACCACACCCACCTGCCCAAATACCTGGAGCACTACGGCATGGGTCTGCTGGAGCCGCTGCTGTGGGAACTGCTCAAGGCCGCCCACAACCAGGCCCAGCTCAATCTGTGCACCTCCACGGCCATGGTGGCCGAACTCAGCGACAAGGGCATCCAGCACACGGCCCTGTGGCAGCGGGGCGTCGACACCGAGATGTTCAGGCCGGAACTGCGCAGCAGCGCCAGTCGCGAGCGGCTGCTGGGCGGCCACAGCGACACCGGCAAGCTGCTGCTTTACATCGGCCGGCTGTCGGCTGAAAAGCAGATCGAGCGGATCAAGCCGGTGCTGGAGGCGCTGCCCGAGGCCCGCCTGGCCCTGGTGGGCGATGGACCCCATCGCAGTCGCCTGGAGGAGATCTTCAGCGGGCTGCCGGTGACCTTTGTGGGCTACCTGGCCGGCGAGGAGCTGGCCGCCGCCTATGCCAGTGGCGACGCCTTTGTGTTCCCCTCCAGCACCGAAACCCTGGGGCTGGTGTTGCTGGAATCGATGGCGGCCGGCTGTCCGGTGGTGGGGGCCAACCGGGGCGGCATCCCCGACA
>JBIKWK010000098.1:0-9326 GCA_044356375.1 Prochlorococcaceae cyanobacterium | reverse complement strand
AGGGGGGCCTCCGGCCGCTCGTCCAACCGGCTGGCCAGCACCACCAGGGGCGAGCCCTCCAGGGCGGCGCGATAGCCCCCCGGCCAGAACTGCGGCTGCAGCTCCCGGGGCACTGGACCATCTAGGGACAGTTCCAGTTGCCCCCGCTCCAGGGCGGCGCCGAGGGCGGCAATCAAGCTCAACAGCAATGGATCGGTGGCTGCGCTGACGCCCCATAGCCGCGGCAGAGCTTCGGCCAGGGCGGCCCCCAGGTAGCTGAATTCGGCGGCCACCGCCCTGGCCACCCCTCCATCGGCATTCCCGGTACCGGCGGCATCCCCAGTTCTGGCGCTCACGCCAGGCCCTCCCGCAATAGGGAATCGAGCGCCAGCAGTCGTTCCAGCGGCGGTTGCTCCACCAGCATCCCCGGCACGGCTTTTCCCAGCACCGCCCAATCCTGGATGCTGGGGCTATCCCCCGGCACGCCGCGCAGAAACACGTAGGCGTAGCCGCCCAGGTGTCGCTGGGGCCGATAGCCCGGCAGGCGCCAGCGCAGGTAGCGATGCAGGGCCACCAGGTAGAGATGGGCCTGCAGTGGGTAGTGGCAGGCGGCCATCAGCTGAGCCATGGCCGCCTGGCCGTAGTGGGCGGGTCCACAGGCCCGAGGGCTGCCGGCCGCATCCCGTTCGCCCAGCCAATTGCTCTTCCAATCGAGCACCCACCAGCGCTCTCCCCGGCGGAACACCAGATCGATCGAGCCGGTGAGGAAGCCGCGACTGGCCAGCTCCAATCGCTCCAGATCGTCGGCATAGGCCTCGCCAAACAGACCCCCCGGATGGCGGCGAAAACAGTCCGCCAGGCCGCGGGCTCGCACCAGGGGCCAATTGGTGCTGCCTGTAGTGGTGGTGGCGTTGGCAGGGGCGCCAGCGGCCAGCGCCCGTGGCTTGGGCACCGCCAGCGGCAGATCGAAGTTCAGTTCGTTGAGTCGCTCCTGCCTGGCCAGCTCCGCCAGCCGAAATCCCCCCAGGCCCGCTCCCATCGGCGTGAGCCGCAGGCGCTCCAAGCCCTCGCTGAGCGCCGCGGCCCAACTGGCATCGATAGCGGCCCGCTCCAGCTCCTGTTCGATCACGGCGCGGGCCTGGGGCTCGTTGGGGCTCTGGCCGTAGTCGAGCCGCTCCAGGATCCGGTGCAGGGCTTCGCCAGGCCCACTGCCGCGGGGGAAGCTGGCCAAGGGGCCCAGTGGATCTTCAAAGCCAGGATCGTTACAGCCAGGATTTTCAAAGCCAGGCTCCCCATTGCCGGCTGATCTGCTGGCTGATTTGAAGCTTGATTTGGAGGCTGATTCGGTTCCCTCACTGTCGCCAAGGGCCTCCGGCTGCTCTGGGGCAAGGGAGTTGGGGGCCGGTTCATCGCCTTGCCGGCCCTCCTCGCCGGCGCCCGGCTGCAGCGATCCGCCGTGGGTCCAGCTGGTGTAACTGCTGCGCCCCCAGCTGTTGTCCAGCCGCTGCCGGGGCAGTGGTCCGAGCTGCAACTCCCCCTCGCCCACCGGTTGCCGCCAGCGGGCGGTGGGGGGGGGCAGGGCCTCCGGGTTGAGCTCTGTGATCGGCAGCTCGTCTGCACCGCGCCGCCCGCCATCGGCCCGCAACAGCCAACTGGCCAGGGGATTGTCCTGGTCGGCTGGATTTTGGCCAACTGGATTCTGGCCAACTCCCCCCTGGCGGCCTTGGCTCTGGCGCCCCCGCTCCTGCCGCCAGCCCAACACCAGCAGATGTTGGGCCCGGGTGGCGGCCACGTAGGCCAACCGTTCGGCTTCCTGCCTCTGGGCGAGCCAGTTTTCCGCTGCGGCGGCGCGGCCCCGACCCCAATGGGGCGAGCGGTGCAGGTCGAGCAGCGGACCGTCAGCATTGGGTGGCAGCCAGCGCCGGCCCACTTCCCGGATGGCGGCGCTGGGCCGCTCCACGGCCCGCCACAGGTAGGGGCAGATCACTACGGGATACTCCAGCCCCTTGCTGCGATGCACCGTCACCACGGCAATGGCGGCATCGGCGGCGGTGCTGTTGAGCTGGTGGGCTTCCGGCACCTCGCGATCGGGATCCAGCCGCTGGCGCCGCAGCCAGTCGGCGGCGGCGGCGGCCCCCTGGCCCAGCTGATGCATGCGCTCCTGCACCAGCTCGGCCACCTGCTGCAGGTCGGCCAGCAGGCGCCCCCCCAGGGCTAGCCGCGCCAGGCCCTCGGTTCGCAACAATTGGCCCAGGCAGGTCAACAGCCCGTCGCGGGGCAGGCGGCTGGCCAGCCCCGCCAGTTGATCCCCCAACAAATCCCACTGGTCTGGCCCCGCCGCCGCCAGGGCCTCGGCCGTCCACCCCAGCAGGGGGGAGACGGCCAGAAGCCGCTGGCGACCAGGGTTGCCCGGATCGGCCAGGGCATCCAGCAACCGCTGCAGGGCCGCGGCGGCATCACTGGCAAACACGTCGCCGCGGCTCACCAGCCGGCTGGGCAACTGGCGCCTTTCCAGGGCACTGCGCAGCTCTTCGGCCTGGCGGTGCTTGGCCACCAGCAGACAGAGATCGGCCGGCGTCAACTGGCGCTCCTGCCAGCCATCGCCACTATTGCTTACATCTCCTCCGTCACCAGTGCCGCCACCATTGCGTCTACGGATCCGCAGCGGCCGCTGCAACAACTGCAGACAGAGACCAGCCACTAGATCCGGCAACCGCTCGTCCGATTCCAGGGGCAGCAGCTGCAGCGGCGATTCGCCCGCATCGAGCAGCAGCTCGCCATGGTCGGCGCGGGCCAGCACCTCGGGCACCGCCAGCCGGGAGCGCAGCAGACCTGGCGCCATCAGGGCATTGAGGGCCGCCACCAGAGCGGGGCTGGCGCGGCGATTTTCGCGCAAACTGTGGCTGGCATCGGCCCGCTGGCTGGCGCGCCGGTAGGTGGCCAGTTCCCCGCCCCGGAAGCGGTAGATGGCCTGCTTGGGATCGCCCACCATCACCAGCAGATGCCGGGGACCGCCAGCCGCTGGACCCGCGAAGGCGCGCTCCAGGATGCGCCACTGAATCGGATCGGTGTCCTGAAATTCATCCACCAGGGCCACCTGGTAGCGGGCGCCCACGGCCGCGATCAGATCGGCATGGCTGCTGCCTTCGGCATGGCCACTGCCTTCGCCATGGCTGCTGCCTTGGGCATGGCCGCTGCCTTCGGGCCCTGGATCCAGACAGGCCAGCAAATCGCCAAAGCTGAGTCTGCCGCTGGAGCCACGCCGCCGCCGCAGCTCCTCCCGGCCCCAGTGCAGCCCATGGGCGAGCACCAGTTCCAGCGGCCCGTCGACGATCGCCGCGATCGCCTCCAGCAAGGGTCGTTGGGGCAGTTGGCCCCCCATGGGGGAGCCCTCCGCCAGGGGCCCCTCGGCCAACTTGGTGAACACCGCCGGGTGGAAATAGCTCTGCAGCAGGGGTTGGCCCAGCACCTGTTCGTAGCTGGCGGGTGAATCCCCCAAGCTGGCCCGCAATCCCTCCAGCCAGGCGTCCAGCTGAGCAACGCGATCGGTTCTCGGGGCGGGGCTGTAGGGCTTGGTCTCCTTGACACCCAGGGAGCGCAGCTCCGCCGCCAGGTCTCGGCAGGCCTGCTCCAGGGCAGCGCCGCCGGCCTGCCATTGGCCAACAAAATCGTGCCAGCGGCGCTGCCACAGCGCCTGGAGCTGGGGGGCCAGGGGTTGATCGGCCAGCAGATCCGCCGGCAATGGGTCCAACTGAAGTGCTGGATCCCCGTCGAGGCGGCGCAGCAGTCTTTGCATCAACTCCGGCGTGACGCCCTGCTGGTTCAGCCCCGCCAACATCGTTGACTCCAGGCTCAGCACCTGCTGCTGCCAGTAGTCGTGCACCACCTGGGCGGATCGTTCGGCCTCATCGCTCTCCAGTTCAGGGGTCGGCCCGAGCCCAGCCTCCAGGGCATGGCGTTGCAGGGTGCGATGGCAGAAGCCATGGATGGTGGTGATGTCGGCGCGATCCAGGGCCTCCAGGGCCAACAACAGCCGTCCCTGCAGCCGCAACCGTTGCTGGGGATCGCTGGGCTGCAGCGCCCACCAGTCCGCCAGCACCTGGTCCTCGGGCTGGCCGCTGCCCTCCACGGCGGCCAGGGCCTGCTGGAGGCGGCGGGCGATGCGATCCCGCAATTCGGCCGCCGCCGCATCGGTGAAGGTGACCACCAGCAACCGCTCCAGATTGAGGGGATCCAGCTCGCGACTCACCAGCCTCAGCACCAGGTGGGCCAAGGCGAAGGTCTTGCCCGTGCCAGCACTGGCCTCCAGCAGCTGCACGCCGGGCCGCAGCGCCAGGGTGTTGGCGTCGAAGTCGAGCTGGCCAGGGGTTCCGCCGTTCATCGGCTGCTCTGCTTTCATCGGCTGGTCAGCTTTCATCGCCTGGTCTCCTTGGCGTGGCGAGCCAGGATCGGCCCATAGAGGGCCCTGGCGTGCTCCACAAATCGCTCACTCACCAGCTCGTGGGCCGGCAATGAGGGGCCAAAACACAGCGCCATCTCGGCGGCCTGGCGTTCGGCGATGGCACCAAATCCACCCTCCCAGGCCTGGCAGGCGGCCTGGGGGCCCCTGCCAGGTTGCTTGGCTTCGGCGCCGGCCCAGGCCCAGCCGGTCTCCGGGGGCACTGGCCAGCAGCGCTCTCGGTAGTGGTGGCGCCAACTCTGCAATTGATCCAGCAGGGGGGCGGCAGCCTTGGGCTCCAGGGGCTGGAGGCTCTCGAGAACTGCAAAATCCTGGTCTTGGCGGCCCACCAACAGGGCCCGCCGCGGCGCCTGGCCGGCGACGCAGGCCAGCAGCAGTTCCAGCCACAGTTGCTGGCGCTGGGGGGCGCGGGGTTTGGCGGGATGCACCAGCAGCAGGGCATCGCCGCGCCAGAGCAGTTCCGCCGTCAACCCCTGACCCCGGGCAAGCTGCCGCCGTTCCTCCCCCAGGGAGGCCAGCAATTGATCCAGGCTGCACCAGCGCTGGCTTAGCCGCTGGGCCTCCAACAGGCCCGCCGATCCGGCCGGCAGCAACCCGCGACCCCGCAGCTCCCGATGCAGGTCGGGGCATTCACCGGCCTCCAGGGCGTTGCGCAGCAATTGAGACCGCTGGCGTTCTTCGAGGTTGAACGGCTCCAGATCCTCGATCGGCTGGCTCGACTCCCGGGGGCGTAGACCCAGGCCCGCCAACCAGTGGCGTTGGGGTGCCTGCCACCAGGCCAGCAGATCGCCAAAGGCCAGGGTTTCGGCCGCAGTGTCGGCCGCAGTGTCGGAAGTGGTGTCGGCAGCGGACTGGAGCGGCGCCAGGGGCTGGAGTGGGGCCGCGGCCTCGATGGGCGCCGCTGGCAACTCCGCAGGCCACTCTGCTGGGCCTGCCGGGTCCACCAGCGGTCTTGGCGCTGCCGTGCCCTGCTGCTCCAACAAGCGGCGGGCCGCCAGCAGGCGCCGATCACTGCTGATGGGGGCCAGGGGGCCATCGGGCAGGAAGTTGCGGCGCTCCAGCGGGTTGGCGGCCGGCTGCCGCAGCACCAGCTCAAGTCCGCCATCGCCCAGGTCCTGCTCCAGCAGCGCCAGCCACTGCCGCACCGGGGTGCAGGGCATCAACTGATCGCCACTGCGGGGATCGCGGCTATTCCAGGTGATCAGCAGGTGCTGGCGCGCCGAGAGCAGGCTCTCCAGCAGCACATAGCGGTCCTGGTCGGCGGGGTCGGGATCCCCCAGTTGGCGCTGGCGCTCCATCAGGTGGAAACCCGGTCGCTGCCGCTGGCGCGGAAACACCCCGGCATCCAGGCCCATCAGCACGATCAACCGGTGGGGGATGGCGCGCATCGGCTCCAGGCCACTGATGGTGAGGGCGCCGCTGCGATGGCCAAAGCGACCGCTATCGACCGCCAGTTGCTCCTGCAGCACCGTCGCCACCACCGCCACTGGCAGGCAGAGTTCACAATCGCCGGCCAATTCCCCCCATTCGGCCAGGGCGGCATGGATTGGGGGCAGCTCCCAGGCCCTGGCGCCGCCATCGCCAAACAGCCGCTCGATCAGCTCCCGCAACAGCGGTAGCCAGGCCGCCGCTGGCCGGGGCCGCTGCAATTGCCGCAGGGCCCGCCGCAACCCCAGCAACAGCTGCAGCCAGCGGCCCTGCTGCTCCAGATTGCCCGCCATCGCCAGCGGCGCGGTTTCCGCTGGGGCCAAACCCGGCTGCTCTGGCAGCACCAGCCCCAGCAGCAGCCGATCGATGGCCCAGCTGAAGCTGTGGCAGGGATTGCCGCCGCGATCTCCACCGTCAAGCCCTCCGTCAAGCCCCCAGCGAAACCCCGCCCGCTGCAGCAGTGCGGTGATCGCGGCGGCTTCATCGGCCTCGATGCCATGGCGAGCCAGGAGCGGCGGGCAGGCCAGCAGCCTCTCCAGGGAGGAGGCGGTAAGCCTTTCCCCCGCCAATTCCAGTAGGGCCAGCAGCCCCTGAACGATGCCCGGCTCGCTCTGCTGGCTGCGATCGGTGAGTCGCCAGGGCAGATGCACGCCGGTGGCTTCGCCATCGCCGAAGACCGCGGCCACCAGGGGTGCGAACAGGTCTACTTGGGGCGTCATCACCAGCACATCTCGCGGGGCCAGGCTGGGGTCGGCGGCCATCAGCTGCAGGATTTGATCCCGCACGATTTGCACCTGCCGCAGCCGACCTGGACAGGCCACGAACAGCAGCGATCGATCGCTGGGCTGGCAATTCAGCAGCGGCCAGGATTCCGGTTCCACCAGCTGCTGTTGCAGCTGCTCCAGCAGGCTGGCGGGCCGGCCGGCATGCTCGGCGGCAGTGGCGGAGCCGAGGAACAGATCCCGTTCCTGCCAAGCCCCCAGCTGGGCCACTCCGGTGCCCTCCAGCAATTGCTGAAATTCCGCCCCCAGCCGGCCAAAACGGGCTTCCAGGCGGGGCACCTGCAGCAGCCAGTCCTCCCCCAGGGGAGTTTGCGCCGCCTCGGCCCGGCGCCGCCAGAGCTCCCGGCAGGGGCTGAGCAGGTAGATCTCCACGTCGATCAGCCCGGACAGGGCCTGCAGCAGTTCCACCTGCAGCGGCGCCATGCTGCTCAGCCCAAACAGCCTGATCGGGCCGCTGATCGGCAGGGCCGCCAGATCCTGGCCGGCCCCAGCCTCCAGCCGCTGCCTCAGCAGCTCGATGGCCCGCCGCACCCGCAGCGCGAAGGGCGGCCTGGGCAGGCGGGCGGCCAGCAGTCGATACAGCAGCGGCTGCCAATGCTGCAGGGGCTGCAGCGGTTTGCCGATGCCATCGACGAATTCGCCGGCGCTCCAGGCGGCCAGCATGTCTGGTCGATAGAGGGCGTAGTCGTCGAAGGCATCGGCAATGGCACGGGCCAACTGCCAGAGGCTGCGATCTAGCTGAGCCAGCGAGCCGCCATGGCCTCGCCGCGTCAGCCAGTTGCGTAAAAGCTGCGCTTCTGGAGCCTCGATCAGGGCCGGCAACTGCTCCAACAGGGGCCACACCAGGGCCGTGGCCCGCCAGGGATCGGCGCCCCTGACGGGCGGTTCGCCCTCGTCCAATTCGCCCTCTGCCAAGAGGGCATCCACCAACTCCCGCAGGTAGCTGCCGGGGAATGGAAAGCGCAGGTTCGCCGCTATGCCACCGGCGAAGTCGCTGGCGGCATCGGGATCGTCCAGCCCCAAGGCCAGCTGTTCCCCCAACCAGCGACTGGTGGGCCAGGTGTTGACCACCACCCGCACCTGCTCAAAGGGGCCCGGCGGATCCAGGCGCAAGGTGATTGCCAGCAACTCGGCCAGCAACTCGGCTCGGTTGCCCCGGTAGAGGGTGAGCAAGGCGGGTTAGAGACGACAGCCCGCGAGGGCGGGCCCGCCCGGGAATCGCCGTTCGAGATTGAGGGCAGACCAGGACTGCAGACCTGGCACCTGGCGCACCTCTGCGGTTTCCGGGCAGTAGGCGCTGAGCATGCCCCCGTAGCAGGCACCGGTGTCCACGATCACGATCTGACCGAGGTGGCGCACCTCGGCGGCTGGGGTGTGGCCCACCACCACCTGGCCAAAGCGACCGTCGTAGTGCTGCCAGAACGGCAGGCGGATGTCCAGCGACGGGCTCCAGGTAAGCGGATCAAAGCCAGCGTGGGTGGCGACCCAGCCATCGCCCCAGTAGACCTCTGGCAATTGGGCCAAGCGTTGGAGCCACTGGCGGCAGTTGCGCTCACCCAACTGGCGATAGGTGTCGTTGCCCGCCAGCAGCCGCTGGGCGGATTGGAGTTGAGAGAACCGGTGCTGGGCGGATGGCTGTGAAGTGAGCTGCTGCTGCAGAGCGGCGAGCAGATCCGCTTCGTGGTTGCCCTTGAGCCACACGGCCCTGCCGGCGACCACCAGCTGCCAAACCAGCTGCATCGTCTCGGCGATCCGCGGTCCCCGGTTGATCACGTCACCGCAAAAGACCAACCGATCAGCTGCTGGTAAGCGATCCAGCAGGGCCTCCAGGGAGGCGACACATCCGTGTACATCCCCGATGACCCAATGGTGACAGGGCTGAGCTGGGGACGACATCGATCGGTTGCGTCCTACCCAGTCTGGACTGTCGCCGGCACAGTTGGCCAAAGCCTGGCCAGGGGCGGTTGCCCAGCCAACTTGATCAGCCAACTTGGCGAGCCAACTTGGCCAGGATTGAAGCCACTTCTGGCAGGTGTCCGCCGGGCTTGACGCACCCTGCTCCGCCAGTCACTTCCACGGCGATGGCAACGGTTTATTCGATGTACGGTCAGCCCGTCCGCAATCCTCCCTTCGCCGATGGATCCCAAAACTCTCTCGGTGAGCCAAAGGGTGGCGCTGCTGGTGAAGGCCCTCAACGGCGCCAAGCGCACCAACGAGGCCCTGGCCCAGTGCGGCGATGGCGAGGCGATGCTGGACGTGCTGTTGGATGCCTCCGCCAAGCTGGGCTTGGGTTTGAGCCGTGAACAGTTGGCCAACACCCCGCCGATAAGGGATTGGGTGTGGTGGAAAAACAAGGAAGCCCTGCTGACCATCGGCGACGACAAACCCCGCTACCAGCAGGATGGCGGCAAGGGTCGAAAGGGGCGGGACCAGCCCGCCGGGCCCGCTGCAGCCCCGGATCAGGGGCCAGGCTCCAGGGGCTCAGAATCGCCCCGCCGCAAGTTTCTCGGGCTGTTCTGATCGCCGGGCTGTTCTGATGGGGGCCTCAGGCCGCGGCCAGGGGTTCGGGGATGGACGGGGAGGGGGCCTCAAAGCTGCCCTTGGCCACAAACTCCAGCCTCAGTTTCAAGAAGGTGATGAACTTTTCGTCGCTGGAGATCACCGCGGCGGCGGGCCGC
>JBIKWK010000030.1:0-31638 GCA_044356375.1 Prochlorococcaceae cyanobacterium | reverse complement strand
AGGTCCCATGTTCGATGGGGCCGCCGCAAGGCGTACCAGCTGCTGCGGCGCGAGGGCTGGGAGGTAAATCACAAGCGGGTGCAACGGCTTTGGCGGGAAGAAGGCCTACAACGGCCTACGACTCGCAAACGGAAGCGTGCGCAAGCTGTCGGCGGCTCCAGGGAGCTGTTACGGGCCGAGTACCCACACCACGTCTGGGCAATCGACTTTCAGTTTGACGAGACCATGAACGGAAGAAAGCTCAAGTTTCTCAACGTCATTGATGAATATAGTCGCATGGCCCTGGCAATTCGTGTCAGCAGAAGATGTAAGGCGGTCGATGTAATTGACACCTTGGAGGAACTGCTGAGCAAGTTTCCAGCTCCAACCCACATCCGCATGGATAATGGGCCGGAGTTTATCGCCCTCGCCCTCCAGGAGTGGTGTGTGGGCAGCGGAACCGGCACGGAGTACATCCCACCAGGTTCACCATGGGAGAACCCATTCGTGGAATCGTTCAACAGCAGGATTAGAGACGAATTCTTGAACATTGAGTTGTTCATGTCCGTCTGTGAAGCCCGCATGTTGGCAGAAAGGTACCGGATGGAGTACAACACTTACAGGTCGCACTCAAGCCTCCAGGGGCGTACGCCCCTGGAGGCACTCCAGCAATGGAGAGCGGCATGACCTACCCACCAGCTCTCATAGCAACTGGACCTCTAAAGGGGGTCACGTCAAACTGCTGTCCCGGTGCAGCACGGCCACCAGCTTCAGGTAGGGCTCGGCATTGGTCCTCCATGCCCCGCTCCAGGGCATCCACCGTGCCGCTCTCGAAAGCCTTGCTGATCTCCTCCTCTTCTCCAGCGGCGTCATGGGCGCCGAGGAAAACAGCCGGATCGCCGATGCGGTGGGTGGGCCTTGGCCGCCGGTTCCAGCTGGTTGTAGGGCAGCAGGGCGCAGCTCAGCGGTAGTTCTCGAACTGCAGCGGCACCTCCAGGTCCTGGCCCTTGAGCAGCTGGATCGCCTGCTGAAGGTCGTCTTTGCTTTTGCCGGTGATGCGCAGGCTGTCGCCCTGGATCGACACGGTGATCTTTTTGAGCTGGTCGCGCAGGGTTTTGGAGAGCTGCTTGGCCAGCTCCTGGCTGAGGCCCTTGCGCAGCTTCACCAGCTGCTGCACCCGGTTGCCACCCACCGGTTCGGGGTTCTGGAAATCGAAGATCTTCAGGGAGAGGTTGCGTTTGGTGGCCTTCTGGCGCAGCACATCCACCACCGCATCGAGGGTCATGTCGCTGGCGGTGGTGATTGTGAGGCTGAGCTCCTCCAGTTCGATCTCGGTCTTGGAATCTTTGAGGTCGTAGCGCTGGCCCACATCGCGGCGCACCTGATCCAGGGTGTTCACCAGCTCCTGGCGATCGAAATCGCTCACCACGTCGAAGGAGAAGGTGTCTGCCATGGAGTGGAAAAAAGGCGCTGCGCACCCCCACCCTAGAAAACCCTAGAAGTAGAGGGCCCGCCCCCAGAAGCTTCCATGCCTGTACCGCTGCCGTTCACCGCACTGCTGGCCTTGCTTCCCTTGGCGGTGGAGCCCGCGGGGGCTGGATCCAGCAGCGCCGCAACGCTGGCCCTGCATGGCGGCGGCGCCTATGCCTGGTCGTTGGTGCTGGCCGGCGCGGTGGTGATCGCCAGCCTGGTGCCCCTGGGGGCGGCCCGCTCCCAGGCGGACTTCACCCCGGCCGACCTGGCGGCGCCGCGGGCGATGTTCGAGCGCTTGCCGGCCTGGGGCAAGCGGGCCAACTGGGCCCATCAAAACAGTTTTGAGGCTTTCACCCTGCACGCCCCGGCCTGCCTGCTGGCCCTGCAGGCTGTCCACAATGGGGCGGCCCCGGCGGGCCTGGCGCTGCTGGCCGCCTGGCTGCACCCGGCCCTGCGGCTCGGCTACATCGGCGCCTATGTGGCCAACCTGCCGCCGCTGCGCAGCCTCTGCTGGGCCGGCGCCATCAGCTGCACCGCCATCCTCTACAGCGAAGGGCTGCGCGGGGTTTTGGGGGGCTGAGGGAGCTAGTGGCCCCTGGGCGCCGGCTCAGGCCGGATCAGCCCTTCTCCTGCAAGCCCTTCAGCGCCGCCAGCAGGCTGGCCGGGCTCTGGGGATCCACCATCAGCACGCTGCCGGCGGGGGCATTGACCAACTTCTCGCCCATGGACATCCAGTCCTTGGCCAGTAGCAGCCTGAGGCTCTCGGCGGCTGCCGGGTGGGCTTCGATCACTGTCGCCAGCTGCTTGGCCGCCGCGGCCCGCGCCTGGGCCAGCAGCAACTGCTGCTTGGCCTGGGCGTCGGCCTCCAGCAGCAGGGCCTCCTGCTTGGCCTTGGCATCGAGCACCAGGGCCTCGGCCCGGCCCCGGGCCGCATTCACCTGGGATTCCCTCTCCCCCTCGGAGCGGAGCACCGCCGCCCGCTTCTCCCGCTCGGCGGTCATCTGTTGCTCCATCGCCTGCTGCACCCCCTTGGTGGGCTTGATATCCCGCAGCTCCACCCGGGTCACCTTCACGCCCCAGGGGTCGGTGGCCTGGTCCAGTTCCTGCAGCAGCACCTCATTCACATCGGAGCGGGTGGTGAAGGTTTGATCGAGGTCGAGCTTGCCCATCTCGGCGCGGATCTGGGTGAGCACCAGATTCACCATCGCCGCCTGCAAGTTGTCGACGGCGTAGTAGGCGCGGGCATGCTCCAGCAACTGCCAGTACACCACCGCATCCACCTCGATCGAGACGTTGTCGCGGGTGATGCACTGCTGGGGCGGGATGTCCAGCACCCGCTCCTTGAGCGATTCGTGGCTCACCACCCGCTCCAGCCCAGGGATAACCAGGGAGAGGCCAGGCGATAGCTGGCGGTTGTACTTGCCAAGCCGCTCCACCAGCATCGAGCGGCTGCTGCTGGTCACCTTCACGCCCCTGATACCGAGGGCCGCCAGCACCACCAACACCGGCACAAAAAGCGCTTCCATCCCTGGATCACCACTGTCCGAACCCTAGGCAGGGCCGTCAATGCCTACCGACATCTGCCCGCCGCCACCGGCCTCCGATTGCCAATGGCCAAACTATTGCTAAAGGCCAAACCATTGCTAATGGCCAAACCAGGGGCAGGATGAGGCGGTTCCACCGCCTGGGCCCGATTTAGATGCCACCGCTCCTCTGGCTTGGGCTGGCGGGCCTGCTGCTGACAGCGGTGCTGATCGGTTTGGACAGCGATGGCCTGCTGCTGGTGGGCGGGCTGGCGGCCCTGCTGCTGACTCTGCTCAGCGGCAGCGCACCGCTGCTGCCGTTAGGGGGGCAGCTGCTGGTGTTCGCTGCGCTGGTGGCGGTTGCCTACAGCCTGGTGCGGCGCTGGTCGATGGCCAGGGGGGAGCGGGCGATTCCACCGGCGGCCGGCGCGGAGCTGGCGCAGGTGATCACGGCCTTCGACCAGCGCGGCGAAGGCCGGGTGCGCTGGCAGGGCCAGAGCTGGGCAGCTCGCAACCTGGAGCCTGGCCGGCCCCTTACCAGCGGCAGCGCCGTAATCGTGATGGGCCGCGAGGGCACCCGACTGCAGGTGTTACCCCATGAACAGCCCTTATTCCACGGGGACAACCGCCACAGCAGCTAGCCGGCCCCTCAGTCAGCCGGCCCCACAGTCAGCCGCCCCCTCAGTCGAAGAACATCAAGCTCACCACCTTGCCCATATCCTCGGCGATGCGGCAGCTGGCCAGCAGCGTTTCGCTGTCGTGGAAGGCGTAGCAGATCAATTGGTCGCAGCGGTTGATGATCTCTTGGTTGCAGAGGCTGCTGGCCATCGGCAGGGGCATTTCATCGTTCTCGGGCTTCTCCACCAGGTGCAAAACCCGCTCCAGCTGCTCGCGGGATTCACCCGGCTGACGATCGAGGCTCTGGGGCAGCAGCACGGTGAGCTGGCCTGGGGCAACCTCCAACACGCTGCGAATCACGGCTGCATTGACCCCCTGGGAGCCGGAAGTGATCAGCCGATGCCCCTCCTGGGCCAGGGAGCGAGCCACCAGTTCCACCAGGTGCAGCGAGACCACGGGCACATGGCGACTGCCCAGGATGGCGATGCGACGCTGGCTGCGATCTTGGAGCATGGCCAGCTCTTGGGCCAGGGTATCGATGCGATCGATAGCCGGAAAATCTAGGGACCGCGTCACCAGTAGCCCACTGCCTGCCCCGCGAAGCTAGCAGTGTTACCGGGCACGTCGGAGCTCAGCTCAGCTCAGCCAGGCAGGCCCAGGCGGGTGAACAGGGGGCTGAAATCGCACGATTCCTCCACCAGCCGCAGGGCGTAGGTGGCCTTCACCGATTCGTGGATACCAACATTCCCGAAGGCGTGCTCGATCAGCTCCACGGTGGTGAGGGTGTCGTGATCCACCTTCAACAGGGGCACATCCAGCTCCTCGGCGCGATTCAGCAGCTGGGGCAGGGGTTCTCCGGCACCGGTGAGGATCAGGCACTGGGTGGAGGCCTCCAGGGCCGCCAGCTGGATGTCGGTGCGATCGGCGCCTGTAACCACGGCCATGTTGCGGCGGCGGCGGAAGAACTCCATCGCGGCGTTGACGTTCATCGCCCCGATGGAGAGGGTTTCCACCAGCAGATCGAGCCGATCGCGGCAACAGAGCACCCGGGCATCGAGCCGGCGAGCCAGCTCCGCCACCGTGACGCTGCGCAGCAGGGGACTGCGGGGCATCACCCCCAACACGGGCAAACCAAGCCGCTGCAGGGCTGGCGCCACCCGCTCGCGCACTGCCGACACGGCATCGGGCGGCACCGCGTTGAGCACCACTCCCAACAGCAACTCCCCCAGTTCATCGCGGGCGGCCAGCAGCGAATCGACGCTGCTGCTGTTGCGCCAGGGGTGCACCAGCAGCACCGGCGCCCGCAAACCATGGGCCAGCTGGGACAGGCTGAGGCCGTAGAGCAGTCCTTCCTGGAGGCTGCCGCCGGCCTCCAGCAGGGCCAGGCCATCGGCTTCCCCCTGCAGCTGCTGGCGCAGGGCGTCAAAGCCGCTGCCGGGTTCCAGGTTCCCCGCCAGCAGCCGCCGCTCCGCCGTGGCCGGATCGAGCACATCCACCGAGGGAAGCAACTGGCTGGAGGAGAGGCCCAGGGTGGCCCCGACAAAGCCCACGTCGGCGTCTAGGGGCAGCTCATCGGGGGCCAGGGCATCAGGGGCCAGGGCATCGGGAGCCAGGGCATCGCCGCTGGCGCCAGCCTCGAAATCGGAGGCCAGGGGCTTGCCGAAACGCAGGTTCACCCCCCGCTTCAGCAGCTGGCGGCCTAGCCCCAGTACCACGGCCGATTTGCCGCTGAATGGAACGCAGGAGCCAACCAACAGGATGGGGGCCATTACTCCACCTCAGCGGGGTTGTCGTTGGCGAGCCAATTTAGGCATCGTTCCTCCAGCAGCCAGGGCCAGAACTGTTCCGGCAAGGCCTCGCCACGGCGATCCATCAGCCAACTAATCAGTTGGTGACAGGGCACCTGGAAGCTGTAGCGAAGCGCCGGCAGGTCCGGAAAACTGAGCTGGCATTTGGCTGGGTCCTGGGGAGCTCGCTCGCCACTCCACAGCAGCTCAAATACGTGGCTGGAGCCGGTTTCCAGGGGGCGCAGGCCACGCAGGCCTCCCTGGGCGTGGAGGGCCAGGGCCGCGGCCAGCTCCGCCTGCCGCTCCAGGCCGCCGCAATAGGGAGCGAACAGGGGCACCAGGGCAGTCACGCGGTCGCCGATGTCCATGGTCCCAAGCTTGGCCGATGCTGCTCCCAAGCTTGCCGCCAAGTTGTAGGCGGTGCCATCTTCAATGGTTGAACCCGGCACCCCACCGCTAACCGTTGCGATCACCGGGGCCAGCGGCGCCCTCGGCCAGGCCCTGCTGCGCCAGTGGCATCGCCGTGGAGCCCAGCTGATCGCCCTCAGCAGTGGCGATAGCCCCCTGGTGCTCCAAGACGCCAGCGGCGCGCCGATCCCCCTGCGGCAGGTGCGTTGGCGGTTGGGCGCGGAAGCCGAGCTGGCCGAGCTGCTGGCCGAAATCGACCTGTTGGTGCTCAACCACGGCGTCAACGTGCATCGCCAGCGCAGTCGCGCAGCCACCGAGTTGTCCCTGGAGGTAAATGCCCTCAGCAGCTGGCGGCTACTGGAACTGTTCGCCCAGCAGAGCGCCGGGCGGCCAACCCAGCGGCGGCGGCCGGAGGTATGGGTGAACACCTCGGAGGCCGAAATCGAACCGGCCTTCAGCCCGCTCTATGAGATCAGCAAACGGCTGCTGGGCCAGCTGCTGAGTCTGCGAGCTCTGGATTTAGGCAGGCAGCTGTGCATACGCCGGCTGGTGCTGGGACCATTTCGCTCGGCTCTAAACCCGGTGGGCTTGATGGATGCCGATTTCGTGGCCGGCCAGATCCTGTTCCAGGCCTCCCTGGGCCTGAAATTGATCCTGGTCAGCCCCAATCCCCTGGTCTATGGGTTGATGCCCCTAACCCTGCTCAGCCGCTGGCTCTATGCCCTACTGCTCACCGGGCCCAACGGCTGAGCTGGAATTTGCGGTCCATTTATTTGCGGCCGAATTAGCAAATACGACTTGATCCCAAGCCGCAACCCATTTAAAACTTGCTGATTAATTTTAGCCGTGGCCGATTTAGAAGTCGCGATCGGTGAGGATCTCGCAGCCGTCACTGGTGACGGCGATCGTGTGCTCCCACTGGGCCGAGAGACTGCCATCGACCGTCACCACGGTCCAGCGATCGGCGAGGGTGCGACAGGCCTTGCTGCCGGCATTCAAAATTGGCTCCACCGCCAGGGTCATGCCGGCCCGCAGCTTCATGTTGGGCAGGTCGCGGCTGCGGAAGTTGAACACCGAGGGCTCCTCGTGCAGGTTGCGGCCCACGCCATGGCCGGTGTAGTCCTCCACCACCGCGAAGCCATGGGCCTCCACGTGGTCCTGCACAGCGCCTGCGATGTCGAGCAGGGTGTTGCCGGCCTTGATCTGGCGCAGACCCTGCATGAGCGATTCCTGGGCCACCCGGGCCAGCTGGCGACCCGACTCCGGCGTTTGCTCCCCGACGCAGATGGTGATGCAGCTGTCACCGTGATAACCGTCGAAATAGGCGCCGGTATCCACCTTGAGCAGATCGCCGGCCTGGATCAGCTGCTTGTCACTGGGGATGCCATGCACCACCTGGTTGTTGATCGAGGCGCAGATACTGGCCGGGAAGCCGTGGTAGCCCTTGAAACTGGGCACCGCCCCGAGCTCGCGGATGCGGCGCTCGGCGTATCGATCCAGGTCGCCGGTGCTCATCCCAGGCGCCGCCAGCTGCTCGATCTCCCGCAGCACGGTGGCCACGATGCGACTGGCGCGGCGCATGATCTGCAGCTCGCGGGCCGACTTGATCTCAACGCCGCGCCGGCTCTTCTGAATCCGGGGCCCGGTCTCCAGGACGACGCTTTTACTGGCCTGTTTGCCGGACTGGCCCCCCTTGCCGGACTGGCGCTCGTCATTGCCAGGGCGGGCGCCGTTGGTGCTGGCCAGCAGGTCGGCGAAGAGATTCATGGGATGGCCACCGGCCGCTGGGCTTAAACGTATCAATACATTCTTAGAGGATTTAGTGGCTGCCATGGCGACTCCCAACTCCCTGTTGGTATCGCTGCGCCGCGCCCATGGCGGGCTGGCCCCCCTGGTGGCGCTGCCCCTGGCGATCACCGTGCTCAGCGGCACCGGTTACCGACTGTTGCGCGATTGGGGAGGCCTGGGGCGGGACCAGACCCATTGGCTGATGGCGCTGCACGAGGGGGAGTGGCTGCGCCCCTGGCTCGGGCCCCATGGCGAAACCCTCTACGTGGCCCTGAATGGCGCCGGGCTGCTCTGGATGCTGGCCAGCGGCGCGGGGATGGCGCTGGATCGACTGCGGCGCCAATGGGGGCGGGCTGGTCGGGAGGGGGGTGGTTGAGCCGGTACACTGGTGGTTTGGCCGGACACGCGAGAACTCAGGTGATGGCAGCGGACAGCACAGACGAAAACACAGGCAGCGCCAGCGCCGCTGAAACCACCAGCTCCGCCGAGCCGGCAGCTGCGGTGGGCGGCGCTTCTGCCACCAAGGCCAAGCTCAAGGGGCGCGCTCTGATCCTGGCCTTCGAGGCGGAGCAGCTGAAGAGCGACCTGCCCCAGATCTATGTGGGCGACACCGTCAAGGTGGGCGTACTGATCCGCGAGGGCAGCAAAGAGCGGGTGCAGCCCTACGAGGGGGTGGTGATCGCCAAGCGCCACGGCGGTCTCAATGAGACCATCACCGTGCGCCGCATCTTCCAAGGTGTGGGCGTGGAGCGGGTGTTCATGCTTCACAGCCCCCAGGTGGCTTCCGTGAAGGTGGAGCGACGCGGTAAAGTGCGTCGGGCGAAGCTCTTCTATCTGCGTGACCGGGTGGGTAAAGCCACACGGGTGAAGCAACGCTTCGATCGCTGAGGCGCAAGCTTCTACTTTTTATGGGGACATCGGTCCTGCGCCGTTAGTTCAGTTGGTAGAACGCAGGTCTCCAAAACCTGATGCCGGGGGTTCAAGTCCTCCACGGCGCGTTCGATGTCCCCCCTTGTTGTTTCCTGGTTCCGAAGATGGAGTTGGATCTGCAACCTGGTGACGTGGTCAAGGTGCTCGAATCCGCTGCTCTGGGTTGGGTTCGTGCCCGTGTTATCCGCGTCAAGTCAGGCGGTCGCGTCGTGGTTCAAAGCGACCAGGGCCGTGAATTCACGGCCCGCGGCAATCAGGTACGCCTGATCGAACCGGCCGGTTTCCGGCCTTGATCCGCGAGCGAGCTCGATCACGACAGAGACACCTCTCCCAGGGGTTCAAGAGTTGACGATCGGGCCCGCCATCGGGGATAATTTTGAAATCGCTGACCTGGCTGGTAACAACCTTGCTGCGATTCTCAAAAATGAAGTCTCGTAACAGAGTTTCATTTCGGATGATCTAAATCACCTCAGCGATCCAATCGCAATGGCAATTTGGACATCCAGGTGATTTGATTGTCTTGGCAATCTTTTGCCATGGTAGTTATAATTACCACAATTAGCCTAATAGGCTATTTGGGACTGTAGTTCAATCGGTTAGAGCACCGCCCTGTCACGGCGGAAGTTGCGGGTTCGAGCCCCGTCAGTCCCGTTTTTTAATTAAGGAATGCTCGAGGTGCCTGCAGTGTCCGAGGTAACTGCAGTGCTCGAGACGACTGCGACGCCCTCATCCGCGAGGCCGATTCGCGTTCGCCTGGCCCCCAGCCCCACCGGCACTCTCCACATCGGCACGGCCCGCACCGCCGTATTCAACTGGCTGTTCGCCCGTCACCACGGCGGCCAGTTCCTGCTGCGCATCGAGGACACCGACCGGGAGCGCAGCCAACAGCAATTCACCAACAACATTCTCGACGGCCTCAGCTGGCTTGGCCTGCACTGGGATGGCGCCCCGGTGATTCAGAGCGAGCGGATCGAGCTGCATCGCAAGGCGATCCAGCAATTGCTGGACAGCGGTCACGCCTACCGCTGCTACGCCACCGAGGCTGAACTCACCCAGATGCGTGAGCTGCAGGCCGCGGCCAAGCAGGCCCCTCGCTACGACAACCGCCATCGCCAGCTCAGCCCTGAACAGCAACAGCAGTTCATCGCCGAGGGTCGCGAGTCGGTGATCCGCTTTCGCATGGACGACGCTCGCACGATCAGCTGGCAGGACATGGTGCGGGGCGAGATGCGCTGGAGCGGTGCCGACCTGGGCGGCGACATGGTGATCGCCCGTCGCGCCCCCCACGACCAGATTGGCGACCCCCTCTACAACCTGGTGGTGGTGGTGGACGACGCCGCCATGGAGATCAGCCACGTGATCCGCGGCGAGGACCACATCGCCAACACCGCCAAGCAGCTGCTGCTCTACGAGGCCCTGGGCCTGCCCCAGCCCCAATTCGCCCACACGCCCCTGATCTTGAACCGGGAGGGGCGCAAGCTCTCCAAGCGCGACGGCGTTACCTCGATAAGCGATTTCCGCGACATGGGCTATACGGCCTCCGCCCTGGCCAACTACATGACACTGCTGGGCTGGTCTCCGCCGGAGGGGATGGGGGAGCGGTTCAGCCTCGACCAGGCAGCCAGCGTGTTTGGTTTTGAGCGGGTGAATCGGGCCGGGGCCCGCTTCGACTGGGACAAGCTCAACTGGCTGAACGGCCAGGTGCTGCACGAACTGGGTCCCGAGGCCCTGCGGGACCAGCTGCTGCCCCTCTGGCAGTCGGCGGGCTACGGGGCCGGGGAAGACCCCGCCTGGGAGCGCGATCTCTGCGAATTGCTAGGGGCCTCGCTCACCCTGCTGGCCGATGGCGTCTGCCAAGCCAAACCCTTCTACAGCTGCCCGGATCTAGATGCTGCCGCCCAGGACCAGCTGACTGCGCCGGGGGCCCGCGAGGCCCTGAAAGCCCTTGCAGAACTGCTGCCCGAGGGGGAGCTAAAGGCAGCTGAAGCCCAGGAATTGCTCAGCGTCGCCGCCAAGGCGGCCGGCGTCAAGAAAGGGGTGATCATGAAGAGCCTGCGCGCCGCCCTGCTGGGCAGCCTCCAGGGCCCAGACCTGCTCAGCACCTGGCTGCTGCTGCATCGCCGCCGCCAGGATCTCCCCAGACTGCAGCGGTGCCTCTAGCCCGCGAGCCAGTGGGCAAGCTTCAGTCTTCGTGGCCGCCGTATTCGGGTTCCACCCGCAGGGCCAACACACTGGAGGGCCGCAGCACCAGATACTCCCCCTCCAGATCGGCCAGGGGCACCGTCACGAAGCTGTCCGGTGGCGATGCGGTGAGCACCGATCCATACCACTGCTGAAAGGCCTCCAGGCTCTGGAAGTGGACCAACTCGCTCTGGCCCCCGCTCAGATGCAGATGAACGGCGTAGCGGCGCGGGGTGCGAACCATGCCATCGGCCCCTGGTCGGAGCCCAAAAGTCTCCCCAGGTTCGCGCAGGCCATCAAAACCTGCCAAGACCTGCCAAGAGCCTGCCGAGCCCCGGGCCTCTGCCAGGCTGCTGCATGCATTGGGTGGGGCCATGACCACAGGGGATCCGGGCGGCGCCGCCCCGCCAGAGGCGACCAAGCCCCTGCTGCTCCTGGTGGATGGCCACTCGCTGGCGTTCCGCAGCTTCTACGCCTTTGCCAAGGGCGGTGAGGGCGGCCTGAGCACCAAGGCCGGCATCCCCACCTCGGTGACCTACGGCTTTCTCAAGGCGCTGCTGGAGAACGGCAAGGGGCTCAGCCCCCAGGGGGTGGTGATCGCCTTTGACACGGCGGAACCCACCTTCCGGCACCAGGCGGACGCCACCTACAAGGCCCACCGCGACGAGGCGCCGGAGCAGTTCTTCGCCGATCTGGCCAACCTGCAGGAGATCCTGCAGCAAGACCTGGACATCCCCCTGTGCATGGCGCCCGGCTATGAGGCGGATGACGTGCTCGGCACCCTGGCCAACCGGGCCGCCAACGCCGGCTGGAGGGTGCGCATCCTCTCAGGAGATCGCGACCTGTTCCAGCTGGTGGACGACGAGCGCGACATCGCCGTGTTGTACATGGGCGGTGGTCCCTATGCCAGGGGCAGCGGACCGATTCAGATCAACCGCGAAGCGGTGATCGCCCGCCTCGGGGTGCCGCCGGAGGAGGTGGTGGATCTCAAGGCCCTCACAGGCGATAGCTCAGACAACATCCCTGGAGTGAAGGGGGTGGGCCCGAAAACGGCGATCACCCTGCTCAAGGAAAACGGCCATCTCGATGGCGTCTACGCCACCCTCGACAAACTCACCGGCCCCAAGGATGGCCAAGGGGCGATCAAGGGGAGCCTCAAGGCCAAGCTGGTGGCCGATCGGGAAAACGCCTATCGCTCGCGCATGTTGGCGGAAATCCTGGTGGACATCCCCCTGCCCGTCGAGCCGCGGCTGGGCCTGGGAGCGGTGAAGGTGGAGGCCCTTGCCGCCAGCCTGGAGCGCCTGGAGCTGCACAGCCTGGGGCGCCAAGCTCAAAACTTTGCCCAGCTGTTGTCGGCGGGCGCAGCTGGCAGCAACGGCAATGGCGGTAGCGGTAGCGGTGGCAGTAGCAGTAGCAGTAGCAGTAGCAATCTCAGTAGCAGTGGCAATGGCGAGAGCGGCGGAGCCGGCGGCGAGGCAACAGCCGCAACCCAGCCAGCGGGGGAGCGGGCGATGGGCCCGGCTTCGGCGACGGCTGCGGCGGCGGCAACCGGGCCAGAGACAAGCCCGGAGCCACCGGCCCTTACCCCGCAGCTGATCACCACGGCCCCAGCCCTGGCGGCCCTGGTGCAGCGCCTGGAGGCGGCCACCGATCCGGCGGCACCGATCGCCCTGGATACCGAAACCACGGCGCTCAACCCCTTTGAGGCCGAATTGGTGGGCATCGGGCTGTGCTGGGGCGAAGGCCTGGGCGATCTGGCCTACATCCCCATCGCCCACCAGGCCAGCCCCCAGCAACCCATCCCCCAGCAGTCGAAATCCCAGCAGCCCCATGCCCCCCAGGCTGCCGACGCCACCCAGCTCCCCATCGAGCCAAGCCAGCCCGGCGAGCCCGCCGGTGAGCCCAGTGGCGAGCCGCCAGCGGCGCAGCTGCCCCTGGATCTGGTGTTGGGCGCCCTGGCGCCCTGGCTGGCCAGCCCGGGGCACCCCAAAACGCTGCAAAACGCCAAGTACGACAGGCTGGTGCTGCTGCGCCATGGCCTCGGTTTGGCGGGCGTGGTGATGGACACCCTGCTGGCCGACTACCTGCGCGATGCCAACGCCAAACACTCCCTGGAGGTGCTGGCCCAGCGCAACTACGGCTTCACCCCCACCAGCTTCACGGCCCTGGTGCCCAAGGGGGCCAACTTTGCCTCGGTGCCTGTGGCAGATGCCGCCAACTATTGCGGCATGGATGTACACCTAACCTGGCGGCTCACCGGCCTGTTGCGCCGGCAACTGGCGGAGCTGGGCCCGGCTCTGCCCCAGTTGCTGCGGCAGGTGGAACTGCCACTGGAGCCGGTGCTGGCGGCCATGGAAGCCACCGGCATCCGCATCGACACCGCCGTGCTGGCCAAACTGAGCCAGGAACTGGCCGCCAGCCTGGCGGAGCTGGAGCTGCAGGCCCGCCAGGCGGCCGGGGTGGACTTCAACCTGGCCTCCCCCAAGCAGTTAGGGGAGCTGCTATTTGACCAGCTCGGCCTGGACCGCAAGAAGTCGCGCAAGACCAAAACCGGCTGGAGCACAGATGCCGCCGTGCTTGAGAAGCTGGAGGATGCCCATCCGGTGGTGCCCTTGGTGCTGGAGCACCGCACCCTCAGCAAGCTCAAGAGCACCTACGTGGATGCCCTGCCAGCCCTGGTGGAGCCGGAAACGGGCCGGGTACACACCGATTTCAACCAGGCGGTCACCGCCACGGGCCGGCTGAGCAGCAGCAATCCCAACCTGCAAAACATTCCGATTCGCAATGCCCTATCGCGCCAAATCCGCCAGGCATTTTTGCCCCAGGATGGCTGGCAAATGCTCAGCGCTGATTACTCGCAAATCGAATTGCGAATCCTGGCGCATCTATCCGGCGAAGATGTACTGGTCGAGGCCTTTAAACACAAAGAAGACGTGCATGCCCTAACCGCACGGCTGCTGCTGGAGAAAGAGCAGGTGAATGCCGATGAGCGCCGGCTCGGCAAGACGATCAATTTCGGCGTGATTTATGGCATGGGAGCCCAGCGATTTGCCAGGGAAACCGGTGTATCTCAAGGGCAGGCAAAGGAATTTCTCAGCCGCTATCGCCAGCGCTATCCCAAAGTTTTTACCTACCTTGAACTCCAGGAAAGGCTGGCCCTCAGCCGCGGCTACGTGGAAACGATCCTGGGGCGCCGGCGGCCGTTCCACTTCGATCCCAGCGGCCTGGGCCGCCTGCTGGGCCGGGAGCCCATGGACATAGACCTGGAGGTGGCCCGCCGCGGCGGCATGGAGGCCCAACAACTGCGAGCGGCGGCCAATGCGCCAATTCAGGGTTCTTCAGCCGACATCATCAAGCTGGCGATGGTGCAACTACACCGGCAACTGGAGCAGAGGGCAATGCCGGCCCATCTGTTGCTGCAGGTGCACGATGAACTGGTGCTGGAGGTGGCTCCCGAAGCCCTGGAGGCGGTGCGCACCCTCACCCGAGATTGCATGGAGCAGGCCATCACCCTATCGGTACCACTGGTGGCCGACATTGGCAGCGGCCGCAACTGGATGGAAGCCAAATAAAATAGGCAGTGACAAATCCCCTACCGATTTACCTTGACTTTTCGATAGTTACGGCAGTGCACAACCGACGAGATAATTTACGCAAGAGTGCGGCGGCAATTAGCCATAACGGCCACCATATGGTCAAATATTTGACTCCCGTGGCCTTCCAGTAACCCCGTGGCCTTACTGCAACCCCATGGCTGAAGCCTCGCCCCAGCGGCTGCCGGCTCTGCATGAGTTGGAGATGCTGTCCCCCTGGTTTGACGCCTCCGCGCCTGCTCTTCCCCCTGCCGTCGATCCGGTGATCCCGCAGGGCACAAGGCGGCTGTTGCTGCTGCTATCGGCACCGCGCAGTGGCTCTTATCACCTCTGTCGCCTGCTGTGGCATCTCGGCTATGGCAAACCCGCGGAATACTTCAACCCCCATCTGCGGGCGGGCTGGCATCGCTACCAGCCGCTCGGCACTGGTCTGCTGCCGAAGCTCAGGAGGCGGCTGCGGCGAGAGGTCCAGCCCCACCGGCTGGATGCGCCATGGCTCATGCGCCTGGTGATGGAGCGCAGTGCCCACTCGTTGCTGAGCAGCCAGCTGTTCTTCTCCGCCAAGTTGCAGCCCCAACAGCTGGGGCCCCTGCCGGCCGCCCTGGCCACCAGCTTCGCCCCCTTGGCGCGGCAGGGGCTCTGGGCGCCCTTCGAGCAGGTGCCGCCGGCGCTGGTGCTGCTGTTTCGGCGCGATTGGCTGGGGGCGATGGTTTCCCACCATCTGGCCCTGTGCAGCGGCAGCTTTGACCAGGGGCGTCTATTCAGTTTCCAGCTGCGCCCGATCACGGCCCTCGGCAGCCGTGAGGCCCTGCTGAGCGACCTCGCCAGCTACCGCGCCCTGCTGGAGGCACTGCTTGCCAACCGGCGGCGCTGCATCTATCCGATCCATGTGCTGGCCTTTGAAGACCTGATGCAGGATCAACCGCGAACGCTCGCCAGGCTCATTCAGGCCCTCGAGCCTGACGAGCCCGTTCAGCCATTGGAGGCCCATCCAGCCTTGGCGGTTCAGATCCAGCGGGCTATCGATCCCTGGGCCCCGCAGCAGACCGCATGGAAGCGGCATCTGCGTAAATGCTTTCAGGCCGAAGGCCTTCACCAGCACCCCGATGCCGTGGTCTGCGCCCAGGCCGTGGCCGCATTGAACGATCTGATCAACCGCTGACGCAGCCGACTGGCCAGAGATCGCCAGCGGCAATCCGCGGGACCCGGCAGCGCCCAGCGGTAGGGAGTGGCCCGCAAGTGGGCATCAAACAGGTGGCGGGTGGGGTGGCGGTTCAGCGGGTGCCAGGGCTTGTCCGCACCCGCCAGTTGCAGCAGCACCGCTGCCTCGGGCAGCCCGTTCAGCGCGGGCCCCTGCGGTTCGAGTTCCACGCTCAGCCCTGCCGGCAGCGGCCGCCAACTGCGGCAGCAGAGATTGAGGGCATCTTGATCTGGAAACTCGAAAGGCTGGCTGGCGAGCAGCGCCAGACTGCGTCGCCCCAGCTCCTCCTCCAGGAAGTTCGGGCGGTTGATCAACAACAATCCCGAAGCGAAATAGGTATTCACGATGCCGAAGCCCTGTTGCCGCAGGTCCCGTGGCGCTGGTCGCACGGAGGCCACCAGGCTCACGCCGCCCAGATCCAGCTGATCGAGAGGATCCAGTGGCCCGCAGAAGATCACATCCGCATCCACATAGATCATTTCCTCGAAGGGCAGATGCTCCACCATCACCAGCCGCAGCAGCGTGGCCGGCGTGAAGTGATGGGGCAGGGCTCGGCCCAGGGGTGGTGGCGTCAGCGCCAGAAAGCGCAACTGCAGGGGCGAGCCTGCCAGCCAGTGGCTCAGCCGCCGCCGATGACGGCGTGCCAGCCGGTGGTGCACCACCACGATCTGCCGGGGGTAGGTGCTGCATTGCCTCAGGCTCTCCAGCGCCACGGCCAGGGGCCGCAGGTAGCGATGGTCAACCGTGAACACGATCGGCCGGCTCACAGGTGGAGAGCTCCCCAACCCAGCCGATAGATGAGCGTGAGCGCCTTGCGTTGCAAACGATTCACGGGTGGGCCATCCACGGGTAAGCAATGGTGCTCGATCTGGCTGGGAAAGTCGTCAAATCCGGCAAAGATGGCTGGATCGGCGGCCAAGAGCAGATCAACCGTATTGGACCTCAATCGCTGCGACCAATCATCCGCCGTCCATGGCAGGCTTCGCTCCAGCTCGAGGCAGCGGCGGGCCGCTTCCCTGGAGATTGCATAGGCAAGCGTTGTCCACACATCCCCGAGGCGAGGATCCACCAGGCCCAGGCCAGTCTCCTGGGCCTGGCCTGTGCTCCAGCGCACCGGCCGCAGCGCCATGGTGCGTTGGGAATGGGGCGAGCGGCCCAGATGGATAACCCAGGCCCTGTCGCGCCAATTGGTCTGCAGGATCAGGTGGGCGAGATGGTCAACCGCCTGAAACCAATCAGAGCGCAGGGGTTTGGCGTCATCTTCCAACACCAGAGCCCAATCCGCCGATGCTTCTACCACCTGCTCCCAGATGCGCCGATGGCCCAGGAGGCAGCCGTATTCCGGGGGGGTCAGGTCGTCACGGCCGTAGCGACGTTGCCGGTGGATGCGCCCGGCCCGGGGGGCCTCAAATGCGGTTGTCTCGCGCCTTAAGTCAATGCCCTGCACGAACACGTTCTCCGGCAGACCTGACCGCTCCAGCCATTCACGGACGCGGGCCTGGCGCACGCTGGCATCGGGCAGCGTCAATACATGCAGCTGGGCCCCATTGGCAATGTACTGGCTCGCCATGACCGCCAAACCGCCCTCCGTAGACAAAAATCACCCCGTTCCATGAGTTCTACCCTGGCTAGGGGGTGAGACGACAGCGCCATTGTTAGCCATCACCATCAACCCACCTCTTGATAACCCAGATCACTCTATGGAGGGCCTCCTTGATTACCTAGACAGAGTAGAACAAATTGTGAGGCCAAGCGATTTGGCACTACCCTTCATGAGCCGCAGAGCCACAAAAGACATTTTTTGTCTAAAACAATTTCAGGGAAACCATAAAAAAATCAACCTCAGCCAAAAGGCTCTAGCTATAATTAGTAGACTATTGATGACATGGAAAGTTCGGGGCATAGGCGCACTCGAGTAGGAGCTTGAAGAGCTCCTAGAAAAACTCTAGATATCGCCGGATTCACCGCGAGACACATTAAGCAACTTGATTCGCCCTGACTCGACGAAGCGGAATGAACAATTTAAAAATTCACTTAGAATATTAATTAAATACTAAATTAGAGTAATATCGCTAGAATTAATTACCGTTCCCTGGCTAATCAAGGTGGTGCCGCCGGCAAACACAATGGTGTTTGTGCCTAAGCCTGAAATCTGAGTCAAATTAGAGATCGAGGTGCTGTCTACGGAAATCTTGTCTTCACCTGTAGCAAAATCAGCAAAAGTGTCAGTTGAGCCATCTAGCTGATCAGAGGTATAGTAGAGAGTATCATTGCCTAAGCCGCCAAGAATACTATCCGAGCCAGCGCCGCCTCTGATTAGATCATTGCCTGCATAGGCAGCTATAGTATCATTGCCAGCACCACCACGCAAAAAATCTGCCAGGAAACTACCTACAATTTGATCATTTCCAGTACCTCCATGAGCATAAAAGGCAAAATCCCCCCCCTGACTTCCAGCAGCCTGATTAATTGTAAGTGTATCACCAGTACTGCCAGAAACTATAGCACTTTTATCTACAACAGCACCATTGTAAGGCGCATCAGAATTCTTAATAAAATTCAAATTTAAGTTAATAATTTTACCTAAATCGTCAGAAACTTGGGAAGATTCGATAATAGTGCCACCTCCGATGGCTTGTATCTTTGCAGCTCCTGATGATACGTTCAAACGAGTATTGTCACCACTAACAACAATTTGCTGTGGATCGCTGATAGTGCCGCCTGAAATAGTGGTGTAAACTTCACCCTGATCACCACCCACCTGAACAGGGCTTGCTGTGGCATTTACCTGATTAGGATTAGAGCCGGGTGCTAGCGGAGCGACTGAAGTGGGGTTTTCAAAGATAACCAGCGTATCGTTGATGGCAAATGACATGATTTTTTAAGATTTGCTGAGAGCTAAATGCATCATAGCATACCATCATATCCGCTTGGGGTGTGCAGAGGATTGTGAGGGTTATCAGACCTAGCATTTCAGTTGATTGACTTGCCAGAGCTGATGGGCCCCCGCCAGGACTTTCTCCAGGCAGAGCTGGCTGAGCCGGATGCCGAGTTGAGAGTGGGGAGCCGGGGCCGGATTTAGTTTCAGTAACAATTGTAACTGTTCAAGCGGCTGATGATCCACTCCCAGGTGGGCTTCAAGGAGCTTCATGCATGCTGCCGGGGCATCGATCATATCTTCAAGCCTTAAAATAAGCAACTGATCAGAGGAAAAATACTGTCGCCACCGATGAATTTGATCATCGTACAGGCTTCCAGCAAGGCAATTACTGCCGTGCCAGCCAAGATATTGGCGCTGATCATGGTTCATTGCCTCTAGCCCCTCAAGTTCTTCGCAAATCACCTGTTCAATGGGCTTGGTTAATCCCTCCTGCCGTACCATGTGGTGATACCAGCTTACAGCTCGCTGGAGCGGTTCCCGTAGCAGCACAATTAAGCGTGCATTGGGCATTAATTTAAAAACACGTTCCGGTGCTTCGGGTAATTGTAAGTAGTTGGGAGTTGCCTCTAACCTAATAATTTTATTTTCGGCCTGGAAACTGGGGAATTGGTGGCGGTACCAGTTCTCCCCCCAGGACCAACGGTTGTCAAAAAAATGAAGCTCCTTGCGAGGGTGTACCCAGAGCTGGGGATGACTACTAAGCCAAGCGGCGAAAGAAGTGGTACCACACTTTGGGGCACCTAGCACTAATGCATCAGGCACGGTAGGAGAAGCATTAGGATCAAGCAACGCTTGCTGATGGATGGGCACACAGAATTGAACCGCACGTTGACCATAGGCTAGCCCTTGCTGATAGCGCCCAAGGTGACAGAGCCAATCAGAAAATAGTAACCAGGCAAGCGGATAGCCTTTGGACAACTCAACTACCGCCTCCAGCCGATCAATACGAGCGGCAATCGCATTGTGATTCAGGCGGGTAAATTGCAATGCATACCAGGTAACACTGCGTCGTGGATCCAGCGCCAGTGCCTGTAAAAAAGCATCGGCAGCGGCATCGAATTCAGCCAGCTGACGCCTGGTGAGCCCCAGGGAGTGCCAGGCCCTTGCCAACCAGCGGCCATCGGCATGGCAAGCAGTTGATAGACACTGGCAAACCCTAACCAAGAGCATCTCGGCAAGATCGCATTTACCCATGCGCCTTAGCTGCTCAGCCTCCAGCAAATCGGCCAATGGCATATGATTGGGCAAAAGAACGGGGCGGAGAGTGGTTATATCAGATGCAATTTCCAGCAGCGGTCGATGATCAAGCTCATCCCAAAGACGAGCCAAGCAAGCCATGGCATAGTCAGGCTGGCCCTGGGAAGCGGCTGCCAAGCCGATGTCATTATTTAGCATCGTCTCCGGCTTTTACTGCACTCAACTAATAGTACCAACGAGACGGCGCCATGCTTCTCGCGACATCAGAGGAGTGAAATCTGATGTTTGTCAAGCTGCCTGAAGACCCCTAGGAATCCCCATCGGTGGCCGCCATTCACCTGCTTATCCGAAGTTAATGAAGTGAATCCGCATTGAGCACTTTAACCAATGCGGGTTCCACCAGCTGGGGCTCTAGCTGAATCGGCTCAAGGCTTACCCCCTCATAAAACAACTCCTGCAGGGATTCGGGTGCCACAGAAGGCTGTACTGAGCGAAACAAGTCCAAACGCCCATATTGGGCAATACCATGAAAATATGGTGGGGCATAGCGAGGTTGATGAAGTTCAAGCACGCGAGTTCCGGGGGCGGCAAACACCAAATTGGCCAGGGCACTGCCGTGGGGAGAGATCACCACAGCTGCTGACGCCACTAACTTGGCCTGCTCCGCAATGGTAAGCCGGGCTGGATTTGCTACCGTCAACCCCAAGTTGGCAAGTTTAGCCAGGGTTTCCGCTTCTCCCCCCACGGGCCGTCGCCCCTTGGCGTCACCGCGCTGCAGCCAAAGCCTGATGCCGCCAGGGCAGGGCCGAGTGGGGGCTGCCTCGCCCAGCCAAAATCGTCTCAACCAGCGCTGAACTCTCGGTGCGGGCCAGCCGAAGGGGGAAGGAAAATCCGGCACCAGCAGGCGACGGGCCTGAATGTGGGGATGCAGGCGGGCATCCAGCAGTCGCTCGGAAGGTAGTCCCAGCCTTTGCCGCAGCGCCTCGGAAACCGACGCCCCATGGCCGCCGTTGTGCCAAATCAGTAGCCGGGGCAGATCTGGATCCCCGGCCAGAGCCTCCAGGGCAAGCCCCAGCCGGGGCAGCTGTTCCAGCAGCCAGTGGTAGTAGGTTTCGGCGGAGAGATCCACAACGGCCAACACCGCCGCCTCCAGCCGCAGCGGTGGAAAGGAAGGCTCGGGCTCAGGGTCAGATGCGGGTTGATTGCAGGAGAGCCAGGGTTGGGGGTAGCGACGGCATAGATCCAAGATGGGCAATCCATCTGCCGTAGCCACCGCCACCGCATGGCTGCTCTGCCACGGGTTTGTCAATGGTGGACGCAGCCAGGCCCTGCCCCAAGCCAGCTCCCGCACCGGCAGGGGCGCATCAACTTCGATTTGTAGAAGCTGCGATCGATCGTTGACCGGAGCATGCCAGCGCACCAGTGCGGAGCCAAGGGATTCGGCCCTCCAGTGCCTGAGGTCGGCGTTGATACAGGCGGAACACTGGGGGCCATGGCAACTGTCGAAGCGATGCTGCGGCCTCTCCCAGTAGGCCAAGCTGGTGGGCAGCTCTGGTACGGGGGCGGCCAGGGGCGGCAAGCGCGAGGCCAGCTGCGCCAAGCCGGCGGCCCCAGATGGGGAATTGGATCGCTGCAATCGGCTCAAGGCCAGCAGCGTCTGTCGATTAGGCCAGATCGCCGCACTTTCTTCCAATCTTGCATAGGCGGCCCGTCGGGCTTCAGGCCATACCAATACGGCCCAGGCGAGCAACACCGCGGCTAGCTCCCGGCGCAGGGATTCACTTCCCTGCAGTGGATCGTCCGGCTGCCAGCACAGCAACTGCTCAATCCAGCTCAACACCCGCAGACGCAGGGTCCTCAAGGCATCGTCCGGAGCCAGGCCCCGCCGTAGCCGCTGCGGCCACCAGGGACTTTGGCTCGGGTCGGGCCCCAGCTGTTCGATCAGGCTGCTACGCCAACGCAGCAGCGCCTGGTTCGAGGCAGCTGCCAACACCTCCCGCCAAGCACTGTGCGGCTGGGTGCCATCTCGGTAAGGGAGGGGCCTGGAGCTGAGCATCCGCCGACACCAGAGGGCCTCCAGCCGAGCCCAGAGGGGGTCTGCCAACAGCCGACTCGCCTCCTCGCGGCGACCCTCCCCCAGGCCGCTGCGCTCCACATTCTCCAGCAGATGCACCCAGGTAAGCGCCGGGGGTAAGGGCGAAAGCCCCAATGCCGTAGTCCACAGCTCCTGGGCACGATCGGGGTCGCCCCCAGCCCAAGCCTGCCAGCCCAGCCAGGCTCGCGTGGTGTAGCGCACCTGGGCTGCCAGAGCTGCTGGGATGGCGGGATCGTGGCTGCGGGCCAGATGTCGCTCGATCACAAACAGCAGCCCCCTGGCTTGAACCCTCAATTGGCGACTGGCCCCAGAGGGATGAACGCGGTAGCCGCAAGCCACCTGCTCCAGCCAGGCGCCGGCGCTGCCGGATGCGGCAAGGCGGAGCAGCAGATCCACGTCTTCTGCCTGGTGGAGGGTTGGATCAAAACCACCGAGGCGATCCAATACCGACCTTCTCAACATCCAGGCACTGGGCAATACGGCCTTGTGGGTGAGGGCCAATTCATGGCTGAACCCAGCCCCTTGTAGCCAGGGGCATACTTCTACCAAGGGCTGCCCAGAAGCACTGAGGCGCTGCCATCCACAGAGGCAGTGCTCTAGCTGAGGAGCATCGGTGAACAGGGCCGCCTGCGCTGCCAAACGGCCTGGATAGGCCAGGTCATCGGCGTCGAGAAAAGCCACCAACTCCGCCGCCGCCGCGCGCCAGCCAAGATTGCGAGCCGCGGACACACCACCGCCGCCGGATTGGAGCAAGCGCAGCTGCCAGGGTGCCCCCCGGGAGAGGCTGATCACCAGGTCACTGGAGCGATCCGTGGAGCCATCGTCCACTGCCACCAGCTCTAAATTCACTCCCTGCTGGCAGCGCAGGGAAGCCAGGCACTCCCCCAGCCAGGCAGTGGCATTCCTGAACGGAACCACCACAGACACATATGGCAACATGAAGCGAGGTGGCTGAACAACTGGTCCCACCGCCCCATTGTCGTCTCCCCTGCGTACTGCGGACATGCCGGTAGACAGTTCCAGCCTCGACGGGGCTTGGCCACAGCCCCGCGCAAATCTCCTGCAGAGATGTATTCGTTGGCTGGCAAACGGCGGGCCATGGCAAAGCGAAAAAATTTCCACCCTGGATCGTCCAGATATCGAAGCCAAGGAGTTGATACTCCCCCCGGTGGACCCTGGCCGCCAAGCGAAACTAGCCAATCGCTATTTCAGCTATGCAGAAGAACTCAATCAAAGAGGCGCGCCTGATCTAGCGGCAGCATTTTATCGCCAGGCATACACAATGCTGCGAAGTAGTGTGCCAGGCGAGATCCCAGGAATGTCGCGGAATGATCCCATGGATGATGCCCATCCTTCAATTTACACACCTCAACCAGAAAGTGAACTGAAGCAAGGCGACACAACTGATGCAACTCAGCCAGAAAGCGAACCCGATGTTGGCAGTTCAATCCTAGATCTCAACCATGAAAGTTCAACTGCTTTAGCCGAAGCCGAGGCGTCCAAGCCAGAAAAGCAGGCCACAGAATCAACCGTAAGTACAGAGAGCTACCTGCAGCAGATTGCCGAGATGGCGACCAGGCTATCTGGCGATACCGCCCGTGAGATAAGTGATGAATTAAAGACAATCGCACAGGCTGGATTTCGGCACCCTGAGCTGCATCGGCTGCAGGGGCTTACAGCACTGCATTTGCAAGATACCAGCATGGCGAAAGAGCACTTTCGAGAAGCCCTGGCCATCGATCCTATGCATTACAGCAGCCTGGTAAATCTGGGCGGACTACTACTACCGGGAGGCCAACACGAAGAAGCCATCACCTTCCTGAACAGGGCATTGCAGATCGTCGATCCAGAAAGTCAAGAAGCTCTACCTGCTCTGGCGAATTTAGCCCTTGCCCACCAAGCGGCTGGCAGAAAGATGGATGAAGCACTGCTGGTGCTGCGAATCCATCGTCTGAGAAATGGATACATCCGAAATGAAAGATTGTTAACGGCTGCCACCACCCTAGAGCAGATGGGGGAGGATACATCCGCCATTGAATTGCTAACCTGGCTAGGCGAGAAAGCACCAAGCGACACCAACCTAAGACCCCTGGCGTCATTGCTAGAGCGTCGCGGAGAGTACAAGGAAGCTGCGATAATCTACCGACAACTCCTGCAAGAGCACAAGTAGCATTAAAGCTCATCAATAATTTACAAACCCTGGCTATCTATACCTGGAAAACTTCCTCCGGCATGACCCAGCGAATTAGCCATGGCAAAACTTCAATCCAATGATTAGTTCTCTGGCAAATGCTGCCAGCGTCTGCACCCAGTCCCGAAAAACTGTTTTGCCAAAAGCGGTGCATCCAGCAGATTAGCGAACACCCAAAAGACGGGAAACCATGCCAAATTACCACAACAAGGAGATGAAGTGATTGCGAGTTCTATTAATTCATCAAAACTTTCCCGGTCAATTCCGGCAGCTGGCGCCAGCTCTACTAGCCCAAGGTCACGAGGTGATAGGCCTGGGGGCAAGAGTCACCCCCTGGGCGGCGACTGGGGTGGCCTACCGCAGCTGTGGAGGCCAACCCGATCAAGATCAACGACAAGTATTACCAGAAAAGCGAATTATTGCACAATTAGGCCAAGGTCGTCGCGTTAAGCAGCAACTCCAGCAACTCGCTAGCGAAGGATGGCAGCCAGAGGTGGTAATGGCTCATCCCTCCTGGGGAGAGGTGCTATTTATCAACGATGTGTTCCCAGATGTTCCCCTAATTGCCCTATTAGAGATTGATTTACAGGGTTTAGATCTCGCTGGCTTTGATCCAGAGCTTGCCCAGCTTTGCTCCCAAGACTTAGGCGCAAATCTAGACTTGCGCCAGTGGACTGAACTTCAGGCAATTCGACGCATGGCTATAGGCTTAACGGCTACAACTTTTCAACGCAGCACATTCCCAGAATGGCTTCATAATCGCATTACCGTTATTCATGAAGGGGTGGATGTGCAAAAGTGTCGACCAGATCCACTCGCCACATTTGCCCTTGCCAATGGTCACCAATTTCGACGCGGCGATGCGTTGATCAGCTTTGGCAGTCGCAGCCTGGAACCCATAAGAGGCCTCACCACCTTCCTGAAAGCATTGCCGGAGATTCAACGCCACCGCCCCGATGTACATGTGATAATTGTTGGACAGGACGGTCCCAGCTATGGCCCGCCGCCGCCGACTGGCGGCAGCTGGCGACAGCACCTTCTGCAATCACTAAGTGGGGATATAGACTTGACAAGGCTACATTTTACCGGCCATCTTCCCCATCTTGAATTGGTAAAACTATTCCAGGTAACTGCAGCTCATGTTTATTTCACTGCTCCATATGTTCTAAGCTGGAGCATGCTCGAAGCCATGGCCTGCGGCGCAGTAATTGTGGGCTCGGCGACAGCGCCCGTAGAAGAAGTGATTAGCCATGGGGAAAATGGCTGGCTTGTTCCATTTTTTGATTATAAAAAGCTCGCCAAAACACTGCTAGCAGCTCTAGGTGATCCAGTGGGACAGGATCCCCTGCGCCAGTCGGCACGGCGGACCATCCTCAACGCATACACTCAGGAGAGTTGTACGGCCAAACAAATCAGCTTACTCAAACAAGTGATTGATTTATGAATGTACAGGGTTGGTGGGATTTCACCAGAGAGGCATTGCAAGCAGAGCAATGGCTAGTGGCCGAGGGCGCATTACGACGGTTACTAGAATTAGCTCCAGCTCATCCAGAGCTGCTGGATCCCTTGAGCCACACTCTTTTGATGCAGGGACGCTATAGCGAAGCAGAGTCAATACTATTATTAGTCTTGCATCAAGGTGGCAATAACTTCTGGACACCTCACAAACTTGGAGATGCCCTACGCGGCCAGCACCGGCTATCGGAAGCTGTAGAGGCCTATGAGCAGGCACTTAACATGGGAAGCACTAGCCCATTAACCCCGCGCAATCTATTGCAGGTGCTTGATCAACTCAATTCCGCAAGGGCGATTGAACGATTAGAGCGCTGGCACCAACAAACAGAGTTTTGCCAATGGGCGCAGCCAGAACCCTGGCAGATTGGCGCTTGCGATGCTGCCCTGCTGAGCGCTGGCCCTGAATTGACTAACTGGCTGATAAGCAAAGGCTGCGATAACCCCAAAATACGTAGCATGGCAATCAGAGATGCTGCAGCAAATCTAGACATTGAAACTAGTTTGGCCTTGGCAAAGCTAGCAGAAGAATCTCTCAGATGCCGTCTAATAAAATTGCTCCAGTTGCCGTAAATGATGGTCGGTGGGCAGGGCGGCAAGGGTCTCGGCGCGCCCGGCACGCAGTAGCAGGCAGCCAAGCCGCTGCCTGACAATGCCAGCCAATCGCTCGGCACTGAGCCGCTCTTCGACGGCCTGACGACCAGCTAGCGCCAGGCGCTGGCGGTATGCTGAATCGGTAGCTAAGCGGCGCAAGGCTACGGCGGCAGCGTCGATATCAGGCTCGGCCCATAAATTACCAGCCCGGTAATCTCCTTCCGTCTGGGCAATAGGCACTAGTTTAAATGGAACCAATTCGGCACTTCCCGGTGGCATAAAGTCAAGGTTACCTGAATAACCCGTTGCGATAACAGGTATTTCTGCGGCCATTGCTTCCGCTAGACCCAGGCCAAATCCCTCAGCCCTGTGCAAGCTAATCAGCACGTCAGCCCTGGCGTAAAGATCGTCTACAGCATCCGCCCTGAGATGATCGGTAATCAAACTAATGCGCTGATCCGCCGCACAATGTCTACGCAGATTTTCAGTTGCCTCGGGAAAATACTTGCCACTGGCCAACTTTAGTAATATGCGGGCGTCCAAGGACGAAGTGTCTCTAGTTGTTTGCAGCGGGAAAGCTCGCTGAAATGCTTCTATCACACCATGGGGATTTTTGCGTCCAACAGTGCTCCAAAGGTCGAAGGCGAATAGACAGGTGAATCCTGATCCAGGGCAAGTGGCTTGACTGCGTCTAGCTCTTATACGGTCGGCTCGCTGCCAATCTGGCAAATGGGGAAGGGCGGTAACTGGCACAGGACTGCGCAATCCCAGACTGCCGGCCGTGAAACTGGATGGACACCAGAGTTGATCAAGCCCCACAAAGCCATGCTCCCAGCCATGGGGAAAAGCCTCAAGTTCCCAAGCCCAATAACCAATGCGAAGGGGAGAACTCAGGTCGATGTTGGCATTTAAACCAACGGTCTGATTCAAAATATTTGGATTAGTATGAATAAGATCGATTGCGGCTGGCTGAAAGTCATCAACCTCAATGCCGACCGAGACTGATCTATCAATGGCGGTGTCATTGGCATGGGTGGCCAGGGGCAGGTCACGGCATTGCACTCTTACACCGGCAGCCGCTAG
Organism: Prochlorococcaceae cyanobacterium; assembly: GCA_044356375.1. GTDB lineage: Bacteria > Cyanobacteriota > Cyanobacteriia > PCC-6307 > Cyanobiaceae > UBA5018. The sequence continues at coordinate 4,544 of JBIKWK010000030.1, read as the reverse complement.
GGCACGGGCGGTGGCGCGGGCACCTTCCCCAAGGCCAAAGCTGCCACTGAGATGACCCCAGATATTCACACATAGTTGAGGCATGGAAGCCAGGCAAACCACAAGAATAGTATGATAACTAAAGTATTATGCATAATTCAGGCTTGCTTCTTGCTTAGAGATTCGTCAAGACTAGGCAGTTGCAGGGGCAGGGTCTCCCGGATCGGCCTAGCTGTTTCCTCGGGCATCAAATTCATTTTATGCAGTGGCCAATCTCACAGACAAAAATGGCCGATGCGAAAGAAAAGAATGGCTGCTGTCAGCTCTTAATGTTCCTCATCGCAATAATTATCGAAGTCCCGAGGCCTTCCGTCTGGCCATTTTAGCGAGCAATTCTCTGGCCACCAAGGCAAGGCAGTGGTCAGACGCGACATGGGCCAGCGCACTTTCATCATCTCCAAGGCGGGAACGGCAGTGGTGCTTTCGGTCGCATTGCGACTCTCACTCTCCCTATGCAAAAGAACTGCCTCCGGAACGACCACATGACGAAAGCCCTTATCACTCAAGCGTAGACAAAAATCAACATCGTTGAATTCCACGGGAAACTTCTCATCGAAACCGCCCACCAATTCAAAAAGCTCACGTCTCACCATCATGCAGGCACCGGTCACCGCCCCCCAATTAGTTAGATAGCGGCTACGACCGCGATGAACGCCATGCTCGGGCGATAGATGTCTATAGGCATGGCCAGCGCTGCCATACATGCCCAATACCATGCCGGCATGTTGCAGGGTGCCATCGGGATAGACTAGTACAGCACCCACACAGCCAATGGCTGAGCGCAAACTCTGGGCAGCCATGGCATCAAACCAGCCCGGGGTAGTAGCTTCCACATCATTATTGATAAACAGAAGTAATTCACTGCGGTTCAGCTTTGCGGCTGCATTATTTAGTCTGCTCCAATTGAAGGGCCGCTGATCTCGCAGTACGATTAATCGATCTCCAAGCCGTTGTCGCCAGTCAAGCAAAAGTGCTGCAGTCTCTGGCTGCTGGGAGTCGTTATCAACTACCACTATTTGCTCCAGCTCCGGCGTAGACTCAAGGCTATTGAGGCAAGGCTCCAATAGGTCTGCGCGGTCACGAGTGGGAATGATGGCAGTGCAGCGCGATGCACGGGGAATTGCCCAGCTCAGATGGAATCCATGATCAGGGCAAGGCTGCACTGAAATAATCGACTCATCTTGACCCTGAAGATGGCGCAATAGCTCTACTGCCCTCAGTTGATCGAAATCGGTATCTGGCGACTTGATCTTGGTGTGACTGAGAAAGCGAGCCACATGGCCCACCTCAGGCTGAAGAGCCACTGCAGCCAAAATCCAGCGCCAGCGACCAATAGGGTCTTCTGGCGGGAGAGACAACCCCTTACTCTGAAGCCAGGAAAATTGCCAGATACTGAGATTTTCGAGCCAGGGAGTACTCAAAAAACTTTCTGGGCACCATCCCGGCTTAAACCAAGGTCGACATCGTTGACCAGTGGCATCTAGTTGATCCTCATCTGCGTAAATCATTTGAGGAAGATCTAAGGGGCCCAATCCATCCATCCATTCCTCTATAGCCCGCAAAGCGCCCAATCTAAGGCCGGTATTGGCACCAATCAGCAAAAGCCAGCTATCGCTTGGATGGGCAAGTAAATGTTCAAGCTGATTTTCAGTATTATCGGCATCTTTGGTTATGATTTTCGGGGGAGATCCGGATTTCATCAACAACCAACGATGGCGAGGTGGTGTGGGACTCTGCGCCAGTAAATTCGGCTCATGATGGGCGATCCAGTATTTATAACTGGCAGCTCCGAAGCCTTTCCGAAGAGATTCGCCCCCTAGGCAAAGGCGTAACTCCACACGCTTAGCGTATTCTCCCAACCATTCCTCTTGAGGCAAAGCCTGGATTGCCATATTAAAACAGTCTAAAGCAGCCTGTAAGCGACCATTAGCTTGTAGCAATTCTGCTGCGGCAAACCAATTCCAACCCAATTTAGAATGCAGTTGACAACTCTTAATCTGATGTTCAAGGGCCCTATCTAGTTCCTTTCGATCGGCCAAGAGCTTGCCAAGTAGATGGTGGGCCGCACCGTGCTCGGGCTGAAGAGACAAAAATTGCTGCAGAAGCTTTTCCGCGTCTAAAGCTCTTCCCTGGTCAATCGCCAACCTAGCCGAATGGTATAATTCGTTCATCACACCAAAGCAAATTCAATTATCGCCAACAAGTTAAAGCTAGTATGGATAGAATTTAAATTGACGATAAAATATCCTAAGCTTTTGTCGTCAGGCGGGATCTTTAAGCCTTTAATCCTTAGGCCTTTAATCCTTAGGCCTTTAATCCTTAAGCCTTTAATCTTCAATGCGGTCATCGGCGGGCAAGCCTGTTGTCGTATACTAAATAATACCATGGGCCGCAAGGGTTAAGGCGCACACAGCGTGAGCAGGCAACTGCCCCGATGCCACAGCCACAAAGCATTGTGGAGCTTAGTCGCTCCATCGGCAGGCCAGCCAAGAACACCTATCGCAATCTAACAATGAGACAGTATATTAAATCTAAAAGCCACATCAATGTGAAAGTCTTGCAAATCGCAAGCAAACATAATTGGCGGACAAGATCAGACAAGTTATCGATCAGTCTAGGAGTCCTCGCAGAGGGGCAATAAGATTGGTAATGGCCTGAGGAGACTCAGGGTAATCACGATTTGTTCGATCATGCCAGCGGAGAAACTTTGCGGTTTGGGCGCCATTGGCCTAGGCTCGGGTTTTCCAGCACTTGTTTAGGGGGGAAGTAAAATAGCGCTTATCTAGCATAAAAATCTAATCGGTGACATGGACTCATTTCAAAATACCGATTTATCTATCATGGTGAAAATGGCAAGGGAAAAGCCATGGCTGGCAGGGAGGCTAGTTTCTAAATGCCCTTAAACTGCCACCAAGCTGGAAAGGGACAATTGCGCGGCTTCTGACACAGTATGGCCTCGTCGAGCCGAATTCGAGTTGGCCTTATGAGCCTCGCCAAAGCCAGCCTTGCATGATAGTGAAGCCATAACAAAACACCCATTAGACTTTTGGGGGTGGACAGTTGATGAGCCTTATATACATTATAAACCCATACCAAAGCCACCAATTGACGCCTGGAAAGATTTGATTGATGTAGACGGTAAAATGCAAGCAGTTGGGGCAATACAAATATTCTTATCTCGGGATGGTCTCGAAATAAATCTAGCCAAAGAAGATAGTCTTCATGATTGACGGGACGAAAGCCATCGCGCAAGAGTCGCCGTCGAACAACCACCGTTAACATAGGCACGAGATTCCCGGCCAAGAGCTGCTTGTATGTAACTCGAGCGGGTGGACAGCGCCAGGCAATAATCCTTTGATCGGCATCTCTAAAACGACCAAAGCCACTCATGCTTAAATCAATTTTTTCTTTACAATGCCACGTCATTTGCAATTGAAGCTTAAGAGGATGCCAAAGATCATCCGCATCTAAGAATGCAATCCAACTTCCGTAGGCGTGTAACAATCCCTGGTTGCGCGGCCACCATGGCCCATCCGGCAAACCTGCCGGCCTTGGGCCAGCAGTAATAGGCCGTAGACGTTGATCTATAAGTGACGCTTCTTTGGCAAATTTAGGACCGTCGTCTCTAGAGCAGTCATCCACAAGTAACAGCTCCCAGTCAGTATAGACCTGAGACTGTACGTTGAGAATGAGTCCAGGTATAAAATGACTGGCATCTCGATAGGCGCAAATAATGCTTACTAGCGAACTTGTCGAATCGTCCCTCGAGGCAGAGGTAGGCGCTGCATCCGCGGAAGAGGTCCCCATGGATCCAGTCTACATTACCGATGCTCGGTTTCAAATTACACTAAACAACAAGAGCATCAAGCCACAGGTACGGGTTTATTGATTTATTCAGATCGTAAGTTCCGGCCCCTGCTCGGCGACAATCAAAAGCAAGAACTAGTATATCGATGATCGTTATTGATCCACGATCTGACTCGGCGCGATGTCGGCCACCAATCCCTTGCGCTCCGAATAAAGCCATCCCATAGCTTTGCCTAGGCATCAACAGGCAGATGCTGGAGGGCAAAGACGACATGCGAGACAAACGCACAACAATCTCCGTCTTTTTGTTCGCATGGTTATGGTTGAGCAAGAAATCTAGAGCGGCAAAGTTAATGTACAAGCCAAGCCAAGTTAAACCAAGAGCCAAGTAATGTCAGCATATGCGGGCTATCCACCAGGCCCTCGCCCGTTGCAAAAGTTGTTTGGGCAAAACCCAAGGGAGGATATCCATCATGCTCTTGATAAAAACTCCCCATTTTTCGCGCCTACGCAGGCCTCGAGACAAGAGCAGCGCAGGCAGCTGATTCCAACCGATCCGACCGCTCGATAATCCGCCCAACCTATGGCGACACACCGCCTGAGGTAGGTAGCAGGTATGGCCGACCACCTCCATCGCCTCGGCGAGGGCTGCGCGCATCACGGCTCGATCTGCCGTGGGCCCCGCCTGCAGGTCATAG
>JBIKWK010000132.1:0-9407 GCA_044356375.1 Prochlorococcaceae cyanobacterium | reverse complement strand
GCGCTGGCAGCGGCAACAGGAGCGCTGTAGGCGACGCAGATCCAGGGGCGCATGCCCAGGCGGTAGGAGAGTTCCCACTCACGACCCATATAGGCGTAGATGCCGATCAGGAAGTGGAAAACCACCAATTGGAAAGGACCGCCGTTGTACAGCCACTCGTCGAGGCTGGCGGCTTCCCAGATGGGGTAGAAGTGCAGGCCGATAGCGTTGCTGGAGGGCACAACAGCACCGGAGATGATGTTGTTGCCGTACATCAGGGAGCCGGCTACGGGCTCACGGATGCCGTCGATGTCGACGGGGGGCGCGGCGATGAAAGCCACGATGAAGCAGATGGTGGCAGCCAGAAGGCAGGGGATCATCAGCACACCGAACCAGCCCACATAGAGGCGGTTGTTGGTGGAGGTGATCCACTCGCAAAACTGCTGCCAGCTGTTAGCGCCGGAGCGCTGCTGGAGAGTAGTGGTCATGAGAACGGGGGGTGATCGTCTCCAGGGAGACGGGTATGGATGGCCGGATCTCGCCAAGGCGGGAAGCCGATAAATGAATAGTAACGGAAGATTGCGGCATTGGTGAGGAAACCGCCCAGCTGGTGTACCAGCAGTGCTGATGACAGCGATAAGCGCGGCTAATCACCGCCGAACGGCTAGAAGCAAAAGGGCAGAAACTCTGTGCGGCAGGCGGCATAGCCGTCAACCAGAGCGCCGAGGCCGATTTGGTGGACGATGCCAGCACCGGTGATCGCCTCGGTGAGCATGCCGATCACGATGCCGAGCATGGCCGCACGGCCATTGAAGAGTTCAGCTGCTTTGAACTGATCGAGATGGATCTGCTGCTGGGCGCGGTTTTGAAACCACTTTTCGTTGGCTGGAGTGTTGGACATGGCTCAGATCGGTGGGTGGAGGAGATGAAGCCGAAAATGGGGAAATCGGGACTCAGCGCGACCTGGGGGCGAGGTCGGTGGGGCGACTCAGCACGTAGACGACCATGCCGCCAAGTACAAAAACCAGGCCTAAAACGGCTGCAATAGCTACGGTGTAGTTGGATTCCATAGCGTTCAACCCAGACCGATTTGGGAAAGGATGCCCTGGCCGGTGAGCAGCTCAGTGCCGAGGCCGATCACAAAGCCGAGCATGGCGAGGCGGCCATTCCAGGTTTCGGCGAAGGCAACGAAACCGAAGCGAGAAGCGGAGGTAGTCATCGATCCAAGGAGAAGTTTCACGAACTGTAACGGTTTGTTGCGGGAGCCGTCAAGGGTCCCCCGCTTTGGCCCGTCGAAGCGGTAAAAGCGCCGCAATGCTTGGCCGCCTCGCTGACGCGCCGGTGTTAGCTCTGTCTCCAGCCGCCAGTTAGCGCCGCGGTTCCCTGGGGAGGCAACCGTTAAACGCGGCCTGGCTAAAAGCGGCCAGGGCGGACCAGAGCGATGCATCAGAGCAGGGCATCAGATTGTTGCATCATTCAATTGATCTTCCTGAATTAACAAAAATCAGATCCGCCAACAAGCCATATTCAGCGCAAATTGAGAGTTAAGGCAGCTCTGAAAAACTCGAGTCATGGCCCATGCAGCCATGATGCCGCAATGGGTCTCAGCTAGCTGGGGCGACGAGATGGCGGTTGATCAGAGCCCCTTTAAAAGATAAACTTGATTTAGCTTGATTTATAGAAGCCCTGAAAAAACACGATTTTTGCGCTTCTATCTCCTGAAAACCCTTGCGGCGCCATGACTTCCCTTGGACGTGGTAGTGGCTTTCCAGGGTTTCCTTGACTTGACTTAGACTTTGCTGGCTTAGTCTTGCTTGGATTAACTTAGCTTTACCTGCCATAGACTAGGCTGACTTAACTTAGACCGGCTTAGCTTGAATTGGCCCGAATTGACCCAGAATTTATTGGATTAGATTGGATTATATTAGCTTGTCTTGGCTTATCTTAGGATGTATTGGTTTCTACTGCTTTCTGATCAGCTCAAATTGAGGGTAGCCAAGTTGGCCGCCGATCAAGTTTCAAGATCGCCATCACGCCCATAGGGCCACAACCCACAGGAATATCTCCGAACGGTAACGATTCCATCAGTTTTGCCTTACCATTGGGGCCAGCATTCCGCCCTCAGGCTCTCCACCCCATCAGCAGCGACCGGTCCTACGCCAGTGACAGCCAGGCCAGGCGGCCCTCCAGGGGTGGGCCTTGGCGGGTGTTTCTATCCCACACCTCTGAGCTGAGGCAATATCCAGAACTCGGCAAGTCCTATATGGACCGGGTGGAGCGGGCGGTGAGCGCTGCGGGTCATGGAATTGCGGATATGGCTGATTTTGCTGCGGAAGATTCACAGCCCGCCAGGGTGTGCGAGGAGCATTTGAACCACTGCGACTTGTATGTGGGCATTTACGGTCTGCGCTACGGCTCACCGGTGCGGGATCAACCGGAGCTTTCCTACACCGAGCTGGAATTCAAGATCGCCAGCGAATTGGGCATGCCGCGGCTGGTGTTTCTGCTCGACAGAGGCTCGCGGGAGCTGGCGATGCCAGCGGAGGCCCTGGTGGATCGGCAGTACGGCCAGCGGCAGGACGCCTTCCTGCAACGCGTCAGCGACTGCGGTGTCACAGTGCAGCGCTTCCGCAATCCAGACCATCTCGCCAACCTGGTGGAGCGCTCCCTGCGCAAGCTGGAGGAGCGCCAAAACGAGAGCAACTTCGGTGGCAGCAACCTCACCGGCTCCAGAGACGGCCGCACCCCCATAAACGCCCGCCCTGTTCCGGAGCTGCTCCCCTACCTGCCGGATCGGCATCAGCAGGAGCAGGCGATGGAAAAGGCGCTGCGGCTGCTGATTGAGGGTGAGCGGGCCCAGCCGCTGGTGGTTATCCTCCATGGCGAGGATGGTCAACGGGTGGAGCTGTTCCGGGATCGCTTTTTTCAGCACAGCGCCGCCGCTCTGTTCCACCAGCCGCTGGCCATCCGGGATTTCCCGCTGCCCTGGCCGAGCGATCTGTTGCCAGGAGAAGCGTTTGCCGAGCAGTTCCTCGACAAGATCTGCTACCACCTGCTCAGGGACAGCCGCGCCAAACAGCGGTTGCAGGCGCTGCTGGGCGATGCATCGGGGCCGGTGGTGCTGTGGAGTTCGCTCTACAGCCATAACTGGGGGCGCCAGGGAGCCCAGCTGGTTCAGCAGGTTTGCCGCTTTTGGCAGCAGCAAGAGGTTGTGGCCAGCCAGCGCCTGATCCACTGGATCATGATCACTTACAACAAACCGCCTACATATCCAGCAAGCAAGAAGGCCCTGCGCTGGCTGCGGCCGAGCTACTGGCGTTTTCGGGCCAGCTGTCTCCAGCTCCAGCGGCAGAACCAGCGGATTCGCAACCACCTCAAGGCCATTAACGGTGGGCCGGCCGGGGCAAGCGGGCTGTTGGTGCTGCCCGAGCTGGGGAGCGTGCAGCGCAGCGATGCCGAAACCTGGGTGCGCAGCCAGCCGGTGCGGGAGTTTCTGCGCGATCAGGGCTTGCAGCAACTGCGGGATCAAGTGCGCGACTATTACAGTCGAGAAGCGGACCGGGGCCTGAGACAAATCCCGATGGAGCAGCTGGGCACCTTCCTCCGCGATCAGCTGCAACAGGCGGTGGTGACGCCATGAGCAGTCCTTTTGAGCTGTTTCGCGGCGATGGCCGCCAAAATCCCGAGCTGGGTGTCCAGCTACCGCCGCCGCTCTACGCCAAGCTGCGCCAGCCGGATCGCTACCTGGTGGACGACGGCCTGCGGGATGCCTGCAATGTGGCCCTGCTGCTCGGCCAGCCGCTGCTGCTCACCGGTGAACCCGGCACCGGCAAATCGCGCTTTGCTTATGCCCTGGCCTGGGAATTCGGCCTCGGCGATCCGCTGGTGTTTGAGGTGAAATCCACCAGCACCGCCCGCAGTCTCTTCTATCAATACGACGCCCTGCAGCGCTATCAGGACATCCAATCCGGCATCCTCGCCAAGGACGCCCTTCCGACCAATTACCTGACGATCCAGGCCTTGGGCCAGGCGATCATCAACAGCCATGCCCCTGCGGATCTACCCGCCGCCATCGCCGGCCTGGCCCACAGCGGTGCGCCGCGGCGCTCGGTGGTGCTGCTCGATGAGGTGGATAAAGCGCCGCGCGACTTCCCCAACGATGTGCTCAATGAGCTGGAGGATCTCTACTTCCGCATCCCGGAACTGGGGAATCTGCGGCTGCAGGCCAAGCCTGAACTGCGTCCGCTGATGGTGCTCACCAGCAATTCAGAACGGGATCTGCGCCAATGTTAACCGTGATGACACATAGATTACCAAGTAGCAAATCAAGCATTAATTTTGCGCAAAAAATAATATTTTATTGCAAAAATCGATACTGAAATTTTGGATTCAAAAAGTATTCATATCTTTCCTTGGACATTGACTCAGGCAAATAAAGGCATTCACCGATATAATCTTCCAATTCATAAATGTCTTCAGATAACTTTCCAAGCTTAGACACTGTGTCCTGAAGCGCGAAATTCTGGCCTTGAAATCTTAACTGATTTTGAAACGATAGCATTAGTGTTTGTTTCTGTAATTTGATGCTTCGCAGCCGATTGAGCTTAAGCTTTAGTCGTTTAAGACCAGGTGACAGAATATCATGCTGAACAGCAAGTAACTGATCATAGTCGGCAAACAGTGCAGTATACTTAAGGTGCTGCTTTTCCCTTGAATTTACAACTTCTTTCTTGAAATTTGCGAAATCTGGTATTAGCTTGTCTAACGTCAAACTAATACCACTATCACTGATATTTGGAGGGCGCTTTAGACATAAGGCTTTACTAGCGTATTTTTTAAGTATCTCTGAGCGATTACTGTCAATGGTACCGCCAATATCTTTCAGGGGCAATGACAATAGATCGGACAATACATTAGATATTTCTGCCAGGATCTCCAAATATGATTTTTCTCTATTATTACTGTCAAGATTCATTACCTCGATAATTGCTGTATAGTCAACTCCTGTCTTAAAACCTATAATAAACTCATCTCCATATTTTTTCCTAAACTTATCCGGACCGGACTGATCTTTGAGCAATATTTCCGCCTCATTGGATAACCTCGGATTTAAAATCCTATAAGTATCATTCTTCAATTGATAATCCAAAAGAATATACAAACTTTCTTGTTTAATTTGTACGCCGCTAAAAAAGTCAGCTTTAGCACTAGCAGACAAGATGGAGGGTATTCCCAATCCGGATGCAACCCCTCCAATCTCAGCTCCGATTTTGGCAGAAATACTAAATGAACTTGAAAGTTCTGATTCATTTTTAATATGTTCAAACCTGTATTTTTCTTCAACCGGGCTTTGTTGAGCAAGAAAGATTTCTTTTTCGGTTTCCCCACTGATCTCTATTGCACTGTTAGGGAGATGAATATTTCTAAGTGAATCAAAACCCATTCCTAAGGTTTCTCCCTGATTTGAGCACTCTCTTTCTTGTATTTTCATTCCAAGCAGACCTCTTCTGTGATTTTCATGACATCGCCTAATCATACTCATGCAACGGGGTAAAGTCAACTAGGAGTGGACGAGAGGCATTGGGGAGGGACATTCGAAATCCGTACCCCTTCACGGACTGAGACATGCCACCACATCTGACTAGAGCTTGTTGCACGGCGGCAGATGATGAGGTGTAAGTAGCCACCTATATAGGCGGGACAGCGGTGCAGGATCTTGTGACAGTGCGAATTTAGGAATACTAAGCAACCAAAGGGACCAGCAGGTCTCATCCAAAGAGGCCAAAGTGAAATATGGCAATTTGCGTACAAAATCTGCTACTGAATCCGAACTAGAGCCTTAGCAAGAGAAGGGTTTCCGAATGAGAGTGCCATTGGAGGGAAATGGATCCCTCAGTAAACAGCGCAGAAGACAGGAGAAGGCGTAGGCGTAGGCATAAGCATAGACCACTAAATCCATCAGGCATTACACCAACTTCCAACTATTTCACACAGCTTCATAAAGAGTTTGGCAAATATTAAATTGATTTCAAAGAGACCTCGGAGCAAGGTATATCTGCAGTTTTCCGGTCGCCAGCACGAGGCTAACAATACAGCTAGATTTAAACTGGAGTAAATTTAGCATAAATTTACTGCATGCATTCATTTATTCTCCATTAGAAATTGAAATTCATCACACATGATTATTTTAACGTTGATTCCGAGAAAAATGAGGAAGATAAATGATAGTTTTAAATTCATACCCTCTCGAAAGGTCATGCATTTTCTTGCTAAACCTCTTCATTTGCTGAGACAAATACCATCTCTCAAAACGCTTATAATCATTAATTCGATAGATCATTTCCCTTCTCTGAATTATATTATCCTCTGGGGTAAATTTTGAAACCCACTTGAGAAGCTCAAATCTACGGATTAATATATCATAGGCATGCTTAAACTCCTTATTGTCTTGCGAAAATAGCATAAGTTGCTTATAATCAATACTATATTCTGCAGACCCGCTGAGGCTGGGGTAAGAGGATTCGATACTTTCCGAAAGATAATTCAAGAAGTCTTGACGGCTCCCTGCAATTAAAATTGCTTGATTAGATCGAAAGATGATGTGTTTTAATCTTTGAAACCCTGCAAATAAGCCAAGCAATATACCGTTAAGTGGCTCGGTGCAAGCTCTAAGAATTCCAAAAAGAGTATGCCCAATATTTTTAAGCAAATCTGGAACAAAGATCTTTACTTCATCGGCTATTTTTTCTGAGTTGAGGCGAATGAAGTCAGAGGTGGACTTAAATTGCTTGGGATTAATTTTATCGGGATTGACTCCAACTAAAATTGAAGTTCCATCGATTACTGAGGCAATAATTAATGCAAAAATTGCATTAATATCATGTTCAACAAGCTTTTCAAACGGCAAAAGAAAGAAATTTTGCTTACTAGATTGGCTTCTCTGTGCCTCTAGAGTCTTTCTGTTATCATTGCTTAGATCAGCCAAAAATAAGTTAATTATTTTTTTATTCTCAACTTCTATTTCTTTAGCTGTAAATGTCTTTTTTGTCTGAATAAAGTCACTTGCTCGAAGCTTTTGAAATTTTTCAAATTCTTCAATACGAGTGAGTTTAGCTAATTCTTCATTTGGTGTTTCCATTTTTTTTAGAATCCTTCTCTTCTCCGGAGTTGAAGAATTTTCACAAATTCCCTTGCAGTAGCGATTCATTTCGTCTAGTGTATTTTCAACTGTCTTTTGCAATAATTTATATTTCTGGCGTTCGCTATTGTATTTTTCGTCACTAGCAATTGCATCGTCAATACTAAGACTTGCTTGTATTGCATAACTTCTCTGATTTAATGACTTACCACTAATCCCCTCATAAAGCGAAAAAAAGCTTGTATAAGTACTAAGTAATGTAAAAACAATGACCAAGATCCATAGTGTTCCCCGTGACTTTAGAGCGTTCTTCCCTGCGGTGAAAAGCCACAAGAGAAAAAGCTGGATTCCAAATCCAAAAAATATATAAAAATCTCCAAGGTTGCCTAATATTATTCGGGCTCCGTTTACCGTTGTTGCAAGACTAGTTATTTGGAAAAGAAACAATACAATTATTTTTGATGGCTTTATTAGATAATTAGACCACTTTTTGCTAGAAATTTCTTGTTGCATGATTCAAAAATACAGACGTGAATAATGGTTGCAAATGTGTCAAACAAAAAGATTTGAATAATTATCGCTAAAATGCGCTTAGTGCTTAGGTGTCTTGGAATAAGGAATAAATTGGAGAAAATCATCTGTCGTCAGAAACAGGAAAGCAACAATCCGTGGTCGGTGGTGTCATCATTCGTCTGTGCGTGAGGTTGCAGAAATTTTTCAAAGTGCCATGCGGGATGTAGAGGATGCTTTAATCTGCTACATAATGAACTTCTGTTATCACTGGCTTTGGACTGGTTGAACATGCTTCGAGAGCAAAATAGACTAGATTCTGAGGCTTGCCAGAGGTGGTTTCGGAAATATAACTAACTGACATATCTGTGAAAATTAATACAAAATCATGGGTTAAAAAAGTAGATTGAATAAGCATGCATGGGAAGCTCTGAAAAACCCGAGCCACAGCCAATGCAGCCCTGATGCCGCAATGGCTATCAGCTGGCTGGGTCGACGAAATGGCGGTTTTTCAGAGGCTCCCATGATGTCTCAGGGTAATGGAACTCCGTCCATAATGGTACGTGTTCACAGGGCAAGAAACACGGGCCATCGGTCCAACACTGATTGCTCCTCACAATGGGGCCATTCATCCAGTACTTGGGCTGACGTCCTCAGCGATGCGGGAACAAGGAAGGCATCACTCAACCGCGATGATGGACAATCCAGGCCTGCTCCAGGAACTGCCAGACGTCAAGGCTACGTCACGGCCAGTTGTTTGATAATGGTCGTGACCGTTAGCAGCCGGCTGAGGCAGATGACGCCGTTGGCAGAATGAGAGCCAAAACTGATTTTACGCTGAATCACTTACTGGCGCAGGGTTCTATCGGCGGCGTTGTTGATCGGCTCGAGCGCTTCGATCTCCAGGAAGATCCACAAGCCGTCGGCCAACGTCAGCAACAACTGGCAGGTGCGCACCGTTTCCGCTTATGGTGTTTGTGCGCCTCGTTTGTAGCCCAACTCCGTACTGATCCGTTTTTGGCTCCAGGTCTCATCCAGTAGGGGGAGAGACGATCGGAATGAATCTTCTGGCTTGGGGAGAGCAAGTCCAGGCTTACTGCATTGCCCAAATCCCTCTAGGCTCGGTTCGCGAAGGTGAGGTAAAAGGTCTTGTACCCGTTCAGAGGGCGAGACGCCCACCGCAGCAATCCACCCCTGATCGCTTAACGCTGAGGGGGCAAGGAATTGGTGGCGGCGTGAGCTGAGCAGTTCAGGGATCTGGCAGCAGCGAGGGCATTACTCCGCCGCGATGATGGGCAACCCAGGCCTGCTCCATGAACTGCCAGACATCCCGGCCCTGTTGTCTGAGGGTGGTCGTGACTGTCAGCAAGCGGCTGCGGCAGATCGCACCTTGGCGAGATTGGACGCCATGACTGATTTTGCGCTGAATCACTGACTGGCGCAGGGCTCTCTCGGCGGCGTTGTTGGTGGGTTCGATGCCCTGGATCTCAAGAAAGGTCCAAAGCGCTTCCTTCTGTTTCAGCAACTTATGGCAGGTTCGCACAGTTTTGGCCCACGGTGTTTGCTCGCCTCGTTGGTAGCCCAGCTCCACCATCCGTTGCAGCGTGGCCTCGAATGACTGCCGGATCGGCCAGCAACATCGCCGCAAGGTTGGCCAGTCGATCGTGCCCTCCTTCCACTGGTGCCACTGCCCAAACAGCTGTTGCTGCAACGCCAGCAACTCCGCTCCGAACTGGGCACTGGCGCCCTGCCGTTCCGCGATGGCCGTCAGATCGCGAAT
>JBIKWK010000097.1:0-9553 GCA_044356375.1 Prochlorococcaceae cyanobacterium | reverse complement strand
CCGGTACATTTGTGGCTATCAGCACTAGCAGCATTCAATAACTGCCAGCTTCCCGGCCAGTTTACCAGCTCTGAGCAGCTGAAACCAGCTGCGGCGCAATGGTTTTGCCTTTTTCAGGAAGCCCTAGATATGTTGACTTCATGCTTGATGTAGGTGGCTTAGATATTTCAGATTACGATGAAGAGCTTGCGTTTAGGTTCGCCGGCCTTGGCGTCAAGGCGATTGCCTTGGCACACAAGCTTCGCAAAACCGTGGGTTTACCCGCCGATAAATTTTCCAGAAAAGATGGGGATGACTGGCTTGCAGAGCAGGTAAGGGACATGGAAGCCAAACGCAGCAGGCCAAGAGGCGCTAAAAAAGAATAAACAAGTGTATTAGAGGGGTCAACAGAATCACCCCAGTCATCGCGCAGATAGATCACATGTTGACTTCCGGCCAGCCTTCTTTACGAGCCTAAACCTATAGATATTAAAGTTAGATCAACAAAAACACCCTATCCGCGAATGAGCCTTCGCTGCTCCGGCCCATACAGTCACGCCCTCAGCAGCTGACTAAGGGTTTCCGGTGCAGACCAGCGTGCCACATCAGAAATAGATTCCACCAAATTAAAATCTTCAACAGACCATACATCTACAGAATCATCAATCAAGGAGATGAACGACATCGGCTCAGGCAAGAGCTCGTATTGGCTAAGGTCGTACCAACAGGCGACGACGCTTTTGGTGATCTGCTGAGCCGCAGAGCGGCTGCCGGAAGAAAGAACCGAAACTAAGGAACTCTTTTGCGGGGCGCTCACGAAAAAATCGATCTTCCAGTTTTTACCAGAGCGACCGGTCAATCTTTTGTTGCGATCAAATGGCAAATTTAGCTCCTCAAGAAAATCTGCAACTTCGTCAGAAACAGACTCAACTGCTCGCAATCTTGATGTAAAAATAAGATCGGAAACCCGCAACGCCGCCTGAGCCACTCGAGTGACTGCATCAGCCAATCCAGCTGAATCACGGGAGCGGGCCTTCAGCATGCCCCTGAAAAACTCAACACCATGGGTCTGCGAGATGTCGCTGATCAAGGCAGCCTGCTTTGGCGATCGCTTGGCTGAAAGCGTGTTGGAGTTCAACCAGCGAATGGTTTCACCCAAGTCTGAAACTGTTGTGGTTGTTTGATTGACAGTCTTTAAAAAAAGATCAATGAAATCACCATCCGGGTACAGGTAAGGAGTGCGCACCCGTACATAAGCACCGTTTTCAGAGCACTCAAACATCGGCCCCAGGCCGCCCCTGATCGTGCCGCACAGCTCTGCGGCAGTGGCGTCAAGCGAAGTACTCATAGAAACAGGTCTCCTTGGACGGGTGGTGGTGGATGCATTCGACCTTGGTGTTCAATCTTAGCTTCTTGACAAAACTGTTGCCAGACCTGAACAGGATCATCGGCAGCGGCAGTAATATCGCTGGGTTCATATGCTTCTTTGTCTTTGAATTGCTCAGACCATCGATGCTTATGGGGGTCGCCAACTCTGACGCCGTCAGGATTCCTATGCCCCTTTCCGAGATCCAGCGCGTAAATGCGACCAGCCGCCTTTGAGATCAAAGCAAAGGAAATAGCGGGAACCAGCGGATTAAAGGTACCTTTCATGAACAGAGGCCAACCACCAGCGGTGGCAATCTCAACTTTAAACTCAAGGCTAGGGGAATGATCTTCATCCTGTTGCCAAACGATATCACCATCGATCCGCTTCGTGCAATCGGTCAGGATGGCATCAAATTCGGCATTGCTCAGGGGCACGGCTGCTGCGCTAATCCACCGCTTGCAGCCTAGGGAACGGTGCTGCTGGAGCAAGAAGAGCGCTGGCAGCTGAAACGGCCAACCAGATTCCCCTCCTCACCCCACCGCCAGGTCCCCAGGATGCCCCTGCACCGGATCGAGCGGCGGCTCCAGCAAAGGCGGCAGGGGCCCCAGCTCCGGCAACGGCTCGCCCCGTTCGGCCAGCTGGGCCAGCAGCCAGTTCACGGCCGTGGCCCGGCGGGTGCGGCGGGGGTAGAGCTCACCGATGCGATAGCCGGCAAAACCCAATTGCTGTTTTAAAAGTTGCTTGTGCTCGGCGGCAATCGAACGTGTGAGGCGCACGCTGGCGGGTCTGGTGGCGATCAGCTCGGGGGCCACCGGGAAGGCCTCGGCCCAATCGGGCGGCGTGGCGGGACCAGCGGTCCAGGGGGCGGATCGGGCCGGCAACACCGCTGCTGGGTTGGGGGCAGAGGGATCCGGCTGCAGCGCTGGCGCGGGGGCGGGCGAACTAGTAGCGGGCGAACTATCGGTAGTCGCGGGCGTAGTAACGGGCGAACCAGTTACGGGAGTAGCCGGAGTTGCGGGATTAGCGGGGCGATAGCCCAGCCTTGTCCACACCAGCTCACACACGAAGCGATCGCTGAGCCGATCGGCCAACACCGCCTCCAGCAGCGCCCGGCTCAGGGGCTGGAAAAAAGTGGTGGGGGCGGCGGGCACGGGGGTGGGGGGCTGGAGTGGTCCCATCTAGGGATCATCGCGCCGAGCGAGCTACGCATCCCCCGATCTCTCCACTGGCGGTCCCGGCCCCGGCCATGGCGCCCCTGCCCGCACCAGCCCCGCCTACCAGCCTCGCCAACCAGCCAGCCCCGCCAACCGGCGCCGCCGCCTGCAGGAAACTCAGGTATCGGCCCCCATCCATCACTGCCGCCCTTGCCCCCGCCAGCCACGCCAACCTCACCCATCAGCGTCTTCCCCCAACCGCTGCGGTTGGCGGGCAATGGCAGCAGCCGCCAGCTGCGCTGCAGGGTGCTGCAATCGCCGCTGGCGGGGGTGAGCGATCGCATCTTCCGCGGCCTGGTGCGGCGCTGGGCCCCCGATGCCCTGTTGTTCACCGAGATGGTGAATGCCACCAGCTTGGAACTGGGCTTTGGGTTGCAGAAAGTGGAGGAGCTCGGGGACGAAGCCGGCCCGATCGGCGTGCAGCTGTTCGATCACCGCCCCGCCGCGATCGCCGAGGCGGCCAAGCGTGCCGAAGCCGCCGGCGCCTTTCTGATCGACATCAACATGGGCTGCCCGGTGAAGAAGATCGCCAGCAAAGGTGGCGGCAGTGGCCTGATCCGCGACCCCGAGCTGGCGGCCCGGATCGTCGACACCGTGGCAGCCGCCGTGGGCATCCCCGTGACCGTGAAGACGCGCCTGGGCTGGTGCGGGGCACCCGAGGCGTCAGCCATCGACTGGTGCCGCCGGCTGGAGGCTGCAGGCGCCCAGCTGCTCACCCTGCACGGCCGCACCCGCGAGCAGGGCTTCAAGGGCAGCGCCGACTGGGCCGCCATCGCCGCGGTGAAGCAAGCGCTCACGATTCCGGTGATCGCCAACGGCGACATCCACACCCCGGAGAACGCCCAGCGCTGCCTGGCGATCACCGGCGCCGATGGGGTGATGGTGGGCCGCGGCACCATGGGCGCCCCCTGGCTGGTGGGCCAGCTCGATGCGGCCCTGGCCGGCCAACCGATTCCGCCCACGCCCGGCCCCGCCGCGAAGCTGGCCCTGGCGGCCGAGCAGCTGCAGGCCCTGGTGGCGGCCAAAGGCGACCACGGCCTGCTGATTGCTCGCAAGCACATGGGCTGGACCTGCAATGGCTTCGCCGGTGCCCCCCAGCTGCGCCACGCCCTGATGCGCGCACCCACCCCAGCCAACGCCCTGGCGTTGCTGTCAACCGCCGCAGCGCGGCTGGGATGACTGCGGAACTGCTGCTCCCGTGGCTGGCGCTGCTCTGGCCCCTGTGGCTCAGCCGCCGCCCGGAGGCGAGCCGGCCCCTGTGGATGCGCCGCAGCCTGTTGCTGCTGCTGAGCCTGTTCAGCCTGCGCTACCTGCACTGGCGGGTGAGCGCCAGTCTCAACCTCACGACACCCCTGGCGGCCAGTCTGAGCGTGCTGCTGCTGCTGGCGGAGGGCTGGCTGCTGCTCAGCGGCCTCCTGCCGCTACTGCTGGCCTGGCGCCGCTTCAGCGATGGCCGCGTCGAAGCCGATGGGGCCCAGGCCCGCTGGCAGGCCAGCAGCTGGCGCCCCTGGGTGGACGTGCTGATCCCCACCTGCGGCGAACCGCTGCCGGTGCTGGAGCGGTGCCTGCTGGGCTGCAGCAGCCTCCATTACCAGCAGCGCACCCTCTGGGTGCTGGATGACGTCGGCCGGCCGGAGGTGGCCGCCCTGGCCGCGGCCTACGGCTGCCGCTACCACCACCGACCCCAGCGGCTCCATGCCAAAGCCGGCAATCTCAATGCCGGCCTGGCCCTGGGCCAGGGGGAGCTGGTGGCGGTGTTCGATGCCGATTTCGTGCCCCAGCAGCACTTTCTCGAGCGCACCATCGGCCTGCTACTGGAGCCCCAGGTGGCGCTGGTTCAGACGCCCCAGCACTGTTTCAATGCCGATCCGGTGATGCGCAACCTTGGCCTGGAGGCCTGGTTGCTGCCGGATGAGGAGAGCTTCTACCGCTGGATCGAGCCGGTGCGCAGCGCCTGGGGGGCGGTGGTGTGCGCCGGCACCAGCTTTGTGGTGCGCCGCTCGGCTCTCAACCAGATCGGCGGCTTTGTGGAGCAGGCCATCTCGGAAGACCTGGTCACCGGCATGGTCCTGGCGGCCCGGGGCTGGCAGCTGCGCTACCTGGGCGAGAAGCTCAGCGCCGGCCTGGCGGCTGAATCCATGCTCGATTTCGTGCGCCAGCGGCAGCGCTGGGCCGCCGGCACCCTGCAGGCCCTGCGGCTGCGCCAGGGGCCGCTGCGGCTGCGGGGACTGGGCTGGGGCCAACGGCTGGCCTATCTGGAGGGAGCGCTGCACTGGTTCAACACCGTGCCGCGCCTGCTCCTGCTGCTGATGCCCCTGAGCATCGGCCTGCTGGGGGTGACGCCGATCCAGCTCAGCGATGGGGCGGTGCTGGGGCTGCTGCTGCCGCTCTGGGCCGCGCTGCTGCTGAGCACGGGCTGGCTGAACCGCGGCAGTCGCCATGCCCTGCTGGCCGACCTACCCGGCTGGAGCCTGGCCGCTC
Organism: Prochlorococcaceae cyanobacterium; assembly: GCA_044356375.1. GTDB lineage: Bacteria > Cyanobacteriota > Cyanobacteriia > PCC-6307 > Cyanobiaceae > UBA5018. Next base: position 4,510 of record JBIKWK010000097.1, on the reverse strand, counting down.
CCCTGGCCGCCACGGTGCTGGCCAGCCTCTGGGGCCGCATCCAGCCCTTCCGCATCACCCCCAAACACCGCAGCCAAAGCAGGGGAGATATCGCCGCGACCCTGGCCCTGCCACTGGTGGCCCTGTTGCTGCTCAACGGGCTCAACCTGGTGCTGGTGGCCCGGCTGCTGCTGCAGGAGGCGGGCGGCGCCGGCGCTGTGGGAGTGCTGTGGGCCGCCCTGACGCAGCTGGGGCTGCTGGTGGCGCTGCGGGCCTGCTGGGATCCACCCCAGGCCGACCCCACCCCCTGGCTGGCCCTGGAGCTGCCGGCCGTGTTGCAGCCCCGTTCGGCGGCAGCGGACTCCTGGGGGGGCGCCGTGCAGCTGTACGCCCTCAGTGAAACCGGCGCTGAACTGTGGGCGGGCGGGGACTGGCCAGAGAGGGACTGGCCCGCCAACGCCGGGCCGCTGCAGCTGCAGCTCAGCCCGGCGACCACCGGATCAGCACTACCGCCCCTGCCCCTGGCCAACCTGGAGCCGATCGCCGGGCCGGGGCAGCGGTGGCAGTTGCGCTGGGACCTTGACGATCCCCAGGCGCACCGGGTCCTGCTGCGCTGGCTCTACGGGCGGCCGGGGGCCTGGCCGGTGCGCCAGGCGCCGCCGGAGTGGCAGACCCTGCTGGCCCTGCTGGCGCGGCTGCTCAGGCCGGTGCAGCCCCTGGGTCCGGGCCGGCGGAGCCTGGTGCCGCAGCAGCTGGATGCGGGCAGGTGCGGTTCTGAAAGTCGCAGCCATAAATGGCCGGCTTCTGCCAACTGAGCGGGATTTCCAGCAGATCGCGGCTGCCGGTGATGGCCTGCACCGCCAGCAACACCATCACCAGCAGGTTGGAGGCGATGTGCAGCCGCCGCCAGGAGGGTCGGCGGATGATCTCCGGGCGGGCCGCCAGGTTGAACAGCAGCAGACCTGTCAGCAGCACCCCACTCCAGTAGTGAGAGCTCCAGAAGGCGGCGGAAAAAGGGTTGTCGGACAGGCGCCAGATCTCTGGTTGGCTGCCCAGGCCCAGGAGGCCGGCCCAGCACAACCAGGCAAAACTGGCCCGCAGCACGGCCCGCTTCACCGTGAGCAGGGCCAGCAAGGCCACCAGGGTGCCGGCCACCACCAGCAGCAGCAGCGCCAGGCGCGCCAGGCCCCCACTGAATGCCGCCTCCACCGCCCAGACCTTGCTGAGGAAGGAATACACCAGGGCCAACAGCACGGCCACCACCACGCCGGCGCTGAGCCAGCGGCCGTGGTCGGCGTGTTCGCGGGGCACCAGGGCGGGCTGCTGGGTGACCCCCAGCCGCCGCTCCCGCACCAGGATCCCCAGCCGGATCGTGGCCCCCACCACCGGATACACGAACAGGATCATCAGCACCGGGTGGAGCAGGGCCAGCCAATCGAGGGCACTCATCAATTCCGCTCCGGGAAGCCCGCTATCCAAGGAACGCCCATGCAAGCACTGGGCCTTATGCCCTCAGGGCAGCACCGGCGGCCAGCCCTGGCGGATCAGCAGCAGCGAGAAGTAGGGGGCTTCGCTGGCTGGTACCGCCGCAGCCGAGCCCACCAGCTGATCGGGCCAGCCGACCCGCCGCGCGAAGAGGGCCCCCTCCAGCAGATCGCGGCGCTCCAGCAGGGGCCGCACCCAAGACCAGCGCCTACCCAGCTTGACCAGGGCCAGCACCCATTGGTTGGCTGCCGCCTGCTCCAACAGCAGCTCCAGCTCGTGCCCGTCGTCGGGGGTGGGGCGAATCAGCAGCCCCTCCTGCTGCAGGGCCAGGGGCCAGGCTCCGGCCGCCGCCGCCGCTGCCACCGCGCCAATGCCAGGGATCAGACGAATCGGACAGTGGGGATGGAAGCGCCTTAGGGCCAACAGCACGTAACTGCTTGTGGCGAACAGCGACACATCGCCCTCACAGAGCAGCACCACGGCCCGGCCTGCCGCCACCTCGGCGGCGAGCTGATCGGCGGCGGCCCGCCAGGCCGAGCGGCGGGGCTGGGCCTCGTCGGTCATTGGAAACAGCAGGGGCAAGCGCTGCTGGTGGGCGGCGATCCAGGGGGCGGCGATGGTGGCGGCCATGCCCTCGTCCCCCTCGCGGGCCACCGGATAGGCCACCACGGCCGCCGCCGCCAGGGCCCGCACCGCCGCCACCGTGAGCAGCTCGGGATCCCCTGGCCCCACTCCCACCAGAGTCAGGGCAGCCGCCGGCTCGTTGGAGGGCATGACAATCAAAGTTGGGGTGAGGCATTCCTAGGGTCAGTTCAGCAGCACCCCCACCAGGGAGCAGACCGATGACGATGCTGGCCATCTACAGCCCCACCAGCAGCCCAACTCTTTTCTCAAGCGAAAGCTCCACTTCCAGCCCCGGCACAAGCCCTGCTTCCAGCCCCACTGCTTCCCCTGCTTCCAGCCCCGCAACCTCCCCCAGCTCCAGCCCCGCCACCACCTCCGCCACCAACACCGCCAAAGGGGGCGCAACCCCTGGCGCCTTGGCACCCTCGGCGCCAGCCCGGGGTGCCGAGGCTCTGAACCCCATCCAGCCGCGGCCGACGCTGCAGACCTGGGACGGCGAGTTGATCCGCCAGGAGCTGGCCAAGCGGGGGGTGCTGTTCCAGCGCTGGCCCGCCCGGGTGGAGCTGGCCGACGATGCCGATCAGGAAACAATCCTGGCCGCCTACGCCCAGGAGGTCGCCGCCGTGCAGCGGGGGGGCGCCTACCCCACGGTGGATGTGATCCGCATGGCCCCTGACCACCCGGATCGCCAGGCCCTGCGGCAAAAGTTCCTGGCGGAGCACACCCACGCCGAGGACGAGGTGCGCCTGTTCGTGGAGGGCAAGGGGCTGTTTTGTCTGCACCTGGGCGATGAGGTGCTGCAGGTGCTGTGTGAGGCCGATGACTGGATCGCCGTGCCCGCCGGCACCAGGCACTGGTTTGACATGGGGCCAGCCCCCCGCTTCTGCGCCCTGCGCTTCTTCAACAACCCCCAGGGCTGGGTGGCCGAATTCACTGGCGATCCGATCGCCAGTCGCTATCCCCGCCTCGAACAACTGCCCAGCCAGGCTTGAGCCAGGGCCAGGCGGGGCGGGGCGATGCAGGGCGGGGCGATGCGGGGCCTGGCCTCAACTGTGCAGGCGGGGCTGGGGATGCAGTGAGGCCAACAGCTCAGCCTCCGCTTGGGCCAGTTGCTGAAGCCGCTCCACCACCAGCTCCCGGGGCCAGCGCCGCTCACACAGCATCCAGTAGAGGCCGAAATGACGGGCCTCGCTGGCCAACAGATCGCCGCATAGCGCCCGCAGGCAGGCATCGGGGCTGTGGTGGGCCAGCAGGGCCAAGCGCTCATGGCTGCGGGCCTCGATCAACCCCGCCACCAGGAAGCTATCCAGCATCCGCTGGGGCTCCTCGCGGCGCACCTGCCGGGCCAGACCGGCGCCATAGGGCGGCGCCGCCAGGGGCCGCATAGCGATGCCGCGCCGCTCCAACAGCGCCAGCACCAGCTCGAAGTGTTCCAGCTCCTCTCGCGCCAGGGGGCTGAGCACCGCGGCCAGCTCACCATCGCCCGGATAGCGGAACATCAGCTGCAGCGCCGCCCCGGCCGCCTTGCGCTCGCAGTGGGCATGGTCGAGCAACAGCAGTTCGGGATTGGCGAGGGCCTGCTCCAGCCAGGCGCCACTGGTGGGGGCCGCCAGCCACTTGACCCGGGCCTTGGCGGATTCCCGGGCAGCCGCTTGCGGAGCGGCGGATGCGGGAGCAGCGTATTCCAACGCGGCTGGTGGGTGCGCGGCTAAAGGGTGCATCGACAGGGGGCAAAGGGAGGACTCAACCGGGGGCTCAAAGCCAGAAGGCAAAGGGGTGCTTAAAGGCGATTCAGCAATGCTGCCGCCTGGGGAGCGCCTGGCTCAGCCAGCGGCCCGCCGGAGATGCTGCACCAGCCCCTCCAGGGCGAGCTGGTAGCTGGTGGCGCCAAAGCCACAGATCACCCCCACGGCCCTGTCGGCCAGGGTGGAGTGGTGCCGAAAGGGCTCCCGGGCATGGGTATTGCTCAGATGCAGCTCCACGTAGGGGATCTCAACCGCCAGCAGGGCATCGCGGATGGCGATCGAGGTGTGGGTGTAGGCGCCTGCGTTGATCAAGATCCCAGCGACGGCGCCGCGGCCCTGGTGGATCCGGTCCACCAGGGCGCCCTCGTGGTTGCTCTGGAAGCAGTCGACGCTGGCCCCCAGCTCTGCCGCCCGCCGGCGCAGCTCGGCATTGATCTGCTCCAGGCTGCTGCTGCCATAGAGGCCAGGCTCCCGGGTGCCGAGCAGGTTGAGGTTGGGGCCGTGAAGGGCAAGCAGTTGCATGGGGGATCAGGGGTGAGGGTCGGCTGGTAAGTTCTTGGGGTGTGGTTCGGGTCGGTGCCCGAGTGGTTAATGGGGGCGGACTGTAAATCCGCTGGCTCTGCCTACGTTGGTTCAAATCCAACCCGGCCCACCTTCCACACGCCCTTGTAGCTCAG
>JBIKWK010000096.1:0-9598 GCA_044356375.1 Prochlorococcaceae cyanobacterium | reverse complement strand
ATCCAAGGCCCTGCAATACGGCAGGCAGGTGATGGTCATCAACCGATGGCTGCCCACCAGTCAGGTGTGCTCAACCTGCGGGCACCACGACGGCAAAAAAGAGCTGTCGATTCGGGAATGGCAGTGCAAGAGTTGCGGAGCGGTGCACGATCGCGACATAAACGCTGCTTTGAACATCCTCGCCGCCGAACTGGCGGAGAGTCAAAACGGGCGTGGAGCCGAACATAAGTCCACCCTTGCGATGGCAGCAGGCTGTGAAGCGCCAACCCACCCGATCGCTGAGGCATCCCCATGCGCAGCGTAGAAGGAATCTCCGCCGTTCACGGCGGGGAGGAAGTCAAGTCAGCAGCCGATAACTATGGCCGACAACTGTGGCCGATAACTTCGGCCGATCAAGCTTGATCGAAAGCTTGTTGAGTGTGCGGGTGAACTTGGACGGCAGCTGATACTTGGCGTCACTTACGTCGGTAAAGGTGACGGAGCCCACAATGAAGCTCTCGTCCCACTACCGGATCACGGTGATCCCCATTGCCTCTTCACTGCTACCAATCGGATTGCTGCCATCGGCGAGGGTTTTATGGCCCTGGGAGTAGCAATTTTGGGTCAACGTCGATCCCCTCCGCCAGCGGCTTTGGTGGCGACCGCGCCGCTGAGGGGCCCGGGGCCCTGACCCATGGCCAGAGCTCACTCCGGGTGCAAGGCCCCCCTGGTCATCGCCGCAATGCCCTGCGGTGTGGCCCGGGGCAGGCAGGCGTAGACGCCGTTGGCCCGATCCGCCAGCTGCCGGGCCAGGCCGGAGGAGAGATGGTGGCTCTCGGTGTCGATCACCACCAGCCGCATCTTCAGGGCCGCGATCGCCGCCGCAATCGGCAACAGCTCCTCCCGGATCGCCCCGGCCCTGGCCGGCGGCGGTGGCGCCAGGTCCGCGGCCGTCTGGCCCATGGAGCGGGCCAGCGGCACGTTCGCCTTGCCGTCGCTGATCAGCACGATCACCACCTCGCCGATGTCCTTGGCGCGGCGGGCGTTCATCCCCAGCCGCACCGCCAGGGCCAGGCCGTGGGCCAGGGGCGAGCCACCGCCGCAGGGCAGCCGCTCCAGCCGCCTTGACGCCGCCGTGATCGAGCGGGTGGGGGGCAGCAGCACCCGGGCCTGTTCGCCCCGGAACACGATCAGGGCGATCTGGTCGCGGTGGCGGTAGGCCTCCGCCAGCAGCTGCAGCACCGCCCCCTTCGCCGCCTGCATCCGGTTCAGCGCCATCGAACCGGAGGCATCCACCACGAAGATCACCAGGGCGCCGGCCTTGCGCTCCAGCAGCTTCACCCGGATGTCGTCCTCGGTGAGCAGCAGCCTGCGGCGCCGCTGGCGGCCCAGGCCCCGCCGCCTCGCCTTCTGATACGGCGCCGCGGCCCGCAGGGTGGCATCGATGGCCACCCGCTGGATGGGCCCCCGCGGCAGCATCGACTTCACGTAACGACCCCGCTCCTGGGAGCGCACCACCCCCCTGCCGCCCGCCTTGCCATGGCGGCGATGGATCCCCTGGGCGAAGGTCAGCAGGGCCGGATCCAGCACCACCCCCTCCGGGCTGAACAGGAACTCCTCCGGCAGGGCCCCTGGCTCCGCCAGCGGCGGCGGCTCCTCTGCCGCGTCGGCTTCCTCCGCATCAGGGGGTTTCTCCGGCGGCGGTTCCGCCTCGGGCTGCGGTGTTGGCGGTGTTGGTGTTGGTGGCGGCGCAGTCTCAGGTGCCGGCTGGGGCAGCGCCGCCCGCGGCGCGATCACCAGCTCCACCGCCCGGCGCAGGTCCTCGGCCCCCACCAATTTGCGGCCCGCCAGGGCCGCATGGGCCCGGGCCACCCGCAGGGCGAACAGGTCGGCCCGATGGCCCTCCACGGCGGCCCGGATCGCCTCCTCCACCAGGTAGGCAACCTGGCCCGCCTGCAGCCGCACCGCCGCCAGCGAGCTGCGGGCCCGGGCCACCCGCTGCCGCAGCTGCTCTAGCCCCGGCGCAAATCGGTCGCGGAACAGCTGCGGCGATTCGCCGTATTGCAGCACCCGCCCCGTTGCCTCCACCCGATCGGGCAGCGCCAGGGGCTCGTCGGCGCTGAGCACGATCGCGAAGCGGTCGATCCAGTGGGGGCGCAGCTCCCCCTCGGCGGGGTTGTAGGTGGCGATCAGCCGCGGCCGGCAGGGATGGCGGAAGCTGATGCCCTCCCGCTCCACCCGGTTGGTGCCGTCCGCCAGCACATTGAAGATCAGGTGGGCGATGGCGGGCTCCAGCAGGTTGATCTCGTCCACGTAGAGCACGCCGCGATGGGCCTGGGCCAGCAGCCCCGGCTGGAACACCGGGGCGCCGGCCCGGATCGAGCGCACCACATCCACCGAACCCAGCAGCCGGTCTTCGGTGACGCCCAGCGGCACCTGCACGAAGGGGGCGGCCACCAGCTGGCTGGGCAGGGCCCGCCGGGCCGCCGCCCGCCGGGCCGCGGTGGCGTCGTCCCAGTCGGTGGGATCGCTGGGGTCGGCGTTGCAGCAGGAGCTGCGGATTGCCCGGATCGGCGGCAGCAGCTCCCTGATCCCCCTGGCCATCACCGACTTGGCCGTGCCGCGCCGGCCGGCGATCACCACCCCCCCCAGGCCTGGATCCACCGCCAGCAGCAGCAGCGCGGTGCGGATCGCCCCATGTCCCACCACCGCATTGAGCGGATAGCCCCAGGGGGTTGGCGGCACTAGGCGCTCACCCCTTCCAGCTCGGCATCGGTGAGGTCGTGGAGCTGCCGCAGCTGCTCCAGGGTGGCCGGGGTGGCCTTCCAAATCCCTCGGGAGTCCGCCTCCAGCAGGCGGCCCACCACATTGCGAAAGGCCTCCGGGTTCGCCCGCCGCAGCCGCTCCGCCATGGCCGCATCGAGGGCGTAGGTTTCGGCCGCCTGGTCGTACACCCAGCCGTCGCGGAAATCGGCGGTGCCGGCCCAGCCGATCAGCGCCGTCATCCGCTGGGAGATCTCGTAGGCGCCGCCCGCCCCCATCGCCGCCATCGATTCGGCCCAGCGGGGATTGAGCAGCTTGGTGCGGTATTCCATCCGCAGCAGTTCTTCCAGCTCGCGGGGGGTGGTGTCCTTGGAGAAACTCTCCACGAAGCTGGCCGCCACCTTCTTCCCCTGCCCCAGCTCGGCGGCGCGCTTGAGGCCGCCGGTGTTGGCGTAGTACTCCTGGATGTCGGTGAGGCCGTATTCCACCGAATCGATCTGCTGCACCACCCGCCCGGTGCTGTTGAGCAGGGTGGCGAGCACCTCGGGCCTGGCCTGGCCCTTGTCGCTCCGGCCGTAGCTGAAGCCGTTGCGCTCCTGCCAGGTGCGGCCGAGCTCCTCGCCGCTCTCCCAGCTGCCATCGGTCACCCGGTCGTTCACCAGGGAGCCGAAATCGCCGGCCGGGTTGGAGAACAGCCGCGCCGTGGGATTTTCTATGCCCCGGCCCTCCAATTCACGGGCGTGGCAGCGGATGAAGTTGCGCTCCTCCGGCTCCTCGGCGGCGGCGGCGCGGCGGAACAGGTCGTCCAATAATTCCACGATGTTCACAAAACTGTCGCGGAAGATGCCCGAGAGGTTCACCAGCACGTCGATGCGGGGATGGTCGATCCGATCCAGGGGCATCAGCCCGTAGCGCACGATCCGGCCGGTGCCCTCCTTGAGGGGCTCGGCCCCCACCAGCTCCAGCAGGATGCCCAGCGACTCGCCCCGGGTCTTGATCGCATCGAGGCCCCACAGCATCACCGCCACCGTTTCGGGCCAGGCCCCCTGGGCCTGGCGGTGCTGCTCGAGGATGCGGCGGGCGATCTGCCGGCCCCGCGCCAGCGCCCCCGGCGAGGGCATGCGATAGGGATCGAGGGCGTGGATGTTGCGGCCGGTGGGCAGCACGCCGGGGCCGTCCCGCAGCAGGTCGCCGCCGGGGGCCGGCGGGATGTATTCGCCGTTGAGACCCCGCAACAAGTTGGTGATCTCCTCGCCCGTGCGGGCCAACAGGGCGACGATGGTGAGGGCCTCGCCGATGCGCTGCCGCAGCGACTCCAGGGCTGCCGGGTCTCGCTCCCGGCCGGGGTGGCGGCGCAGCAGCTCGTCGATGCGCTGGCCCCGGGCGGCGTTGCCGCTGGGCGGGGGCTGTTGGCAGAGATCGTGCAGCAGCTCCGCGTCCAGGCCGACTTCCAGGCTTGGGGTGGTGGGTGCTGGGCCCGCGCCCAGACCTGGGACCAGACCTGCATTTGTGGGCGCCGGGCTGGTCTGGCCCACGCAGTAGTAGGCCCTGAGATATCCCTCCAGTTCGGCGGCATCGGGGGCCCGACCGAGGGTGTGCAGGCCGCTGGAGAAGAGGCGATTCTCCAGTTGCTGCAGATAGTTGGAAAGCGCTAAAATCCAGGCGGCGAAGTCGTCGCTGGGGGAGCAGTCGCTATCGATGCCGGTATCGCTCGCCTTCTTGAGAATCACCTGCTGCAGGGCCTCGTTGCGCTGCGGATCCTCGCGGTATTCGGCGATCAGATCCCGCAGGATAAGCAGTTCCCGGTAGAGCCCGGCCCGGCCGTAGGGGGGCACGTTGTGGGAGATCATCACGCCGTAGCCGCGCCGTTTGGCCAACATCGACTCGGAAGGATTATTTGCCGCATAGACATATAGATGGGGCATGTCCCCCAGCAGGATGTCGGGCCAGGAGGCACCGGTGTTGCCCAGGGGCGAACCCGGCAGCCATTCCACCGTGCCATGCATGCCGAAGTGCACCACGGCATCGGCGCGAAATTCATGCTGCAGCCAGCCATAGAAGGCGGCGTATTGGGGGTGGGGGGTGAGGTCGCGCTCGTACATCAGCCGCATCGGATCTCCCGCCAGGCCCAGGGGCGGCTGCACACCGATCCAGACGTTGCCGAAGCGCACGCCGCCCAGCAGGTAGCGATCGGCCAGGGTGCGGATGCCGCCGCCGGTGAGCCCCCCCCACTGGGCCTCGATCCGCCGGGTGTTCCACGGCCCCAGCCAGCCGGCAAGGGTGGCGGCGCCCACCGTGGCGATTGGGCTGGTCTCGAAGGATTCGCCCGGCGGGATGCGGCTCACCCAGGCCTCGTCGGCCTCCCGCACCCGCCGCAGCAGCGCCTCACCATCGGCCGGCAGCTCGCCCACGGCGTAGCCCGCCTCCCCCAGGGCCCGCAGCAGCCGCAGCAGGGAGTCCGGCACCTGCAGCAGGGCGGCGGTGCCGGTGGCGCCATAGCCGGGGGGAAAGCCATAGAGCACGACAGCGATGCGGCGTTCGGCCGGGGGCTTGCGGCCCAGGGCGATCCAGTGGCGCAGGCGGCCGGTGAGGCGCCTCACCCGCTCGGGAATGAGATAGATGCGATCCCCCACCAGACCCCCCAGGGGCACCGGATCGATGGCGCCATCGAGTTCGGGCAGGGCGAACAGCACCACCCCCTGCAGGCCGCCGATGCCCTGGCGGGTCCAGGAGTGGATGTCCTGGATCAGCAGGGGAGCGGCCACGATGTAGGGCACGTTCTTGGCCCGCAGGATGCGCTGGGCCACCTCTTCCCGCCGGCCGGCCTCCATCGAGCCGGCCGGGCCGCCCACCAGGGGGAAGCCGATGGTGGAGACGATCGCCGCCACCGCCGCCGCCGCCCGGGGCCCTGGCGCCGGGCCCGCGGCTTCGCTGGCGCTGGTCATCCAGTCGCGTACGGCGATGTGGCCCTCCACCCCGTTGATGAACACCGGCAGGGGCAGTAGCTCCGCCGCCTCGAAGCGATCGATCAGCTCGCCGATGTAGGGCTGGGCGGTGATTACGTGCTTGCGGTAGAGCAGCAGTCCCACCACGGGCCAGGCGGCCCGGTCGGGATGGCGGCCTCGATACCAGCTGAGGTATTGCTGGGGCGCGGTGAAGTAGCCCCCGTGCTCCGGGTGGAGCAGGCCGAGATCGGGCGTCACCAGCGGCGGCGGAATTGGGCCCACCCGCAGACCGAGGCCGTGCTCTGCCAGGTAGAGGAAGAGGGAAACCACATTGGCGGCCCCGCCGGCATTCCAGTAGCCGTAGAGGATCAGCCAGTGGCGCAGGTCCTGCACCTTGCGGGAGGGTATGAAGCGCAGCAGTTTCGGCCCCACCTTGAGGAAGCCGAGATAGCCGGCCAGGCGATCTTCCTCCCGCCCGCCGCTGAACTTGGCCAGGATCGCCCGGATCGGTTTCGGCATGGCGGCGTTGTCGCCGCCCATGGTGAAGCTGCCAAAGCGGGTGAGCGCCATCAGCTCCAGGGCAGACTCGAACACCAGCCGCAGGGGGATCGACTCCAGCCGGGGCCGCAGCCACTCCACCTGGTCGTAGTCGAACAGCAGGCTGGCGAAGCAGGCATCGGCTCCGGCCAGGGCCAGCTCCACCGCCTCGGGGCGGGCGGCCAGGTCGCGATCGCTGAACACCTGCACCGCCAGCTGCGGACAGCGCCGAGAGGCCTCGACGGCCGCCTGGCGGTAGAGGGGGGCGTTGAAGCTCTCGAAACCTGCTATAAGCACGATGCGCTTATCTATTTGCTTCTCGATCTGCCTATCGATGGGATTATCCATGGGCTTATCGGTGGGCTTCATGGATCCTTCTCTCCTCGATACGACTCGGCCGCCGGCACGGCTAAATTCCGAAAATCTCATTCCAGGCTAAGGAGAAGATCAGGGGTAGTTATTAACTTGGCGCAGGTAAATTGTTTGCGCTTGATTGCTTGCAGCTGATTGTTTGCAGCTGGTTTTACGTGGTCGATTGTCTGTAGTTGATTGTCTGTAGCTGATTGTCTGTAGTTGATTGTCCACAGCCGATTATCCGTGGTCGGCTGTCCGTGGTCGGTTGTTCCCAGTCGTTTGTCTGTGGTTGACTGTCCTGATTAAGTTGTCTGTGGTCTGTTGCTTCAGACAGTTTGCTTCAGACAGGTTGCTTCAGGTTAATTTCTTCATGCTAATTGCTTCAGCTAGATTGTTTGAGACCGGTTGTTCGCGGCCGATTTTTTTCGCAGATTGTTTTTGACCAATTCTTGCAAGCCGATTCTTTCAGGCAAATTATTTTAGGCAGATTATGGTCAGATGTGCTCCGCAGATGCCGGTCCACCCGGGCTGTCGCCGCCCTGCCATTCTCCTCGGCCTGGATTGCAGGAACCCATGGGTGGAACTTTACAGATTAATGCCGGTAGGAGCAGGCTGATTTGGCCAGAACTTAACTCTCAAGACTCATCTCAAATCTCAGCCCAAAGCTAAGCTTAAAGATCAGCCCAAAGATCAGTTCAAAAAATCAGCCCGCAGCTCATTTAAAAGCTCAGCTCAAGGCTCAGCCTCAGCCAGTGCTCTCCTTGCAGCTTTATCAATCACAATTGGCTGTATAGCCTGGCCCACCCTCCCCCAGCGCCACCAGGAGAGTTGCCTACCCAGGGCAATTCCACGTCTTCAGCTACGTTCAGCAACTCACTTACGCCGCCATCCCCCATCCGAGCTCCCATCCGGCTACCTCATCCGAGCTCCCATCCGGCTACCCCATTCGAGATCCCCATCCAGCTACCCCATTCGAGTTCTCCATCCGATCCTCCCCATCCAGGCCCCCCATCCAGGCACTCCAATCCGGCAGGCTGATGACCTTCCCCCTTGCCCTACTTAGCTAAATGCCCGTTCCGTTCTTCACCAGGTGGCTGCTGGCTGGGTTCACGGCGCTCTGCCTGTTGTTGGGCAGCGCCCTGCCCGCCTGGGCCGAGTTCAGCCTGCCGCCGCTCCCCTACGCCGCCGATGCCCTGGAGCCGGCCATCGACGCCACCACTATGGCGATCCACCACGATCGCCACCATGGCGCCTACGTGGCCAATCTCAACGGACAAATCCAGGCCAATCCCAGCCTGGCAGACCTCAACCTCGATGATCTGCAGGCCCAGATCTCCGCATTCCCCGTGGCCGTGCGCAACAACGGCGGTGGGCATTGGAACCACAGCTTGTTTTGGACCCTGATGGCGCCTGCGGGCCAGGGGGGAAGCCCCTCCCCTGATCTGATGGCGGCTATCGAGAGGGATTTCGGCTCGATGGAGGCAATGCGGACCCAGTTTCAGCAGGCGGCCGCAGGTCGCTTTGGTTCGGGCTGGGCCTGGCTGATCCGCAAGCCCGATGGCAGCCTTGCCATCACCAGCACCGCCAACCAGGACAATCCACTGATGGATATCGCAGGCATCGAGCGCGGCGTGCCCCTGCTGGCTCTAGATGTGTGGGAGCACGCCTACTACCTCAAGTACCAGAACCGCCGTCCCGACTACATCCAGGCCTGGTGGCCGCTGGTGAACTGGCAAGAGGTGAGCCACCGCTACGCCATCGCCTCCTCCCGCCGCTGATCCCGATTTCATCTCATTGATCCCCATTAGTTCTATCCACTATCCCCATGACTGGCAATCTCCAGGCGATTGGCTTTTTGTTCAGCTGGGTGCTTGGCTGGGGCATCGGCGGCTCGCTGATCGACGCGGGCCTGATCAATTCCGGCATCTATTCCCTGGAGGGCGGCCAGCTGGGCACGGCGATCACCTTCTCGATCTGGAGCCTCCTCTGGGGCGCCGGTGGCGTCTGGCTCTACAGGCGCTGGACCCAGCCCAGCGGCCCCAAAGCCTGACCTGAGAAGTTCGACTTGTTCGCAGATCGCGGGTCATGGCACCAACTTGACAATCGTCGCCGCTGCCCTCAGCCGCTGCCCTCAGCCGCGGCTCCCAGCCGTTGCTTCCCCCTCAACGCCGTGCTGCCACCAACACCTGCCGCTGCATCCCCCACTGCTGCATTTTGGCCTCCGCTCGCCCATGGTGGGGTTGCCCTTTGATCCCAGACCATGAGCAGCGCCGGCGAATCCAGTTCCCTTGACGGGCTAGTCAGTCCAGCCGTGCAGCAGGTGCTGGATGCGATGCAAGCCGCTTCGATCAATCCAGAAGATGCCCTGGAGATCAGCCTGGTGCTGCTGAATTTCCTGCAGGAGTACCACGTGGAAAACCTGGAGGAGCTGCTGGCCGATGAGCGGCCCGATCCCATCAGCATCGCCGTCTGGGCAGCGGACAGTGCCCGTCTCAAGACGGCCCGGGAACTGCTGGAGGAGGTGCTTGGCGAAGACGACGAGGAGGACGGCGATGACTATGAGGAGCTTGAGGATGAGGAGCTGCTGGAAGATGGGGAGCTGGAGGATGGGGATGGCGAAGAGGATGAGGACGACTCCGTCATCAGCTAAGGGGAAGCCGAGGCCATAGACATCAGGGCTGGCTTTGCCCCGCCAGCCCGTAGCCCCACCCACTTCTCCAGGGGCCTTCGCCGTTGGAATCCCTACTACCTGATGGCCTCTGGAGAGCAGCTGGTCCACGCCCTACTGCAGCTAGAGCCCCGGCCTCGTCGCCTAGGCATGGAGCGCATCCCGTAGATATTGGCTCCACTGGATCTGGAGTGAGTACTGGCTTGCTCAAGCCAGGGCCGCACCAAGTAGGGCTTCCTGAAAAACACCAGAGAGCGAATTAGGGACCTGGCGGTCGTGGATGCACGATGACGCCTCCCCCAGCTCCGTCTATACGACGGCTTGCAAATCAGTCCATCTGATGGCAGAAGCC
>JBIKWK010000095.1:0-9644 GCA_044356375.1 Prochlorococcaceae cyanobacterium | reverse complement strand
AAGGCGTCCTCCAGCACGGCGTTGCGCAGATCGGTGCCGTTGAACACCGCTGAATCGAGGGTGGCGCCGCGCAGGTTGGTGTCGCTCAAATTCGCCTCCTGCAGCTTGGCCCCGAACAGGCTGGCCTCCCGCAGGTCGGAGCCGGCGAAGTTGGCCTGGCGCAGGTTGGTGAGATTGAAGGTGGCGCCGCGCAGATCCTGGCCGGAAAAGTCGGCGCCGATCAGCACCTGCTTGGCCACATCCACCGCCGCCCAGGCCGGCTGGGCCAACCCCAGGGCGCCCCAGAGCAGCAACAGGCAGAGCAGGGATTTCAATCTGGCGAGCACGGCGCGGTGACGGCTGTGGCAACCCTAGGTAGGCAAGCTGCCGCTGCCCATGGCCACAATTCGGCGGCCGCCAACCCTGGCCGGCGGCTGGGCCGAACAGCGGGCGCTGCGCTTGCTGCGCAGTCGCGGCTGGCGGCTACTGGATCGCAACTGGCGGTGCCGCTGGGGCGAATTGGATCTGGTTTTGTGCAAGCCCGGCCGCCTGTTGGTGGTGGAGGTGAAAGGGCGCCGCAGCGGCGTCGATGGCTGGGGGGCGGCCGCCCTGGGGCGGGGCAAGCGCCAGCGGCTGGAGCGGGCCTGGGCCTGCTGGCTGGCGGCCCATCCCCACCGGGCGGAAATGGCGGTGACGCTGGTGTATGCCCTGGTGCCCCTGCCCCCGGCTCAAGGTGGGGTGCGCTGGATCTCGCCGGTGGATTGATCGCCAGGAGGATTGATCGCCAGGAAGCGGGCGAGTTGGCGCAGACCTGCCATGGGCGATGCCGCAGCCTTGGTGTTAGGTGCCGCCTTGGTGTGAGATGCAGCACCAGGCAATCTGGAGACAGCTCCCCCTGGCCATGAGTTTCGCCGCCCATCGCGCCCGCAAGCGCTTCGGTCAACATTGGCTGGTAGACGAAGGTGTTTTGGCGCGGATTGTCGCCGCCGCTGAGCTCACCTCGGCCGATCGGGTGCTGGAGGTGGGTCCGGGGCGCGGTGCGCTCACCGAGCGGCTGCTGGCTTCGCCGGCGGCGGCGGTGAGCGCTGTGGAACTGGATAGGGATCTGGTGGCGGGGCTGGCCCAGCGCTTTGGAGGCGATCGGCGCTTTGAGCTGATAGAGGGCGACGCCCTGGTGGTGCCCTTGCCGGCGGCTACGGCCGTGGTGGCGAATATTCCCTACAACATCACCGGTCCGCTGCTGGAGCGACTGCTGGGGCGGCTGGACTCGCCACTGCAGCAGCCCTACCGCCGGCTGGTGTTGCTATTGCAGCAGGAGGTGGCCGAACGCATCCGCAGCCAACCGGGCAGCAGCAGCTATTCCGCTTTGAGCGTGCGGCTGCAGTTGCTGGGGGAATGCCGCAGCGTCTGTGCTGTGCCGCCCCGTTGCTTTCGGCCGCCGCCAAAGGTGAACTCGGAGGTGATCGCCATCGATCCGCTGCCCGCCTCGGCCCGGTTGGAACCCCGCTTGGCCCGCAGCCTTGAGCAACTTTTGCGGCGGTGTTTTGCCTCCCGCCGCAAGATGTTGCGCAATACCCTGACTGGCCTGGTGGCGCCTGAGCTGCTGGCCCCCTGGGCGGAAGCCGCTGGTGTGGGCCTTGATCAACGTCCCCAGGAGCTGGCACCCGCCACTTGGCTGCGCCTGGCGGCCGGTCTGCTTGGCGCTACCGAGAGCGAGGAAGCCAGCACCCCGGAGCCCGCTGATTAACTGCCTTGAGTTGATGTCATTGAATTGGCGTCATTGGGTTGACCGCAATGAGTTAACCGCAATGGGTTGACGGCAATGGGCTAACGGCAATGGCTTGAGGACATCAGTTGACGGCATTGGGCCATTGTGCAAAAAGATCAGTCTCCAGTCGCGGTTGAGACTCCAGTAACCGTCGTTTCACCGATTACCACCCCCGCTGCCATGGCTGTGCGCACCGTTATCTCTCCGGCCAAGATCAACCTGCACCTGGAGGTGCTCGGCCTGCGGCCCGACGGCTTCCACGAGCTGGCGATGGTGATGCAAACCATCGATCTGGCCGACACCCTCACCCTGGCGCCCACCGCCGATGGTCGCATCAGCCTCAGCTGCGATGAACCCTCCCTGCCCACCGATGGCGGCAATTTGATCGTGCGGGCCGCTAAATTGCTTAAGGCCCGCTCCGGCTACAGCGAGCTGGGGGCGGCGATCCAGCTGCGCAAGCGCATCCCCATCGGCGCCGGCCTGGCGGGGGGTTCTAGTAATGGGGCCGCAGCCTTGCTGGGGCTCAATGCCCTCTGGGGGCTGGGCATGTCCCGCGAGATCCTGCATGGTCTGGCCGCCGAATTGGGCTCAGACATGCCCTTTTGCCTGGAGGGGGGCAGCCAACTGTGCTTCGGGCGGGGGGAGCGGCTGGAGGCGCTGGCCACCACAGACTCGGCCCTGCCGGCGGTACTGCTGATCAAGCACCCGGAGGCCAGCGTCAGCACCCCCTGGGCCTATGGCCGCTGCCGGGAGCTGCGGGGAGACTTCTATTTGACCAGCGAGATCGATTTCGAGCAGCGGCGCCAATCGCTGCGCCAGGGGCGCTTGGTGCAATGCCTCGGCGGCGAGCGGCCCGGGGAGCTGCCGCCCCTGCGCAACGATCTGCAGGCGGTGGTGGAACCGGAACTGGCCTGCGTGCGGGAGGGCCTGGCGCTGTTGCGGAGTTCATCGGCGGCCCTGGCCGTGGCGATGAGCGGTTCAGGACCGAGCATGTTTGCCCTCTATGCCGATTTGGAGCGGGCCCGGGCGGCCAGGGAGGAACTGGCGGAGCGGCTGGAAACCGGGGGCTTCCAGGCCTGGTGCTGCAGCTGCACCGACAGCGGTGTCAGCCTGGTCTGAATCTGAATGTGAAATGGTGCGCGCCCATGCCTGAGCCCTCTCCACAACCCTTGCCCCTGCCTAGCCCCGCAAGCCAACTGAGCCCCTCCAGCCAGCTGAGCCCTGCAAACCCCCTGAGCACCGGCGCCAGCAGCCCTCTGGCCTCGCCGGATCAGCCGCCCCGCAAGGGGCCGCTCAGCTTTCTTTCCGGTGCGCTCACCAGCGGCCTGCTCGGCTGGCTCTGCCTGGGGTTGAGCGCAAAGGTGGTGAACCATTACAGCCTGCATCCGCCCGCCTACAGCTCGGCGATTGCCCAGAGCATCGCCACCGCTGTCAAAACCCTGGTGGTGGGCATGACCTTCCTGGCCACCTTCAGCTTTGGCTTCATCGCCCTGGGCCTCAGCCTGGTGTTCCTGCGCAGCCTGCTGGCCCTGGTGAAGCCAGAAATTGTCAAGCCAGGAACTGTCAAGCCGGGAACCGATGAACCGGGAACCGATGAACTGGGAACCGATGAACTGGGAACCGATGAACTGGAAACCGTTAAGCCGGCAATCGCTGACCCAGCACTCGGCAGGGGCGACCCCTCGCCCTAGCGTGGTTGCATGACACTCCACGACCTAGGGCTGTTGATCACCCTGCTGCTGCCGGGGTTGCTGCTCTCCGTTTTGATCCTCTCCACCTTTGCCGCCGGCGGTTGACCCTGGTGACCGGGCTTGATGCTGGCTGGAAAGCCATGGTGCTGGCTGGCACGGTTGACACTGGTGACCAGGCTTGATACTTGTGAGCAGCCTTGAGCCTGGATGGGCAGACTCGGTGCTTGATGGGCAGGCATTGATGCTGGCTGGCCAGACTTGATGCCCTGGAGATTTCCTGGAGTGATGGCCGCGGAAATTTCTGTAGCTGAAAGTCCGGCTCCAGAGCGGAGTCTGAGATAGGTTGGCCCCTACTGAAACCAATCTCCACGTGGCAGAGACGCTGTTGTTCAACGCCCTGCGGGAGGCCATCGACGAGGAGATGGCCCGGGATCCCTACGTGTGTGTGATGGGGGAAGACGTGGGCCATTACGGCGGCTCCTACAAGGTGACCAAGGACCTGTGCGAGAAGTACGGCGAGCTGCGGGTGCTGGATACACCGATTGCCGAAAACTCCTTCACCGGCATGGCCGTCGGTGCCGCCATGACCGGCCTGCGGCCGATCGTAGAGGGCATGAACATGGGCTTTCTACTGCTTGCCTTTAACCAAATATCCAATAACATGGGGATGCTCCGCTATACAAGCGGCGGCAATTACACCATCCCCGCAGTTGTAAGAGGTCCTGGCGGCGTGGGCCGTCAGCTGGGGGCTGAGCACAGCCAGCGCCTTGAGGCCTACTTCCACGCGGTGCCGGGCATCAAAATTGTGGCGGTCAGCACGCCGACAAATGCCAAGGGACTGATGAAGGCCGCCATCCGGGATAACAACCCGGTGCTGTTCTTTGAGCACGTTCTTCTTTATAATCTTACCGAGAATATTCCAGAAGGCGACTATATCTGTGCCCTCGATCAAGCGGAGATAGTGCGGCCAGGCAAGGACGTCACCATTCTCACCTATTCTAGAATGCGCCATCACTGCCTCAAGGCCGTGGAGCAGCTCACCGCAGCAGGCGTGGATGTGGAGCTCATCGATTTGATCAGCCTGAAGCCATTTGATATGGCAACCATAAGTGCATCAATACGCAAGACCCACCGGGTATTGATCGTAGAAGAGTGCATGAAGACCGGTGGAATTGGCGCTGAATTAATGGCCCTAATCACCGAGCATTGCTTCGATGAGCTCGACGTACGCCCAGTGCGCCTTTCCTCCCAGGATATTCCCACTCCCTACAACGGCACTCTCGAAAATCTCACTATCATCCAACCAAGCCAAATCGTGGCCGCTGCCAAGGCCCTAAAGGCCGGGGAGATCTAAGTCAACCTTATAGAATTGCCTACAGGCAACCGCCTCTAGAGAACTGCCTTCAGGCAATTCTCTAGAGGCACCCATTTGGAGAAACCATTCGCAAGCAACCCTTCTGGAGGCACCCTTTTGGAACCCCCGTCTCAGAAGGAACCCTTCTGGAGCCCCCGCTTCAGATGGCATTCTTCGGTAGGCCCCTGCGGCAATAAACATGGCTGTCAGCTTGGATATATTCAAGAGCTAAGAAAGCTCTGGAAAACCGCCATATCGACAATCAAGTCAGCTTAGGGCAATTGCGAGGTCAGGGCTCCATTGATCATGGTTCGGGTTTTCCAGAGCTTTCCTGAACAGACCCTGAAAAACCATGATTTTTGCGATCATGGGAGATTCAAACCATTGCGGCGCCTTCACTCCATTGGCACTAGCGGCGATTTTCCACGGCTTTCCTAAACATTTCCCAGCCCAACCTTCCCAACGAAACCTTCCCAGCTCAACTTTCCCAGCCCAACTTTCCCATCTAAATTTCCCACCTAAATTTCCCGGCCCAACATTTCCCAGCCCAACTTTCACATCCCAACCCTCCCAACTAAACTTTTCAGGCTCAATCTTGCCAGCTGAACTTCTCCAGCTCAACACTCCCTGCTCAACCATCGCTTAACCATTTAATATCGATAAAACAGGGCTATTTTACCCCTCGCTAATTTGCGCTTTTACACTGCGGCAGCGCTTGCCCGTCAGGTCATTGTTTACTACAACTGGTAAACGGCAACAGCTCTAACCTGGTATCATTGTTAACAGAAATTTCACCCTAGGGCTAAGCGGCAACCCCATGGCGCATCAGCTTGGATACCAGCTGACGACTCGGCTGACAGACCAGCCGAGAAAACCGCTAGCACAACTGCACTGAGCTGCGATGGCACGACAACAAGGATGGGTGGCCCTGATCCTGGCCCTGGCCATTGCCTCTGGGGCTCTATTGATGAGCTTCCCCCTCCAGCTGGGCCTCGACCTGCGCGGTGGCAGCCAGCTGACCCTGCAGGTGTTGCCGGCGGGAGCAATCAAGAAGGTGGAACAAGAACAGCTGGAAGCCGTTAAGGATGTGCTTGAGCGGCGGATAAACGGCCTGGGGGTGGCCGAATCCACCCTCCAGAGCGTGGGGGAAGACCAGCTGGTGCTGCAGCTTCCCGGTGAACAGGACCCCAGCCGTGCCGCCAAAGTGCTGGGCACCACGGCCCTGCTTGAATTTCGGGCCCAAAAGCCCGACACGGAACAGCAGATGCAGGGGCTGCTGAAGCTCAAGCGCCAGGCTCAGGCTGTGCTGGGGCAAGCCAGGGCCAAGGCAGAAGCCAGCGCGGCAGGCAAGCCAGCTCCGCCGGAGACCAAGCTGCGGGCGGAGGAATTGGCCAAGTCGCTTCAGGACCTCGATATTGCCGTGCCACCTGGTGCCAGCGAGACAAAGCAGTTAGAACTGCTGCTCGATAATGTCAATCGACGCATCGTAGATCTCTACGAGCCCCCTACTCTCACCGGCAAGGATTTGGTGAGCGCAGGACGCCAGCAGCAGCAGGCTGGCATTGCCTGGGATGTGACCTTGGCCTTCAACCGGGAGGGGGGTGAGAAATTTGCCGCCCTCACCAAATCGATTGCCGGCAGCAACCAATTGCTGGGCATCGTGCTCGATGGCCGCTCCATCAGCGAGGCCACGGTGGGAGCTGAATTCAAGCTGGCTGGCATCGCCGGAGGCGCCGCCAGCATCACCGGCAACTTCAGCGCTGAAGAGGCCCGGGATCTAGAGGTGCAACTCAGAGGTGGTTCCCTGCCCCTGCCGGTGAAGGTGGTGGAGGTGCGCACCGTGGGCCCCTCCCTGGGGGCCGAGAACATTCGCACCAGCCTGGTGGCCGCCCTGTCAGGCCTGGCCCTGGTGGCCGTATTCATGGCGGTGATCTATCGGCTGCCCGGCCTGGTTTCCGTGCTGGCCTTGAGCCTGTATTCCCTATTTAACCTGGCAATTTATTCGCTGATTCCCGTCACTTTATCCCTGCCGGGAATCGCGGGGTTTATTCTGTCGATTGGTATGGCGGTGGATGCAAACGTTCTTATCTTTGAGCGAATCAAAGAAGAACTGCGCAGCGGCAATACTTTAATTCGTTCAATTGATACCGGTTTCTCGCTGGCCTTCTCCTCCATCCTCGATGGCCACGTCACCGGTTTGATCAGCTGTGGAGCCCTGTTCGCGCTCGGTACCGGGCTGGTCAAGGGCTTTGCCGTCACCCTGGCCATCGGTCTGCTGCTGAGCCTGTTTACGGCCCTCACCTGTACCCGCGCCCTGTTGCGGCTGTTGATGAGTTATCCGTCCCTGCGACGCCAGGTGTATTTCCTCTCCGCTACCCAGCTCCCCGCCAGCACCGCGCTCCCCTCCAGCCCCGCCCCATGATCTCCACCCCTGCCCCCGTCGGCGGCCAGGTACTGCCGTCGCCCCGTTTTCGCATCAGCCGTCACCGGATGCTCGCCTGGTGGGGATCTGGCCTGGCCTGCCTGCTCAGCGTCATTGGCCTGGTTCTGTGCTGGTTATCTCCAAGCATCGCGGCGCCCCTGCGCCCCGGCCTCGATTTCACCGGCGGCAGCCAGATCCAGCTGGAACGCCAATGCAAACAGGGCAGCTGCAGCCAGATCACGGCACCGCAAATCCAAGCCCAACTGGCCAAGCTGCAACTGCCGGATGCCGATGGCGGCGGCAAGGCCCCTGGCTTGGGCGGGGGCATCGTCCAGGTGCTGGATCAGGGCCATTCCCTGGTGCTGCGCCTGCCTGCCCTGGAGCCAAATCAGAGCGCGGCCGTGATCGAGGCCATGCAGGCCGAGGTGGGGCCCCTCAATCCCAATGGCACGGCGGTGAACACGATTGGTCCCACCCTGGGCAGCCAGCTCCTGCAGGGCAGTTTGATCTCCCTGCTGGCCAGCTTTGCGGCGATTGCCCTCTATATCAGCCTGCGCTACGACGCCACATTCGCCTTTTTGGCCCTGCTATGCCTAGCCCATGACGTGTTGATCACCTGTGGGGTATTCGCCTGGCTGGGGCTGTTCTGGGGGGTGGAGGTGGATTCCCTGTTCGCCGTTTCCCTGATCACCGTGGCTGGTTACTCCGTAACCGACACGGTGGTGGTGTTCGATCGCATCCGGGAGCAAAAAACCAGCCTGGGACATCTGCCACTGCTGGATCAGGTGGATGTGGCGGTTGATGCCACCCTCACCCGCTCGCTATACACCTCCCTCACCACCTTGCTACCACTGCTGGGTTTGATTTTCTTCGGAGGCTCCAGCCTGTTTTGGTTTGCGGTGGCCCTCACCGTGGGCATCGCCGTGGGCAGCTGGTCGAGCATTGGCGTAGCGCCAACCCTGCTGCCACTGCTGGCTGCGCGGCGCTGATGCTCCGCCTCCCCCCCTGGCTTGCCTGGTTGCTGTTAATCCTGGCGGTTTACGACCTGCGCGTAGAGCTGCGGTTAATCGCCGATCACTTCACCCTGGCAGAACTAAATGCCGCGATTTCAACCCATCCGCTGGCGGTGGTGGTGGTGCTAATAATTCCACTGCTACTGGTGCGTCGCCAGCGCTGATTGACGAGGCTGATCAAGTCCTATAGCCAATAAAGTCCAGTGGTCCATCAAGTCCCATTGGCAATAAAGTCAATGGTTTATCACGTCCAATGGTCCATCAAGTCACGCACCAGCACCTCCTGGCAGATCACCTGCAGCACCACCACCAGGGGCAGGGCCAGCAGTATGCCAGGCAGTCCCAGTAGCGCTCCCAAGCTCAATTGGGCCATCAGGGCCACCGTGGGCAGCAGGTTTACGGTGCGACTGAGTAGTACAGGTGTAAGCAAAAAAGCCTCGGCGTTTTGCAGCACCAGCCTCAACACCAACACCTGCAATACCTTTGCTGGCGACACCAGCAGCGCCACCGCCATGGGCAGCAAAGTGGCAACGCTGGGGCCAATGGTGGGCACAAAGGTGAGCAGACCGCAGCCCAGACCACTCAACAGGGCCAGGGGTACGTGCAGCAGGGCCAGGCCAGCCCAGGTGAGCAGAAACACAGATAAGGCCGAAAGGGTCATCCCCGCCAGCCAGCCCCCCAGGGCCTGGCGGCATTCGCCCAGCAGCGTCTGCATGCGCGGCCGCCAGAACTTGGGCGTTACCGCCACCAGCAAGCGCTGATGGCTGCGGGGATCGAGGGCCAGCAGGATCGACAGCAAAGCCATCAGCAGCAGCTGAATCGTGGTGTTGGCTGCCCCGCCGGCCATCCCCAGCAATTGGCTACCCAGGGGCTGCAGGCGATCCCAGGTGCCGAAGGCCATCAACTGACGTTCCAGATCCGGAATCCAGCTCTGCTGGCCGGCCAACTTGCCCAAGCGCATGGCCACCACCGGAATCAACTCGGTGAACTGGCGGAGCTGTTCGATCACCTCGGGCAACAGCAGCTGGCCCAGGCCACCACCAATCAGGGTCAGCGCTCCCAGCACCAGCAGCAGTGCCAGGGGACGGTTCAAGGGCACCAGCCGCCGCAGCGCGGTGATAAGCACATCCAGGGCCACCGCCAGCACCACGGCGCCGAACAGCACCAACAACACCCAGCGCAGCTCCCAGGCCAGCAGGCCAAGCACGACCAGGGCCAAAACGCCGAGCAGGGCAGCACCACTCATCACAATTTGCCTGGCATCAAGAGGTTTGCCGCTGGAGGCAGTTTCTGGCAGCGTCCCTTTGCGTGGTGTAAAACCCGAGGCCCGAATGCCCTGATCAGAGGGTGAACAGGGTGGATTGACGAGCTGTCATTCCAGAGGTGCAGATGCCCCTCGTTTCTCCACGATGAAACA
>JBIKWK010000094.1:0-9665 GCA_044356375.1 Prochlorococcaceae cyanobacterium | reverse complement strand
TGCGATCCTCCACCCCGATCAGCAGGGTGCCGCCGGCAGTGTTGGCGAAGGCCACGATCGTTTTCAACGCCCCATCCGGCGAAGAAAGATCACGCTTGAACTCCAGCGTCTTGCCTTCAGGGCGCTTGAGCAGGTCTAGCAGGTCCATCCTGCTCAGAAGTGTACTCGGAAGCAGGCAGCTCTGCCATAGATCCGAGTTGCCCGCTTAGTGCGGGACCTTACTAGTGAGCTTACGCTTGCCATCACCAGGCCGCAGAGCACCGAAACACCAATAGTGAACTAAATGGCGGCGGCTCTGGTGCATGGCGTTGTTAGCCATCATATCCAAAAACAGCCCTGCCCATTAGAGCACCGTATCTCACAGGCCAATACTCTTGGGAAGCAAGCCACTCAAGAGAGAACGCAGCGAAAGCGCATCTTGCCCAGTGGAGAGCCAAGGGCTATGCTTTGCAAGGTTTCAACCTTGCAAACAGTGATGAGTGGCAAAAGCGCTGACTGTGTCTCGGTGCAAGAGGCAGCATCGATGCTCGGAGTCACTGCAGCTACTCTGCGCAACTGGGATCGCGAAGGCAAGTTAGTTGCAAAAAGAAATCCTGCAAACAACTACCGATACTATGAAATAGCGGATATCTACAATGTCAGAGGACAACTAAATCTCTTTTCACCCACCAATAATGACGCCAAAGCCTATCACTCAGCACCTGAAGGAAAAAAGCTCAATGCTGGCGAACTACGCCGTCTAGTTCGGCAACTTCACAGATGCCTAAGAGACATCGAGGGAAACAGCAATCTCATTGAACGATTTGACGAGCTCACAAAAGTTATATATCTCAGACTGGCGGAAGCGGCTCACGCCGAGAGTCAAGGGCACATTAACATGCTCAATCAAAGCAAGTCTTTATCCAGAGACTTTTTGTCTATGATTAGAAGTTCTTACACCAGTTCACAGGAGCAGTTGGGCTTTAGTCGTTCAAGTCGATTTTCACAAATACAAGTCTGCGATGAAGCCTTGCGCAAAATGGTTAATATTTTAAATGCTTACGATTTATCATCAGTCGCTCTTGACTTGAAAGGGCTCTGCTACGAGGAAGTTGTAAAGAACACTTTTGACAAGGGGGACAATCAACAGTTTTTCACACCGCGCCACATAGCAGAGTTTATGATAGGTTTTCTGGGGCCTCATATCCATAGTGCACAGCGAATCTGTGATCCTGCATGTGGCACCGGAGGGTTCCTAATTGAGGCTAATCGATATTCATTGACACACAATATTGAACTAAATGCTGAACTCTTGGGATTAGAGATTGATCCGCGCTTGGCTTGGGTCACTGCTATCAACCTCAATGTTCATGGAGTGAGCAAAGGAAAATCTATCTGCCTGGAAGGTGCTGGATCTCTTGGCTCGCAAGCAAATCCTTATTTCTCTGAAGTTGATTTAATCTTCACTAATCCTCCATTCGGAAGTGACCTATCCGGGGATGACAATCTTTTTCCTTTTGCACTTGGCAATGGTAGGGCATCACGTAGGCGAGGGGTTCTATTTATAGAGAGATGTATTGATCTACTAAAGCCTGGCGGTTATATGGGAATTGTGATTGACGATGGAGTGCTGAACAGCTCTTCTAATGCTGACACACGAGAACTTATACTTAATAACTGCTTACTACATGCTGTCGTGAGCCTTCCAGATACAGCCTTCATGCCTTATGCAACCGTGAAGTCCTCCATTCTTTTTCTTCAAAAGAAGCTCGAGGCATCATCACTTAACCGAGAACATAGAAAGGCTACATTTTTTGCCCAAGCTGATCGAGTGGGACGCAAGCCCAATGGCGATACATTGATGAGAATAAACAAGCAAACAGGAAAGAGTGAGCTGGACACTGACCTACCAAGCATCCTTTCCGCATGGCATTCTTCTGAAAACATTGACCGCGTATTCAGGATTGACTTGCCTAGTACTGACGACCCTCGTTTTCGAATGAGTGGCTTTCGAATTGATCTCCCCTATCATCACCCTTCTAGACATAAGGCAACTGAAGCGCTAGCTATGTCGCCTTATCCGATTATCACTATTAGCGAATTATGCGCCGTACGAAATGAAGCATTCCTGCCTTGCAAAGACCTTGAAGATGAGGATATATATTATGTTGGGCTTGCCAACATTGAAAGCATGACTGGGCACTGTAAGCCGTCGCTCACATCTGCTAACTCTATCAAAAGCTCTGTCAAGCGCTTCACTAGCGGTGATTTACTCTTTTCTAAGCTACGACCTGAGCTTAGGAAGGCTTGTCTAATAGGCGATTTCTGTGATGAAGGCTACGCATCTTCAGAGTGTCTAGTCTTGACACCCAAGAAAAATATTCAGAATGCAATAGTTCCCGGTCTTCTGTCTATTCTATTGCGATCAGATCTAGTATTCGGGCAGATTGTTCACCAAATTGTTGGAATTGGCAGGCCACGGCTTAACAAAGCATCTGTCCTGGGAATTCGAATTCCCGTTCCGCCTGTTACCATACAGCTACAACTCTTGGAAGAATATACCTCTGGGAAACAGATCGCGGATGGCTTTACAGCAGAGAGCGCCTTTGCTTTATCGAAGTCTGAAGACGTTATCGTACAGGCTGAGCGTAGTCTTTTGGCAGGTCTCACTAAATCCCCCACTATGCCATCTCTGGCAGCCTGAAGATGTCACACGACTTGTCTATTCTGCTGGAGCCGTGTACTGGTACGCGAAATACGGAGGTGCTTCGCCTTCTTGCAGATGTGATTCTCCCATCTTGTCGCGATTACTTAAATTCCGTTGCACTGCCAAGTCAGTTCGGACTTTATACAAATGATCGAATTCGCACGAATCAAAGGAATCTTACAGATATAAGAACAAGACTTGGGGTTCTTTCGAGTATGAACTTGCAAAGGCATTCAATGTGGTTACCGAAAGTCTCACAGAAGGAGCCTTTCCGCGACTTTCCTACGTAGTGGCAAATAAGTATCCTGATCTTGCATTTAGAGGGTCTGAGGGGCAAATAGGAGTTCGCTTTGAGGTAAAGGCAATTGAAGACATCGCGGAGGAAAAGACTGCAAACTTTGATACATTAATTAAAAACATAAGGAAAGGGGGTGATTACGTTATAGTCATACTTTGGGGTTGGACTGAAAGCAAGTTAATAAGCGGCCAGACTCCGCGAATACATGAGGTCTTTGTCTTTGATGCATTTGAACTTGCTATACTCCGAGATATTCAATGGCTCAACAACCCTCCACTTAATCTTGGCTCAGGGCGTCAAGGATATGACCTGGCTTTTGCAGTCAACTCTTCCAGCAATGGCTACAATAAAGAAGAGGGTAACTACGGAAAGCTGATGCGCATTTTCAACGAGTCGTCTTCAGCCTTTGTCCCCGATGACATTCGCAGTGGCCCCACAATACGTGACTATCTCAGGATGCGCGACAATGTTATAGAGGCTGGGCTTAGTAAGATTATATCAAATCTGATGATCGGTCTCAATCCATCTTATATTTCTATTGCCTCTTCTGGATTTGCTCCGCCATTTACAGATCTCGCTGTGGCAAGTGTTGGCGACAATACGATTGGAGCATTTGGGGCGGAAGGCTTCTCAGGAATAGGGACTATTGATCATATTCTGTTGGATGCAAAATGTGATTATGTAGTTCAGCTTAATGGAAAGTTTTCTTGGAGAGTTTACCGACGCGATCAACGGGGCCACTTTTCGCTTACTGGCGAAAACGGAAAAAAACCTGCTGGCAGTTTTGATTGGATTAAAACTATGATTCGCAACTCTAGCACCTATTGATCTACTTTAAGGTCAGCGTCTTCTGAGACGTTCCACATTCTTTCACTATAAAGTCTTCCAGTGGAATGATTGAGAAACTCGACGACTTCTTGCTCTGATTCGAACACTAATACGCTATCTCTGTCGAATGAGCGAAGATCAATTCCATCTTGTGCTAATCTTAGATGAAAGAAGTATCCTCCCCGTCTGGGATGACCCGCTCTTGCGGCAATGCATATACTTGCCCCCCTTTCAATCCAACCTGTTTCTAGGGATGAAAAGTCTGACCATTTAATTTGAGCGCCACATTCTAGGACAACTAGGGGCGGGTAAGGAAGGAGCAGTGGCGTTGGCAATTAAGATCTCTTGGAATGGTTGGCTAACGCTACATGGGTGGTTTCCGAGAACCACGGCAACGCTCTTGGTGCCTTCCGTGAACCACTTCCAAGCAATGAAGCCAACCCTAGCAACTGCAAGCGATTTCGGCAATATGTGTTCACGACGAACAGTGGTTATCGGACCCGTTATCCACTTGTAGCCGGTACTACGGTCTGCTGTGCGGGCCGAGAAAACAGCCGGTCCTGGCAAGCAAGCATTGCCGAGGATTTGGGTGTTCGGCTAGATATGCCACTCTTTGCATGGCAATTGATTTACCCGAAAATGACATAGTGATGCAAGGACCGCAATTCATGTCAATTAAAAGCCCCTCAGGTCACCTGGCCCTAATTGCCTCCTGATCCTTCGAACAGCATGATCAGGTGTGCAGATAAGCAAATAGAGCAATAAAAGCATATCAAAGAATTGCTCATCCAGGCCCCTCAACCCAGGATCAATCCAAGCAGCCGCCATGCTTTTCGGATCGCTAAACCAGTGGTGTTTGGCATTTATCGAGCTGCCCATGAATACCAGGGGAAATGCCATTGTTAATGATCTAGCATTCACCAACCGCCCCGCCCTCAAATTACCTACCTACGAATCACCCCCTTCCCGGCACAACACAAAGAAAAAAGGTTGCTGCATGCCCTTGAGGTCCATCACCCCCAGCAAAGTATTGGCATCGAGGCGGCGAAAGCAATCCACGATTGGCGCGTGGTCGTAGATCATCGCGGCGCTGTCTTGGCCCCGGTGACGCGTAATTCTGAGCCGGGCCCGGGAGTGGCGGGTGGCCAGCAGCGGCATCAGCAGTTGGAACAAGCGGCCCACCAGGGGGTTGCCCAGGGGCTTCACCAGAAACGGCTGGCTTAGCAGCCAGTTGAGGCCGGGCGTGAGCAGCCGCGGCTCCAAGCTGATCAAGTCGCCATTGCGGCGGCGAAACACCAGCGGATGCACCTGTTCGTCGCTTTCAAAGCGCTTGCCATGCCAATGGCAGTTTTCCAATAGCCCATCAAAGGGATGGCCGCTGGCCAGGCTGCTGCCCCGCCAGGCCCCGAGCAGCTGGTTCGTATCCACCGCAGCCAATCGATCGAACAGCGCCAGGGCCGCGGCCGTGTCGATCGGGCCGGCGGGCAAACCATCTCCGACGACCGATGGACCGCCTACGGGCGATAGGGCACTGATATCTGGCTCCATTGCCTAGCTCTCCTCCCCCGCCACCAGCTCCAGGTCGGCGGCGGCCAGCAGGAAGGTGCCGCGGCGGAAGCGCACCGCCCGCTGGTCCAGGGGCCTGAGGGCCATCACCTGGCCCAGCTCCCCTGGGTCGATCAGATCCGGGGGCCGCAACATCGGCATCGGATCGGCGGTCTTGAGGTAGGGGAGGGCTTGGCGCAGTCGCACCGCAGCTCCCACCAGCGGCGGCCGGGGGCTGCCGTTCAAGGCACTGCCGGTGAATGAATCGGTGTCTGAGGAGTTGGCGTCCACGGCAGGGCTATCGGTGGCATTGGTATCCGCCGCGCCTGCATCCGATGCCCCGGTATGTGAGGCACCGGTCTCAGAGGCACCGGTATGTGAGGCACCGGTCTCGGAGCCGCTCGAATCCGGGGCGCCGGCATCCGAAAAACTGAGTTCTGATGAGCTGGGGTCCATGGTGGTCATCATCCCAGCCCCGGGCCGCAGCTGGCACCGGAACAGCGCAGACTGGTGCCCAGCGATCCCCGGGTGCCTTTGCGGGCCCTTGCCACCTCAAGCGGCGCCATCGCCGGCCTGTTGCTGATCGTGGCGGGCAGCCTGGTGCAGGCCGGTTTCCCCTGGGCCGGTGGCGCCCATGGCCTGAGGGTGATCGGCCTGCCGATCAGCCTGCAGGTGCCGGCCCTGCTGCTCACCGCCCTGGTCTGCGGTCCCCGCAGCGCCATGCTGGCCGCCGTGGCCTACCTCAGCCTGGGCCTGTTTCAGCTGCCGGTGTTTCAAGGCGGCGGCGGTGCTTCCTACCTGATGGATCCCGGTTTTGGCTACCTGGCGGGCTTCCTGCCGGCCGCCTGGCTCACCGGCAAACTGGCCCGCCAAGAGGGCATGAACGACCTGCTCACCCTGGCCGCCACCGCCGCCATCGGTTTGCTGGTGTTGCAGCTGTGCGGCATCGCCAACCTGTTGCTGGGCTCCCTGGCCGGTCGCTGGGAAGGCAATCTGGGCGGCCTGTTATTCCACTATTCCCTGGCTCCCCTGCTGCCCCAACTGCTGCTCTGTTGCGCCGTGGCAGTGCTGGCCCTGGGTTTGCGCCGTCTGCTGCTGATCGAATCGTGAAGCGCTCCCCCCCCGATCCCTCCGGCCAGCTCAGCCTTCACCGGCTGTCCATCTATGGCCTAGCCGGGGCGGTGCTGGCCTGTGATCAGCTCAGCAAGGCCTGGGCCCGCCAGGCCCTGGCGGACGGGCCCCGCCAGCTGTGGCCGGGGCTGCTGGATCTGCACCTCACCACAAACACCGGCGCCGCCTTCAGCCTGTTCAGCAATTCCGCCGCCGGGCTGGGGCTGGTGAGTTTGCTGGTGGTGCTGGTCACCATCGCCTGGATCCAGCGCCAGTCGACCCCCCTACCCCTCTACCGCAGCCTGGCGGTGGCTTTCCTGCTGGGGGGCGCCAGTGGCAATGGCATCGATCGCTGGACCAGCGGCGCCGTGGTGGATTTTCTCGCCCTGGTGCCGATCAATTTTCCGGTGTTCAACCTGGCCGATGTGGCCATCAATCTGGCGGTGCTCTGCTTCGCTATCGACTTAGCTCGCGACCTATCGGCCGGCCATGGCAATCGCCGCCCTTGACCCCTGGCGCCAGCGATTGCGGCGGCTGTGGCGAGATCTCACCGAGCCGGGCCAAGGCCAGTTGCTGCTGCACCAACCCGGCCAACCCAGCCGCAGCATCGCCCTCCATGGCGGCGCCTATCGCCTCGGCCGCCAGGTGGATTGCGAAATCCCCATCGACCACCAGGCCGTCAGCCGCCAGCATGCCCTGCTGGAGCAGCGCGGTCAGCACTGGCTGCTCAGCGACAGTGGCTCCACCAATGGGCTCTGGTGGCAGGGCCGGCGGCTGCGTGAGTTGCTGCTGGCCGATGGCGATCGGGTGCGCCTGGGCCCCAGCCAGCAGGGCGGCCTGCCCGAGCTGGAATTCCGGCGGCGCCCCCAACCGAAATTGCGGCGGCTGGCCCGCGCCGGCAGCCTGGCGCTGGCGCTGGGGGCCGGTGGCGGCGTGCTGCTGCTGGGTCTTTCACTTATGCAATCGCCCATTCGCGGCAGCCTGGCCTCGGTGCGGGGCCCGCTGGTGCTGTTCGACCGCCAGGGCAAACCAATCAATTCCGCCGATGCCCTCGACCATCGCGAACCCGGCTCCCTAAACCACTACCCGGCGGTGCTGATCGATGCGCTGCTCTCCAGCGAAGACAGCCGCTTCTGGTGGCATCCAGGCGTGGATCCGGTGGGCACCGGCCGCGCCCTGCTCGCCAACCTGGTGGGGGGCCGGGTGTTGGAGGGCGGCAGCACCCTCACCCAGCAGTTGGCCCGCAGCCTCTACCCAGAGGAGGTGGGCCAGGGGGAAACCCTGGAGCGCAAATGGCGCGAATTGCTGGTGGCGCTGCAATTGGAAGCTCGTTTCAGCAAGCGAGACCTGCTGCTCAGCTATCTAAATCGCGTCTATCTCGGCTCGGGCTGGGGTTTTGAAGACGCCTCCCGCCACTACTACGGCAAGTCCGCCAGCCGGCTGAATCTGCCAGAAGCGGCCCTGCTGGTGGGGCTGCTGCCCTCCCCCAACGGCTACGACCCCTGCTTCGATCCCGGGGCGGCCCTGGAGGCCCGCAACCGCGTGCTCAACAAGATGGTGGATAACGGCAAGATTGGCGCCGACCGCGGCCGCGCCGCCCGCCGCAGCCCGATCCAACTCTCCCCCCAGGCCTGCAAGGCCAGCCCCCAGGGCAGCAGCACCCCTTTTTACAGCGATCAGGTGCGGCGCGACCTGGAACGGCTGGTGGGCCGTGAGGTGGCCATGGAAGGCAACTTCTTGATCGACACCCAGCTCAACCGCGGCCTCCAGGAACTGCTGGAGCGCCAGTTGCGCCAGCGGCTCAGCAACAGTGCTGGCCTGAAGCTGAGCGAGGGGGCGGCGGTGGTGCTGGATTACCGCACCGGCGGCATCCTGGCGATCGCCGGTGGTCGCGATTACCGCCAGAGCCAGTTCAACCGCGCCTCGATGGCCCTGCGCCAACCCGGCAGCACCTTCAAACTGTTCACCTATTTGACGGCCCTGGAGCGGGGGCTGCGACCATCAGACACCGTGAGCTGCGCGCCCCTCGGTTGGGGCGGCCAGCAGTTCGACAGCAATTGCGGCGGCAGCCTCAGCCTCAGCAGCGCCTTTGCCCGGAGCAGCAACACCGCCGCCCTGCGCCTGGCCCGGCGGGTGGGCCTGGAGAGCGTGGTGCGCAAGGCCAGGGATCTGGGCATCAGCTCCCCCCTGGCGGCGGTGCCAGGGCTGGCCCTGGGCCAGAGCGAAGTAACCCTGCTGGAGCTCACCGGCGCCTATGGAGCCGTGGCCAATGACGGCGTCTGGCACCCCCCCACCACCATCCGCCAACTCACCGACGCCGAATCCTGCCGGGGCCTCGACCCCGCCAGTTGCCGCAGGCAGGCCGCCGCCAGCCAGGTGAAGACCAACCCCGGCCGGCGGGTGATCGCCGAGGCGACCGCCAAATCGATGCAGGGATTGCTGCGGGCCGTAGTGCGCAATGGCACCGGCCAGGCCGCCTATCTGGGCGGCGAGGAAGGTGGCAAGACCGGCACCACCAACAACGGCCGCGACCTGCTGTTCATCGGCTATCAGCCGCGCCGCCACTGGGTGCTGGGCATTTGGCTGGGCAACGACGACAACAGTGCCAGCCTGGGCAGCAGCGCCCTGGCCGCCGCCCTGTGGAGCGACATCCTCCGCTCTGCCCCAGCCGGCCCATGAACTCTGCCTGCGCCAGCCCGTGAAACTGCCCACCCGGCTGTGGTTGCTGGCGGGGCTGGCCCTGTTCGCCTTGATCGGCTTGGCGATGCTGCTGCAGCTGCTCAACCAGCTCAGCTGGCAGCTCAGCGCCCTACTGCCCTACCAACTGGTGGGCCCGGTGTTGACCCTGCTGCTGCTGGCGGTGGTGATCGGTGGCATCCAATTTGGCTGGCCGCTGCTGCGGCCCTGGCTGCCCCAGCTGCTGCCCGCCTGGCTGCAACCCTGGTTGCCCGCCAGCCTGCGCCGCCAGCCTCCCGGCAGCCGCCGGCCCGGAGGCGGCGACCCGCCAGGGCGGCCGCCCAACTCCTCCAGCCGCCGCCAGGCTGCCGCCCAAAACCTGGCTGCGATCGATCAAACCCTGGAGCGGGTGCGCGATCACCTGGAGCGGCAGCTGCTCTGCCAAGAAAGGCAGCGGATGGCCGCCGAACTGGAGCGGGGCGATCTGCAAATCGTTGTGTTTGGCAGCGGTTCGGTGGGCAA
>JBIKWK010000109.1:0-7264 GCA_044356375.1 Prochlorococcaceae cyanobacterium | reverse complement strand
GCTTCGGTTGGCCTGCTGGGTTTAACAGTTATGCGGAGAAACTTGAGCTCAAGTTGGGCAGGCTTGCCTTCGCTTGCGGGTTTGGCGGGGGTAGTAAAAGCGGTGAATTTGAGCACTGGTGAGTTAAGATCACTCTGCTCGTTGAGAAGTTTGGCAAACTGCTCTAGGCAGGAGTTGACAACCATGGCCACTTGCTCGTGCGGCAGGTTGGTGTCGCTGGTGAGTTCATTAATCAGTTGCTTGGCGTTCAGCGCTGGGGCTGGCTGGCTGGGCTTGGGCGCCGGCTCAGAGCTGGAAATTTGCGCCAATGGTTGTTGGCTAGTCCCTGACGGCTTTATCGCGGTTGAAGAAGATGCACCCCGGAATAGTTTTCGGCGCAACCAGCGCAGTGGAGATAGAAATGCCATTTTGTTATATCAGTTGGAGTAAGATGAGCAAGGTAAGAAATGAAAAATAGAGGGCATGATCGCTCCCTCTCTTCTCGGAGTTGGCCAGCAGCAGTGCTGATCAGGCGGCTGATTTGTTGACGCGAACTTTCATGCGACCGAACTTGATCTCAGGTGTGGCAGGCTTGTCTTCGCTGGCTGGCTTGGCAGGTCTGGTAAACGTCTTTATGATGATGTTAGGGGATGTGAAGTCGGTCTGACTGTCGATCAAGCCAGCGAATTTATTGAGCATTGCAATGCTCACCTTGCGAACTTGAGCCGCAGGCACGCCGGTATCGCTCGACACAGTGTCGATCAGTTCCTTGATATTCATGGAATTGATTCCGCCTTCGGCGGGGGATGAGAGAGAAATTGGTTATAACTCCGCCGACGGCGGCTTTGTCTCCACTGCCAATCTTAAGCCGCTTTGCCGTTTACCATGGCAGTCAGCTTGAGCCTATGAATCACCCAGAGGAGGCACTCGAGGCGCAGCAGGTCGAGGCGGCGGCCGTTTTCCGGGTTTGAACAGCATCAGGTTGATCTGCTCCCTAGCCGATCGGCCTCGAGAAACCATTGCCACCACAGGCATCCGCAGGACCATGGCAGCTCCCACTGGCCCACCAGTGGGAGCTGCCAAGCTGAATGATCCAGAACCTCACTGGAGCTGCCGTAATGAACCTGTTGCCACGCAGCTAGGGGGAAGGCTTCGAGAAACGGCGCTCAGCTTCCCTTGCCCCCACGGGCTCAGGTCCCAGTGTGACTGCGGTTTCTACCAACGCCCCCTGTGTGATTCGAACACACGACCGGCTGCTTAGAAGGCAGCACCGCAAAGCTGAGACTGGCTGCGTTGCAGTCGTTTATGTCGATGGTTTGGCGCCCTGCGTGAAATATGCGTGAAAAATGGGCAAGGTATGGGCTTTTGGGCGGTGTCAGGCCCGCAACTGCCGATACCACTCTTCAATGCTGTATCCGGACTGACGCACCATGCTGCTCAAAAGCGGCGGGACGAATGGTTGCTTCGGACAGTCCACCGTTACGAGGCGGAGTTGGCCACCAACAAACGCCTTCCAGTGCTCGTGAGAACCCTTCTGGCGGTGGAGCTCAAATCCCAGAGCACTGAGGATGTGCTTGACCTCTTTGCAGGTGAGCGGCCGGTACTTGCGCCCCACCCGGCCTTAGGCGGTTTGAGGCTGGAATGGCTGCTGGTAGCCCCTCAGCATTCCGCCAGCAGCGTGAAGAGCCTGGAGAAGCATGGCCAACTGGAACAGGGCCCAGTGGGCAAGCGGGGCGCGACGGCCGAGAAGCCGGCTTGCGTGGGACCCTCCGTCCATGACTAGAGCCTCATGCACGTAACTCTCGACCTGATCGATAAGCCGGCGCTGTGCCGCATCCAGAGAGGTGTCCTGTGCTGCCAGGTCAAAATCCAGGCACGACACAACCCACTGATCGTCGATTCGACGAGCCAGGATGTGGATCTTGCTGGGGATGACTTGTCGCATAACCCGACTTTAGCCAGCAGGGCCCCCCGGCGCATGTTCTTGGCGTAATCCGCTGTAGGTGACCGCCTCCTTCGCAAGCAGCGCGCACAAGCTCGGGTAGCCACTTCACCCCACCAGCAGGCTTCGGGCTGCCTCTGCTTTCACGCGGGCGGCATCTTGATCGAGGTAACGCTCCAGGGCGGCGAGGCTGCAATGGCCGCTGATCTCGGCCACGTCGCGCAGGCTCAGCCCGGCCTGATGGGCGGCGGTTAGAGCGGAGCGGCGGAAAGAGTGGGAGCTCACGCCCTCGATGCCCACCTTCTCGGCCAGCTTGGTGATGGCAACTTGAGCGCCACGAACGCTGAGGCACTGACCGGCCTGGCCAGGGAAGAGCCAGCCCTTCTTCGTGGTGGGGCACACCTCCCGCCAGGCTTGCAGCCACTGGCAGGCGGCAGGCGGCAGGGTGAAGCAGCGGCTCTGTCCGGTCTTGGTCACACCGCCAGGGATTGAGACGGTGCAGGTTTCCACGTCCTGCCAGGCCAGGAGGGTGGCCTCGCCGACGCGCATCGCGCCCACGCACATCAGCACCACCAAGGCGGCATCACGGGGGCTGGCCGCGGCGAGCATGGCGCTTATCTGATCGGCTGTGAGCACGGCAGCTCGCTTGACGGCAGCCGAGCGGGCAGGGCGATCGCGGAGCAGAGCGCGGTCGGCAGAGCGGCGGGGAGCGGATGCCATGGCGGAGGCCTGCTGCTGTCCCCATATTATACGCCTTTAATGCCAAAGGCGCAATTCTTCCCAGATCGATTGCTGTCACTGGGGATGCCGCGGCCACTTGTCTCGCGCCTGGCGCTTCGTGGCTTGTTGAGAATCGGATGATGGCGCCGGCAACCCTCGGGAGGGGGTGAGAATCGGCGAGCACAGGCCCCAGCCATGGCAGATCAGCAAGCGCTCCACGCCTTCGCCTAGTGGGTCGCCAGCTGCAGCGGCAACGAGAAGCAGGAGGGCCAGACCTTCGTGCAGAAGCTGCTCAGTGCCTGGGGGTGGCAGGACGCCACATAAGCCGGCGTGAGCTTTGAGCACCGGATCCCTAAGGGTGGGGCTGGCGGTGGCAGGGTGAAGCAGTGGCTCTGGCCGGCTCAATCCCATGCAGATCTTGGCCGATTGCCGCCAGTTAATCTTGCGGATCCACGAGCCGGGCGATCCGTAGTTCGGGCTCGGGGAAGCATTGACAGCAGAGTTAAATCACACCAGCTTCGCTTTCAACGCTGTTCTGATGCGGTCGCTCTGCTGGTAGATGTCTGACACCTTCTCAATCTGAACGAACTTGGGTTCAACCTCATCGAAGATTTCCACCCGCTTGGTTCCTCCATTGAAGTGCATGCGCAGAATCGATTTCCTGTTGTTGCCGTCAATGAGAATGTTGCAGTAGCTCATTGTGTCCTTCTCAACTAGGCGGCTGGGGTCGATTTCGCTAGAGCAGATGGCGCGGACAATGTAGAGACCTTCACGCTCTTCCTCCGAGAACTCGATGCCGTTTTTCTGCGCTGCAACATCCAAAACTTCTTCTGTCTCGACCGGTGTGGCAGCCGTTTCTTCTGTCATCGCAGAGCTGAGGCGATCATTGATGCGGTCATTTATCACTGACTTAATCGCGTCAAAAACCACTGGCTTGAACTTCTCTAACAGTTGACTAGTGACCCGCACAGCGGTGTGAACCCTCCTGGCCATTTCGCGGACAAACCATTCGCTTGGGTCGTTGAACTCGGCTCTGATCTCCTCCTTCACACCCCGAAGGTATTTCAGGCGCTCTGCGGTGGAGAGCAGGGTATCCAGATCGAACATCGACTTGGAGAGCTGCTTGATCTGCTCCAGCGGGGCCGCCTTCAGATCGGAAAGGTCAATCTCTGCAAAGGGCTTCTCGTCCATCAGGTTCTGACGTTCGAGGTCTGAGAAGAACAGGAATTGCCTACCGTTGCTCAGGATGCCGATGCGGGCACGGGTGACCTGGAAGTATCGGGAGAGCTGGCCTTTCTCGACATTCTTGAGGTCGGTGCGATATGGCTTAGCTTCAACCAGGATCTTAGGATGGCCGTCCTCCAGGACGGCATAGTCCACACGCTCTCCCTGTTTGATGCCAGGCAGGTCGGCGCTGAACTCTGGTTTCACCTCCGTGGTGTTGAAAATGTCGTAGCCCAGCGCCTGTATGAACGGGGCTATCAGAGCCATTTTGGTGGCTTCCTCGTTGGTCAGGCTGTCCTCGATCTGCTCTGCCCT
Organism: Prochlorococcaceae cyanobacterium; assembly: GCA_044356375.1. GTDB lineage: Bacteria > Cyanobacteriota > Cyanobacteriia > PCC-6307 > Cyanobiaceae > UBA5018. Next base: position 3,084 of record JBIKWK010000109.1, on the reverse strand, counting down.
GGTCGCAAGGACTTGAAGGTGGTCGATCAGGTCCATTGCCAAAAAACAAGGGCTCTTGACCTATCTCTAGCCCATCAACGAGCAAATAGCAGCATCTAATTGGGGCCTCCTGAGAAAGTGAATTCGGGATCAGCCTCAACGAAAAAGGGGACTTGCTTGAGCCCGCAGCCCGATCGTTACGCCGTAGCTATCTGAGGCTTCAGTGGCACAGTGCGACTACTACGATCGCCTTTTTTGACTAGGAGAAGGCATAGCAAGGCCGCAAAAAAGATAAAAAGAAGCTCCAACAGCTTCTCGATGTTCATCACAAGTACATTCAGTGCAATGGTTGCACCTTGGGTGACAGCGAGCTTCTCGCGGATCAGACCCAATCCAAACCGTCGTTTGCCCTGACCGATCTTTCCCTCGACGGCATTGCGTTGTCTCTGATCATCCAGGAACTGGCGCTTCTCTTCAGCCAATAACTCTGGATCACTCTTGGGGCGTCCCAGTCGCGGGCCACTAAAGCGAATGCCATGCCGCAGGCAGAATGCTCGATTGGCGCGAGTTCTATAGATCTGATCTGCACAGATAACCTTCGGGGAGTGACCATGACGGCGGCGATAAGCCCTAGCTTGGCCTTTCAGGTCTTCTCCTTCGTTGTAGGGATCAAAGCTGAGTCGATCGAGAAACGTAAAGCCTTCACCTTTCACCGAGATGGAGATCTTTGCTCCAAACTCAACATTGCATCGTGCCTTACCACGCACGATTGGCCTGACATGAGCCTGGCTGAGGCTGACAATGCGATCAGGGATACTTCTGCTATCAGAGTGGTAAAGAATGTTCTGCTGACGGACCAGCTCGCTGACAAGCAAGAGCTTCTGGTAGGCATATCTCCCAGCCGCCAAAAGGCTTGCACCACAAACGGTTAGGGCGTCGATACTGGCCAGATTACGCCTGAGATGACCAAGCTGTTGCTTAATCGCTTTGCGGATTTTATTGATTCGTGGTCGCTTCTTCTTGGCTACAGCCAGAAACTGCTGTCTGGCTTGTTTACGGTGAGTGCGAGGCTTATGGCCAAACGCATCTCTGACCTGTGAATGCATCACATCGATCAGCGTCTCAGTCATGTCTCGGGCTTCATTGAGCAGAGAGAGATCTGTTGGGTGACGAATATCTGCCGGAGCACATGTTGCATCAATCAGCAATGAGCCCTGATTGGGCTCTATTGTGTCGGATCCAATCCGCTGATCACCTGCGCGGCCGGCCCCACCTCCATGGCTGCTGTCGTCATCGTCACCAGTGGCTGCGAAAGAATGGATCACATTCAGGCCATGACGCACGATTCGTTCATTGCAGTCATTCACCACCGATTCCGGCAGCCGTTTCCGGAAGTACACCATCATCGATGGATCAAACGGCGCTGAATACTGATAGCTCTCTAGGCCAATGAAGAACTGGAGATAGGGATTCTCCTTGATCTGCTCAACGAGTTCTTCATCCGTGAGCCCCAAGCGGGCTTTGATGATCAAAGCCCCCAGAGCCATGCGAAATGGCTTGGCGGGAGCACCAAAACCTTTGCAGAACTGGGCTGCATAGTCATCTTCCAGTTCGTCCCATGGGATCAAATCGGCCAACTTGATCCAGCGGTTATCACCTGAGAGTTGACCACCAAATGGCAGAAAGAAATCCTGGAACGAGAGCTGATCACGATGCTCGCGCCGATACATGTGGAAAACTTTGAGCAGCTTTTGGGCGCAAATGGGCCCATTTGCGTACATTTTACCGCCAGAAACTGCTCATATCCATTGCGGCGCAACTGGTTTGCCCTTCTTCAGGAGGCCCTGATGTAAGAAGGGGAATGAGCCCGCCGCACTGGCAGAGCGTGGCCCAGATCTCAGCGGAGCTGGGCATTCACGTGGCCAGCCTCTCCAGAGCGGTCAACCTGTTTGGCGCGACCCCTCAACCAGATTGTCGTCGAACACCTCCATGGCGACTCTGGCCTTGAACTCGGGACTGTGGGTGCGGCGTTTGCTCATCGGTGGGAGCCCCCATTCAGGGGCGGTGCCCCGCCTCAGAGGTTAACGATGGGGGCTGTCCAGAAAAGCCAGACCACCTCAGCTCGCCCTTGAAAGCGTGGGCCCAAATGAAACAACCAGCAGCAGGTTGCCCGGCCGCTGGTTGCGCTGGTGGCCCAAGGAGATGGGCTTAAATGATGTTGAAGTTGGTGTTGCTCAGCGCGAGGCCGGTGCTCAATTGAGCAATCTGCACTTGACCTGCAACCCCCGTCCCGTCGCTATCGAACCAGAGATTTCCATTGGAACTGTCATAGATGAAACGATGGTTGGCTGTCGTAGCGGCTGCCCCCAGGAAGAATCTGCTGGCTCCCAGGGTGCCCAGACCGCCAATGGTGGCGAAGCCGGAGCTGGAAACATTAAACAGATCTGCAGTGGGATCAAAATCAGTAATTGTATCGATGCCTTCTAAGGAGTTATTGAACACAAAGCGATCGCTGCCGCCGCCACCAGTCAAACTGTCATTGCCTGTCCCACCGTTGATGGTGTCGTTGCCATTGCCACCAGAGATAGTGTCATTGTCGGCACCGCCATTAAGGATATCGTTATTGGTGCCGCCATTGAGCACATCATTACCGGCATCACCGTTGTACGTGCGAGCAGCAGAATTGCTGGCAGAGATGGTGTCGTTACCGGCGAGGCCGTTGACAGAGAGGGTGTTAAAGAAGGTGGTGGCACTGAAATCAAGAATGTTGTCATTACCGTTTCCGTCAATCGCACGATTGCCGCTCGCATCCATTTGCACCCGCTCGATGCCATTGCTGGCCAAGAAGGTGTCCAGTACAAAGTTGGCGGTCCCGCCAGCGATGCGTTGGAGGGTGTCCGTCCCCGATCCGCCTTGCAGAACGTCAAACTCGGCCTCGCTTTCGTTGGCGAGGAAGGTGTCGTTGCCATCCCCGCCACTCAAACTGTCATTGCCTGTCCCACCGTTGATGGTGTCGTTGCCATTGCCACCAGAGATAGTGTCATTGTCGGCACCGCCATTAAGGATATCGTTATTGGTGCCGCCATTGAGCACATCATTACCGGC
>JBIKWK010000005.1:0-103889 GCA_044356375.1 Prochlorococcaceae cyanobacterium | reverse complement strand
TCATGTTCAACTCCGCTCCTCCAATGAGGGGATCAAGGCGATCGCCGCCAATAAACCAAAGCCCATGATCACCAGGGCCGGCGCCATGGCATAGCCCACCCTTTCATCACTAGCGTACTGAAACACCCGCACCGCCAAAGTATCAAAATCAAACGGCCTTAACGACAGGGTGAGCGGTAATTCCTTCACCACGTCCACAAACACCAACAGCAAACCCACCAGTAGCGGGCCCCGCAGCAGCGGCAAATGAATGCGCCCGAGGGTCTGCCACCAGCTGCAGCCCAGGCTGGTGGCCGTTTCATCGATGCTCACCGGAATCCTTTCCAAGGCGGCGTCGAGACCCTGCTTGGATACGGCCATAAACCGCACTCCATAACCCCACACCAGCAACAGCACTGGATTCAGCTGCAGCGGCCCCCCCAACAGCAGCAACCCCAGGGCCAGCACACTGCCTGGAATCGCATAGCCCAGGCCGGCCATAAAGCTGAATTGATGCACCAGCGGTCGATCACTCCAGCGGCGAATAATCGCCAGCAGCAGGGCACAAAAGGCCGTGATCGCCGTTACCAGCAGGGCCAGGCCAAAACTGCGGCCCGCCAACGCCAGCAATTCGCCCAGCGGTTCCGCCGCCATCACCTGCCAGCCCTGCAAAATCCATAGGCCAGGGATCAGCAGGCAGGCCAGCGGTGGCAGCAGGGTGACGCCAATGGCGGCTGCTGCGCGCCAACCCGTTAGCGGCCACACCTGGCAGCTGGCGTTGCCGGTGCCCAGGTTCCAGCGGCGGCTGCGGCGCCTCAGGGCCCGTTCGGCCGCCAGCAGCAGGATCACGATGGCCAGGGCGGTGAGTGCCAACAGGGCCGCCCCGCGGGGGTCGCCATCGATTTGCCAGCGATTCAAAATTCCAGCAGACAGGCTCGGCACCCCCAGCAGCCTCACCGCTCCCAATTCATTCACCACCTCCATGGCGCTGAGGGCCACGCCGGCGCCGATCGAAGGGGCAGCCAGCGGCAAAGCCACCCGCCAAAAACTCTGCCAGGGCCCCACCCCCAAACTGCGGCAGGCCTCCAGCAGCTGGCGGCCACTCATCGCAAAACTCTCGGTGCTGAGCAAAAACACATAGGTGTAGTTGGCCAGACTTAGCAAAAGCACCGCCCACCAGATGCCGTAGATGCGGATGCCGTTCTGGCTACCCCAATCGATCAAACTGGCTGCCAGCAAATAAGCGGGAAAGGCCAGGGGCAGCAGCTGGGCCATGCGCAACCAGCGGCGGCCCGGAAACCGACAGACGGCGGTGAGCCAGCCGGTGGCCGTACCCAGCACCGTGCCGAGCAAACCCTCGCCGGCCACCAACAGCAGCGTGCCGCGAATTTGGGCTGCTCCGTCGGCGCCGAGGCCGGCGGCGCCAGGTTCAGCGCTGAACAGGGCATCCCGCAGCAGCGCCGCCAGGGGCGCCAGGGCCAACAGGCCGATCAGCAGCACCGCCAGCAGCAGCCCTGCCCTGCCCAAACCTGGCCTATCCGCCGGGAAAGCTCGACCGCTCAAACACAAGGCCACCTACTGCCAGCCAGCCTGGCTCATCAGCTGCACGGCCTCGGCATTGCGCCTGCCCACCTGCTCCAGGCTCACCGGCGCGGCGGTGAAGCTGCCGAAACGTTTGAGGATTGGGTTGTTTCCCCATCCCTTGAGCGGATATTCGTTATTGGCAGCTGCATAGCCCTCACCGGAATTGGGGGAGGCGAGAAATTCCAGCAGCTTTTGGGCCTGCTGGGGATGGCGTGCATAGCGGGTGACACCTCCGGCGGAGATGTTCACATGGGTGGGCTTGGGCCAAACCACGGTCACCTTGGCGGCGGTGGCCTGGTCGGCGGCACTGCTGTCGGCGGCCAACAGGCGGGCCAGGTAGTAGTGGTTCACCATCCCGGCGCCACATTCGCCCCTGCCCACGGCCCGGGCGATCGGCGTGTCGGAGGAGAAGAAGGGCTGCTTCACATTGGCCACCATGCCCTGCAGCCAGGTTTTTGTGGCGGCCGTGCCGTGCTGAATAAGTTGGTCTGCCACCAGCGACTGGTTGTAGACATTGGCCCGATCGCGCAGGCACAACTTTCCCTTCAGTTCCGGCCGCGCCAGGTCTGCATAGGTGCGGATCAAGCTCGGTTTTACCAGCGCAGCGTTGACAATCACCGGGCGGGCGCGGCGGGTGAGGGCGAACCAGCGACCCTGGGAATCGCGCAGGTTGGCGGGCACGGCACTGTTGAGCTGGCGAGAGCGGATTGGCCTGTACAGGTTTGCCTGTTGGGCGCGGTAGATGCGGGCCGCATCCACCAGCACCAACAGATCGGCCTTGGCATTTGTGCCTTCGCTGCGCAGGCGCTGGATCAGCTCGTCGTCCTTGCCCTCCAGCAGGTTCACCTTGATCCCTGTCTGCTGGGTGAAGCGCTCATAGAGGCGCTTGTCGGTGTTGTAGTGGCGGCCTGAATAAACATTCACTTCCTGCTGTTGGCCCTGGGCACCACGGGCCACCTGCAGCCCGTAGCCGCCGCCAAGCATTGCAGCAGCTGCCAGCAAGAGCAGGCAATTGCGCCTGGAGGAGTGGCGGTGTAGGGCCAAGGGAAACAATCGGGCAGCGTGCCCAAAACCTAGGCAAAGCGCCGCGTGCCCCTGGGCAGCATTTACTGCTAATGCAGGTAGCAAATGTTACATAGCCCTGGCGAGCCAACCTGCAGCAGGGCGGCAGCGGCAGTTGAAACCAGGACAAAGCTGTATTGATTTTATTGAGAGTTATTCACTGTTTTCTGAAAAAGCGGTTCCCTGGCCAGGCTGCACCAGTGGCAAAATACACCAAATAGACAATGCCGAGCTGCCCCGAAAAAGCTCCGCGCTCCGCGCTACCGCCAGCCACTAAACCCCACAGTCTCTAGAAGTCTGCCACCAGACCTGGTACGTCCCATAAACCTTGCATCACCAACCCCCCCCCTAGAATTGTGATCACAACTCTTGCCTACCCAGCTCCCAGCCCTTTACCATACGATAAATCACTGGCACCACAAACAAACTCAAGGCGGTGGAAATCAATAGGCCGGAAAATACCACTGTGCCAATGCTGACGCGACTGCCAGAACCGGAGCCAGTGGCAATCAGTAGTGGTACAAATCCGGCCAAGGACGAAAATGCAGTGAGCAAAATTGGTCGCAGGCGGGCTACGGCGGCACCCTGGATCGCCTCCGCCAATGGCATACCCGCCGCCAGGCGTTGGTTGGCGAATTCCACGATCAAAATGCCATTTTTTGCCGCCAGGCTCACCAATACCAGTAACCCCATCTGGCCGTAGCCATCGAGGGGTAAACCCCGCATTGCCAAGCCCACCAGGGCGCCCAGCACCGCCAGGGGCACCGTGATCAGGATGATCAGGGGATCGATGAAATTTTCGTAGAGGGCCGCCAGCACCAGCAACATCACCAGGATGGCCAGGCCAAAAATGCGGCCATTGCTGCCCCCCGCCCTGGCCTCTTCCCGCGCCAGGCCAGCCCATTCCAAGCCGGTGCTCTGGCTGTCCCGCTCTTGATGCAGCCGCTCCAGAATCGCCATCGCCTGGCCGCTGCTCACCCCCGAGCTGGGCAGCGCCCGCACCGATATCGATCGAACCAAACGGCTGTGGTTGATGCTGGCCGGCGCCGTTCCCCGCTCGATCCGCACCAGCTGGCCCAGGGGAATCAACAGGCCGGTGCGACTGCGCACCTGCAGCGCCAGCAAATCGGCAGCATCACGGCGGGACTGACCCTCCAGCTGCACAATTACCCTGCGCACCTGGCCACTTTCAAAGCTATCATTTACATAATCACTACCAAAACTGGCGCCAATAGTATCTACAACAGTGCCTAGATCCACCCCCAGCGAGGCCATCATCATTCGATCGGGAATCAGTTCAATCTGAGGAGCGGAGGCATTGAAACGGCTGGAAACCCGTTCAAAGGCACCGGTGGCATTGGCGTCAGCCATGAAGGCCCGAACCTCCTGCTCAAACGCCGCCAGGCTGAGCTGGCCATTGCTGGTATCGAGTAAATCCAGTTCCAGGCCCCCCTCTGAACTGAAGCCCCGCACACTGGGAGCCTCGCTCAGCTGCACCACCGCATTGCGAATCCCCCTGCGCAGGCTGCGGTTCAGCCGTTCACTGATCGCCGCACTGCTGGCCTCGGCGCCGCGGCGCTCTTCTATCGGGGCCAGGCGCAGAAAGAAAGAGCCCTTATTCGGACTGCTATCACCAAAGGAGCGTCCGGCGTAGAAATTGGCGCGTCGAATCAGCGGTTCTTGCTGCACCAGCTGGCGCACCTGCTCCAGCACGGCCTGGGTTTGCTGCACCCCCAGCCCATCGGCCAGGATCACGGCGCCACGAATTTGACCGTTGTCCTCCTGGGGAATGAAGGCCCGGGGCCGCAGCTGCAGGGCGATGCCCGTGAGCAGCAAACCCAGCAGCAACAGGGCCACCAGGGCGCGCTTTTTGGTCATCACCCAATCCAGCCAGCGGCCGTAGGGGGCCTCTAGCGATTCCAGGGCGCGGCGGGGTGGGTCGATCCAGCGCAGCAACCAGGCCGGTTCCGACCGCTGGTTCCGCAGCAGCGCCCTGGCCGCCACCGGCGTAAAGCTGATCGCATTGAAGGTGGAAAAGGTTATGGAGGAGGCGATCGTGATCGCGATCGGCCCGTAGAGGCGGCCGATGCTGCCGGTCAAACCGATCACCGGCACGAACACCGCGATCAGCACCAGCGAAGTGGCGATCACGGCACCGCCCAATTCCGCCATCGCCTGGCGGGCCGCCTCCAGTGGCGCAATACCCCGCTCCAGCCGCCGGCCGATGTCTTCGCTCACCACGATCGCGTCATCCACCACCAGGCCACTGGCGAGCACCATCCCGAACAGGGTGAGGCTGTTCAGCGATTGGCCACTGATCAACAACACACTGAAGGCCCCCACCAGGGCCACCGGTACGGCCAGGGCGGTAACCAGGGCCAGGCGGCTGTTGCCCAGGCCCAGCAACAACACAAGCAGCACCAGCAGCACGGCATCGCGCAGGCTGTCGATGGCGCCATCGATGCTGCCGCGCACGAAGTCGGCCTCATCGAGGATCAGCTCCTGATCCACCCCGGGCGGAAACTGGGGGGCCAGTTCGGCTAAGGCAACATTCACCGCCTCGCTCACCGCGATGGCGTTGCTGCCGTCCCGCTGATAGATGGCCAGCGACACGGTGTTGCGACCCTGCAGGTCGGTGGCGATGGTGTCGTAGTTCTCCTTGCCCAGTTCCACCCGGCCCACGTCCCGCAGCAGGGTGACCCCGCCATTGGGGCTGCGGGCCACCACCAACTGCTGGAAATCAGCGGCACTGCGCAGCCTTCCCTCCAGGCGCAGGGGCAGGGTGAGGGCCTGGCCGTCCGGGCTTGGGGCATCGCCCGCCTCCCCCAGGGCCGCCAGCACGTTCTGCCTTTGCAGGGCCGTACCCACATCGGCAATGGTGAGCTGGCGCTGGGCCAGCAGCTGGGGATCCAGCCAGAGCCGAAACGCCAGGTTGCTGCCGCCGTTGAGGCTCACATCGCCCACCCCCGGCACCCGGCGCAACCGCTCGGTCACCACCTGATTCACCCAGCCGCTGAGAAAGGTGTCGCCATAGGTGCGCCGATCGGCGCTGAAGCTGAGCACCATCAGCAGGTCGTCGGAACTGCGCCGCACCTGCACGCCAAAACGTGCCACCTGGGCGGGCAGCTGCCGCTGCACCACTGAGGTTTCATTTTGGGTATTGATTTGGTTCAGCTCTGGATTGCCACCCTCAAAGCTGAGGGTGATCACACTGCCGCTGGCTGAACTGGTGGAGCGAATCGCATCAAGCCGCTCCAGTCCATTCAACTGCCGTTCGATCAGGGCAGTTACCCCCTCTTCCACCACCTCTGGGCTGGCCCCCGGATAGTTGGCCCGCACCGTGACCCGACCCGGCGCGATCGGGGGCAGGTTTTCCACCTGCAACAGCGGCAGGCTCACCAAGCCCGCCAACAACACCAGCAAACTGCAGACGAGGGTGAAGACCGGACGGCGCAGAAAGGGATCCGAGATCGACTTCATCAATCCGGGCTCCAATCACGGCTACAGGGTTGGCAGTTCTAACCCAAATCCCTCTTGAACACGGTGCAGAGGTAATCGGGGTCCTTGTAGCGATTGGGTAAACAGGTGTGCAGACTCTCCAGCCGGCTCCAGCAGAGGGTGCGCTGGATGGTGGCCAGGGGCTTGCCGGCCTGCAGCAGCATTCGCAGGGCCTTGCAGTAGAGAGGGTAGTTCGCCTCCAGTTCCCCGATCGTCAAACTCTGTCGCTTATTCATCAGCCGGGGTGGGCCCGAGGGTAACAGGGGCACCAGTACAGCCTAAAGCGCCGGCGGAACTAGTTATGGAGCCAGCGACACCGGCGGGCTGTGTCCCACAAGCTGGCCAACCTGGTCATCGTCGAGGCGACCGGCGGCATGCAGCACCGCCGTGATCCGCTGGATATCCATAACGGCATGCAGCCGGTATCCGGCATCATCCAGGCGCTGCTTGGCCTGGCGGTCATGGTCGCCGCCGTGGTCGATGAACACCACCACGTCTGTTACCACCAGCCCAGAAGTCTCCAACTTGGCAATGCCATCCAGCACACTGCCGCCGGTGATCAAGATGTCATCCACCACCACCACCCGATCTCCGGGTTCAAAATCGCCTTCAATCAAGCGGCGGGCGCCGTGGGCCTTCACCTCCTTGCGGGGGTAGAGCAGAGGCTTGTGCAGCTGCAGCGACAGGCCCGTGGCGGTGGGCAGGGAGCCGTAGGGAATGCCCGCTATACGGTCAAATTCTAATTTTTTCAGCAACTCCGCATAGGCATGTAGCACACGATGAAATAAATTAGGATCTGAAATAATTTGTCGCAAATCAATATAATAACTAAATATCGCTCCAGATGCTTGTACAAAGTTGCCAAATAGCAGGCAGCCAATGTCGTAGAGCTCCACGATCAAGTCGGCCATCGGATCGGCCTGCTGGGCGTTTGGCAGCCAGAGGCTGCAGCTCTCCAGCTCGCTCTGGCTCTGGCGCCGCGCCAATAACTGATCGCGACTGTTGTTGATGCGCTGCTTGAGCAGTTCGGCCCGCTCCGCCAAGCCCTCCTCCACCAGCAGGTTTTGGGGCAGGGGCAGCAACATGCCGTCCCCGGCGCTGCCCAGCCCCGCCGCCAGCATCGCCTGCAGTTTTTCCTCCTCCCCCCAGAGGCTGCGCAGCAGCAAAAAGCGCTCCGGCGCCGCCTGGCGCACCCGCGCCAGTATCGCTGGATCACTGGTGCCCACCTCCAGCAACAGCTGTTCTGGGGTGGCCCACAGCTGGCTTTCGGCCACGATCCGCAGGTAGAGCGGATCTTCCTCACTGGGGAAGTGCTGCAGTATCCGGGCCGCCTGGTTGGAGCTGTGGCAGGTGATCACCACCCCCTTTTCCGGATAGAGCAGAAAGGGGGCCGCGATGTCCTGGCCGGCCAGGGGCGAGAGGGTTACCGCATCGGCCCCCAGCTCGCGAAACAGGTAGTGAGCCAGCACGGAGGAGGAGTTGAGGTCGCCGTGCTTGGCATCCACGATCAGCGGTAGATCGCGGGGTACCAGATCCCGTACCTCCAGAAGCAGCTCCAGGCCCACGGGCCCCAGGGCCTGGTAAAAACCAAGGCTGGGCTTGTAGGCGCAGACGTGGGGGGCGGTGGCCTCGATCACGGCCTTGATCCAGTGGCGCGCCTGACTCAGAAACGAGCGCCCAGCCATGCCGCGACTGGCGGCCCAGCTGTGCAGCATCTCCGGATTGGGGTCCAGGCCCGTAACCAGCAACGACTGTCGCTCCGCAATGGCATCGGTGAGCTGGAGGAAAAAACCCATCGCAGTAGCGCCGTAAGACGGTGTTAAGCCGCCCACCGCCCCGGGCGCGACAGGCTGGCATAACTCTTATTCAATTTGCCTGCGGCCCGCCTGCGGCCCGCCTGCGGCGGGGCCAGGCTTCCAGCGGGCCCGGCTGCTTACAGGGCCCGCCTTTCTAGAGAGCCCGGCTGTTTACCGGGCTCGGCTGTTTACAGGAACAGGCTGTTTACAGGACCAGCAGGGGGAACTGCCACCTGGAGACGGGGCTGCTTCAAGCGAGCTCAGCCCATGGGATGTGCATTTGCAGAGATCAATACCATTTGCCGAGACAAATAATACGCAGCATGGATAAATCCCGTGCTGAACAGATAAATATCATCCCGCAAAGACAAATGCCATGGGCCGAACAGCTAGCCACTGAAGGCGGCCAAACCCAACAGCTGGCCGCTGAAAACAGCGGCCAAACCCAGGCGTGGCTCAGCGGATGAACAGCATCTCCTGGTAGCTGGGCAGGGGCCAGATCGCATCGTCGACCAGGGTTTCCAGGCCATCCACCGCATGCCTGACGCTGAGCATCAGGGGCAGCAGCTTGTCGACGCAGTGGCGCATGTGGGCCGCCGTGCCGTGGGGTGCCTCGGCCAGGGCCACTTCCAGGGCGTTGGCATGGCTGAGCAGCTCCTGGTTGAGGCTGGCGATGCGGCCGGCGGTGGCCCGGTCGGGGGGCAGGCCCAGGTCCTCCTGGTAGCGCAGGGAGTTGGCCAGGGAGCCCAGGTAGGTCATCACGGCTGGGTAGATCTGGGTGCGGGCGATCTGCAGCACCAGCTTGGCCTCCACCTCCACGGCGAGCACGTACTGCTCTCCGTAGACCTCAAAGCGGCTTTCCAGTTCCAGGGGGGTGAGCACCCCTTCCCTGGCGAACAGGTCGCGCACCTCGGGCCGTTGCAGCACCAGCAGGGCGTCGGCGGAGGTGGGCAGGTTCTCCAGGCCCCGTTCCGCCACCGCTTTTTGGTGCCACTCGCTGGAGTAGCCGTCACCGCCGAAGACCACATTGCCGTGCTCCTGCATGATCGTCTTGAGCACGCTGGCGGCCGCCAGCGGCAGGCTGGCACCGGAGGCGAGCTGCTGCTCCAGCTGGTCGGTCACGTAGCCGAGCGAATCGGCCAGGATCGTGTTCAGGGCCACCAGGGGGCCGGCCACCGACTGGTTGGAGCCCACGGCCCGGAATTCGAAGCGGTTGCCGGTGAAGGCGAAGGGGGAGGTGCGGTTGCGGTCGCCCGGATCCTTGGGGAACTCGGGCAGGGTGTCCACCCCCAGCTGCATCACGCCACCGGCGGTCGATCCCTTGAGGTCCCCCTCCTTGAGCTGGTTGAAGACGTCCTCCAGCTGGGAGCCGAGATAGACGGAGATGATCGCCGGCGGCGCCTCGTTGGCCCCGAGGCGATGGTCGTTGCCTGCTGTGGCCACCACGGCCCGCAGCAGGGGGCCGTAGAGGTGCACGCCGCGGATCACGGCGCCGCAGAACAACAGAAACTGCAGATTTTCGTGGGGGGTGCTGCCGGGATCGAGCAGGTTGCCCTGGGTGGCGTTGCCCACCGACCAGTTGACGTGCTTTCCGGAGCCGTTGATGCCGGCGAAGGGCTTCTCGTGCAGCAGGCAGTTCATGCCATGGCGGCGGGCCGTGCTCTTGAGCACGGTCATGGTCAGCTGCTGGTGGTCGGTGGCCACGTTCGCCGCCTCAAAGAAGGGAGCGATCTCGAACTGGCCGGGGGCCACCTCGTTGTGACGGGTTTTGGCGGGGATGCCCAGCTTGTACATCTGGCGTTCCACGTCCTGCATGAACACCTGCACCCGCTGGGGGATGGCGCCGAAGTAGTGGTCGTCAAACTGCTGGCCCTTGGCCGAAGGTGAGCCGAACAGGGTGCGGCCCGCCAGCAGCAGGTCGGGGCGCAGGGGCACAAAGGCGCTGTCGACGAGGAAGTATTCCTGTTCGGCGCCGCAGCTGGAATTCACCGGAGCCACCTCGGTGTTACCCAGCAGTTTCAGCAGCCGCTGGGCCTCGCGGTTGACCGCGGCGTTGGAGCGCAGCAGCGGCGTCTTCTTGTCGAGGGCCTCCCCGGTCCAGGAGATGAACACGGTGGGGATGCAGAGGGTGACCCCGTTGGGGGTCTCCATCAAAAAGGCTGGGCTGGTGATGTCCCAGGCGGTGTAGCCGCGGGCCTCGAAGGTGGAGCGGATGCCGCCGTTGGGGAAGGAGGAGCCATCGGGCTCACCCTGCACCAATAACTTGCCGGTGAACTCGGAGATGGTGGAGCCATCGCTCTGCACCGAGATGAAGCCGTCGTGTTTCTCGGCGGTGGAGTTGGTGAGGGGGTAGAAGACGTGCGAGAAGTAGAGGGCGCCGCGACTGACGGCCCATTCCTTCATCGCCTGGGCCACCACGTTGGCCACGCTCACATCCAGCTTGCCGCCTTCCTTTATGGTGCGTTGCACCGACTTGAAGATGTCCTTGGGCAGGGCGGCCTTCATCTTGGCCAGATCGAAGACGTCACTGGCCCAGAGCTCCTGCAGGGGGGCGGCGGCAGCGGTGGTCGGCGCGGGCCGCTCCTGGATGGTCTGGATGGCGGAGAGACGCTGGGGGCTGGGCATGGGGTCGGGCTTAGCTGCATCCAGGCAATATTCTGAACTGCCCCCTCGGGGACGCATTTGATACCAAATTCAGCCTCAACGCTGGCCCAGCGTTGCCACCCGGCACATAGAAGCGGTGGCAGAGCCCATAGAACCGTTGGCAGGGGGCTGGGAATGCGCGTCGCTCAGCCGGCCTGCACTTGGTGCTCGGGGGGGTGTCCCAGGTAACGCTCAAGTAACTAGAGCCGATTCTTGGCCAGGGCCCAGGCGCCCAGGGGGTGGATACGAACAGGAACCAGGCCCCCTTGGCGGTCATCAGGGTTTTGTGGCTGCGCGGAAGCAGGCATAGGCAATGGGTTTAATCATAAAAATCAACAAATTCCCCCAGAAACAACCTCTTTCACGCTCAGAATGCAGCAATGCACTAGCTACGTCTAGCCGTGTGCTAGCTACATGCAGCCAAGTGATAGCTAAATTGATGCGAAGACATTCAAGCCCTCTAGGCCCTCATACAATAAATAGCCGCCCAAGCCTAGGGCAAGCACCCCCACTAGCCACTCGGCCTTATGGCGCAGCCAATCTTCAAGTTTTGCGATGCTATCTCGAATACCACCACTGCTGAGTAACCAGGCCAGCGGTGGGAGCAGCATCAGCGAGCTGGCCATCAGTGTAAAAAGACCAGTTACTTCAGCGTCGGCGGTGAGGCCAGGCTCATTGCTTAGCAGGAGGCCCGCTTCCTTGAGATAAAAAACTAAATTTTCTGGTGTGAGAATGGCACTGGCTGCACCGACGCCAATAAGAGTGAGAGTACTAAAATCAGGCAGCTGGTTCATCAGCCGTAAAGCCATACCCTCTTCTCCTATATTTGCTTGGGGGGTGAGTTGATACAGGCCCAATCCGAGCAGAGCTCCAGCCCCGAGTAAGTCGATCAGCACCTGCTCGCGGGCACCGTGGCTAAGGCTGATCGAAAAACTCTCCCCCAACACCATCAGACAAGCAATGGCCAGAGCATTGGCGGAGGCCCAGCCCAGCACGTAGGCCAGGGCCCGCTGCAGGGGGGCTTGGCCCAGCAGCAACAGGGTCACCACGCATATATGCAGTGGCGAAAAGGCAACCCCGATACCAAACAATGACGACTTGGTGATCAGCTCGGGGGAGAGCAAGGCGAAAAAGGGCAGAGTGGAAATCGGCAGAGAGAAAATGGGCAAGGGAACGCCTGAACCAATACCAATTTCCGATGCTAGGGGCCCAGCCCAGGCGCTGGAGCGAGCAGAGGCAGGGCCATGGATCCAATGCCACCAGCTGCCAGGGCGGGATTGAAATCCACAGGCTGCAGGCCCTAACTAAAAAACTTTCGCGAACCCTAGCTATTGCCTAGAAGATTCGCAATTAAAATGCGGCCTTTTTCAGCCAGTCAAGCTCGGGAGATTACGCGACTGGGGCCTCGAACTACCGTAACAGATGATAATTTGCTCATAGACAAAACGAATAAATTGAGGGTAGTGCAAGGCCAGCAAGGAGGTCCCATCGAGGGGAGGGAGGCGCGGCTGGCCCGGCAGAAATTGCCCGGCGCGGCACAGCTTTGCGGCAGGTCTGCAGTTCACCCCAAGAGCTGCTAAAAAGGTAAGCATGAACCCCCTGGTTGGCAGTTTGCTGAGGCCTGAGGCCTACGACCACCCCGTGGAGGCTGTGCTGCTACAGGAAACACACATATCCTGGATTTTTCTCACCGGCACCTACGCATACAAACTAAAAAAGCCCGTAGATTACGGCTTTGTAAATTTCAGCACGCCTGAGCGCCGCCAACACTTTTGCCACGAGGAAGTGCGCCTGAATCGCCGCCTGGCCAGCAATATCTATATCGACGTCGTGGCGGTGCATGGTCCGCCGGAACGGGCAAGTTGTTGGGGCGATGGGCCGGTAATTGACCATCTGGTACGCATGCACCAGTTTCCCCAACAGGCGATGCTCGAGTCGGTGCTCAATCGCGGTGAACTGCGAGAGGAGCAGATTGACCAACTCGCCGATGACCTGGCTTGTTTTCAGGCGACGGCGGCCAAGGCTCCAGCCGCTGGACCCTATGGCTCGGCCAACGCCGTTCGCGATCCGGTAATTGCAAATTTTGCCGCCCTGGAATCGGTGCCGGCGCTGTTGGCCAGCAGCGGCGGCGACGATTCCAGGGCGGCCGCGGCGCTGGAGCGGCTGCGGCGGTGGGCGGAAAAGGAATGGCAGCGGTTAAGGCCCCATTTCCAGCGGCGCCTGGCGGCCGGGAGAGTACGGGAAGGTCACGGCGATTTACACCTGGGGAACATGGTGGTGCTGGCCGATCGCATCACAGTCTTCGACTGCCTGGAATTCAGCGACAACCTGCGCTGGATCGATGTGATCAGCGATCTGGCTTTTTTGGTGATGGATCTGCAGGAGCACGGTCAGCCCCGCCTGGCCATGCGCCTGCTGAATCGTTGGTTGGAACAGAGCGGCGATTGGGACGCCATGGACCTGTGGCGCTGGTATAGCTGCTATCGAGCCCTGGTGCGGGCCAAGGTGGCGGCGCTGGGGGCCGGTGCGGCCCTGCATGGCTATTTAAGGTGCGCCGAACAGTTGATCAACCCCAGACCCTGCAGCCTGGCAATCACCACCGGTGTCTCGGGACTGGGCAAGTCGCGCCACAGCCTGGCGGTAGCCGAGCGCCTGGGCTGGATGCGCTTGCGCTCCGATGTGGAGCGCAAGCGCATGTTTGGTCTCTGGGGCATTCCTCGCCGCGCCGAACGCAGCGGCAATCCGTACACCTCGGCCGTGAGCGAGGAATTGTTTGCCAAACGACTGCCAGAGATAGCGGAGCAGCTGCTCCGCGCCGGCCATGCAGTGGTGGTGGATGCCACCTTTCTGCGCCAACAGGACCGACAACGGATGGCCGATCTAGCCCAACAACTTGGTGTGCCCTTTCTGATCCTGCAGCCGCTCGCTCCGATCGAAGTGGCACGGGCCAGGATCAGAAACCGCCTGCGCCACGGCCGCGATGCCTCCGACGCCGACGAGGCGGTGCTGCTGGAGCAGCTGAACCTATTTGAACCCCTCAATGCGCAGGAAAACAGCTTTTGCATACAGGTGCAAGCCAACAGCGATCCCGACCAGCTGGCCAGCGCCGTGGCCAGCTGGTTCAAAAGGCGACGGGCGGAAAAGCCATGAATAATCTTGATTAGGTACTAAGCTCTGCAACCCCCACCGTGTGCTCATGTGGCAGAAGCACACAGCAGACCCAACCTTGACTCATCGAGATGAGCTGGGCAATTGTTAAGATGCTCTTTAGGGCATGTCGCAAGAATTTAAACCTCGCTGATCCCATGGTGCAATAAGCATTGTGGCTGCTGGTCTGTCTCTCGCTCGCGCCGGTGGAATAGACATTTCATTTACATTTTTTGAGCTGTCTTTTAGAAAAATGCAGTTTTTATACAATTGCCACCTGGAAGCCATTGTAGCATAAAGAATATGCTGACCTGGCTTGGTTTTTCCCGGGGCTTTCCCCGGGCTTTCCCAGGGCTTTCTCAGGGTTTATCACCGGCTTTTGCCTGATCGTCTTGAAGCGTAAGGCGACTGATAAGCAAGCCCATCACCACTGCCACGTAAAACACTCCAATCACGGCGATTGCCACGGTGCTGATTTGAGCCTGGGGAGAATGGGGTAATATGTCGCCAAATCCGGTACTGGTGAGAGTTACAAAAGCAAAATAATTTAATTTCACAAAACTCAACCGCCATACTGATGCCGTGTTTGTCAGCTGAGGTTGGCTGCTCTCAAGTACCGATGTATTCCCCTCGACCAGATTATGAAAACTACCCGGTTGCACCGTCTCCAAGGCAGAAAACAGTAGGCCAGCGGTAATGCCAAGCAGTAGATAGCCGGCGCTAGCCCCCATCAGCACCTGGGCATTGACCCGGGTTTCCAGGCTGAGCAGGCGGATCAACCGCACCGCACTCCAGGCGATGAAGGCCGTCCACACCACCAGCAGCGGCAAGCCACTGCTCTGCATCTTGAGGGGAGTGAACACCCATAGGATGTTTGCCACCATCGCCGCCCAACCCAACAGCTTGTAGGCCAGGGTCCAGCGGCGCTTGGCGCCTTGGCCGCTGGCACCTACCTGGCCACCGCTGCGCCCGAGCCCCTGGATCAGCAGCAGGGGCAGTAGGCCATAGCCGAGGCTGCTGGTGTAACCCCAGCCCTGGGGCAGGGCAAAACTAATCAGCACTAACAGGCAGAGCAGCAGGAGCTGGCCGTACCAGCTGTGGCGTTGCTGCAGATCAAAGCTGCTCACTGGCATGGGTTCAAACCGGCACGGCCCCATCGCGATCGGAGCGGAACACCAGTGCTAAAGAGCTGAGCTGCTGCTCAAACAGGCTCACCAGTTGTTCGAACATCTGGCGGGTGATCGGCGCTCCGGTACCCATGCCCTCGCGGCTGAGCAAAACCAGTTCAAGCCTGTTGCCACCGTCCTTGGACTGAAGATCTGCGAACAGCTGCATGCGCTGGCTCTCCCCAGCCGATTTGAGCAGGGCGCTGAGGTGGGCGGGCGTGCGGTGATCGATTTCGGCATCCACCTGGGCCAGCAGGGTAGTGAGGCTGTCGAGCACAGAATTTGCCGCAGAACCGGGGGGAAGCTGAAGCACCAACAAAAAACGTGCCATTCAGCCTGCATACTCACTCGGGCGACGCTACCTTGACCTTCTCTCCCCCGGGCCTGCCGTGCATTTTTGGGCTCCAGCCATTGATCCAGCCCGTCCGCTCCAGTGCACCCAAGCTGAGCGTTACGTTTTGAAATGCCTCAATAACGGCACATATCTGGCAGTGGCTGCCGATGGCCAGGCCCTGGCGCAGGTGGGCCACCCCAACGATGCCCACCGCTTCCACACCCATGAAGCGGCCCTGCGCACGGCCACAGAGCTCAATCAGGAAGGTCGAGGGCCGATAGACGTGGTCAAGATCGACTGAGCTCAACTGTGGCCCGTCCCCCCCAGGATCCTTCCCTTGCGGTAATAGGGGCAGGAGTTGCCGGCTGTGCCCTGGTGGCCCATTTGCGGCGGCTGGGTTTTAAAGGAGGCATTGACCTCTGGGAAACGGGTCGGGGCCCGGGTGGTAGGGCCAGCACCCGTCGCTCCCGCCAAGACCCCCACCTGGCCATCAACCATGGTGCGCCAATATTGAACATCTGCGGTGATTCCGCACCTGCGTTGCTGGAACCGCTGCTTTCCCAGGCCTCTTTACAGCCCTGGCAGGGCAGATTGGCGATGCTGCAGGGGGAGAGTTCTTTGCAGCTGAATCGCTCCGATGCATTGAGTTCAGGGGGGCTCTATAGAGCCAGCCAGGGCATGGATGGCCTGGCAACTGGCCTGCTGAGGTTGGCGGAGGTGGAGGGTTCTCCAGCGGTCCGCAGTCACTTCTCCACCCTGGTTCGCCATCTGGTTTTTGAGCCTAACCAGGGCTGGCAACTGTTCAATCAGAAACAGGAACTGATCGGCAAGGCCCCATGGCTGGTACTCAGCGGCACCCTGCTGGCCCATCCGCGCTCAAGCCTGATCCTTGGCTGGCCAGAGGTGCCCTTGAAACAAGCAGTGCAGGGCCTGGGAGATCTCGAGCTGGAGCACGCCCTCGCCACCCTTGCCGGCATCCGCTCTGAGGCGCGCAGCTCCCTGCTGATGGTTCTTGATAGGGAGAGCGCTAGCCCCTGGTTGGCCCTGCCGTTTGAACTGCTTAGTTTCGATGCTGGCGCCCAGCAGCGCTGGGGGCTGCAGCGGGTGTCGATTCAGCGACTCGACGATTGTCGTTGCGCCGTGGTGGCCCATTCCAGCAATGCCTTCGCCGCCGACCATCTAGATGTTTATGGCTCGCGATCAGCCGTGGCGCAGCTGCTTGGACTTCCCGCCGATGGCGGCCGGGAAGAGACCGTGATCGCCGCCCTGGGCAGCGCTCTGGTCAAGAGCTTGGCCCCATGGCTGCAGGGCTGGAGTGGTGTGGAACAGGGGGATTGTCAGTTGATGCGTTGGGGGGCAGCCTTCCCTGTGGCACCGGGTTTGCCATCCCAACTAACGATCTGCCAGAAGAGCCAGTTGGGCTTTTGCGGTGACTACATCGCTGGCCCAGGTTTCGGAAGGATTGAGGGAGCACTGAGCAGTGCAGAGAACTTGGCAACCAAGCTGCTGCCGTATCTTCCCTCAAGCTAAGTCTTCAGCAGCTCGCGCTTGCGCCCAGGTCGATCAAAACCAGAACAACAAATAACCATTCATGGCTGCAGTCGCCCTCTTGGTGGCCAACTATACACTGTACCCACATGCAAGCCAGTATTGAGCTATGCCATAGGTTAAAAAATTACATGGTGCAAACACAACTTAAGGGCTCCTCGAAAAAATCCAAATGACACTGGACTCATAGCGTAAGGGATATTGCGAATATTGGCTCAATCCTGACTTTTAGGGTGCTGGATGGGCGTTTTTCTAGGTGATTAACTTAGCAACAAAGTTGTTCAATCACAATGTGAGCTTGCAAAAGCAAAGCCTAGTCACAGGTAGAAACGATATGGCTGGCTGCAAAGCGTTCCAACAGCTCTGGACCGCCTAGGGAATGGCTCCAAATCTCCACTTCACTGTTGCTCGGACAAGTAAAGCTAAGCTGCTCAAAGGGAAAGATTACGCGTTCGAGAAAAAACTGATCAGGCCCAAGGCAACGCATAATCACCATCCGATCCCTCGTGTTGCAATAGCTGCAGCTCAGACTGGGCACCGGTTCAAAACAACTAACATCATAAGTAACGCACAGAATTAAATTAAGGCCGGTAGCAGTTGCTACCGCGAGAGGGGATTCTGAGTTTGTCCATGGATATTTTGCCGATTATATATAAATTTGCCGATTGTTGAGGGTTAACCTGGTGATTGCAGGCTGGAAATTAATGGGCTTTGGCTTAAGGGGAAATTAGGCTCGTCGCTGTCTAGGCGCAGGGTGCGCTCCAAAACCTGGTTGCGAGAGACTCTTAGGCAATATTTACAGCCTCCGGTTGTCTGCAGGTGGCGCTCAGGGGTAATGCTGATCTGACGAACTGGATGTAATGTACAACGAATCTTTACCGGTGTTTTGTAACTTTTGTAAACAATATTTGTATAGTCATAGCGGTCGCCAAAGCGGTCCCTGGCTCGAGCTAGGAAAGTCTCTAGATTAATCGGATTACCCATGGCAGCGATCTCGCAGTTGGCTTTAGTGTTCTGTCCATGGGCCCATGTTGATGGGCCCGACTAAAAAGATCGGTCCGCGCTAGCTCACCAGCACTTGTGCCTCAATGTCCACTTCGGCATTGTACCCATGGCAGCCGGCCAACGGTCAAGCTGAGGCTGATCTGTTATTCAGGGCCTGATCGGCCAAGAAGGGGCAGATCGGTCAACCAGGGGCGATGATGTTGGTCAACTCAGCGATTTATATAGGGGTGGCTAGAAAAATTGACTCCGAGCTGACAAAGGAGTGCCCGGTTACCGCCATATTTTGAGCATCGCTAGAGCAGTATGATTTGGGATTTTTCGAGTTGCACAGATGGCTAAGGAGCAGTACGATAAAGCTGTTTCAACAATTGGTAAGCCTCGTTTAGTCGCCGCATCGCTTCGGTGGATCCCCCGCTGTCCGGATGGGCAGATAGGGCTAGTTGACGGTAGGCGTCTCTGATTTGATTCAAAGTAAGTCGCTGGCCTGCTGCCGTGGGCAATTGTAGTAATTTCAGAGCACCATGTAGGGTCATAGTGTGCTCAAGCGCCTCAAATGAGGTGCCCCTAGGACGTTGGCGGAAACGGTGTACGAATCGGTGAATCAAGCTGGGAAGCCTCAGATCCAAGGTATTGGCACTGAAGGGATCTTCCAGCAAGCCTGCTACTACTATCACCCGCTCGAAATTTGCTGGACCATCGAGCCAGGCTGGGGCAAAACCACGCAAATTATCCACAGCTAAAGACCAGGTGAACTGCCGGCCATCACTGTGATCAGCCTGAGGCCAGATATCCTTAGCTAACCAGATCATTGCAGCTTCTAGCACAGTTTCATTAGGGGCAGTACTATAAAGTTGCATCCAGTGATCTCGCACTATCTGGAGACAGCGCTCCACTAATTCTGGAGAGACAGGGGGCAACATGTCGAGTGGAGCAGGGATTTGGGTGTCTTGACGCTTGAGACCGCGCTTAAGCTGAACTGTTTGTCGGCGCACAAATCCTGGCAAATCTATACCACCAACGGCGGAACTATTGACGGATCGCAGCGAATCTGTTGACAAGTCTGCAGCCAAGTCTGCAGCTGAATCCTGGGGCGGTTCTCCCTCGGCCAGCGACTGGACCAGCCCATGGCCAGCGATCAGCACCAGAGCTCCCTGTTCGTCAAAAGATGGCAGATCATCTAGGGGCTCCAGGGCAATCGCCTCCTCGAGCTCCGGGCTCTCATCGGCGGAAAAGATGCTCTCTAGCAGGCGTAGAACCACCCCACCACGACTGCGCAGGCTCCACTCGGCCTTGAGCGAATCGAGCTTTTCGATCAGATCACTGGGCAGGTCCAAGGTGATCCGACGTCTTTGACGCTGTTCGTCAGCCACGCATCGGCAAGATCATTGGTCCATCAACCCCCGCAGCCTGAGCTGCTGTGCTTCTAAGGCCTGTTGATAGCGCTCTACCAGAGTTTGCTCTGCCCGAGTGACGGGCAAAATGGGTGGTGGCAGCAGAACCGACTGTCTTGGTTCCGGCGATTGTTGCACTGTCAGTGGAGGCAGAGGCCTCAGCCTGTACTGGGAGGGTACCAATACCAAAGGGTCTTCTGAACCCATGCTGGGCACTTGAGTGGCTGCGGTATCTGGAGAAGGTGGTGGGTCCAGCCCCACTCTGGCGGCTGCAGGGGTGCTATTGGTCGCCCGAGCCAGCTCGAGCTGCCGCTCTTGAACGCGCAGACGGGCCAACTGGGCAGTTGGAACAACACTCAACAGATGTCCAGGGGTGGCATCGGCGGGATAGACCAGGCTCACCTTTACAGGATTGGAAACTCCGGGCTTCAGGGAGAGGCTTGTGAGCACAAGACTCTGGCCAGATCGCATGCCCACGTGTATTTCCTGTAACCCCTGCTCAGTGCGTACCTGCAAAGAGCCTCTAAAAGCCGTGAAATCCTTACCTCCGCTGGGAGATGGATGACTTAAAACCAACTCATGGGAACCACTGCCCCGCAAATCAAGATCGATATCGAAGCGAACACCGTAGGTGCCAACATTATTGAGCGACGAATCGATCATTCGAATGGCCAGGGGATTCACCTGTATCTCACGGGTGCCGAAGTTGTGACGCTCGGTGCTGGTTAGCGGCACGTGCAGGGGACCCTGGCCCAGGTCATAACTTAACTGGGCATGATAGCTATCTCCAATTGCCACGCCACCAACACGGGAGAAGATTGAGCGATTATTTATCTCTGCAATGCGATTTAAGTATACGCGACCGGGGGCAAGTCGACCCGAATCAAGAACACTGAAGATGTCATAATCTTCGCCGGGATTTTTTGCTGCTACCACAGCCATTTGAAACGGACCATTGCTGCGCCCACGCAATAGAGCATTGGCAATTCCTAAAGCAGGCAACTCGGTGCGAAATAGCACCATGCGGCTCTGGGGAGGAATTGTGATCTCATCTTCTAGACGCCGGTCTAGCTGACCCCTCAGCATCTGCACTGCAGTGGCATCCCCTGGACCTGTATTCCATGGTCTGCGTCCCAGGGGTCTGACACCAAGTTTGGCATCACCGAGATATGGAGCTTCAAAGCTGTTGCGAACTGCACCGCTGTCAAAGCGAATCGTCACTGGCTGACGAGAGGGATTTAACAAAATCAGGGCCAGCGTGAGCTGACTTCGCCTAGCATCAGAACGAATAGTATTTCTATAGGAAGGATAATACTTGTGGTGTATATGAACGCCAAATTCACCATTAAAAGTGTATTCCGCATTAGGCAGCAACTGGCCGTTATCCTTGGCAGTGGCCATGCCTGGGGCCGTATTGATCAAAATGCCAGGACCCTCCACCTCCTCCGGCTGATTGGAGTGCAGCACAGGCACGCTATTGAAAGTTCCACGCAAGGGCCGCGCTTGCTGGCCCACCATCAAGGCCACGTAGGCCTTGGCCGGAGCCGCGCCCAGACCACCACAGACCGCTACCAGGAGAAAGGCGCGTCGCATGAGAAAAGGAAGACTCCTTCGTCTCATGTTAAGAACAGGATTTGGGTGCAGACCCTGCGTAGCCTGGGGGTCACCGGCATGGGTCTCGAAGTAACGGGGCGGGTACAGGGTGTTGGCGGGCTGCTTCCCGGTCATCACTGGCGGGAAACACGACACGCGAACGGGGGTTGCAGATCGCTAGAAACAGGGCGAACCCTCTCATTTTCCCATGTTCCCCCCGTTCGCCTGCTGTTCAGCAGGCACCGACAGCCGGCAGACCTACCAACAGCACAAGCTGGCATTGCTGCGCCACTGGCGGGACAGCTTGGAGCGACAGCTGGCCGCCGCCAATGCCGCCATTGGCACCATGGAACAACAGATTCGACGTGATGCCGCCCCGGAATCAACCCCTTGACCAGGCCATGGCAGCAGCGAGGGCGCCAGTTCCCAGGGCAGTGAATCAGCGGGTTGGCGAGGCCTCAGCATTGCCCTAAAGCATTGCCTTAGAACATTGCTCTAAAGCATTGCCGAATAGCATTGCTCCAAAAAATCGCCTCAGCCCTGCTTAACAATTTACGTCAGTCAAACTAGGTCTTGTTGCAGCTGGCGCCACCAGATGGCGCCCCGGAGCGGCAGCCTCGCTCTTGGCCTGCAGAGACTGGCGCAGCACTGCCAGGCCCCGGTGCAGTCGCCGCTGAACGGTCATCGGGCTCACCTGCAGTGCACCGGCGGTGCGGCGATAACTCCAGCCCCCCAGCACCACCCGCCGCACCACCTCCGCCAATGGGGGCTCCAGCTGGGCCAGGGCCGCCAGGGCCGCTTCGGCGTCGGCAGGGTCCGCAAGCTGCTGTTCCGGGGCTTGCAACCGCTCTTCCAGCGCCGGCGACAGGGGCACCACCTGACAGATCTGCTGGGCACAATCCAATTGCTGCCACTGCTCAGGGCTGAGACCCATGGCGGCACGGATTTGGGGCAGTGGGGCAGGATTGACATCGCAATGGCTCCAGTCCGCTAGCAGACGCTTGCGCTGATCGAGCCGCTCCCGCAGCTGACGGGGTAGGCGAATTGGCTGAATTTTATCGCGAAGATAATGTAAAATTGCACCTCGAATATGGGGTCTGGCAAAGGCTTCAAATGGGGTTTTTAGCTGATCTACGTACAGCTCGGCAGCCCTCAATAGACCCATTAGCCCAACTTGCATTAGATCATCTAGCGGTTCGCGACAGCGGGCTGCATAATGCCTGGCTATGGGTCGCACTAGCTGGCAATAGCTTTCCACGCGACGATTTCGCCGCTGAATTACGGAGCAATTTGATTTCAAGGTAGATAAAATCAGATGGATAGCCGGTGGACCGGCGAGCCCGATGGGGCCTATATCCACTGAGCAGGATGGGACCCTCTAGGCGCAAGCGTGAAATTACGGAATCTGGGCGGGATTGGCAACGGCAGCCAGCAGGGCCCAGGGACCGTGACATTCCAGCCAAGCCAGATCAGAGTGCAGCGTCTGCAACAGGAATCCGGCAAAACCCAAGGCATTTACGCTGAAACCCGCCGCATGTTCCTGGCGCCGACGCACAGTGAGGAACCACTGGTCATCAAATAGGAGGTTGTAGGGATGGAGCGGTTTGGCATCGAGAAGCGGATCTCCCAGGCCCAGCGCCAGGGCTTGGCGTCTATAAAGCTCTGGCAGGTCTCCGTGGCTCTTGGGGTCCTGGCGGCGATCCAGCCGGTATGACCAATCCCACGCCTGGTTTGGGGCTGCCAATTCGGCCAGGAAATTGCTGGCCAGCGGACAGCTGCTCTCCCCCGGATGGCGGGGCAATAGTTGCAGGTGGCGATGGGGCTGGCTAGCTCCAGCTGCTGGACAGCTGTTGAAGAACCACAGCCCGCCGGTATCGGCAGCCACCCGCGCCTGGGCCGACCAATCTGCAACCGACAGCCAGCCGTCTTGGGGTTGCCAAGCACTGGTGATCAACAGCACATGAGCCGGCTGCACCGGGTACTTGTTGAGCAGCAGCACATGGTCGTCGCTGGGACGGGCCACCTCCAGGGCTGGCTCCCAGGGCAAAAACGGATTGGCCTTGGGTCCCCCTTGTCGCAGGTGCTTGGGGGTGCGACTCAACAATCGCCGCAGCAGAAAAGGTCTTATGGAAGGAAAATCCACCACTTCAGTGGCCAAGGGCACCAGTGCCCCGCTAGCCAATGCGCTAGCTGAGCGTTCCAGCGCCAGTTGCCAATAGCGCTCAGTTCGCACCGGCCTTAAGGCGCGCCAGTGACGCCCCTTGGTAGTAACGCCCCAGAATCTGGTTGTAGCTGAGCCCCTGGAGAGCCAACTCCTGGGCACCCTGTTGACTCATGCTCGCCCCCAGATGGGCGTGGGCCTCGAAGCTGATCTGGTGATTTGCCGCATACAAACTCTCGACGATCGCCCCCTGGTAGCTCAAGATCAGCCCCGCGGTGCTGGCCGTTGCCGCCCGAGTGCTTTCCGTGCTGCTTTTAAAACCCTGATAGGCCTGCCAGCGGGTCGTATCTCCCAGGTGCCAGTGGCGGTTGGCGGGTCGGGCCATGTGGGCCAAGGCATAGGACCGGGCGGCCACCGCCTGGGCCCGCAGGGCCTCGGCTTGCCAGCCACTGGGCATTTCCGCCCCCACCACCGAGGCCACGTAGCTTTCGAGGGGCAGGTGGTTGACCACCACGAGATCCCCAGCTTCCCGGATCAGGCGCAGTCGGCCGCCATAGGGCCTGCCATTCACCAGCAGCGCCCTTGGGCCGCCCCATAGCCAGGCCTCCCCCAGCCGAGCCACCAGGTCGGTATCCACCAGCTGGCCGGCGTGGCCCTGCTGGAGCAGCTGCCCATCGCGGCTGCGCAACTGCCAATGATCCCTGGCAGTGAGGCTGGGGTTTTGGCCGGCGGCCAGCAGCGCCACACGGATCTCCAAAGCCAGGGGTGCCCCGGCGGCCGGCACCGCCATGGCCAGCTGGGGGGAGCTGCTTACGGGGGCCAATCGCTGGGACTGGACGCGGCGCAGGGAGGCGTCGCTCTCTCCCTCTGCACTGGCATTGGCACTGGCCTTGACGCCAGCGGCCACAGGGGAGGCAATCAGGGCCTCCAGCAGCTCCGCCTGGCTAGCGCCCGGGGGGCTGGGGGCCAGACCCTGGGCGCCATAGCCCAGGGTCACCGCCATCAAGCCCAGAGCCCCGCCCAGCAGCAGTCTTTTGGGCAGGGGTATCGCCTTTGGCAACAGGCGTCTCAACCGTTGGACAATGCTGCCCATTCGCCTAGACCTCCATCGCCACAGCTGTCTTCGCAAGACTTGAACTGAAGCCTGCCGTCCCACAACAAATGGCCAGATCCAAGCAGCTGGATCATGCCTGAAGGTGCCGCGCTGACCACCATGCCCCCCGGCCGGGGCGAGGGCTGCCAGCCCACCACCTGGCGGCGGCCAGTGCGCTCCAGCCAGTAGGGCGCCACCAGGGCATGGGCGGAGCCAGTTACGGGATCCTCATCAATGCCCAGTCCCGGGGCAAAGAAGCGCAGCTGGTAGTCAGGCGTTAGTGCATTCACATTCACCTGGCCAGCGGCGGCAGAGCTGGCGGCATCGGGGTGAGCAGCTGCAGTGGCGGCAACTGGAGTGGCGGCAACTGCAGGAGCAGGGCACAAGGGGCCAGCTGCGGTGGGGGCTGCATTGGCGGCGGCTGAGTTGGTGGCGGCTGAATTGGTGGCGGCCATCACCACCAATCCGGCTCGCTCTGGACCACTGAGGATCGCGGCCAGTCCATCGAGAGGGGCCAGAGAAAGACCATCGGAAAGTAGCGCCACCCAGTAGCCCAGAGAAGAGCTCCAGGAGCTCACCAGGGCAGCTCCGCTGCGGCGCTCCAGCTCCTGCCGCAGGGGGTCGCTCAGGGTGGCGGGCACCAGCTCACCCGCCGGCAACTGGATGCTGCCAGCGGCGCCGGCAGGGGGCCTGGCCGCCAGTTGTACTGGCAAGGGGCCGCTGCGGCTATGAAAAATTGTGCTCTGGCCGGGTTGCAGCCAGCCCCAATGGCCC
Organism: Prochlorococcaceae cyanobacterium; assembly: GCA_044356375.1. GTDB lineage: Bacteria > Cyanobacteriota > Cyanobacteriia > PCC-6307 > Cyanobiaceae > UBA5018. Next base: position 79,115 of record JBIKWK010000005.1, on the reverse strand, counting down.
AGGGCCAGCAGGGCGGCGAGGGTGGCGTGGCCACAGAGCCTCACCTCGCAGCTGGGGGTGAACCAGCGCAACAGCCACTGGTCCCCCTGCCGGAGCAGAAAAGCGGTTTCTGACTGCTTCAAACTGGCAGCAATCGCCTGCAAATCGGCGTCAGGAAGGGGCTGGGGCAGCAGCACAACTGCAGCACCATTGCCGCTACAGGGGCCGCTGGCAAAGGCTTCAATCAGCAGGGCCGGCCAGCTCATGGCACTCGCTCTGGCTTGAGGTCCCGCTGCATCAGCGCCTCTACCGCCCGCTGGGGGGATGTCTGCCCTTCGAGCACCTGCAGCACCTGGCCACAGATCGGCAGGTTCCAGCCCTGGGAAGCGGCCAGGGCCCGGGCGGCTCGGGCCGTGCGGGCCCCCTCCACCGTGCAGCCAATGCGCTCTAGGGCCTGTTGTTCGCTGAGGCCTTCGGCCAGCAACAGGCCACAGCGGTAATTGCGGCTCAAGGGGCTGTTGGCCGTGGCCAAAAGATCCCCCAGACCGGCCAGGCCGTAGAGGCTGGCGGGCTTACCGCCCAGGCCGCTAACCACAACGCCCATTTCTGCCAAACCCCGACACAGCAGTGAAGCCTTGGCATTGGCCCCCAGCCCCAGGCCGTCACAGATACCTGCGGCTACGGCCATCACGTTTTTCAGGGCCGCTGCGGCCTCCACCCCCAACGGGTCGTCGCTGCGATACAGCCGCAACCCCTGGCCACTCAGCTCCTGCTGCAGGCGGCCGGTGAGCTGTGGATCGTCACCGGCGAGCACGCTGGCGGCAGGTAGCCCCCGGGCCAGCTCGGTGGCCAAATTGGGACCGCTGAGCACCAGCAGCGGAGCGGTGGGCAGATGCAGCCGCCATAGTTGGCTGGCCGTAGCCAAGCGCTCGGGGTCGATGCCCTTGCTGCAGCTGAGCAGGGGCAGATCCGCGGGCCAGTGGGGGGCAAGGCGAACCGCCAACTCCTCGATACCGGACATGGCAACCGCCACCGCCACCAGGTCCTGATCGGCCAGCAGCGGCACTGGATCCAGGCCATCTCGCCGCGACCAACTACGGACCCGATGGCCCTGCCGCTCCCAGAGCCCCTGGAGGGTTCCTCCCCAAGCCCCGCGGCCCAGAACGGCAATCTGCAAACTCATCTGCGGCGCCATGGCCAGGCCATCATGCGCCAGCCAGCTGCCCCCTTGAAACAGCCCCCAGCTGCCCTGTTGGAACAGCCCCCACAGCCCCGATGGAATGGCGGCTGGTGCCACCTCCTGGGCCAGGTTTCAGGCGGCCTGGGCCCGCAGCAGCTCCAGGGGGATCAATTCCAAGGTGCTGATTTCCGTGGCTGCCAGTCGCACCGGTGGAGCCATGCCGTCCTCATGGGCCTCCAGCCAGCGGGCGGCGCAGACACACCAGTTATCGCCTGGCTGAAGACCTGGGAAGCCATAGGCCGGCATCGGGGTGCTGAGGTCGTTGCCCTGGGCCTTGCTGTAACGCAAAAAGCTCTCGTTGACCACGCAACAAACCGTGTGGCGGCCGCGATCGGTTGGGTCGGTGCGACAGCTGCCATCGCGGTACCAACCGGTCAGAGGCTGGCAGCCACACAGCTCCAGGGGCTCTCCCAGCACGTTGCGACTGGCGGTAACAGGGGAATCAAGCTGAGTCGCCATGGCGCTCGCGCATAGGGGGGTAAGGCTGCCAGAGAGTCTGTTTTAGCCAGATCGGTGTTGCAAGCGGAGCACAAACGCAACAAAGAGGTTGACGGCCTGCGGGGGGTAGGCATTAAAGGTCGAGAAGAACACACCTTGTCCCCCTCGCGGCCAACCCCTTCATGATTTGGGAATTCACCGAGGATGCGGCCTTCATGGCCCTCTGTGACGCCTTTGAGGAGAGTGGTGAAAACTCCGCCATGGAATTCCTTGCCCATGGGGAAGGGGCATTCCATTTTCAGGAGCTGACCCAAAACGCCGCTGGCGAGGGGATTGACCTGAGTGATTCCAGCGCCCTGGAGGAATTTCAGCAGGAGGTGATCGAAAGCCTTGAGGAAATGTGCTCCTGAACGGCAGCGACCATCAGCAGCGGCCATCTAGTTCAGCTATCGGCAGCACCAGCGGCAGACTCAGCCCCAGACTCGTTTTGGACCTGCGCAAACGAGTCTGCGGCTTTGCGAATGGGGGAAGTTCCCCCATTCGCAAAGCCTGGGCATAAAGGCCTCGGCCTGGGCATAAAGCCCTCGGCCTGGGCATAAAGGCCTCGGCCTGGGCATAAAGGCCTCGGCCTGGGCATAAAGGCCTCGGCCTGGGGTTAATGGGCCTGGGCTGACTGGGCTCGCCCTGGGGTTGTTTGCCCTGGGCCCAATTGCCTTGGAGCAATTGGCTTTCGCTAAATGGTCAGCCGTAGAAGAAGGCGATCTCCTTGTCCTTGAGGCCATCCCAGCCAGCGGCCTGGAGGCGGGCATCCAGGTTGGCTTGATCAAAGTGCTTGGAGCCGGTCTTGACAATGCGATTGCGCATTGACTTCTTGACGCCACTGCGGGCCCGCTGGCTCTCCAGGTCCATCACCTCGTTGTAGAGGGAAAGCATCTCGGCTGGGATCGGACTGCCGTCCAGGTCAATGCCCTGTTGGATGGCGGCGTCGATGCCGTCGGGGCCGGCGATGGCCATGGTGCTTTAGGCGACTGCCCAGCGAGGCTAGGCGCTGAAGTAGCGCGCCTTGCTGTGCAGGGCCACCAGGGCAGTGGTGCTCTGCTCGGGCTCCAGTTGATCGCTCTCATCCATCGATAGACCAATGCGGCTGGCGCCCAGCCAGTCGAGTTGTTGGCGGGAATCGGCCACGTTCGGACAGGCGGGATAGCCGAAGGAGTAGCGACTACCGCGGTAGCGCTGGGCCAGGATCTCTCGCAACTGCTGGGGCTCCTGGGCACTAAAACCAAGCTCACTCCTGATCCGGGCATGGGCCCACTCCGCCAGGGCTTCGGCCATCTGAACAGATAGGCCGTGAAAATAGAGATAGTCGGTATACTTATTAGCCTTGAATAACCCCTGGGCGAATGTGGTGGCTTGCTCTCCCATGGTTACCGCCTGCATGGCTAATACATCTGATGGCAACTTCTCGCCCCTGGGGCCTGGCACCAGGTCGCGGTAAAAATCGGCGATGCAGTAGCGGTTTCCAGAGCGCTGACGGGGCAACTCAAAGCCACCCAACAGCTGCCCGGCCTTGCCAGCTAAAGCGCCTGGTTCCATGCCATCTGGATCAAAAACCAGCAGGCTGTTGCCATCGCGGCCACAGGGGTAATAGCCATAGACAACCCGTGGCGTGAGCAGGCCCTCGGCGATGCAGCGCTGCTGCCATTGCTGCAGCACTGGTTCAGCCTTCTCGGCCAGCATGGCCTCGTACTCCTGGCGGCTCTGTTGCTGGCTTTTACGCAGTTGCCACTGGCCTGCAAATAGGGCATTTCTATCTAGGTAAGTGAATACCTCCTCCAAATTGATGGTGGTCTCCAGCAGTACGCAACTGCCCCAAAAAGGTGGTGCCAGGGCTGGCTCTTCCGCCACCATCTCAGAGCGATGATCATTAGAGCGCTGATCATTGGGCTGATCTGCGCGAGGATCGGTGGCAGTTGAAGGGGCAATGGGGGTGAGCGCCTGGGCAGGGCCACTGGCCTCTGGTTCGGCTGCCTGGGGAGCGGCGGTGGCATTGGCGCCATCATCCTTGTTGCCATCATCCTTGTTGCCTTGATCATTGTTGCCTTCATCATTGGCTTCACCCAATCCCAGCCCCTCGGGCACCGCAGCCAGGAAGCCCTGTTGATCGTCCCAGCTGGCGGCTCGCTTGGCTTCCATCAAGGCATCCATGAAGCGCAGATCCGTGAAGGCATCCCGGCCATAGATCACCTGGCCTCGGTAGGCGGCGCGGCAATCGCCATGGACAAAACGAGGGGTGAGCGCCGCCCCCCCGAGAATGACCGGCACCGAGATGCCCACCTTGTTAAAAGCCTCCAGGTTGTCCTTCATGAAGGCAGTCGACTTCACCAGTAGCCCACTCATGGCGATGCAATCAGCCCCATGCTCCCGCTGGGCGTCAACGATCGCATCACAGCTCTGCTTAATGCCTAGATTTATAACATCATAGCCATTATTGGTTAAAATAATGTCTACCAAATTTTTGCCAATATCATGCACATCTCCCTTTACCGTGGCGATCAACAGCTTGCCCTTGGTGCTGCTCTTTTTCTCTCCATCTGGGCCTTCAAGCTTATCCATATACGGCTCAAGGTAGGCGACGGCGGCCTTCATGGTCTCGGCGCTTTGCAGCACAAAGGGAAGCTGCATCTGGCCGGAGCCAAACAGCTCGCCCACCACCTTCATGCCATCAAGTAAAAAGCTGTTGATTATCTGTAGCGGTGGATAAGATTCCAATGCCAACTGCAGGGCTGTTTCCAGGCCGATGCGTTCGCCATCGATGATGTGCTGCTTGAGGCGCTCCGCCACCGGTAGGTCGGCCAGGGAAGGACCAGACGCCCTGGCATCCTTCGCCGTAACCCCCTCAAACAGAGTGGTGAGTTCGGTTAGAGGATCATAAATGCAAACACCTTGATCGAAACGACGGCGATCGTAGATTAAATCTCGGCAAACCTGCTGATGCTCTTCGCTGATCTTAGCCAGCGGCAGAATTTTAACTGGGCTGACAATTGCTGCATCCATGCCAGCTTCGCAGCAGTCATGTAGAAATACACTATTCAGGACAATCCGTGCTGCGGGAGAGAGGCCAAAGCTCACGTTGCTGATCCCCAGCACCACATGTACTCCGGGCAAATTCTGACGAATAAGCCCTATCGCCTCCAGGGTGGCTGCGGCATTTTTGCGGTCTTCCTCGATGCCTGTAGAGATCGGCAGCGCAAGGGGGTCATAAAAAATCTCGTGGGCAGGGATACCGGCTTCCAGGGCAGCTCGATAGGCACGCTGGGCGATGGCAAACTTGCGCTCTGCCGAGCGGGCCATGCCCTCTTCGTCGATGGTGCCCACCACCACGCCAGCGCCATAGGCCATGGCCAGCTCTAATACCTTAAAGAAACGTTCATCGCCATCTTCATAATTGGTTGAGTTTAGTATGCACTTGCCCCCGGCCACCTTTAGGCCCGCTTCCATTTTTTGCCATTCCGTCGAGTCGAGCATCAGGGGCAGATTTACGTTCGTCACCAAGCGACTCACCAACTCACGCATGTCGCTCTCCCCATCACGCCCCACATAATCCACATTCACATCCAGGATGTGGGCATTTTCTTTTAGTTGATCGCGGGCGACTGCCACCAGGCCATCCCAGTCCTCCTGGTTGAGCAGATCGCGCACCTTTTTGCTACCACTGGCGTTGAGGCGCTCGCCAATGATTAAAAAAGAGTTGTCTTGGTGATAGGGGGTGGTGGCGTAGATAGAGGCGGCAGCGGCCTCCACCTGCAGCAGGGGTCGCTGGTGGCGGTTGGCCGGGGTACGCACCTGGCGAGCTGCCGGCTTCAGTTCAGCGGTAAGTTCGGCCAGGCAGCCGATGTGAGCAGGGGTGGTGCCACAACAGCCACCGATCACCTGTACGCCGAGATCTTCCACGAAGTGCATTAACTGCATCTTCATCTCGATGGGCGTAAGTCTGTAATGGGCTACACCACCAATATTTTCAGGCAGTCCGGCATTGGGAATACAGCTAACAACGAAGGGGCTATGGGTACTTAAGTAGTTAACATGCTCCTTCATTTGCTCTGGGCCGGTCGCGCAATTGAGGCCAAGAATATCTATGGGGAACGGTTCGAGAATCGACACCACCGCCGCTATATCTGATCCCACCAGCATCGTGCCGGTGGTTTCCATCGTCACGCTCACCATCAGTGGTCGGCGTTGCCCGCATTTGGCAAAGGCGGCTTCTATGCCCTGCAGAGCAGCTTTTATCTGCAATACATCCTGACAGGTTTCCACAATAAACAGATCCACATTTCCAGCCAGCAGGCCCTCGGCCTGCTCCTGGAAGGAGGCCCGCATGGTGTCAAAATCGACATGCCCCAGGGTGGGCAATTTGGTGGTGGGCCCCATGGACCCGGCCACAAATCGGGGCTTCTCTGGGGTGCTGTAGGCATCGGCCACCTCCCGGGCCAATTCCGCAGCTCGCTGGTTAATGGCAAAGGCCTGATCAGCTATGTCGTATTCCGCCAGCACCAAAGAGGTGGCACCAAAGGTATTGGTTTCAATTACATCGCAACCCACCTCAAGGAACTGGCGATGGACGGCCTGCACCGCATCCGGTCGCGTAAACACCAGATATTCGTTGCAGCCTTCCAGGGCTGCGCCGCCGAAATCCTCAGCGCTGAGGTCCATCTGCTGCAGCGAGGTGCCTGTGGCGCCGTCAAACACCAACACCGGCCGCTCGGGACCATGCAACCGCTCTAAGAAAGTGCTCACTTGGCCAGGGCCGTGATCGCTGGCACCGGCTAGAGGTTTGGCGCCTGCTAAAGCGCTAGCGCCCAGTGAAGCTTTGACCTCAACGGTGACAGCAGAGCTGTCGGTGGTGGAGCTAGCGGCGGTGGATTTGGCCATTGATGAATCCTGGCTGGGGCTGGGGCTCAGGGATCGAGGCGAACCCGCTGCACCCAATGTTCATAGGCGGGATCGCGGCCTTCTGTGATCGCCGTGAGCCTTTCGCGAATTTTTTCCATTATCGGCCGACTGGTGGAAAGGTCGGTGGATTCCACCCGCCGCACCGGCGTCACCTTGGCGGCAGTGCCGCTGAGAAACACCTCATCAGCGACAAATAACTCACTCTTGTCCACTGGCCTTTCGATCACTTCGATACCCATGGCCCGGGCGAGTTCCATCACACTTGCACGAGTGATCCCTTCCAAAATATCCTGATCAACACCAGGGGTGATCAACACTCCATCGCGGACAATGAACAGATTCATGCCGCTTGCCTCACTCACCTTGCCGCGACTGTTGAGCAACAGAGCTTCGTCGAAGCCGCTCTTCACCGCTTCTGTCTTGGCGAGGGAACTGGTGATGTAAGCACCGCTGATCTTGCCGCGCAGGGGCAGGGAACGATCCTCCTGGCGCGCCCAGGAGCTAATCCGGCAGCTCACTCCCTCGGGGGAGAGGTAATCCCCTAATTCCAAGCCATAGATCAGAAAATCTGTCTCAATATTATGTAGCCTAGGGGCAATACCCAGATCACTTGTGTAAACGAAAGGTCGCAGGTAAACGGGGCAGCTGGGCTTGTTTGCCTGCAGGAAGGCGTGGATCGCCTCTTGGATCGTCTGCTCGCTGAGCTCGGTGAGCAGCAGCCGAGCACTTTGGCTCAGCCGCCGCGCATGGCGGTCGGGTCTGAACAGCAAAATTTCGCCGGGATCGGCTGGATTGGGCAGGGCCCGCATGCCGCCAAATGCGCCTGTGCCGTAGTGGAGAGCATGGGTGGCCACCGACACGGTCGCTTCCGCGAAGGGGACGCAGCGTCCGCCAAACCAGGCATAGGGCAGGAACTGGTGCATGGCTGGCGGTGCGAACTGTTAGGCCTGGGAAGTTCCGATCTTCTCACTGCACCAGCAGGATGGGCAGATGCACAGGTTGGTGACAATTCCCGGTGGCGGCGACGAGGCGGATGCCAGGGCCCTGATCGAGCAGCCGCCGGCACCGGTGCTGCTGCTGAGCAGCGCCGATACCGACCTGCTGGCGATCGATCAACTGCTGGCCAGCGATCCTGAACTGCTGGGCTGCGAGCTGCGGGCCCTCAACCTGGCGGGCCTGGCCCACCCGGCCGTGGTGGACCACTACCTGGCCAGCAACGGCCGCCAGGCCCAGCTGGTGGTGGTGCGTTTGCTGGGCGGTCGGGGCCACTGGAGCTATGGCCTGGAGGCCCTGGGGAACTGGGCCCAGCAGACCAGCTCCGGCGGCGCCCCCAGACATCTGTTGGTGCTGGCCGGCACGGCTGAGGACGATCGAGAGCTGGCGGAGCTGGGCACTGTGGACCCGCAGTTGGCGATGGCCCTCGCCGCCTGCCTGCGCATTGGCGGGCCCGCCAACCTCAGCCAGTTGTTGCGGGTGCTGCGGGCGCTGCTGGAGGGTCGCCAACCGCCGCCGCCTTCGCCCCAGCCCCTGGCCGATCCCCTGCCCCATGACTGGCGCCAGGAAGCGGGGCCCAGGGTGGGCTTGATCGTCTATCGGGCCCTGCTCCAGGCCGGAGATCTTGAGTTGATGCAGGCCGCCCTGGTCGCCCTCCGCGGCCAGGGTCTGGCACCGCGGGCGATCTGGGTAAGTGGGCTGCGGGAGCCTGGGGTGCAGCGGGGCGTCGCCGATCTGCTGGAGCGAGAAGCGGTGCAAGCCGTGTTGTGCTGCACCTCCTTCGCCTCGGTGCAATTTGCCGAGGCCGGCCTTGGCGCCCCCCTGTGGGAGCGGCTGGGGGTGCCGGTGTTTCAGGTGCTCAGTTGCGGTCGCAGCAGGGCCAGTTGGCAGGCCAGCAGCATCGGCCTGGGGCCTACGGAACTGGGGCTGCAGGTGGCCCTGCCCGAACTGGATGGCCGCATCACCACCCGCATCGGCGCCTTCAAGGAGAGCCAGGGAGCCAGCCCAAGGCTGGCTTCCGCCCTGCCGCGCTATCGAGCCGACGGCGAACGCCTCAGCTGGATCGCCCAGCTGGCCGCCAACTGGATTCAACTGCGCCAAACGCCGGCGCCGGAGCGCCGGGTGGCCCTGGTGCTGGCCAACTACCCCACCCGCAATGCTCGCTTGGCCAATGGGGTGGGCCTGGATACGCCGGCCTCCACCGCCTTGATGCTGCAGTGCCTGCAGGAGGCCGGCTACGCCACCGGCGAGCAGCTACCGGCCGATGGCGCCGCCCTGATCGCCCAACTGCTGGCCGGCCGCACCAACGACCCGGAGAGTGGCCACCGCCCCCCCCTCAGCCATCTCCCCCTGGCTAGTTATCAAAATTGGTATCGCCAGTTGCCAGAGGCGGGCCGATCGCGGCTGGAGCGGGTGTGGGGCCCACCGGAGGCCGATGCCGCCCTGGAGCGAGACGCCGCCGGCCAGCCAGCTTTTGCCATCGCGGGCATCCGGTTTGGCCAGGTGGTGGTGCTGGTGCAACCAGAACGGGGTTATGACCGCGACCCCAGCCTCAGCTACCACTGCCCCGACCTGCCGCCCACCCACCCCTATCTGGCCCAATACCTCTGGTTGCGCGGCAGCTTCGCGGCCCAGGTGGTGGTGCATGTGGGCAAGCACGGCAATTTGGAGTGGTTGCCGGGCAAGGGCCTCGGCCTCTCGGATGCCTGCTTCCCCGAGTGGGCCCTGGGTCCGCTGCCCCATCTCTATCCCTTCATCGTTAATGACCCGGGGGAGGGCAGCCAGGCCAAGCGGCGCGCCCAGGCGGTAATCCTCGATCACCTCACTCCCCCCCTGGGCCGGGCGGGCCTGCACGGGGAGCTGCAACAGCTGGAAGCACTGCTAGACGAGTACTGGCAGGCCAGAGAGTTGGGCGGTGAGCGCAGCCTGGGCCTGGGCCAGCAATTAGCGCAGCGCCTGCAGCAACTGCAGTTGCCGCTGGTATTGCCCCTGCAGTTACCCCAGGCAGCAGGCCCTGAGCAAGGGGCGGAACCGCTGGCCAGGGGCGAGCAGCTGGAGGCGCAACTAAACGCGGCCGATGGCTATCTCTGTGAACTCAAAGAAGCCCAGATCCGGCTGGGACTGCACACCTACGGCCAGTTGCCGCCTGCTGAACGGCTCACCGAATTGCTGCTCTGCCTGGCCCGGGCGCCCCAGGAGGGCCAGCCCGGATTTACCCAGGCAATCGCCTGGGATCTGGGGCTCAGCCTGGATCCCTGGGCCGATGCCGATGGCGACCCCCTCCAGCCCCAGGATCGTCATTTGCTGGCCGCCTACGGCGATCGGCCGCTGCGGCTGGTGGGGGACGCGGTGGAGCTGCTGGAACAGCGGGCCCTGGAGCTGTTGCAAGCCCTGGTGGATGCCGAGGCGATGGGCGAATCCACCGCGGGCCAACTCACCGCGGGCGAATTCAACGCCACCAGCCATTGGGGGCCAGCGGGCCCGGCGGGCCAGGCCGCCCTGGAGCGCATTAGCCGGCAGTTGCTGCCGCGACTGCTGGCCTGCGCGGAAGCCGAAAGCACCGCCTTTTTGAACGGGGTGGCGGGCCAGCGCATCGCCGCCGGGCCCTCAGGAGCCCCCACCCGCGGCAGGCCCGACCTGCTGCCCACCGGCCGCAACTTCTACAGCCTCGATCTGCGGGGGCTGCCCACGGAAGCGGCCTGGGATCTGGGCCGCCGCAGCGCCGAACTGCTGCTGGAGCTGCACCTGCAGGAGCAGGGGGAACACCTCCAAAACCTGGCCCTGAGTGTCTGGGGCACTGCGACGATGCGCAACGGCGGCGAGGACATCGCCCAGGCCCTGGCATTGATGGGGGTGCGGCCGGTGTGGGATGGGCCCAGCCGGCGCTTGGTGGATCTGGAGCTGATTCCCCTGGCGCTGCTGGCTCGTCCCCGGGTGGATGTAACCCTGCGCATCTCTGGCCTGTTTCGCGATGCCTTCCCCCAGCTGGTGAGTTGGTTCAACCGCGCCTGCAATTTGGTCGCTCAACTGGAGGAGAGCGAGGCTGACAATCCCTTGGCCGCCACCGCCCGCCGCGAGGGTCACTGGGGGCGGGTGTATGGCTCGGCACCCGGGGCCTATGGAGCCGGGCTGCAGGGGCTGATCGATAGCGGCCAGTGGGAAAGCCGCGCTGATCTGGCGGAGGCTTTTCTCAATTGGAGCGGCTGGCGCTACGACAGCCCGGGCCTGGCGGCGGGCGATCCCTCCGGCCTGGGGATTGAGGCTCAAGCCGATCGCGCCGGCCTGGAGCAGCGCCTGCAGCAGGTGCAGGTAATCCTGCACAACCAGGACAACCGCGAACACGACCTGCTCGATTCCGATGACTACTACCAATTCCAGGGGGGACTGAGCGCCGCCGCCGAGCGCCTCCAGGGCCAGGCGCCAGCCCTCTGGTTCGCGGATCACTCGCGGCCAGAGCGGCCAAGGGTCCATCGCCTGGAGCGGGAATTAGATAAAGTTTTACGCTCCCGTGTACTCAATCCGCGCTGGATCGAGGGGATGCAACGCCATGGCTATAAGGGGGGCTTTGAGATGGCGGCCAGCCTGGATTACCTGTTTGCCTATGACGCCAGCACCGGCCGTGTTCCCGACTGGAGCTATGGCAGCATCTGCGAGCAGTGGCTAAGTAATGAGCAAGTGCGGGAATTTCTAGAGCGCTGCAACCCCTGGGCACTCAGGGACATGGCCGAAAGATTGCTAGAAGCCCACCACCGGGGCCTGTGGCAGGGGGCCGCCCCCAATCAACTCGATAAGTTGCGAGAGCTGGTGGTAAGTAGCGATGGACTGATTGAACAGAATTAGAGCTAAAAAGCGACAGAATAGCGACCGACTAACAGAACAAAAGCAAATGATTAATGCCATTACCGCCTGACAGTTATAAAGTCCAATACCGCCTGATGGCTAGAGAGTCTAATGCGAGGCAGATGTATTTTATGGCGCCAAGGAACAGGATAAAAGCGCCATAAAACTGGATAAGGTCGATGCAGACTCTGGAAAAATCGCAATTTCTACGGCCCTGCCCCACGAAAATGCCTAGGGCAATAGGGAGTTGTTGACAGCTGTTGGCATCTGAAGGGGCTGATCGGTATCTGTATCGTCGAAAAACCAGCGCCGAAGCTGTGCCCCTATCGCCAGCTTCGGCGTAATAAACTCTGCCTCAGCCGTTCAGCTCCTTGACCATTTTTTTGAATGGGTCGATGGAGCCGGGCTTGGCGGTGGACTGTTGGATGTATGTGGCCTGAACCGGCTTGGCGGCCTCCACCTGCTCCTTTTCGAGCTTGGCGGCAGCGGGGCCACCGGGATTGTTGACGGCCGCGGCCGAACCGCGGCGCAGCTTTTCCTGCTCGGCCGCGGAAATCTGCTTGGCGAAGGTCTTCTTCACCGGTTTGGGCACGCCGCCGGTGAGGCTGATTTCCTCTTCGCTGGTGGAGCTGCCCCCCAGGCCAGGGGTGACTTGCTTCAGTTCGGCCTCCATCGAAGCCACCTCGAGCACCCGCTCCTTGGTGCCCGGGCTGGCGGCGGTGCCAGGGAAGGTGCGGCGGATGGTGTTGGAGCGGCGCATGAAGTTGACGTCGCCAAGGCTGCTGGCGGCATCGGGCTCCAGAAAAACAGTCTCCACTTCCTGCTTCGGCTTTGGCTTGGCCGGAGGCTTGGAACTGCCGGCACCACCGCCGGATGCGAAGAGGCGATCGAACAAACCCATCGGCAGTGAAGGGGAAATCTTGCTCAAACCCTAGCGGCCACGCAGCGAGAAACCATGGGTATCGGTGCCACAACTCAACAAGAGTCCACGCTCGGTAAGGTTGTCGGCGATCGCCTCACAAACCAGGGGGGTGGGCTGCCAGCACTCCTGCATGTCGTAGTCATACCAGGCCTCTGCACCATCGAAACCCAGCCGTGCCGCCGCTGCGATCATTCGCTGGAAGGGAAGGCGGTAGCGGGCGGGGTGGGCCAGCAGCGCCAGGCCGCCGGCGGCGTGGGTGGCCTCCAGCACCGCCTCGGCCCTCAAGGCCCCACCCACCACCGCACTGCCCTGCAGGTAGGGCACCAAACTGGGATGCACCGCTTCAAAGCCCAGGGCCAGCACGTGCACCAGACAGCCCTCCAGCAGGCAGCTGATCTCCACGCCGCGCCAGAGCCTGGGTACGGGTTCGCCTAGCGCGGCTGCCCGCTCGAAGTGGTCGGCGATCGGCCCATGGGCGTCAAGGCTGTGGTGGTCGGTAACCGCCATGTGCTCCAACCCGATTTCCAGGGCCTGCCGGGCCAGCTCCCCGGGGGCCATGGCGCCATCGGAATGGTGGGTGTGGCAGTGGAAGTTGAACTGGCTGGGGCAGCTGCTGGGCTGCACGCGCTTGAGCACCGCCGCCAGGGGATGGGAATGGCTCATCCCGCGGCTCCGCCAGGCAATTCCGCCGCCAACCGCTCGGCCCTTAGCCGCCGCCAGCGGGCATAGAACTGGATTGAGGCGGCCATGAACAGCACCAGAGCCACGATCAACCAGGTGGCAGCCCCGGTGGGGAACTGGTTTTTGAACACCACCAGCATCACCACGATCACCAGCAACAGGGTGGGCAGCTCATTGAGAGCCCGCAATTGCTTGGCGGACCAACCGCACTGGCCCCGTTGCAACTGGCCCATCAGTCGGTAGCAAAAGCCGTGGTAAGCCAGCAGGGCCAGCACGAAGGCGAGCTTGGCGTGCATCCAGCCCTGCTGCAACCAGGCCGGATTGACACTAATCAGGCCCAGGGCGCAGACCACCGCCACCACCATGCCCGGGGTGGTGATGATGTTGGCCAGGCGCCGTTCCATCAGGGCGTACTGGCCCTGGAAGGCAACCCGGAGCGACGGCTCCAGCTCAGCCGCCTCCTGGTGATAGATGAACAGCCGCACCAGATAAAACAGGCCTGCGAACCACACCACCACCCCCACTATGTGGAGGGTCTTGAACCACAAATAGGCCTCGGGGGGCCAGCTGAAGGCCAGCAAACCTGCAGTGGAAAATGGCATGCGCGGACGCGGTTGTCGAACCGGGGCGCAATTAAAGCTAAGGCCAGGGGGCCGAGCTGCGCTGTAATGCGGCCATCGGCAGCTGGGCCGGCAGCTCGGCCGGCAACGTATTCGGTTCAGCTGGGGAGGGGGAGCTGGGGGCCAAGCGACAGGCGCGCCGGGCCACCGCCGCCGCATAGCCCCGCTCCACCGGCCCCTGGCGGGGGCTGATAACGCCATCGCGACAGTCCACCACCAGCCGCTCGTGCCGACCGGCCTGGTCGCCTACCCGCAGTCGCAATTGCCAGGGGAACTGGGAGCTGCGGCTGAACTCATCGCCACAAACCGGGCCAAGGCACAGCCCCGGGGCGGCGGCAAGCGGCGCTGCAAAGCAGCAGAAACCGATCACAATGCAGACGCAAACCAGGGCTGGGCTGGGCTGGCTGCGGCGCAGGGTTTGGCAAGAGCGAGCTGGGCTGGGCAAACCGTGCTTGCCCCGGCAGTCGCGGGACAGCGATTCGCCGGACAGCCCTGGGCCAGGTCGCCAGCTCAAGCGCAGACCCTGGATCAGCAGTGCCCCCCAACTGGTCAGCAGTGGCCACAAACCGGCGTTCAACAGGCCAACTCCAACCAGTGCTCCGGGTTTGAGTTGGCCTGTTGAGCGGCCGGAGCCTCAATTTCGACAGCAGCTGGGATTCGCTGCTCAGGGATTTGATCCTCAAAAATCTGATCGTCAGGAATCTGGTCGAAATCACCAGGTTGCTGCACTTCCTGGGGGTGGAAGTACTCCCAGATTTGAGCGGCCAGCATGGGACCTACGCCTGGGGCGGCGGCGAGGTTTGCCTGGCTGGCCAGTTGGATGGCATCTATGGAGCGGAAGTGGGCCAGCAGCTCCTTGACCCGCTTGGGCCCGAGACCGGGAATGTCGGAGAGCCGCGAGCGCTTCATGCGCTCGCCCCGCTGCTGGCGATGGAAACTGACGGCAAAGCGGTGGGCCTCATCCCGCAGGCGCCTCAAGACCTGCACCCCCAGCTGCTCGGCTTCGCTGACCAGGGGCTGCTTGGCACCGGGCAGAAACACCTCCTCCCTTTGCTTAGCCAAGGAGCACACCAATAACTCGTCATCGAGACGCATTTCCCGCAGGGCCTCCATCACCGCCGAGAGCTGGCCCTTGCCGCCATCGATCATCACCAGGTCGGGCCAGTCATTGAAACCGGCGGTATGCAAGGCACTGGCCGCCCCTAGGCGGAGCTGTTGGAGATCGGCCCCCTCCGCCTTGGCCTGGGCCCAGCGCCGGAAGCGGCGGCGCATGATCTCGGCCATGGCCATGAAGTCGTCGGAGTGGCCGGCGCGAATCGAACTGCTCTGAATTTTGTATTTGCGGTAGTGCTGCTTGGCCGGCAGGCCATCGATGAACACCACTTGGGAGGCCACCGCATCGCTTCCCTGGATGTGGCTGATGTCATAGCCCTCGATGCGGCGCGGCGGATTTGCCAATTCGAGCAACTGGGCCAGATCCTCCAAGGCCAGCAGGTTCTGTTCACTGGCTCTCTGGGCCCGCTGCAGTTCATAGCTGGCGTTGCGCACCACCAACTCGATCAACTCCAACTTGGGGGCCCGCTGCGGCACCGCCAAGTGCACCCGGCGGCCGCGCCGCTCCCCCAGCCAGGTCTCGATCAGGGACTGCTGGGGCAGGGGGTAATGGAGCAAGACCTCGGGCGGAATCTCCACCGACTCCACCTGGCTGTAGTGCTCTTCCACCACCCGCTGCAGGATCAATCCCCAGTCACTGTCGGGCATACCAGCAGAATCGGCGGTATAGCCAAGCCGGCCCACCAACTTGCCGGCCCGCATCTGGAACAACTGCACAGCGGCCACCCTGCCATCGGCGGCCAGGGCAATCACATCACGACTCACCGAGCTATCGCCCAGGCTCATCTTTTGATCGGTTGTAAGACTATCCAGGCCCTGCAGTTGATCGCGCACCAGGGCGGCGGCTTCAAAGTCCAAGCGCTCGGCATAGCTCTCCATCTTCTGGTGAAGCAGCTGCAGCAACTCGTCATTGCGGCCCTGAAACACCATCGCCACCTGCCTGAGGCTGTGGTGATAGTCATCGGAGCTGATCTTTTGCTGGCAGACGCCTGGACAGCGGCCGATGTCGTAATTGAGACAGGTGCGGTCCCGATAGAGGGGTTGGGGGCGTTGCCGCAGCGGGAATACCCGCTTCACCAGGGCCAGGGTGCGGCGCAGCAGACCCACATCCACGTAGGGACCATAAAAGCGATCCAGGGGCTTGCGGAATCGCCGCTGCCGGGTGATAAAAATACGCGGATAGGGTTCACTCCAGGTAATGCAGAGATAGGGATATTTTTTATCGTCTTTCAGTAAAACATTAAAGTGCGGCTGATGATTCTTGATTAAATTTGACTCAAGAGCCAGCGCTTCGGCTTCGGTATCAGTAACAATGAACTCAATCTCGCATACCTGGCGCACCATCAAGGTGATGCGGGGGCTATGGCCATGGGCTGAACCCGCCTGGAAGTAGCTGCGCACCCGATTGCGCAATACCTTGGCTTTGCCGATGTAGAGAATGCGATCGTCACCGTCGCGCATCAGGTAGCAACCGGGCTCCGAGGGCAGGTCCTTGAGCCGCTGCCGCAGCCTTTCGGGCTGTTGGAGCAGCGGCACGCTCCCCAGGCCAGCAGGGGTGTCCAGACTCACCCGCCGTAGGCCCAGCCGGTGCTGGCCAAATCCAGGGCCACCCCATCGCGCAGCAGCAACGCCGTCTTCACCTCGGCCACAAACACGGTGTGATCACCGGCCGCCACCTGACCCACCAGCTCGCATTCAACAGCGCCGAGGCCGTCGCTGAGGATCGGCAGACCCAGTTCACCGCGCTGGTAGGGGGCGGCATCAAAACGGCCGCCAATGCCCTTCTGGGGCTTGAAAAACACGGCCGCCAGATCCTTTTGGCCCTGATCGAGCACGTTGAGGCTGAAGCGGCCGGTGCGTTGGATCATGCCATTGCTGGTGCTGTCGGCCCGCACGGCGATCACCACCAGGGGCGGGTCGAAGGAGCCCTGGGTGACCCAGCTGGCGGTGAAGCCATTCACCTCCTCCCCCTCGGCCACCCCGCAGATGAACAGACCATGGGGGATCTTGCGCAGCAGGGTTTTCTTGGCAGCGGCGTCAAGGGCCATGGGCGCAGGGGGCATCGGTATACCGCCAACTCTAGGAATGGCCGGTCTGCCACGGCCCGCCCGCTGCAGCCCAGTAACAGCCCCGCAGCCCCATAGGCTGGCGGCCATGCGAGCTCTCTACCCCGGCAGCTTCGACCCGCTCACCCTCGGGCATCTCGATTTGATCGAGCGCAGCGACCGCCTGTTCGATTCGGTGGTGGTGGCGGTACTGGAAAATCCCAACAAGAAGGCAGCCTTCCCCCTGGAGCAGCGGCTGGCGCAACTGCGGCAGGCCACGGAGCATCTCAGCGGGGTGGAGGTGGCCAGTTTCGACGGCCTCACCGTGGAATTTGCTCGCAACTGCCAGGCCCAGGTGATCCTCAGGGGGCTGCGCGCTCTCAGCGACTTCGAATTCGAGTTGCAGATAGCTCACACCAACCACAGCCTGGCTCCCCAGGTGGAGACCCTGTTCCTCGCCACTTCAGTGCAGCACAGCTTTCTGAGCAGCTCTGTGGTGAAGGAGGTGGCCCGCTTTGGCGGCGACGTGCGCCATCTGGTGCCCCCGGCAGTGGCCGCTGACCTGGCCAGGCTCTTTAATCGAGTGGCTTCCTAGAGCACCCGCCAGGACAACCATGGCTGAAACCGCGATCACCGTGCTCGACCAGCTCGATCAGCTCGAGGACATCGTGCTGGAGGGCAGCCGCATCCCCTTCAGCGGGGGCCGGCTGGTAAACGAACAGGACGCCGTGGAGGCGATCGACGCCCTGCGCGATGCCCTGCCGGTACAGCTGGAAGAGGCGGTGAAGTTGATCCGCCAGCGGGAGGAGTTCATCGAAAAGGCCCGCGCCCAGGCGGAGGAAATCGTCGCCCAGGGCAAGCGCGAGCGGGAACAGCTGATCCAGACCGCCTCGGTGCGCCAGGAGGCCGAACGCCAGGTGGTGGAGATGCGGGAGCAGGCCCGCCAGCAGTGCGAGCAGATGCTGATGCAGGTGCGCCAGCAGGTGGCCCAGGCCGAACAAGACCATCAGACTCGCCTGGCCCAGATGGAGCAGCAGTTCGCGGCGCGCCGCCAGCAGCTGGAGCAGGAGGCCGCCGACCGCAACCGCCAGCTGGGGGAACAACACGAGCGCAGCCGCCAGCAGGCGATGGGAGAGCTGGAGCAGATTCGCCAGGAAGGCCTGCGGCTGCAGCGAGAGAGCCAGGCGGAGGCGGAGCGGTTGCAGAACGATGCCCTCCAATTTCGCCAGCAGACCCAGCAGCAGTGCGATGCCCTGGTGAGCCGCAGCCGCCAGGAGGCCGCCGCCATTCAGGACGGCGCCAACAACTACGCCGAACAGGTGCTGGGGGAACTGGAGACCCGGCTCAAGGACATGAGCCAGGTGGTGCTGGGAGGCAGACAGGAACTGGGCCGCATGATGGCCGCCCAAATCACCGCCGTCGACCGCCAGCGCTCGGCCGTGGCGCTGGATCCGCCAGCCCCAGCCGCCCCCAGCCAGGCGAGCCGCAGCCGGCGGGTGGCCAACCGGCTGCGCAACGTGGCCGACCGCTTCGGCTGATCGCCCAGCCCAACCCGGGGTTTGCCGGGCTGCGATCAGTTCGGGTAGTTAGCCGGGCTGGGCGTCGCAGAGCTCGGTGCGGAGCACCTGGAGCAGCACCTGGCGAATCGTGTCGTTGGGCACGCTGGCGCCGTTGCTGATGTTGCTCACGTAGCGGGGGCCATCGGCGGTCTCCAGCACGCCGCTGATCGAGCGCACGCCGGTGAGCGTGCCGGTCTTGGCATAGAACCGGCCTTCAATCGGGGTGCCGATGAACAGGTTGCGCAGGGTGCCGCGGCGCCCTGCCACGGCCAGGGAAGCCAGGTACTGGTTGGCGTAGGGATGCTGGTTCATGCGCAGTAACAGGGCCACCAGAAAGCGACTGGTGAGCCGGTTGCCGCGGTCGAGGCCACTGCCATCGGCCACCATCACCCCCTCCATCGGCAGGCCCTGCTCCGCCAACCACTGCATCTCGCGACGGCGGGCCTCCTGGAGGTTCCAGCTGCCCGCCCCCTGGCGCAGGAGCACCTCAGCGGTGAAGTTATGGCTCTCGGTATTGGCCAGACTGAGCAGGTTGTGCATCGGCGCCGAGGGCTCCTGGTGCACCAGCACGGCGTCGCTGGGCAGCGGCAGGTGAGCCGACACCAGGCTGAGCTGGGTTTTAGTGCCCTGCTGGGCCAGTGCTTTGGCCAACAGGCCGCTCAAACGGGCCGGTGGATTGGCAACGGCCGCATGGATGGCGTTGCTGGTGACGGCCAGCCGAGTTACCGGTGCGCCGTAGGCGTAAAAGCGGTCGTCTGGATTCCAACCCTGGGGCCACCAGGCCTGGGGCGGTTCCTCAGCCAGCTGCAGCCGCAGCAGGGTGGGCTGGGGGCCATCGCCACTGTTTGCATTGGCACTATTTGCATTGGCGTTGGCGTTGGTGGCAAGAACGAGGCGGGCAAAGCGCTGCAACTGGGGCAGGGCCAGGTCGGGATCCCCCTCGCCGGTGAGCCGGAAGCTGCCGTCGCCAAGGCGCCACAGCTGGGTGTTGAGGTGATAGTCGGGGCCGAGACGATCCAGGGCGAAAGCCGTGCTCACCAGCTTTTGATTGGATGCCGGCAAGCGCGCTGCCTGACCGTTGACATCGGCCAGCAGTCGGCCCCGGGCATCGGCGACGCTGATGCTCCACACCGATGATTCGGCGCCGACGATGGCCTGCAATCGCCGCTGCAGGGCCGGGCAGCTCACCTGGCTCTGCAGCAGCGGCAGCCCCAGGGGCGGCGGCGATGAGGGCAGCGAGGCCAGGGGAACCTGGTACTGGCCCGATGGAAAGAGGCTGAGGCTGGGGCCCCTCGGAACCTCCATCGGCTCTGCCAGGGGCTCCCCGGCCGCAGCCGCCTGGGGCCCCATCGGCTGTGGTGTTATCGCCTGGGCCAAATTACCCCGGTAGACCACCGCTTGGGCCAGCTGGGGTTTGGGCTGGTTAGGGAGTAGCGGTAGACCGGCGAGCAGGGTCAGGTGCCACAGGGCAAGGCTGGATAGGACGCCGGCCATCAGCTCAGCTCCCCACCTGGAGGGCGGTGACGCTGCCGCTCACCCGAAATGAATTGCCCTCCAATTCAATCGGCGTGCCGATCTTGAGGTTCTGGTTGCCGAACACAACGCCGCCATCGCCTTTGCGCCCCTGGCCAGCCAACAGAAAGCGGGCATCAAGTGTCCCGAAAGTGGCCTGATTCGGATCTATGGCGGTAACTACCCTGCCGTTGGCTTGCACCGCCACCAGCCGGCGCTGAAGGCTGGTCACGTCCTTGATCGCCACCGATCCGTGGGGCTGGTTGCGAATCACGATCGCCACCTTCCCCTCCAGGCGCGCCGCCTGCACCAGCGCCGCTGGGTTGGCGACGGGAATGCCCCTCACGTCAACAGTGACCGTGACCGGCACCACGTTGCCGGTGGCCGTGGCGATGGCGCCGCTGAGTTTGGGGCTCCAAATCACTCCCATGGCGGCAAACAGCACCGCCGCAGCCGCTCCCAGATCCACCAGGCTCCAGGAGCGTCTAGGTGGGGAGGTTCCGGTCTCAGCAGCCATCGGATGATTCGATTTCGCCGCACTGTACGGAGATTGCCCGGTTGGCACCAGAGCCGCTGGGGTGGAACCAGAGGCCCAGGCCGTTGTGTTAAAGAGCCAGTTTCAGCGGCCCAGGCCGTCGATCAGCTCATTGAGGGCCCGGAGATTGCCGGCCAGTCCCAGCCCTGCCTCGCCGGCGAGGGCCTCGGCGATCTGTTCGCCATCTGGCCTGCGCTCAAACTGATTCGCCAGGCGGAAGCCATCGACATCTTCGCGATACAGCTGCCATTGGTCGGGGTAGGAGCGCCGCAGCACCCCCTCAGCCAGGGGCTGCAGGCAGTAGGCCGCCTGCCACTGGGCCACAAAGCCGCGGCGACGCTGGCGGGCCACGCTGCCGATGCCCACGGCGGCATCCTCCAATCGACCGTTGAGCGTCACCACTGCGCCCCGGTGTTGTTGGCAGAGCCGCTCAAAGTCGCCGTACTCGGCGGGGGAGGGGGCCACCGCCAGCAGCAGCCCCTGGCTGGTCTCTTGGCCCTGCTCGCGCAGCAGTGAATTGAAATCGGCACAGCGCTCGGCCAGGTCTGGCCCATCGCGCTTTGCCAACGCCGCAGCGCCGGCATCGGCAAAAACCAGGCGCGGCTCCCTGCCCGCCGCCACCAACTGGCGGGCCAACCGCAGCGCCAGCGGCAGCAACCGCAGGCCCTCGAAGCGCCACTCCACGGTCCAGCGGCCGTTTACATCGGCCACCAGGGCGGCGAGCAGGGCATCGCGGGCCTGGGCTTCGGCGGCGGCCAGGTCGGCAGGGAGCACGGCAGAGCGGGACGGCTGGGGGCGACCCTACCGAGCCTCCAGTTCCGCCTGGGCCCGCTCCAGGGCGTCGGGCACCGCGGCCAGATCTGCTGCCTGCAGCCAGGGGCCGAGGCTGAGCCGCAGGCCACTGGCGGCGGCCTCGGCGCCGTAGCCCATGGCCAACAGCACCGGGCTGGGGGCGGGCCGGTGGCCGCCGCCACCGCAGGCGGAGCCACTGCTGGCGGCGATGCCCTGGCGCCAGAGCGCCTGCACCAGGGCGCGACCGGAAAGGGCACGACCCCAGCGGTCCGCCACCGTCAGGCTGAGGTGATGGGGGAGGCGCTCTGGCCCGCCGGCAAGGCGCGGATCTGGACCGCTGAGCTCCACGCCGGGCAGGGCCACCAGGGCGGCGAGCAGGGGATCGCGCAGGTCGGCCAGCGGATCGCGGCCGCCGTGCTGGCGCAGGCGCCGCTGGCAGAGGGCCAGGGCCGCTGCAAAACCGGCCGCCAGCACCACCGGTTCCGTTCCGGCCCGCAGACCCCTCTCCTGGCCGCCGCCGCCGATTTGGGGGGCGGGTTCCAGCCCCGGGCGCAGCAGCAGGGCGCCGATGCCGCGGGGGCCCTGGATTTTGTGGGCCGTGAAGCTGAGCAGATCCGCCGGCAGGGTGGCCCAATCGATCGGCCGATGACCCACCACCTGCACGGCATCGAGGTGCAGGGGAATGCCAGCGGCGCGGCACTGGGCGCCGATGGTCTCGATCGCCTGCAGGGTGCCCACTTCGCTCTGGCCCCAGATCAGCGACACCAGGCGGGTGGGGGGGGCCAGCAGCTCCTCGGCGCGGTCGGCGATCAGGCGGCCGCGGCTATCCACCGGCCAATGGGCCAGGCTCCAACCGCGTTGCACCAGGCTGGCGGCGGCAGCCATCACGGCCGGGTGTTCCAGGGCTGAAATCACCAATCGGGGCGGCTGCCCATCGGGGGCCGCGGGCCAGCGCCCAGCCAGCCCCAGCAGCGCCAGATGCACCGATTCACTGCCCCCGGAGGTGAATATCAATTCCCGCGGCTCCGCCCCCAGCTCTGCCGCCATGGCGGCGCGACTGCGCTCGAGGCACTCGGCGGCGGCCCAGCCGAGGCCATGCAGGCTGGAGGGATTGGCCCAGGCGTTGGCACCGGCCTCGGCCATGGCCGCCAGCACCTGGGCCGCTGGAGGGGCGGTGGCGCAGGCGTCGAGGTAGATGGCCATCGCCCCGGGGCTCAGGCCGAGGGCCCGGGCTCGCCCGGGCCGGAGCTGCGCTGGGCCCGGGCGCGGCTGCGCGATTCCAGGGAATTGCTGGCCAGGGCCACCAGGTCGTCGAGGGAGCTGCTGTTGAGCAGCTCCAGGGTCTTGGCCCTGATGGCGGCGCTGGGGCAATCGTCAGGCCTCTGGCAGCCGTTCACGCAGGCCACGGAGCAGTCGATTGCGGGAGCTGCCTGTACGGCCAGTGCCTGTACGGCCGGTGCCTGGCCCACCTCGGGCCCTGGCCCTGGCTCAGAGCTGGGGGCGGAACCCGGGCGCCGCTGGGGAAAAACCTGGTCGGCCTCCTGCTGTGGCTGGAGCTGTGGATCGAGTGCTTGCGGATCGAGTTGATCGAGCTGGTCGGGCTGATCGAGCTGATCGATCTGGTTGATCTGCTCAGGCTGATCGAGCTGGTAATCATCGGCATTGAAGGCCTGCTCCGGGCCCCAGAGCAGCGGCGAGAGCACGCCGTCAAACACCGCCTCGGCCGGGCCGCTCATGAACAGGTGGTCGCTGACTTCATCCCAGTGGATCTCCAGCGCCCCTCCGGGCAGGTCGAGCCGGGCGAGGCGATCGGCGATGCCGAGGCGATGGCAGACCACCAGGGTGGCGCAGGCTCCGGTGCCGCAGGCCAGGGTGGGGCCCGCGCCCCGCTCCCATACCCGCATCACCAGATGGCTGGGGCTGAGAGCTTGGACAAAATGCACGTTGGCCTTGGCCGGGAAGCTGGGGTGCAGCTCCAGGGCGGCTCCGTAGAGCTCCAGATCCACCTCTTCCACGCCTGCCACCGGGATCACCATGTGGGGATTGCCCATGCCGGCGGCGGCCACCTGAAAGCTCTCGCCGGCGGCTTCAATCAGGCCCTGGGGGATACCGGCAGGGCCGATCTCCAGGGTGGTGGGAATGGCGGCGGGTTCGAGGAACGGGGCGCCCATGTCCACGCGAATCGTGCCGTCGCTCAGCAATTCGGGCACGATGCGGCCGGCGAGGGTATCGATCTGCCACTGGCGACCGGGCTCGTCGCCGTCGCTGTCGGCCAGGAAGCGGGCCAGGCAACGGATGCCATTGCCACACATCTCCGGCTCGGTGCCATCGGCATTGAAGATGCGCATGCGCAGCTCGCCGCCGGCATTGGGGGGCAGGGCCAGGATCACGCCGTCGCCCCCCACCCCGAAACGGCGGTCACAAAGCAACTTGATTTGCTCGGGGCAGAGCTCAAAGCAGAAGTCTGTGCTGGGGGCATCGCGGCCATCCAGCATCAAGAAATCGTTACCCAGGCCTTGATACTTGCTGAACGAAAGCACGATCGTGGCCGGGGCAGCTGAGCTGACAATCCTATGCAGAGCGTTTTTGGTCGCGGCGGCGGTGGCTTCGATGCCAGCCAGCCGGGCGTACGCCACATCCAGGGCCTGATCCGCCAGGGATCGCAGTTGAACTTGACGCTGCTCAGTGGCGAGCAGTTGCAGGGGGTGCTGCGCTGGCAGGACCAGGACTACCTGGCCATCAGCCAGGAGGGACAGCCCCTGACCCTGGTGAACCGCCACGCGGTGGCCCTGCTGCGGGCCTTGGCCTGAACAGGGCCGGGAACAGGTCCCTGGCCCATGGACCCCAGTCCGGCGCCAGGGACCCCGGTCCGGCGCCATGGACCCCGGTCCGGCGCAAGGGATTGGCTGTGGCACCATCACAAACCAGACCAGGGCCTGTCGTGAGCGAAGTAAGCCGCTATCAACCCCAGGCCATCGAGGGCAGCTGGCAACGGCAGTGGCAGGTGGCGGAGCTGGATGCCACCCCAGATGGGGCAGTGGATCTGGAGGCTGGTGGGGCAGCTGATGGGGCATGGGCCAGCCCCGAGAGCTTCTACGCCCTGTCGATGTTTCCCTACCCCTCCGGGAACCTGCACATGGGCCATGTGCGCAACTACGTGATCACCGATGTGGTTGCGCGGGTGCAGCGAATGCGCGGCAAGCATGTACTGCATCCGATGGGCTGGGACGCCTTCGGACTGCCGGCCGAAAATGCGGCGATTGAAAGGGGTGTCGATCCTGGCGTCTGGACCGATCGCAACATCGCGGCGATGCGCGATCAGCTGCGCCAGCTGGGCCTGTCGATCGACTGGGATCGGGAGCTGGCCACCTGCCACACCGACTACTACCGCTGGACCCAGTGGCTGTTCCTGCAGTTTCTGGAGGCGGGGCTGGCCTACCAAAAGGAGGCCACCGTCAACTGGGACCCGGTGGACCAGACGGTGCTGGCCAACGAACAGGTGGACGGCGAGGGGCGTTCCTGGCGCTCCGGGGCCCTGGTGCAAAAGCGCCAGCTGCGCCAGTGGTTCCTGCGCATCACCGCCTACGCCGACCAACTGCTGGACGATCTGCCCAAGCTGACCGGCTGGCCAGAGCGGGTGCGCACGATGCAGGCCAACTGGATTGGTCGCAGCTATGGCACCGAATTGCACTTTGCCGTGGTGGATGCCAGCGGCAATGCCACCGCTGAGCAAATCACGGTGTTCACCACCAGGCCAGACACCATTTATGGAGTCAGCTATGTGGTGCTGGCTCCTGAACATCCGCTGGTGGCCCAGCTCACCAGCGGCGACCAACAGCTGCAGGTGGAGGCCTTTTGCGATCTCGTCAGTGGCCAGAGCGAGCAGGAGCGCACGGCCGAGGACAAGCCCAAGCGGGGGGTGCCACTCGGCTCGATGGTGCGCAATCCGGCCAGCGGCGAGCTGCTGCCCCTTTGGATCGCCGACTACGTGCTGGCGGAATACGGCACCGGAGCGGTGATGGGGGTGCCCGCCCATGACCAGCGTGATTTTCTATTTGCTCGTCAATACGAACTGCCGGTAAAGCAGGTAATCATTCCTGAGGGCAGTGACGAGCACGCCTATGAGGGCGGCGCCTGGACAGAGGCGGGCATGCTGATCCATTCCGGTGAGTTTGATGGCCTGCAAAGTAGTGAAGCAAAACTGGCGATCACCCGGGCGGCTGAACTGGGGGGCTGGGGCCAGGGCAGGGTGCAGTATCGGCTGCGGGATTGGTTGATCTCACGGCAGCGCTATTGGGGTTGTCCCATTCCAGTGATCCACTGCCCCAGCTGCGGCGTGGTGCCGGTGCCCGCCGAGCAGCTGCCGGTGGAGCTCCCCAGGACCGAAGCTTTCACGGGCAAGGGCGGTTCGCCCCTGGCCCAGCTGCAGGACTGGTTGAACGTCACCTGTCCCCTGTGTGGCCAGCCCGCCCAGCGGGAAACGGACACCATGGATACTTTTATGTGCTCCAGCTGGTATTACCTGCGCTACAGCGATCCCCACAACACAGAGCTGCCATTTGAGCGCCAGAAAGTGGATCGCTGGCTGCCGGTGGATCAATACGTGGGCGGCATCGAACACGCGATCCTGCATTTGCTCTATTCCCGCTTCTTTACCAAGGTGCTGAGGGATAGGGGTTTGCTCAGTTTTGACGAACCATTTACCCGCCTGCTCACCCAGGGAATGGTGCAGGGCATCACCTATAAAAACCCCGCAACCGGCAAATACGTTGCCCCAGCCGATGTAAAGGATGCCGATGATCCCCGCGATCCATTGAGCGGCGAACGGCTGGAGACATTCTATGAAAAGATGTCAAAATCTAAACATAATGGTGTCGATCCAGCCCAGGTAATCGATCGCTACGGCGCCGATACAGCGCGGATGTTCATTTTGTTCAAGGCACCGCCAGAAAAGGATCTGGAATGGGACGATGCCGACGTGGAGGGTCAATTCCGCTTTCTGCAGCGAATCTGGCGCTTGGTGGAGGCCGCCAGCACAAGGGGCCTCAGCTTGGCTGAACCAATCGATCCCCAGGCGATTGTGGTGGCAGAACTCAGCCCCAGCGAACGGCAACTCCGCCGCGCTGTGCATACGGCAATTCAGGCAGTTAGCGAAGATCTAAGCGGGGATTATCAGTTCAATACCGCTGTATCAGAATTAATGAAACTCAGCAACGCCATGGCCGAAGCCATTGCGGAGGCCAGTGGGCCAGTGGCTATTGAGGCCCTGCACAGTCTGCTGCTGCTGCTGGCCCCATTTGCCCCCCATCTGGCGGAGGAGCTGTGGCTGAAGCTGGGGGGCCGTAGCGCCGATCAACCGCTCGCCTTGAGCAGCATCCACCGTCAGCGATGGCCCCAGGTGGATCCAGCCGCCCTGGTGCGCGACACCATCCCCCTGGTGATCCAGGTGAAGGGCAAGGTGCGCGGCAATTTGGAGGTGCCCGCCGACGCCGATGCGGCCACCCTGGAACAGCTGGCCCTGGCCAGCGAGGTGGCGATCAAGTGGCTGGAGGGCAAGCCGCCCAGGCGAGTGATCGTGGTGCCCGGCAAATTGGTGAACCTGGTGCCCTGACCATGGCCGCCACCGCACTGCTGGGCAGTTGGATTTTCTGGGCTGTGCTGGCCTCGCTGTTTGCATCCCTCACCGGCCTGCTGGCCAAGCTGGGCGTGGATGGCATCGACAGCAACCTGGCCACCCTTCTGCGCACCGTGGTGGTGCTGGTGGCCCTGGGCGCGATGCTGCTGCTGACGGGCCAATTGCAGGCCAGCAAATTGAGCGAGCTACCACGTAAAAGCCTGCTGGCCCTGGGCCTTTCGGGGTTGGCCACCGGCGCCTCCTGGCTTTGTTACTTCAAGGCGTTGCAATTCGGCCCGATCGCCCGGGTGGCCTCGATCGACAAATTGAGCGTGGTGCTGGTGGCGATTTTTGGAGTATTTCTCCTGGGTGAACAGCTGGGCTGGCGAGCCTGGCTGGGGGTGGCCCTGATCGGGGTGGGCGGCGTGCTGGTGGCCCTGCCCTAGGAGTTCACTGCACAACCCATGCAGGCAAATCGGGTTGTGCGGGAGTTTTTCAACAAACCCCTAAGTGGCGGCCTGGGATTTTCAGCAAGCCCTGTCGATAACTTTTCCCATACTCATTTCACGTACACCACGCTGCAGCCGGCACCGCCGTCGCCCCGTTCCGCATCGCTCACCCGCTCCACGTAGGGCACAGTCTCCAGCCAGGCCCGCAGGCCCCGTTTGAGTTTGCCGGTGCCGATGCCGTGGATCACCCACAGCGGACCATTGGCCGCCCGCAGCTGTTCCTCCACCGCCGCCTCCGCCTCGTGCACCCGCAGGCCGCGCACGTCCACGGTGTTGCGTTCGGTGCGCACTTCGGCGCCCCGGGCCGCCAGACCCCGCTGGCCCTTGACCACCACCTGAGGTTCGGGCGGCGGTGCCGGCTTCTCGCCCGCCAGTCCCTCGATCGCCGACAACTCCACCGTGGAGCGCATAACGCCGCAGCGCACGGTGAGTTCGCGGCCGTCGCTGGAAATCGCCAGCACCTCCGCCGGCTTGCCCAGGGCCAGCAGCCGCACCCGATCCCCCACCGCCGGCCGCCAGCCCCGGTGCTCGCGCCGCTCGGAGACCGGCCGGTGTTGTTGCTGCAAGCTCTTGAGGCGCTGGCCGGCCTGGCGGGCGGTTTCGCCCATGGCATTGCTGGCCTCGCCAGCCCTTTCCCCCTGGCGCAGGCGGCGGATGATCCGGCGCACCTCCTGCTGGCCGGAGCGAATCGACAGCTCCAGCTGCTGGCGCCGCTGTTCCTGCAGTTCGGCGCTCTGCTCCTTCTGTTGCTGCCAGCGCAGCAGCAATTCCTCGTGCAGCAGTTCCGTGCGGGCCAGCAGGGCAGCGGCATCTTCCGCCGCCTCCTGCTGTCGCTGTCGCTGCTGCTCCAGTCCGGCGATCACCTGGTTCACATCCCCTTCTCCCAGGGGCTCCAGCTGGGTTTCGGCCTGGCGCAACACCGTTTCGGCTAAACCCAGCCGCCGGGCGATCGCCAGGGCATTGCTGCGCCCCGGAATACCCCACTGCAGCCGATAGGTGGGCGAAAGGGTTTGCTCATCAAAGGCCACCGAGGCGTTTTCAAACCGCGGATCCGCATATTTCAGCGCCTTCAATTCGCCGTAGTGGGTGGTGGCAATCGTGAGCCGGGCCCGCTCCGCCAGGTGCTGCAACAGGGCGGTGGCCAGGGCTGAACCCTCGGTGGGATCGGTTCCGGCACCCACCTCATCGAGCAGCACCAACGCCGCCGCCGGCGCGGCTGCTCCTACGGAGCCGGTTCCGGTTCCGGTTCCGGTTTCGGCAGAGGTGGCGGCTATGGCTGTGGCATCAGTTCCAGCATCGGCATGCGCGGCAGCTATGGCTATGGCTGTGGCTGTGGCTATGGCTGTGGCATCAGTGCCGGCATCGGTGGTGGTGGTGGTAAGGACAGTGGTGGTATCGGCCACCGCTCCAGGCGGCTTCTGGGGCGCCAGGGCATTGAGAATGCGGGCGATGCGCCGG
This sequence comes from Prochlorococcaceae cyanobacterium, assembly GCA_044356375.1. GTDB lineage: Bacteria > Cyanobacteriota > Cyanobacteriia > PCC-6307 > Cyanobiaceae > UBA5018. The sequence goes on along the minus strand of JBIKWK010000005.1, from coordinate 50,315 downwards.
ATGTGGCCGCTGAAGGTGGAGAGGCTCTGCTGCAGCGACTGCTCGTCGCCGATGTCGGCCAGCACCTGGGCGCACCAGGGCAGTTGAGGCGTGCCCTGGCAGGGCAAAAACAGGCCGGCCCTGGCCATCAATGCCGCCAATCCCACGCTTTTTAGCGTCACCGTCTTGCCGCCGGTGTTGGGGCCGGTGATCGCCACCACCCGCAGATCGGACCCCACCCGCACCGTCACCGGCACCACCTGCTTGCCACCCTGGCGCCGCTGCTGCCACAGGAGCAGCGGATGGCGCAGCTCCACCAGCGACAGCGGCGCCAGGGGATCGGCCGACAATTGGGGCCGCACCGCCCCCAGCCACTGGCCATAGCGGGCTCGGGCCAGGGCCAGATCCAGCTTTAACAACACCGCCTGCAGGGCCTGCAGCGACTCCGCCTGCTCGCCCACCAGGCCGCTCAGTTCCACCAGCAGTTGCCGCTCAAGCTCCCGTTCCTGGCCCTCCAGGTCGCGGATGCGGTTGCCCAGGGGAATCACCGCCTGGGGTTCGATGAACACCGTGCTGCCGGAGGCCGAACTGTCGTGCACCAGGCCGGCCACCTGGCTGGCCGCCCCTACCTTGAGGGCCAGCACCGGCCGGCCGTTGCGCTCGGCGATCACCGTGTCCTGGAGCATCGGTGCCCAACGCCGCAGCAGCTCCTGCAGCCTTTCCCGCCGTTCGGCCCGGGCGCCCGCCAGCTGGCGCCGCAAACCGCCCAGGGCAGGGCTGGCCCGATCCGCCACCCGGCCGCCCTCCTCCAGGCAGAAGTGCAGCCGCTGTTCCAGCTCCGGCAGGGTGCGCAGCTCGGCCACCAGGGCCGTGGTCACCGGGCGCAGTTCTGGAGCGTCGATCTGGCGCCGCAACCGCCGGGCGGCGGCCAGGGTGGTGGCCAGTTCCAGCAGCGCCTCGCCGGCGGCGGTGCCCCCCTTGGCACAGAGCTGCACGGTGGTGGCGATGTCGGCCACCCCCTGAAAGCTCAGGCCCCCCTCGGTGAGGCCGTCGAGGGCCAGCAGCTCGGTGGTTTCCGCCTGCAGGGTCTCGCTATCGGCCTGGCTGCGGGCCAGGGGAAGGGGAACACAGCCGCGCTTGCCGGCAGCGGTGCTGGTGAAACTGGCCACGTGGCTGGAGAGCCTCGGCCACTCCAGCAGCTCCAGGGCTTCCTGTTCGATGCTCACCCGGCGCTAGGTGCAGTAGTTACGGCGGGATTGCCAGGGGTACCAGGGGCGGCAATGGCTGCTGCAATCCCAGGCGGAAGAACAGCGGGGATGGCTGCCTGGCCGGGCAGGTTGGAGGGGATGCCGCCGGTGGGTTCGTAGAGCATTTCCAGCCAGTTGCCCTCCGGATCCCGCAGGTAAAAGCTGGCGGTGCCGTCGCGGTGATCATGCACCGGCCCGCAGCTCTGGCCTTGGGCTTCCAATTGGGCGTGCAATTCATCCAACTCGGCCCGGTCGCTGAAGTGGAAGGCGAAGTGGGGCCCCGCCGCCCTGTAGTCGGCACTGAGCAGGGCGATGCCATCGCCGGTGCTCGGCGACTGCAGATAGCACCAATCGTCGGCATCCCAGGTGATGCAGAGGCCCAGGGATTGATAAAAGGCCTTGGCGCGCCCCATCTCCTCAACGCGAATCGCCACGTGGCCCAGCCGCTCCACCGCCATCAGCCCAATCCCATCGCTGCTTTCATTAAAGATGCTCAAGCCTGCCCTCGGGGCCGGAGATCACCGCCACTGGCACGGCAGCAGCTCGATTTCCGGCAGCTTGAGGGCAAATCCAGAGATAAGCTGATCCCAAAATAAACTGATCCAGAGATAAGCTGATCCAGATTTAAGCCGTTACTGAGATAGTATGATCCAGCATAAAGCCGGTCTCGAGATAAGCTTGTCCATAGATAAACTTGAATAGCCCCAAAGCGCTCAACCCTCCTTTAGCCAGGCGGCAGCATCACAGGCGTGATAGGTGAGGATCAAGTCGGCACCGGCCCGCTTAAAGCAGAGCAGGGTTTCCAGCACCACGGCCCGCTCGTCAATCCAGCCCCGCTCTGCGGCCGCCTTAACCATGGAGTATTCTCCGCTTACGTTGTAGGCGGCAATGGGCAGCTCGCTCTCCTGGCGCAGCTGATGGATGATATCGAGATAGGCCAAGCCAGGCTTGACCATCAATATGTCCGCCCCCTCGCTCTCATCCAGCTGGGCCTCGGTGATCGCCTCACGGCCATTGGCCGGATCCATCTGATAAGTGCTCTTGTCCTTGGGGATCGGTTTATCGGCCACGGACCGCGGCGCGGAATCGAGCGCTTCTCGGAAGGGGCCGTAATAGGCGCTGGCGTACTTGGCGGTATAGCTGATGATCCCCACATGCTCAAAACCCTCTTCATCCAGGGCTTCTCGGATCGCCCCAACACGGCCATCCATCATGTCGCTGGGGCCAATCAAATCGGCGCCGGCCCGGGCCTGGGCCACGGCCTGCTTGCATAGGATTGACACGGTTTCGTCATTGAGCACGACGCCCTGTTGATTGACTATGCCGTCATGGCCATCGCAGGAATAGGGATCCAGGGCCACATCGGTCATGATCGCCATCTGGGGATGCCGCTGCTTAAGCAGCCTGATGGCTCTGGGAATCAGGCCGTGCTCGTTGAAGCATTCAGCGCCATCCTCCGTTTTGAGGCCATCGGCCACCTTGGGGAATAGCACCACGCAGCGGATGCCTAAATCCCAGGCGCGGCCCACCTCCTCCACCAGACCCTCCAGGCTCCAGCGCTGGCAGCCCGGCATGGCGCCGATGGGCTCGTTGGCGGCACTTTCGTGCACAAAGAGCGGGTAGATGAAATCGGTGGGGCTGAGCTGAAACTGGCGCACCATGGCCCTGAGAGCCGGGGTGCGGCGCAGCCGGCGGGGGCGGTAGGTGAGCTCCATCTGGGGTGCGTGGCTGGTGCGGATCCTAGGGATCGCCCTACAAGCGGGCGGCTTGGATCCAGCCGGAGCGCGGATTGCTGCTGCGCAGTTCCCGCAGCTGCTCAAACAGGGCCTTTTCCTGTTCGGTGAGTTGCTGGGGCACCCGCAATACCGGAGTCAACAGCAGATCCCCCCGGCCCCCCTTGCCCGGCCAGCCCTTGCCCTTGAGCCGCAGGCTGCGACCGAGGCTGATGCCCGCTGGCACCTGCAGGGTGGCTTCGCCATCGGGGGTGGCCACGCGCACCTCCCCCCCCAGGGCCAGTTCATCCAAACTCAGGGGCAACTCGGCCCGCAGCTGGTCGCCATCCAGCTTCCAGATCGGGTGTTCCTGCAATTTGAGGGTGAGATAGAGGTCACCGCGCCGGCCGGTGCCGGGCTGCAGGTTGCCCTTGGCCTTGAGCCGCAGCCGGCTACCGGTCTTCACGCCGGGGGGAATCCGCACCTGCACCCGCTCCTCATTCACCGCCAAGGTGCGCTCGCAACCGTGAAAGGCCTCGGAGAAGCTGATCGCGATCACGGCCTCCGCATCGAGGTTGGCCGCCGCCGCTCCACCGCCAAATCCCGTGCTGAAACCACCGCCGGGGAAGCCACCGCCTGGGAAGCCACTGGCAGAAAAGCCGCCGCCCGGGAAACCGGAACCAAAGCCAAAGCCGCCAGAGCTCGGGGCGCCACCGCCAAAACCCGGGCCACCGGTGCCGCCAAAGCGGCCCAACAGGTCGTTAACGAAGTCGTCGAAGTTGCCGTACCGGCCGAAGTCCACGTCGCCGCTGGGGGCTCCACCAGTACCGCCCTGGCTCCAGTACTGGCCGAACTGTTCGTAGCGGCGGCGCTTGTCCGGGTCGGACAGTACCTCGTAGGCCTCGCTGATCTCCTTGAACTTGGCCTCGGCGTCCTTGTCGCCTGGATTTACATCCGGGTGGTATTTACGCGCCAGCTTGCGGAAGGTCCGCTTGATCGCGTCGGCGTCGGCGCTGCGATCCAGGCCGAGCACCTTGAAGTAGTCGCGGTAACCGTTTGCGCTCATGGAAGCCAGTGTCTCAGCCGAAGTGGCCCAAAGGGAACCAAGCCTGGGGCAAAACAGCCCCCGGGTCGGTCCACCTCCAGAATCCCCCCTACTCTGCCCAAGTCGGGATCCCCGCTGATGCCCCACTGCAGTTCCGCCCACATCAATTCCATTCGCAACGCCGTTTGGGGCATTTGTGCGCGTCAAGGCAGCCTTGGGTCTCAAGGCAGCCATAGGCGTCAAGCCAGCTTTGGCGATCAAAGCAGCCTTGGCAAACAAAACAGCCCTGGGCCAGGGGGCGCTGGCTGGCCTGGGATGCTGCCGATTGCCGCCCTGGGCTTGCTCTTGGCAGCCGCCATCACCGCCATGGGGGGTCAGCGGGTGCGGGCGGAGGGCGCCACTGCCCCCCCGGGCCATGGAGGAGGCGCTGCGGCGGCCCTGGGAGAACCGCTCAACCCATCCACCCCAGAGCAAGAGGCCCTGGCCGCCCAGCTGCGCCGACAGGGGGCTCAATTTTATGGAGCCTGGTGGTGTCCGGCCTGCTTCCAACAAAAAAACCTGTTCGGCAAGGAGGGCAGCCGCCAGTTGCCCTACGTGGAATGCGACAAAACTGAAGCAGATCGCGACCGTTGCACCGCAGCCAAGATCCAGGCCTATCCCACCTGGGTGCTGAAGGGTCAGCGGCTGGAGGGGGTACAGAGACTCGATGAACTGAAGCGCTGGGCCGACGAAGTCGGCGGCAGACCCGAGCCAACCAGCGCCAGTGGGGCGCCCAAAGCTATGCGCACAAGTAATTAGGCAACGACAGCGCTGGCATAGATAGCTAAAGGAGGCAAGTCAATCCTGCTTCTGAATAGCCAGCCTCAAGCTACAAGGCCCATCGAGGAAGTTTGGCGCACGCTTCTGTCTGGATGAAATCTTCGATTACCGCTGTTGATCAGGCCCCGGTGATTGGCCTTCCATGGCAAAGCCTGGGCAGCCTCTATCTGCCTCAGTTGCTGTCAGCAGCAGATTGGCCAGATACCTCCCTAGGCTCTGCTCATCGTGACATTGACTATAAATCTCTTCCCGATGATCCACCACCAGCACTAATGCTATTTGCTCGCGATCAGGCACCAGATCAGCGATGCACCGCAGGCAATTCCACTCCTCATCTTCATTGGGCAGTTCCAGTACATCCTTGAACTCACAGCTTTTCTTTTACGCCTGGGGCTGAGATCATTGATGGCGATACAGGTCACCACTCGTGGCCCGTCAGCCGTGGCAGGCAGCCTCGGCCAGGGCCGACAGCGGCTAGCTTCCAGGCAGGAAAAGGCCAATCCCCAGCCTGAGCATGCCCCGGCAAGGCCCGCCCGCACCGGCGAAGACTTGTCGGAACCGGAGAGGCCGTAGGCCACCAGCAGTCTGGGGGTATTGTTCTCTATGGGGCGGTCGTAATTTTAGTGGGGATACCTTAACCGCTGCCAAAGGTAATTGCCTGCCGGTTTGGCAGCACCCTGCACTAGGGCCGCCATGACCATGGATAGTCGATCAATTGGCTGATGCTGAAACCATGCTGAGTTAGCCCAGGGGAAAAGCAAATTCAAGGGAGTGCGACCTCCATCTTGTGCAAGCTATTGACAGGATGATTTTAGATTTTCTGAATAGACGATTATCATCCCCAGGCCATCACCCGCAGAGCACTAGGGCAGCCCCACCCCAATATTGCCTGGGTTTTAATCGCTGCCATTCAACCCGCCTGGCCCCAGGAGCATATTGTGGCTGCATTGAGCAGCGACACAACCGGGCCCAAGCCCGCCACCTCCAATAATGCATCTAGGTTAATTAATATTACTTTTGCAACTTTACACATTCCTTCTTATTACACTTCTATTGGCTATTGCCAGTTAGACTCTATACGTTCTAGCATTTTAATCATTCGTCATCCTTAAACGCTAAATCTTTTGCAACCGACCGAAGTTGCCAGCCCCGTTATGCATAGGCAGTGGACTCGCGTGGCTCGCCCAAGGACTAGCATCAGTCCTGCTTTTCTCATTCTGGACGCAATTCTAGACTTGGTACCGGTCCAGAATGAGACAGGCGCGACCACGCTCGGCGCTCCTGGCGATGGGTGAGTCAGATCAGCTGAAAACAGATTCGTTGTGGCTTGCCCACAGCGACATGAACCAGAGGAAACAAATTGGTCTAATGAATCCTAAACAGGACCCAGAGTGGGTCCTGTTTAGGGTCTTGGATGAGACAGTAGAGATTGTATCTGGTGGAGATTCTGGCTGCGGTAGTTGAAGGCTGCCGCCTGCCATCGACGGCCAGGGCAGCAGCTAAAAATGATAAAATATCCTATAATTGAGGTACAAAATCTATAAAATTGCCAAAGTTTTCCAAGCAAACAGCAGTAAATGTATTTCTTTAACAGCTCGAAAAGTAGCCCTTGGCGTGGCCTTAGACTTCATCCACTTACGTTGCTGCAGTAGGTCTCGTTGGTCGGCCTGCGCGGAATCCATATTTTTTGATCTGCCCTTTGCTTGGCAGGTCTTAGGCAATTTTGAGGTAAATCATCATGTAACCATGGATATATTGCCGAGATCTAAGAAATAATATTCAGCACTTATATAGGAAAGCGCCTGTAAAAGGGTCACTATCTTTTGCCATTTTTCATTGATGAAATTATCCTTGTTAGCTGTACTAATGCAATCTAGGGCCAATATTTGCCAGCAGTGGCTAACTGGGGCCATTCCAGGCATCGTTTAGGAGCTGGCGTAGCCAAGGGCCTGGGCCCCGTGGCCATCAGCTTGTCCAGAATTGGCCAGTGCTAACCAGCTCCTGTGCACAAAAGGGTTTTCAGTGCTGCGTACCTGCTGTAACCACAGGTACGCAAGCCCCTTGGCCCACTCAAACAGCCTCTGGCTTCCAGGCCTAGCCTGGCCAATGGTGACAAAGACAGGTAAGCCAACAGGGAATTTGGTGATTATCCAGTTCCGGCCACTGCCCCGCTGCCAGCAGGATTTTGATCCATAGGCGGAACAGGCCTTGGTGGTACTCGCCAGGCAGCCAGGGAAGCAAAGCAGAGCTGGGAACAATTTCGCTGACATAGGGGGCAAGGGGCCGGAAGCCGAGAAGCAGCCACGTGGCTCACGAGTCTAATATTGGACTTGAGATGGGTCCCATATTAGGACTAGAATGAGACTAGCGGGATAGGTTTTGCTCCTGTTGGGGTGGCGCCATTTGGCGGTGGATGCAAACGGATGGGACTGCATTTGGAGTTGATCAAGCTTGCGCCCAAGAGCAATGGCTCCTGACGCGAAGCTCACAACCGCCGTTTCCGCAGCCCGTGCTGCTGAATGACACTGGCTGGCCCGCCGCCCAAATCATCGGCACAGCTTCCCTGGTGCCAGCCACTGCAGCAGTGCTGTCAAAACATGGTATCTCAATAGTCTCAACTGATTCTTGATACGAGTCTAGTAGCGAATCTGAACTGAGACTAGTGAGACGAAGTGCTGGTATCGCAGCGAGTCTTGGTCAATACTGATGAGACTCTGCTGCGGCCTGGTCGGTGGCTTTGGCATCTAGCGCCAGCGTCTTGAGCTGTACCCGGGCGAGACAGGCTGGGCACCTGGCTAGGTCAGTTCGGCTGGCCAGGTATTAATCCCTGGCTCCGATGGCGACCAGGGATCCGGCGCTGCAAAATTGCTTCTCTCAAAATTGTCTCAGTAGTAGACCGACTACTGGTCCAATACGAGACGTACGAGAATGCTTTGTCGACTTTTTGAAGCCGCAGCTGGATTTGGTTTTTCTATGACGCGATTTTATTCATTAGGGCATATTCATTTGGGCTTAATGATTGAGGAAATGCCAACTCTGCTAGAGGGGTGCTGCGAAAAAATCCGGAAACAAAGCTGTTGTCACATGATTACCATTGCAGTGTCTTGCTTTTACCCTCTAACTTGCCAGGTATGGAGGGAAAATTGCTGCTGCCCAGCAGTAGCCAAGGGTTTTACCGTTAACTAATAAAAAACCCGAGCAAACCAGGTAGTATCTGCTCGGGTTTTGGCTGGATAGTCTAGTTTGATGGAGCGACTATGGAGGTTGTGATCAGGTGGGGGTTTGCATTCCCTGAATCAGATAATCGAAATAAGGAGCAGCCAATTTGGCCAATTCCGTGTTTAACAGGGCAAGAGAGGCATCCTTCATCGTACGGATTGCTTCCACCATGCCGGGCATCGGCACGCCGAGGCTGTTATACATCTCACGGGCACCCACCAGGCCAATTTGCTGGATCTGTTCAGTGCTGCCGGCGAGGACTCCATAAGTCACCAGCCGCAAATACCAGCTGTAGTCGCGCAGACACTGGGCCCGTTGTTTTTGACCATAGGCGTTGCCGCCGGGAGCCACGTAGTCGGGCTTGCGGGCGAACAACTGCTTGGCCGCTTCATCGATAATTTTTTTCTCGTTTTCGGTGAGGATCCTCACCACCTGCAGACGTTGGCTGCCACCGCTGAGAAACTCCACCATCGAGCGGAGCTCGCCCCCCGAGGGGTACCGGAGTTGATCATCGGCCTGGAGAATCAGATCCCGAACGACGCTCATCGCAGCGGCCACACGCTTTTCAGATACTAGCCAAGCCCCGGGGCCAAACCCGGTCGATCGGCAAAGGTGTAACGCCCCTTTGCACGATCTAGCGTCAGCGAGCGTCTTCCGCCGGAGTTCACCTGGCCGCGCAGTCACCATGGTCAATCTCTCGGTTGGATTTTGCTGCGATCTGGCCATCACCGACCTCGGCCATGAAGGTCAGGGGATAGGTCGCTGGGGCGATGCGGTGGTGTTCGTGCCTGGAGCCCTGCCTGGAGAACGGGTTCGGGTTCGGCTTTTGCACAGGGCCCGGCGCCATTGGCTGGCTGAACTGCAATCGTTGATTGTGGCCAGTGACCAGCGCCGCAGACCACCCTGCGTCCTGGCTGATCGCTGTGGTGGCTGCAGCCTCCAGCATCTGAGCCCATCGGCCCAGGGCCAGTGGAAAACCAAATCCGTACACCAGGCCCTGGCGCGGATTGGCAAGCTGGATCACCCTGTGCTGCCGCTGCTGGAGGCGGCCAGTGGTCTCGGCTATCGCAACCGGGCGGTGATCCCCCTGGAGCGCCGCCCGGACGGGAGCCTGAGGGGTGGCTACTACGGGCGCGGCAGCCATCGGATCGTGAACATGAACCACTGTCCGGTGCTGGATCCCCGCCTCGATGCCCTGATCAAACCGCTCAAGGCCGACCTGGAAGCCAGCCCCTGGCCGGTTGATCGCCATAGCCAGGCTGGCGGCGGCCTGCGCCATATGGCCCTACGGCTAGGGGCAAACAGCGGCGAATTGCTGCTGACCTTGATCAGCAGTCACGGGCGGCTGCCAGGCCTGGCTGAGCTGGCCAACCAGTGGCTGGAACGCTGGCCCCAACTGGTGGGGGTATGCCTGAATCTGCAGCCCCTGCCCACCAATCTGCTGATGGGTCCCACCACTGAGCTGATCGCAGGGCGGAATTGGCTCCACGAAAATTTTGCCGGCTTTGAGTTGCAGATAGCCAGCGATACTTTTTTCCAGGTATTCACCGCCCAGGCCGAACGGGTGGTGCCCCTGTTGCTGCAGGCGATGGCCGGGTTGGCCAGCTCCCAGCCGCCCGCAACAGTGACCGCAACAGTGCCCGTTACGGTGATTGACGCCTATTGCGGCATCGGCACCTACAGCCTGCCCATGGCCGCCAGTGGTTTTCGGGTGTTGGGCCTGGAGTTGAATCCCCAGGCGGTGAAGTTGGCTGAGGCCAATGCAGCCCGCAACGGCCAAGCGAAGCGCTGTCAATTTTTGGCTGGAGATGTGGCCCAGCAGTTGGCAGCCCAGCTGCCCATGGCCTCGGCCCTGTTTGTGGATCCGCCGCGACGGGGATTGGAGGCCCAAGTGGTGGGGGCCATTTGCGCCTGCCCTCCCCAACGACTGGCTTATCTGAGCTGTGATCCGGCCAGCCTGGCACGCGATCTGGAGGCCCTGGTAAACGGCGGCCCCTACCGGCTGCTATCGGTACAACCGATTGACTTCTTCCCTCACACCAGCCATGTGGAGGTATTCACCGTGCTGGAACTCCGCGGCGATGCCCCCAGCCATACATCCCCAGCCCAACATCCCCAGGAGAAGATGGAGGCGATATCGACAGGCATTGTTAGCGAATGAGCATCATCAAGTCAGGGTAGACGAGGGTTGATAAACTCCAGGGATAAATGGCCAAATTTCAATAACATTCCGAATTTGTTTTGGGCACCTCGAAAAATTGCCCTTTCGGCTCCTGCGAGTCAGGCTCAAGCAAGTCGCCACAAAGCTTCTTGTATCATGAGAACGGTGAGATTTGGAATTTTTCGAGCTGCCCTTAAGGAGGCTCTGAGCATCCGCCATTTCGTCGCCCCAGCCAGCTCAGTGCCATTGCGGCATCAGCGCTCCATGGGCCGTGGCTCGGGTTTTGCAGAGCTTGCTTAACTTCTCTGGCGCACTTCTGGTGCTGGCGCTTGGGGATAGCCCCCGCTCAACTGCGCAGCTGCACCCCTGGAAGTTGCTCCAGGTTAAGGCGAATCTTTTGATGGGCTTTTTCAATCTCCTCGTCGGTGAGGGTGCGTTTCGGATCGCGGTAACGCAGTCGATAGGCCTGGCTGCACTGGCCCTCAGCCAGTTGAGAGCCGCTGTAGCGGTCAATCAATTCAGCATGCTCTAACAATGGTTTGCCGGCCTTGCTAATCACCTTGATCATGCTGGCCGTAGAAGTGCTGGCCGGCACCACAAATGCCAGGTCCCGCTCCGAGGCGGGAACGGTGGCAAAGGGAACAAATATTGGTTGCCAGCGTTGGCGCCGGCTGGCGGCGGCGATCAACGGGGCCAATTCCAGCTCGAACACATGGGTGGTTTCCGGCAGGTCTAGCTGCTCGGCGCACTCTGGATGCAATTGGCCAAACCAACCGGCCGGACGACCCTCCAGCAGTAGCTGGGCGGAGCGACCGGGATGAAGCAATGGCTGGCCGCTTAGCTGCGGCTGCTCGCTGAGCGGACGATCTTCACTGGGTACCGCCAGGGCGGCAAAAGCTTGTTGCAACAGGCCCCGGGCCTGGAAGTAGCCGGGGGGCTGGGGCTTGCCGCTACTGCTCCAGCGCTCGGAGCGCCGCTCGCCGCAGATCACCCCAGCCAACAGGGTGCGGCTGGCACCAGCGTCGGCCTCGCCAAACACATTGCCGATCTCAAAGCCCCAGAAGCCAGGGGCGCCAGCTCTCAAATTACGGCGGGCGGCCGCCAACAGCTCATCTGTGAGATTATCCCGCAGGTAGCCATAATCCGCCAAAAGTGGATTGGCCAGGGGAATACGACCGGGGGCCGCAGGTACCAGGGACAGGCTGCAGCACTCCTGCAGGCCCGCCGCCGTGAGCGCCCGGCGCAGGCGCCGCTCCAGCTGCTGGGCGGGCTCCAGGCCCCCCGGCTCAATCGGATCGGGCAGATGGCAGGCGAAATGGTCGTAGCCCACCAGTCGCGCCACCTCCTCGATCAGATCCACCTCCCTTTGCAGGTCGATGGCCCGCGCAGGCGGCACCTGGACCTGCCAGCCCTCTTCGTACTCAATCAGTTCACAACCGATCGCCTCCAGGGTGGAGCGAATCCGCCCATCGGGCAGATCGATCGTCTCCTCAGCCTCCAGCACCGGTCCCAGCAGGTTGTGCAGGGCATCCCGGCGCAGCCGCAATGGCTGGCGAGGCTCCTGATCACGGCGGTGCAGCCAGCGGCCCTCCACCACTGCCCCCGCCAGCTGCTGCAACAGTGCCGCCGCCCGATCGGCAGCAGTGAGGGTAACTTCGGCGGGCAGTCCCTTCTCGAAGCGACTGCTGGCTTCCGTGCGCAGGCCCACGCCATGGGCAGAACGGCGCACGGCCATGGCGGGAAAAACCGCCGCCTCCAGCCAAATAGCGGAGGTGGTGTCCCGCACCGCCGTGGCGTCTCCGCCCAGCAAACCGGCCAGAGAGATCGGCTGTTTGGCATAGGTAACCAGCAGGCTGTCGCCCGTTAGCTGGTGCTGCTCGCCATCGAGGCCCAGCATGGTCTCGCCCGGTACAGCTGGCCGCAGGCCCAGACCGGAGATCTTGGCCTCATCGCCGGCCAGGCTGGCCAGGCTGGCCAGGTCGTATGCATGCAGCGGCTGGCCGGTTTCGAGCATCACCAAATTGGTGATGTCCACCACGTTGTTGATGGGCCTGAGGCCGGCCTTTTCGAGCCGTTGCCGCAGCCAGGCCGGCGACGGCGCCACCTGGATACCGCTGAGTTGGGTGATGCTGAAGATCCCCCCCTCGTCCATCAAGTGCTGGGAGGCCGGATCGCTGGGCAGCGGTTGGCTTGCGGCGGCGACCTCCACCGCAGGCCAATGGGTGCTGCCGCCCACCAGGGCCGCCACCTCGCGGGCAATGCCCTGCATGGAAAGGCCATCGGGGCGGTTGGCGGTGATCGCCAACTCCAACACCTGGTCATCGAGACCGAACAGGGGGCCCACGGGGCTGCCGACAGCCGGCACCGACTCCAACAGCTCCTCGAGGATGGCGATGCCCTCTCCCTGGCTCGGCAGGCCGAGTTCGCCGAGGGAGCAGATCATGCCGCTGCTGGCCACCCCCCGCAGCTCAGACGGTTTGATCGTGAGTTCCACCGCCGGCAGGGTGGCGCCCACCAGGGCGACCGGCACGTGGATGCCGGCGCGCACATTGGCCGCCCCACAGACGATCTGCAGGGTTTGGGTCTGCAGCGATTCAGCCTCGGCCACCACCACCTGGCAGACGCTCAGCTTGTCCGCATTGGGATGGGGTTCTCGAGCCTGCACATAGCCCACCACCACTCCGGCGGCGCGGGCGGCCAGGTTGTCGATGCCGTCGACTTCAAAACCGGCGATCGACAGCCGCTCGGCCAGATTGTCTATGGCAAAGGCCTCGGGCTCGGCGGAGACCAGCTCCTTCAGCCACTGGAGCGAGACCCGCATCAGTCCTTGGAATCATTCATCGATGATCCTAGGCAGTGATGGGGGTGGGTAACCCCTGGCAGGTAGGGTGGTTCGTTGTCACTTCGCATCGCTCAAGCGGCGCAACGTCCTTCATGGCTAAAAACAAGGGCGTCCGGCTCGTTATCACTCTCGAGTGCACCGAATGCCGGTCCAACCCCGCCAAGCGGTCTCCAGGTGTGTCCCGCTACACCACCGAGAAGAACCGCCGCAACACCACCGAACGGCTGGAGCTGAAGAAGTTCTGCCCCCACTGCAACAAGTCGACCGTTCACAAGGAAATCAAGTGAGCTTCCGCTCCTGATCGATCGGCTCGGCTCGTAGGCAATTTTTCTTTTCTCCACCGTTCCCATGTCCAGTTCTTTTTTCAAAAAGCGTCTGTCTCCGATCAAACCCGGAGATCCGATCGACTACAAGGATGTCGATCTGCTCAAGAAGTTCATCACTGAGCGGGGCAAGATTCTTCCCCGCCGCCTCACCGGCCTTACCGCCAAGCAGCAAAGGGATCTCACCAACGCTGTAAAGCGTGCCCGGATCGTGGCACTGCTGCCCTTCGTTAATCCCGAAGGCTGAGGTTCCCCTGGCCGCGGCCTCCTTCCATCCCGGTGATCTGGTCGGCATCGTCACCGACAGGGGTCATCAGTTAGCCCTGCTGGTCTCCCTGCAGGGCTCCAAAGCGCAGCTGTTGCCGGGTTGGCAGAGCGGCGCCAGCCGGCCGCGACCGCTCTCCCTGCCGCTCAGGCAAGTGGAGCTGATCGCCCGGCTGCCCGATGGCAGCTCTCCACCGGAAGCCCCGGGGCTGGCTCCCTGGAAGTTCACGGTGGAGCAGCTGCAAGCCGCCACGCCGCCCCGGGCGGATTTGGCGGCCGCCTGGCTTTTATTAGCGGAAGACGACACCACCCTGTCGCTGGACGATTGGCTGGGCCTGCAGCTCTCCCAGCCCCAACCCGTACAGCTGGCAGCCGCCTGGCTGTGGCTGCAGGGCGACCAGCTGCTGTTTCGCTGGCGCCAGCAGCAGGTGTCTGCGCGACCACTGCCAGAACTGCGGCGGCTGCGCCTGGAGCAACGGCGCCAGCGGCTGGTGTTGGAACACCAGCGCCTCTGGCACGAACAACTGAAACAGCGCCAGCCGCTGAACCTCGAACTGCTCAGCCCAGCCCAGCGCCAAGAGATAGATCTGCTGTTGGTTTGGGCTTCGGGCGATGCCGAGCAGCCCCTGCCAGCTGAGTTGCGTCGCGGTTTACAGGTGGCTGGCTGCGCCGCCGATACCGGGGCGATTCGCCATTTGTTGGTGGATCTGGGCCTGTGGGACCTGCATTGCCTGCCCTCTTTGCGAGACACCCGCTGGGAGCTGGGCTTCAGTGCCGAGTTGGAGGCGGAATGCCAAAGGCTGCTGGCGGCCCATGACCAGCCCCAGCCTGGCGATGAGCTGCGCAGAGATCTCAGCCACCAACACGTGGTTACGATCGACGATGTCGATACCCGCGACATCGACGATGGTCTGGCCCTGGAGCAGCCAGACGAGGGGCCGTTGCGCCTGTGGATTCATGTGGCCGATCCAGGCCGACTGGTGGCCCCTGGCGATCCCCTCGATCTGGAGGCGCGACGACGGGCTTCCAGCCTCTACTTGAGCCGCGGCAGCCTGCCGATGTTTCCTCTGGAACTGGCCACCGGGATCTTCAGCCTGGTGGCGGGGCAGCGCTGCCCCGCCTGGAGCATCTGGGTGGAATTGGCCGCCGATGGGGCAATTGCCGCCAGTGGCGTGCTGCGCAGTTGGGTAAAGCCCGCCTACCGGCTCTCCTACGACGACGCCGATGAACTGATCGACCTGGCCCCGCCTGAGGAGCGCCAGATCAGCCAAATCCACCAGCTGCTGCTCAGCCGCCGCAAGTGGCGCCTGGCCAGGGGGGCGCTGCAATTCGACCAGCCAGAGGGGCGCATCCGCGAAGTAGCTGGCGAACCCACCCTGGAGATCACCGAGCCGAGCCCGTCGCGCTTGATGGTGGCCGAGGCCATGATCCTGGCCGGTGCGGTGGTGGCTGAGCTCGGCCAGGCCCAGGGCCTGGCCCTGCCCTATCGCTCCCAGTTGCCGGCGGAACTGCCGCCGGCCGCAGAGCTGGCGGCCTTGCCGGAGGGCCCCGTTCGCCACGCCGCCATCCGCCGTTGTCTCAGCAGGGGCTATAGCGGCACCAGCCCCAGCCCCCACTTCAGCCTGGCCCTCGATAGCTACGTGCAGGCCACCTCGCCGATTCGGCGCTACGGCGACCTGCTGGTGCAGCGCCAACTGGCCGCTCTGCTCTATGGCGGCATTCCCCTCGATGCCGACCAGATGCAGCAATTGCTGCAGGAGCTGGAAAGCCCCCAGAGGCAGGTGGTTCAAATCAGCCGAGAAGACCAACGCCACTGGCAACAGGTGTGGTTCGAGCGCCATCGCGGCGAGCAGTGGCAGGGGCAATTTCTGCGCTGGTTGCGGCCCCAGGACGGCCTGGGTCTGGTGCATGCCCCCGAGCTGGCCATGGACCTGGCGGCCGATTGCCCCAGCGGCAGTGGCCCCGGCGATGAACTGCTGCTGCGGGTGCAGCTGGTGGATCCGCTGCGCGACCAGCTACGGATGCGTGCGAGCGGCTAGCTGGGCTCCAGTAGCCGGCTGGCGCGAATCCAGGGCCCCCATGGATTCAGGCAGCCGATCAAGGCAACAGTTCGGGGCAGCGATTGGGCCTGGATCCAGCCCTCCAAACCCGGCTCGAGGGTGATTAGCGGCCAGCTGCCATCGCTTCCCTCCAGCAGCCAACCCCCCTGGGGTCCCTGCAGCAGCGTGCCCCGAAACAGGCGTTCGCCCCGAGCGGCCGGCGCGGCGGTGGGATCGGCCGCTGCGCCGCCGGCCAGCTGTCCCTGGCCATTCACCAGGGAGGCATCCGCCAGGGCCATGAGCTGGCGTTGTCGCCAGTGGGGGTGGTGCCATGGGGTGTCCCAGAGGGGCATGGGACCCGCCGGGGCGATCGGATCGAGCACCAGGGCCCGCTGCAGCTGGCCTACGGGCAACTCGGCTGGCCCACACCCCAGCTGCAGGCAGAGCGCCGCCGCCAGGCCCGCCGCTTGGCCCACATTCATCACCAGCGGTTGCAATCGCGTGGCCCCATTGGCGATGTGACTGGTGGCGATCGACTTGTCGGCCGCCAACAGGTTGCAGCAGTCGGTACTCACCAGGGCGCCGTAGGGAATGCAGAAGGGGGTGCCGGTCCAACGCCCCCCCCAGCGGCAACTCTTGGGAGCCAGAGGCCAGTCCGGGCCTGGATAGTGGTGGTCGTTGGCGTAATTGCCCACGGCGATGGCGTCATTCAAGCCCGAACGCAGGGGGGCTGGGGCGATAGAGGCTCCGGCGCCCATGGGCAGCAAATCCGCCTCCACCACCGTGCTCAGTCCCACCAGCCGACGCCCCTCGCGCCAGTAGGGCATCAGGGCCAGGGGCGAACTGCCGCCCAGGGGCAGCGGTTGGCCCTGCTGGGCGGCCAGCTCTCGCTCGAGGGGATCGGGAAACACGGCGGCCCGGCGCAACCAACCGCCACTGGCCTCTGCCAGGGCATCGGCGAAGGACAGGGAGTGCTCCTGCATCTGGCGATCGAGCTCGGCGGCCGCCAGGGGATCTGGGCCGAAGCCCCGCTCCAAGCCCCAGTGCCAGTCGTTGCCATGCAGGGGCCAATTGAGCATCACCAGGCCGCCAGGCAGGCGGCCATAGGTGAGCGTTCGCTCCAGCCCAAACCGCTCGCTGGCCAGGCGGAACGGCTCCGGTAGTTCGCCAGCAGCCTGACCTATGGGCTGGCCCTGGCCCTGGTGGAAGGTGGGCCGCTCCGCCGTGAGCTGGCCGATCGCCACCCAGGTGGGCGATTGCAGCGGCTGCTGGTCAAAAAAAGGTTTGCTCAGCAGCTCCGCCTCGGGCGGAGCACTGGGTTCCCGCCATTGCTCCCGGGCTTCCCAGCCCAGGCGATGCTGGATGCCATGGGCGAGCAAATCGCCGCGATCACTGCCATCGATCACCAGCTGGGGCTCCAGCCGTTGCGTCTCACCGGCCCTTTCGATCACCAGCGCGGTGATCCGATCGGCGCTTCTCTCCAGGGCCCGCAGGCTGCAACCAGGCCACCAGCTCAATAGCGGTAGCGCCTCCAGCCATTGGCGCAAAACTCTTTCGGCGCTGGCGGGGCGGTAGCCAAAGCAGCTCACCCAGTTGTGGTCCAAGCCCTGGGGCTCTCTGGCCTCCAGAGCTCGCAGGAAGGCACCCCACATGCCGCTCTGCCAGGGGCTCAGTTCGTTGCCATCCGGGGCGCAGACCCCTGCGGCACTAACCATGCCCCCCAGCCAGCCGCCCGGGGTGAGCAACAGAGTGCGAACCCCCCTGCGGGCACACTGGACGGCGGCACAGAGGCCGCCGATGCCGCCGCCCCACACCAGCACGGGCACCTGAATCACTGCGGAGGAGGCCTGGGGCAAGGGATAGGCAAGCTGGAAGGTAACAGGCTGGAATCTCCTGGATCGCTAAGATCCGCCCATGGCAGCGCTCGCTTTGGCGGCGCAGGGCGCCAGAAAAAGCCTCACTGGAGTGCTCAGCCAGGAGAACTCCGGTTTCCCGGTTCAGCCCGGAGAACTCCGTGAGCAGATGCGGCCAGCTCGGCTATGGCTCTGGAGAACTCGCCAGGAGCCGCCTCAGCCCAGCTGTGCATCAAGCTGTCCATCACCTGGGCCATTCCAGTGGCCATCACCCGGGCCAGCCCAGTGGCCCATCAACCTGGCCATCCCACTGGCCTCCCAACCACATTTGCCGTGGCCTAGGCCGGATGGTTTACACCCTCACCACGCCCCTCTATTACGTCAACGATCGCGCCCATCTCGGCAGCGCTTACACCACGCTGGTCTGTGATGCGATTGCCAGGCAGCGGCGGTTGTGCGGTGAATCCGTGCTGTTCATCACCGGCTGCGACGAGCATGGTCAAAAAATTCAACGCACCGCGGAGGCCGCCGGCCTCTCCCCCCAGGCCCATTGCGATGAGGTGAGTGAGGGCTATCGCCAGCTGTGGCAGCGCTGGCAGATCAGCAACGACCGCTTCATTCGCACCACCGATCCCCGCCATCGCAGCATTGTCGAACAGTTTTTTGCCCGGGTGGAAGCGAACGGAGATGTGATCGAAGGCAGGCAGCAGGGCTGGTACTGCGTGGCCTGCGAGGAATTCAAGGACGATCCCCACGAGGCCCAGGATCCCGAATGCCCCCTGCATCGCCGCCCTTTGGAGTGGCGCGATGAGCTGAATTTATTTTTCAGATTATCGCGCTATCAGCAACAAATTGAGCAACTTATTCGCCAAGAAGGATTCATCCAACCCCAGAATCGTCGTCGCGAGGTGGAGAACTTTGTGGCCCAGGGCCTGCGGGACTTTTCCATTTCCCGGGTGAACTTACCCTGGGGGATTGGGGTGCCAGGCCATGGCGGCCATACTTTTTATGTGTGGTTTGACGCCCTGCTTGGCTATCTCACCGCCCTGCTCGAGCCAGGCGATGAACCGGATCTGCAACTGGTGACCCAACGCGGCTGGCCCGCCAGTTTGCACGTGATTGGCAAGGACATCCTGCGTTTCCATGCCGTCTACTGGCCGGCGATGCTGCTCTCCGCCGGCCTCCCCCTGCCCAAGCGGGTTTTTGGCCATGGCTTTTTGACCCGCGAGGGCCAAAAGATGGGCAAGTCCATCGGCAATGTGCTCGACCCCCAGCAGCTGCTGGATAAATGCGGCCGAGATGCGGTGCGTTGGTACCTGCTGCGGGATATTCCCTTCGGGGACGACGGCGACTTCCAACAGCAGCGCTTCACCGACCTGGTCAACAACGACCTGGCCAATACGATTGGCAACCTGCTCAACCGCACCAGTTCGATGGCCCGGCGCTGGTTCGCCGATGCCGTGCCGCCTGCCGGCGGGGCCGCTGCCAGCTCCCACCCCCTGGCGGCGGCTGCGCTGCTGGCAAAGCAGCAGTCGGAACTGGCCTGGGAGCGGCTGGATTTGCGGGCCGCCGCCGAGGCTGCCCTGCAACTGGCGATCGCGGCCAACGGTTTTCTCAACGACCAGGCCCCCTGGAAACTGATCAAGCAGGAAGGCCAACAAGCCCAGGTGGCCGCCGATCTCTATGCGGTGCTGGAGGCCACAAGGCAAGTGGCGGTGTTGCTGGCGCCGCTGGTGCCCGAGCTGTCCGCCCGCATGCTGGCCCAGCTGGCCCAGTGCGGCGAACCTGCCTGGCCTGGCTCCCTGGCCTGGGGGCTGTTGCCATCGGGTCTGGCTCTGCCAGAACCCCAGCCGGTGATGGCCAGGCTGGAGCTCGATGGTCCCCTCTAGGCGCCCCCGGACCGCCCGGCTGGGGCCGGCAAGGGCGGGCCTCCTATGGGCGGCGATCGCCCTGGGGGCCATGGGCGCCGCCCTAGGTGGTTGCAGCGGCAGGCCGGAGCCGGAGGAGGCCGTGCAGCCCTTCGTGTTCAAGGCGATGAATCTGCGCCAGCAGGATGGCCAGGGCCGGCCGGCCTGGCAGATCACCAGCCCGGAAGCCCGCTATGACAGCAGCCGCCGTGTCGCCCAGGCCCGAGATATCAAGGGCACCATCTATGCGGCCGGCAAACCCCTGTATCGACTCACGGCCACCAGTGGCATCGTGCTCAATGACGGGGAGCTGATCCAGCTCGAGGGGAGAGCCAGCCTGGCTCGTCTTGGCCCCCAGCCCCTGCGGGTGGAAACCCGGCGCCTGCGCTGGTACCCGCGCCAACAGCGCATTGAACTCGACCTGCGGCCCCGGGCCAGCCAGGCGGAGCTGGAGCTCAATGCCGATCGGGCCGTGATCCTGCTCGATCGAGACAAACTCGAATTGCGGGGCAATCCCCTGCTGCTGCGGCGTCCCGGACCCCAAAAACCCCAATCGGCTCCCCTGGAACTGCGGGTGGCCGAGGCCGACTGGTGGCTGAACAGCGGCCAACTGCGGGCCCCGGGTCCCGTGCGCGCCCAGCGGCAGCTGGCGGCCGGCCAACCGCCCCAGACCCTCACCTCGCCCTTGTTACAAGGCAATACCGTGAGTCAGCAACTGGTGTTGCAGGCCCCGGTGCGCTTCGGTGACCCCCAGCACAAGGCAATCCTGCTGGCTGGCGAAACCGAGATTGACCTGCGGCGACAGCTGGTGCACTCCAGCCGTCCCTTCCGGGGCCGGGTGGACCAATTGCAGCTGGCCGGAGAGGGTTTTGAGCTGCGCAACGAGCAGACCCTGGCGGTGATCGACAGGGGCTGTGAGCTAGACCAACCCGGCGAACAGCTGCGATCCCAGCGCTGTCAGTGGAACTGGACCACCCAGGCGATCGAGGCCAGCGGCCAGGTGAGCCTGCGCCGGCAGGCCAATAACCAACTCACCAGGGCTGAGCAGCTAAATGGTCAGCTGGGCGCCGATGGCTTGGCGGTGTTCACCAGTCCGGCAAGCAGGGTGCACACCCAGCTGCAGCTCCCCCCCTCCGGCGCCAAGCCGGCTAAGCGGCAGGCTCCCAAGCCAGCAATCGAGCTCTGAGCCTCTGGGCCCAGCCCTCCAGCCAGAGCAGATCACTGCGGCTGAAGCAGCGGGCTGACCAGCCCCCCACCACCAGCCACCCCTCCTGGCCCAAGGGGTGCACCACCGCCGCCGGCAGGCCCGGCAACAAGCCATCAAACTCGGTCCTCCCCGGATAGAGATTCAAGTCCACCAGGGAGATGGTCTTGCCACTGGCCCTGGCCCGCTGGCAGAGGGGGCCGGGCACAAAAGGGCCCTCCCCCATCAGACCGCGGCGCAGCAGCTGCTGGTCGTGCCAGATCACCACCAGGCTGGCGGCGGCGGTGGCGGTGAGCAGCAACTGACTGCCCCAGCCCAGCTCTTCCGCCAACTCGGCGGGCAGGTGAGGCCGCAACTCCAGGCCCTCGCGACCCTCTAGTGCCACCCGGGCAGCGGCCTCTGGCACCGCCCTGGTCCAGAGGGCCGCCACCAGCATCAGCGCCACCGCCAGAAAGCCGGCCAGCACACTGGCCCTCTCCAGGGGCGGCTCCAACTGGGGGGCCGTGAACTGATTGACCACCACCAGCAGCAGGGCGCCAATGCCCACCCCCAGTGCCAGCCGAGCTGGCCAAGGCATATCCACAGGCGACAGGGCCGCGTTAAGGCGGCAAACTAGATCCACCTGAGGGTTGGGCCGTTGATTTCCGCTGTCTGTGAACCAGTGGCTGAGGCCGGGGTTTTGCCGGCAAAAATGGCGCTGCCAGCAAGGGGGCACCAGCCCCCCAGGCTGTTGTTACTGGCCCTGGCGATCGGGCTGCTGCTGGCAACTGCCATGCCGGCATGGGCTTTGGCCGCCCGGGACTATCCCGCGGCGCCGCCAAGCGAACGCCTGCTGGATCCAACGGGCCTGTTCAGTCGGGCGGCGGCGGCCGATGTGGAGCATGCCCTGGAGTCGCTCAGCAATGACGACGTGGATGCCCACCTGTTGACCGTGGAGCGGCTCGATTACGGACTCACCCTGGGCCAACTGGGCAACCAACTGCTGGATCGCTGGGCTGAGGGCGGTGCCAATCCCAGACAATTGCTGTTTCTCTACGACCTGCAGACCAAGACGGCGGAGATAGTGGCCTCAGCTCCCCTGGCGGACACGCTCGCAGCCCCGTTGCTGCGCAGCACTGTGCGCACGACCATGGGCCAACCCCTGCGCCAAGGGGCCCGCTATCGCCAATCCAGCCTGGATGCGATTGGCCGGCTGCAGATAGTGCTGCAGGGAGGGGAGGATCCCGGCGAACCGGCGACGGCAGAGTTGGTGCAATTGCCTACCACGGTGCCGACCCATGAACAGACCCAGTCCAGCAATGCCCGCACCTGGGTGCTGGTGCTACTGGCTGTAGGCACAATTGTGCCAATGCTCACCTGGTGGATCTTTTCGCGCTGATTTGCTATGGCATTGAGCAATTGGTTGGCTGCCTTCGGTCGAGCCCAATCGCTGGATGTCTCCAATGACATTGAGCGCGGCTACGAATCCGCCCTGGTGATTCAGAGCATTGAGCTGGAGCACTACAACGACCGGCCGGTGAGGCCCGAGCTTGAGTTGAGCATCCCCCGCTCAGCCCAGGCCCGACTGCTGCGGCGGTTCCGCACTGCCCTCAATGTCTGTCGCCAGGCCCTCGATAACGTCGAACCCCACCGGGCCGAGCTGACGGGCCAGGAACTGCGCCAAGTGCAGCTGATTGAGGCGGTGTTATCTCGCTACGACAGCAACCGCCAACCCCTGCCGACGATCAGCAGGACACCGGAGGTGCTGCCCCGCAGTTTGCTCGGCGTGGTGGATCAGATGCGTCGCCAGCTGGATCCAGCTGCCGAGGCCAATGTGGTGGCCGGCTTTCGCCGGCGACGCGACTCCACCCTGGTGTCGCTGCGCATTTTGCTGCTACTGATCCTGGTGCCGGTGCTGGCGCAACAGATCAGTCGCACCTACCTGGTCTCGCCCCTGGTGGACAGTTTCGCCATGGAAAGCCCCCTGCTTTCCTACGCGAAACCTCATCTGCAGGAAAAGGCAATCGAGAAACTAAGAGAATATAAATCAGAGCTTGAATTCGATGCCCTGCTAAAGGGTGAAGCCCCTCCTTCCAGAGAAGAGATGCAGGCGCAGCTCAGCCAGCGAGCCACTGAGCTGAACGAGGAAGCCGATCAGGAGAGCACCCATGCCATTAAAAATGTTTTAGCAGATATAGGAGGATTGTTAGGATTTGCGATGGTTTGCTTGTTTGGCCAGCGCGACCTACAGGTATTACGGGGATTTCTAGACGAGTTAATTTATGGCCTAAGCGATAGTGCTAAGG
Source organism: Prochlorococcaceae cyanobacterium (assembly GCA_044356375.1). Lineage (GTDB taxonomy): Bacteria > Cyanobacteriota > Cyanobacteriia > PCC-6307 > Cyanobiaceae > UBA5018. The sequence continues at coordinate 27,416 of JBIKWK010000005.1, read as the reverse complement.
CTTTTTCGATAATTCTTTTTACTGATATTTTCGTTGGCTTCCACAGCCCAGAAGGTTGGACCGTCCTGTTGGATGGAGTAGCTCATCACCTGGGAATTCCCGCCAAGGAAAATTTTATAATGTTATTTATCGCCACCTTCCCGGTAGTACTGGCAACAATCTTTAAGTATTGGATATTCCGCTATCTCAACCGCGTCTCGCCATCGTCGGTGGCAACCCTGCGCAACATGAACGGTGGCGGCTGAAGCGCCCCCCCAGCCGGGCTCCCTCACCCTGGTGCTGGGGGCCGCCCGCAGTGGCAAGAGTCGCTGGGCGGAACATCTGGCCAGCAGCAGCTCCCTGGCGGTGACCTACCTGGCCACCGCCAGCCCCAGGCCCGACGATGCCCCCTGGCAGGCCAGGCTGCAGCTGCATCGCCAGCGGCGACCCGCCCAGTGGGGATGTCTGGAAATAGCTGAGCCCGAGCAGCTGGCCAGCTGCCTGGAGGAGCTGGCGGCCAGCCAGCTGGCCCTGGTGGATTCCCTGGGTTCCTGGGTGGCCGCGGGCCTTGATCTAGAGGCCGCCGCCTGGCTGCAACTCTGTGATCAGCTGGAGACGGGCCTGATCGGCAGCCAGGCCGCCGTGGTGCTGGTCAGTGAGCAAACCGGTTGGGGTGTGGTGCCACCCACGGCGATTGGCGGTCTGTTTCGCGATCGACTGGGAGCCCTGGAGCGTCGCCTGGTGGCTATCAGTGGCTCCTGCTGGCTGGTGGTGGCGGGAAGGGCCATCGACCTGCTGTCCCAAAGCCGGGCCGTACCCAGCGACTGAGAGCATCTGGGCAATCTCCGGCCGCGATCGCGCAAAAACATGCCCAGGGTCGTCCTGTTTCAACCCCAAATTCCGCCCAATACCGGCAACGTGGCCCGCACCTGCGCCGCTACCGCTACCGAACTACACCTGGTGGAGCCCCTGGGCTTTGCCATCGACGACCGCCAGCTGCGGCGGGCGGGTCTGGACTACTGGCCCTGGGTATCCCTGCGACGGCACCGGGACTGGGATTGGTTCCGCAGCCATCAAACCAGTGAAGGTGGCCGGCTGATTGCCCTCAGCCGCCATGCCTCCAGCAGCTATGTGGATTTTGACTTTGCCCCCAGCGACTGGCTGCTGTTTGGCCGCGAGAGCGACGGTCTGCCGGCGGAGATCCAGGCCAGCGCCGACGCCAGGCTGCACATCCCGATGCTGCGCCATAGCAGTTCAGAAGCGGGGGGGGTGCGCAGCCTCAACCTGTCGGTATCGGTGGGGATCGTGCTGTTTGAGGCCCTGCGCCAACTGGGGGGGCTTGACAATTCGTGTAGCTAGGGGCCCCTCGCTGGACAAGTGGTGCACCAATGCTGTATTCAGCTGCACTTGTGCTTTTTGGTTCAGTCCGCTACTGTCTGGCCGCTTGGGAATTTTGGTTTCTCCATGGGCCTCCTTACGACGGGAAACGTTGCATGAAGCCTTGGCTAACCATTTTGCGGTTGAGCTTGTGCCTGCCGGCGGCCTTGCCGTTGGCCGTGGCCGCCCTGGTGCCCGACAGACAACAGTCGGCTCCCGTACTTGAACCGCAGTTGGCCGCTCTGCCTGCTCCCAGCACCGAGCGCATCTGGGTGAAGGTGCGCAGCGGCATCAGCAACGAGGATCTCGCCAACCGACTGGCCATCCAAGAGGAGCGACTGGCAGCGCTGAACGATGTCAATGAGGATCACCGCTACACCAGCGGTGATTGGCTGGTGATTCCCAGCCAGAGCGTGCGCAGCGCCAAGCAACTGGCTTCTCTCGATACCACTGATCTGCGGCGCTCGCCCCCCCTGGAGAGGCCACCGGCGTTGCAGGAGCCAGCACCAGTGGTCAGCTTTGGCGACACGGTGGTCAAAATTGCCCAGCGCTATGGCCTCAGCCTCAGCGAGTTGCTGAGGCTGAATCCAGGCCTGGAGACGGCTCAATTGGTGGTTGGTAGCCCCATCCGGCTGGCCCAGTCGTCCCCTCTGCGACCCCAGATGGTGCTCGGCCTCAAACCGGTGGGCAGCGGTGGCCTGAGCTGGCCTGAGCTGCCGAGCTTCGGGGAGCAAGACCGCCAGCCCCTCAACCAGAGCATCTCCAACGCCGGCTGGATCTGGCCGACCCGGGGCATGTTCACCTCGGGCTACGGCTGGCGCTGGGGCCGCATGCACAAGGGCATCGACGTGGCCAACAACGTCGGCACCCCGGTGGTGGCGGCCAAAGCCGGCCGGGTGGTGTTTGCCGGCTGGCATGACGGCGGCTATGGCTACCTGGTGACCATCGCCCACCCCGATGGCAGTCGCTCGCTCTATGGCCACAACAGCAATTTGCTGGTGCGGGAAGGCCAGGAGGTGGATCAGGGCCAGTCAATTTCCCAGATGGGCAGCACCGGTCGCAGCACTGGCCCCCACCTGCACTTCGAAATCCACCCCGCCGGCAGCGGAGCGATGAATCCCCTGGAATTCCTGCCGCCCCGCGCCTGATAAAGTCTCTGAACCGCGGCTCGGTAGCTCAGCTGGTTAGAGCGTGGGATTCATAACCCCAAGGTCGGGAGTTCAAGTCTCCCCCGAGCCACTGTTCGCCCCTTGCTTTTTGGGCGCTCCTCGCTTTAGCGAGGCTTTTTATTGTCGGAGCTCTCTTGTGGAACTGCGGCTGCCAGCCCAGATACCATCCATCTGCAGCTGCTATCGGAGCGGCTGGAGTAACTAGTTCAGAATTGGCACTGTCTTAAATGACACTGCCTGAAACCGGCAAGCCAGGAGATCGAATCATGGCCCTAGATCAGCTGAAGGCCTTTCTGGCCAAGATGCAGGAGGATATAGCCCTGCGGCAATCGGTATTGGCGGCTGCCACCGCCGACGATGTGGCCAAGATCGGTGCCACATGCGGATTTTCGTTCTCCGGCGACGAGCTGCTGCGGCTTTCGGGCCAGAAGGTGGGCCGGGTAACCATCACCAAGCAGGACATCCCAGGCGAATACAACTAAAAAGTGGCCAGAGTGGGCAGGGGCCAGAATGGACAGGGGTCAGAGTGGACAGGGGTCAGAGTGGATGGTGACCAGATTGGATGGTGGCCAGGTAGAAAGTGGCCACAGCCTCAGCGCGGCTTGGCATAGGCCCCATAGGGTCTGGCATCTCGGGCGGCAACTGCAGCGGCCAGGAATGCCTCATCGAAGCGGGCTGCCAGAACCGCATCGGCGCGGGTGAGGCCATCCACCTTATGGGTGTAGATAACCGCCTCGGCATGACCCCAGCCCAGGCTGAATTCAGCGTGATGGCCCTGCTCCTCGCAGATGCCACCGGCGAGGTTGACCCAGTCGAGCGCCTGCTGAAAGTTGGCAAATTTCCAGATCTTGCGCAAGTGATGGCCATCCACCAGCTGCCAGCCGGGCAACTGGGGCAGCAGATCGGCCAGCTCAGTGGGGCTGAGCGTTGGTGCCCCCTGACTGCAGGGGACGCAGGCTTCCTTGGCGAGGGCCATGGTGAGTTCAGGCAGCTCCAACCCCAATCATGGCCAGTAGTGGGGAGCCGCGATGAGCGGGTGCCCCGGGGGACGGGAAAGCCCCGCCTGCGGGGCATGGCAGCAGATCAGCCGCAGACCGATGGTCAGGGCTTAAGCATTAATACTTACTTGATCGGCTGGAGCTGCTTAAGTGAACTTGGTTCAATAGCAGGTCATGAAAATTCAGTCCGGCGATTTAATCAACCTCAGCCAGAATCCTGGGGCCACCTACCAGGTGGTGAATATCGACGAGTTTTCCGATTCTGTCTGGGTGCGGCGTTGGCCAGTAGCACCCCGCAGCTCACCAACATTTGCAGTGCCTAGTGCTGAGATCCAATCAAAAGCTTTGGAGGTCATTTAGTGATTCCCCCCCAAACAACCATCCTCAACCGTTTATTCAGTTCAGCTTGGCTAGCCGTCACCTTGGCATTTTTGATCGCCGGCGCGGCTGAGTGGTATAGCATTGAAGCAGGTAGCCAATGAGCAAATAATCATCCGAGTCAAATTCAAAAAGCCAAACCCATCAAAAGTAATCTCAATAAATATCTTAATAAATAAACCGCGGCCATGGCAATTCAAGATAATCTCAACTAATCAAACTCATCTAGGGTAATTCAAGCTAACGCAATCTCAACAAAGCAACCTCAGCTAGAGCCATTCAAGCCAAAGTAATTTAAACAAAATAAACTTAGCCAGGGCCACTCGAGCCAAAGTAATTTCAACAAAACAAACTCAGTCAGGTCAATCTCAGTCAAGATAATTGAGGTATTGACAACAGAGAACCTAGAAAAATCCCAAATCTCACCGATCTCATGAAGCGAGAAAAGTTGCCGCGACTTTCTTTATCATGACTCACAAGAGCCGAATGGGCAATTTTTCGAGCTGCCCAGCAGCACCTAGGGGAAACCTTGGAATGCCCAAGCCACGGACAAAGGAGCCATTGTGCCGCAGCAGTTTTTAGCTGGCAAAATCGCAGAAATTATCGAAAACAAAGAGCATAAAGTTAGATTTTTTAATAACGGCTATCAATCTTAATGGAAGCTCTAGAAAACCAAAACCATGATCAATGAAGCCATGATCAATAAAGCCATGATGACACAATGGCCCTGAGCTGGCTTGGCTGCTGAAACAGCTATTGACCAGGGTCTCATTTTAAATTAGCCAGTCATCACCTATAGCTCTTGGGGGTCGGGATCTATCGCCAAGCTCACCTTGGCGGCCAATCCCTGCCGCAATATCGACTCTGGCGGCAGCGGCAGCTCGCTGCCACCAGGTCCATGCAGTAGCAGCTGCCAGCGACTCCTGCCGGCCACGCGACTGACCGGGGCCGGAGCCGGGCCGATCAGAAGCCAGCTGGCGGCCTCCACCTGGGGACGAATCTGTTCCGCCAGGGTGGTGGCCGCCGTCGCCGTGGCGCAGGCCGTTGGTCCACTAAAACGCAGCAGGCAGGCCCGGCTGAAGGGCACCAACCGCCCCTGGCGTCGCAGCTGTAACTCCTTTTCCAAAAACTGTTCATAGCGACCATCAACTAGATGGCGGATCACCGGATGGTCGGGGCTGTAGGTCTGCACAAGCACTTCCCCAGGCCGTTCACCCCGGCCGGCACGGCCGGCCAATTGCATCAACAACTGCAGGCAATGTTCACCGGCCCGCAGATCGGGTCGATGCAACAAGCCATCGGCAGCAAGCACCGCCGCCAGGGTCACCCGGGGCAGATCGATGCCCTTCGCCAACATCTGGGTACCCACCAACACGTCTGCGTCTCCGGCGGCGAAGGGCTCCAGTAAGCGGCGATGGCCGTCGCGACCTCGGGTGGTATCTCGATCAAAGCGCAGCAACCTCAACTCTTCCAGTTCGCCGGCCAACTGTTCAATCACTCTCTGGGTGCCGGATCCAAAGGGCTTGAAGGCCCCGGAGCCGCACTTGCTGCAGCGGCTACTCGCCTCCGTTCTGTGATCGCACCAATGACAGCGCAACCACTCGTGACCATCGCCCCGGCGATGCACTGTGAGGGCCACGTCGCAATGGGGACAGGTCACCACCTCTCCACAGCTGCGACAACTCAAAAAAGACCGATAACCCCGGCGCGGCACCAAGATCACCGCCTGTTCACCCCGTTGCCGCAATCCCTCTAGCCGGCCCATCAGGGCGCGGCTGAGCAGCCGCCGATGGCCTTCCGCCAGTTCATGGCGCATGTCCACCACCCGCACCTGCGGCAGGGCTCGGCTGGCGATCCGCTCTGGCAGGCGCAGCAGTTGCGTATGGCCCGCCTTGCAGTCCTGCCAGGTTTCCAGGGAAGGGGTGGCGCTGCCCAGCAATAGCCTGGCGCCACACCGCCCAGCCCTCAACTGGGCGACATTGCGTGCGTGATAGCAGGGCATCGGGCTGTCCTGCTTATAAGAGCTGTCATGCTCCTCGTCGAGCACAATCAAGCCCAAATCAGCCAGGGGCAGAAATACTGCTGACCGGGTGCCCACCACCAGCTGAGGGCAGTTGCACCGAGCTGCCTGCAGGCAGTGGCGCCAGCTGCGGATGCGCTCAGTTTCAGCCACGCCGCTGTGCCATTCCAAAACCTCCTGGCCAAAGCGCTCCCGACAGCGGTCGAGCAGTTGGGGCACCAGGGCGATCTCCGGCGTGAGCAGCAGCACGCTGCGGCCAGTGGCAAGGGTGTGGGCGGCGGCCTGCAGGTACACCTCGGTCTTGCCGGCCCCTGTCACTCCCCAGAGCAACAGGCTTTGGCCGGCTTCAGCGGCGGCGATCGCCGCCACGGCCTCGGCTTGGGGGGAGGTGAGCCGCTGGCCGAGGTTGCCAGCGGGGAGTACCGGGCCCAAGGGGCCCGGGGCTGGCAGGGGCTGACGCAGCACCAGACCCCGCCGTTCAAGAGCCCTCACCACCGCCTGATTTATGCCCTCAGCCTGGAGCAGCTCCTGCAGTGGTGCCTGACCACCACGCTCCTGCAGCATGGTGAGCAGGGCTTTTTGCCTCTCGCCCAGCCGCTGGACCGGGGCTTCGCCAGCGGCTGGATCTCGGTTCAGGGCCAACTGCCAGTGGATTCGCTCGCGAACGGTTTTGGGCTTGCCCCGGCTACCCAGCCAACCTGGCGGCAGGGCACTGCGCAGGGTCTGGAAGGCGCTGGTGTGACATTGGCGCGCCACGGCCTCAATCAGCTCCCGCCAGCTGGGATCCACGGCCGCCGCCTCCAGCAACCGCTCCACTGGTTGCAGCAGCTCAGGGCTCAAATTGGCCGGCAGTCGCCCAGGCAGGCCCACCACAAGGCCGCCGTGGGGTCGTCCCTGCAGCCTCACCCGCACCAGATCCCCGATCCCCAACTGCAGGGCCAGGGGGTTGGCGTAGGTGAACACCTGGCCCTCACGGCCCGCCTCAACCCAGATATCGAGCCATGGAGGGGGAGCCAAGCTTGCAATGGTCACGTGCCATCCATAAAATGAAAGAGTTGGACAGTGTTTTTACTGTCGTCGGAACGGGCAGCGTTCCGCACCAGCGGGAAGACCTGTAGTGAGTGCCTGGGTTTCATCCCACCATGGCCTCCCGGTCTGAGACCACCCCTGACAACGCTGCCTCGGCCTCGGCTACTTGTCTTTGACCCTTGGTTCTTATCTCACCGCTTTCGTCGGCAACCCTACGAACCCTGGCTGCCCAGCCCGGGCCTAATCGGCCCATTCCCCCACTGCAAACCACTACCCAGTCCACAGCTAACCAGTCCACGGCAGTAGGGTCAAAATGCCGCTAAGCAGTTTGACTCCGCTCCCCAGGGGGTCGGAGTAGCTGCTTGCCTATCGACCGACCTGAGACCATTCCCCAAGACCTGGTCTGAGACCATGGTCTGAGGTTTTGGCCTCAGGCTTTGGCCTTGCTAAAACCCCATTTTAGCTACGGTTTGTGCATTTTTGTATCGTTTTATTTCGGCCATCCCTGGGTTGATTGATTGCATTATGCAACTCCTAGCCAAACCCTCCCCAGCTCATTTCATTGAGCAACGCTTGAATAGGTCCAAAACCTTCCTAATTCAGCCATCTATGAATGTGGCATGAGCGCTTAATACCGCTTGTCTACTCCTTTTTTGGCCTTGTCGTCACACTGCTTAACCCATTCTCTCCATGAGCTCCCTCCTCGCCAACGCCAAGCCCAAGGCTGCCCCAGAAATCTTGATGGTGGCCAATGCTGCCGGCGAGGAAGTAGTAGTGAAGACAGTCACTCGCAAGTCCACCAGTAAGCGGGCCGCCGCTGCGGATGCTGATTCCCAAGCTGCGGAGTCCACTTCCACTGCTAACAGCACCACCGACATGGATGGCGTGAAGAAGGATGGCGTGAAGAAGGCAACCAAAAGCGGCAAGGTAAAAACCTCCAAACTAATACCTGATAATGGCGACATCTCTGCGGATCAGTCCGAGGCAGCAGACAAGATAGTCCCTACAAAAGCAGGTAGTAAGGCTGTTGGCAACAAAGTTGCTAGTACTAAAACTACTACCCCTAAAACTACTACCGCCAAAACTGCCACCCCTAAAACTGCCACCGCTAAAGCTAATACCACTAAAGCTACTACCACTAAATCTGCGACCACCAAAACAGTAGGTGCAAAAGCTGCGGCAGGTAAAGCTGCAGCTACCAAGTCTGCCAAGCCCAAGGCTGCTGACGGCAAGACAGTCACAACCAGTTCGTCAGCCAAGTCAGCTACTACCCCTAAGCTTGCTAGCTCTAAGCCTGCCACTGTCAAAGCTAGCGCTAAGACGGCAACCCCTAGCAAGGCTAAAGCTGAAACAGCCAAGTCGAAATCTGCGGCCAAGGGTCAGGCTGTCGAGACCCCTGTCGAACAAGACCTGGCCGCCGACGAGTTGCTGGACGCCGCTCAGCTCCCCGATCTTGAAGCTGAGGATGGTGGAAAAGAAGATAAAAAAGCATTGGCCAGTATTAAGATAGGCCCTAAAGGAGTTTATACCGAAGATTCGATTCGGGTATATTTGCAAGAAATAGGTCGCATTCGCCTGTTGCGGCCCGATGAGGAAATTGAACTAGCTCGCAAGATTGCCGATCTACTCCAGCTGGAGGAATTAGCCACTCAGTTCGAATCTGATCACGGCCACTTCCCCGATACCAAGGAGTGGGCTGTCCTGGTGGATATGCCCCTGGTTAAGTTCCGGCGTCGACTGATGCTTGGTAGAAGGGCCAAGGAAAAAATGGTTCAGTCAAACCTGCGACTAGTAGTATCGATTGCCAAGAAATATATGAACCGAGGCCTTTCCTTCCAAGACCTGATTCAAGAGGGAAGTCTTGGCCTGATACGTGCAGCAGAAAAGTTTGACCACGAAAAGGGCTATAAATTTTCCACCTATGCCACCTGGTGGATCCGCCAGGCGATTACCCGAGCCATTGCCGACCAGTCACGCACTATCCGTCTGCCGGTTCACCTTTATGAGACCATATCACGAATCAAAAAAACAACCAAAACTTTATCCCAGGAGTTTGGCCGTAAGCCCACGGAAGAAGAGATTGCCGAAAGCATGGAAATGACCATTGAAAAGCTTCGCTTTATTGCCAAATCAGCCCAGCTACCTATTTCCCTGGAAACACCCATTGGCAAAGAAGAAGATTCACGCCTTGGAGATTTTATTGAAGCTGATATTGAAAATCCCGAACAAGATGTGGCGAAAAACCTGTTGCGGGAAGACCTGGAAGGGGTTCTGGCTACTCTCAGCCCCCGGGAGCGCGATGTGTTGAGACTGCGCTACGGCCTGGATGATGGACGCATGAAAACCCTGGAGGAGATTGGTCAAATCTTTGATGTAACTCGCGAGCGCATTCGTCAAATTGAAGCCAAGGCACTCCGCAAACTCCGCCATCCCAACCGCAATGGCGTACTAAAAGAGTATATCAAGTAAGCCCCGTTATTAGCCATATAATGGCCCCGATCAAAATTGTAGATTCGGTCAAGAATTATAGCCCAGACTTCTTTGGGCGTTGCTGCCAAAATAGCCCCTATATTGTAAGTCTGGGCAGCAATTTCTACCCAGGCTACTTCCAGGGCTGCCGCAAAAGCAGCCCCTATCAAAACTTGTACTTTGCATACTAATTGCCCCACGGCTGCTGGCCCTGCCCTGCGGCCAGCAGCCCTTGGCTCCACCCCTAGCATACGTCTTTCAATTGTGTTGCCAAGCTTTAACGAGCGAGGCACAATTGAGTTTATGATTCAACAAGTATTGGCCCTGCGCCAGGTATTCTTACTAGAGGTTTTAGTAGTCGACGACGACTCCCCAGATGGCACCGCTGAATTAGTGCGTCAGTTGGCCCGTAAGGAACCCTGTTTAAGGCTGATCAGGCGGGTAGGCAGGTCTGGACTGGCCAGTGCCATCAAGGAAGGTCTACTAAATGCCACCGGTGATGTGGCCCTGGTTATGGACAGTGATGGCCAGCACGAGCCAGCCGCAGTGCAGAGCGCCGTCACCACCTTGCTTCAGGGCAACTGGGACCTGGTCGTAGGTAGCCGCTTCCATCCCGAGGCGGAAATTTATGGACTCAGTAACCGGCGGGAAACGGGCTCCTCCTGGGCGAATGGCAGTGCCCGCTTAAGCCTGCCAAGTGCTTATGCCGGCTTGAGCGATTACATGAGTGGTTTTTTTGCGTTACGGCTCGATGCTGTGCTGCCGTTGGTGAGGGCAGTGGATGTGAACGGATTCAAGTTTCTCTACGAATTGCTGGCGGTTAGCCACGGAAGACTAAGGGTGGTGGATGTACCGCTTAATTTTCAACCCCGCCGCGATGGAAAATCCAAGTTGGATCTGGCTATCTTCTGGGATTTTCTAATCTCTATCCTGCATACATACAGCCTGCGATTGCTGCCACGCCGGGCGATCAGCTTTGCCTTGGTGGGGGCCAGTGGCATGGTGGTGCAATTAATTGTCTGTCAGTTACTGATGGCGTGGGCCGGCATGTATTTCAGCCTTGCCCTGCCCTTTGCGGTGGTGGTTTCAGCCAGTTCCAATTATTTGATCAACAACGCCCTCACCTTCCGCTTTCAACGCCTGCAGGGGGCAGCGCTGTTGCGGGGTCTATTCAAGTTCCTGCTGGTGGCCTCCCTGCCAGCGCTGGCCAACGTGGGCTTGGCCTCCGCTTTTTATGACTTCGTATCGCGGGACGCCATCTGGGCCCAGCTGGCGGGAATCCTGGTGGTGTTCGTGTGGAACTATGCCGCATCTAGCCGCCTGGTCTGGAACACGCCCTAGGGTTTGCCGTCTGTCGTCCAGAAGACATCACCTTGGCTACACAGGACACGGATGCCTGGGACCATGCCGAGATCGACCGAACCATGTTCATCAACCAGCACACAGTTGATCAGCAAACAGTTGATCAGCAGGCCCCGGGGGGCCAGCAAGAGCCTGGGGGCAGTCCAGCTCTGGCAGGGTCAAGTCTTTCACTGGGCGCTCAAAGCGGAGGCCTAGCCCTTCCAGGCGTCTCCAGCTGGCAGACGCCATTTTTCGCGGCCCTGGCCCTGGCAGGGCTTTGTTGGCTGGCCTTCTTCAATGGCCTGGGCACACTCGGTCTGATGGACAAGACCGAGGCCCTGTTCGTGGAGGTGGCCCATCAGATGCTGCTGCGAGACGACTGGGTTACGCCGATGTGGAACGGCAGCCCCTTCTTCGATTACCCGGTGTGGGGTTACTGGATGGTGGCCCTCAGCTTTCGCCTGTTTGGCATCAGTGAATGGGCGGCGAGGTTGCCGGGGGCAGTGGCCGCCAGTGCCGTGGTCTTGGCCAGCTTTGGACTGCTCTGGTGCCTGGAGCTGCCCAGCAGCCGGCGCCTGGGCACAGCTCTTTTGGGGGCCTCATTGCTGGCCACCACCCCGGCCTGGATCGGTTGGGGGCGCACCGCCACCCCCGACATTTTCCTGGCCAGTGCGATCACCCTGGCCCTCTACGGTTTTGCCCTTGTGGAACTGGGCCCGCCCCAGGGGACCCAAGGCTGGCGAGACCCATTTGGTCGGGTGTGCATGGCGGGCTTCTGCGCCATCGCCGTACTGGCCAAGGGGCCGGTGGGTCTGCTGCTGCCGGCAGCGGTGATCACGGTGTTCTTGAGCCTGCGGGGGGGCTGGCGGCGCTGGTGGGCGCCTGCACCCCTGGCGGCCATGGCCGTCCTGTTCATCGCCATATGTCTGCCCTGGTACTGGCAGGCCGCCCTGGTGAATGGCCAGGCATTTCTGGGGGGTTTTCTGGGTTTTAGCAACCTGCAACGCTTCACCTCCGTGCTCTACGCCCACCCAGGGCCTGTCTGGTTCTATCTGCCCTGGCTGTTGCTGCTCGGTTTTCCCTGGTCGCCATTTCTGCCCTTGGCCATCGCCCGCAGTGGCTTTTGGCAGCCCTCCCAGTGGCGCAGCCTGAAGGGCGTCGAGGCGCTGCCCCTGCTGCTGGTGGTTTGGCTGCTGGTGATAGTGGCCTTCTTCTCGGCCGCCGCCACCAAGCTTCCCGGCTACATCCTGCCGGTCCAGCCAGCTGCAATCCTGTTGGTGGCCTGGCTGTTCAGCAGCCCAGGAGGAGCTCGCCAGGGCTGGCCGCTAAAGCTCTCGGGAGGTGTCGGAGGCGTGGTCTTGGCCCTGGCGGCGGCGGCGGTGGCCCTGGCACCCGGGCTGATGGCCAGCGATCCGGCCTATCCCCAACTGGCCAATGCCCTGAACCGCTCCGGTCTGCCCCTTGCCCTGGCGGCAATCCTTGGCCTCACCGCCCTTGGCTGCTTCGCATTGCTGGGGATTGGCCAGCCGCGGCGGCTGTGGATGGTAAACCTGGCAGGCTTTTTGACGCTGTTAGCGGTAGTTATCGCCCCGCTGGCAGACCTACTCAATCGCCAGCGTCAGCAACCGCTCCAGGAAATTCAAATAAAGGCCGGTAGTTTGATCCAACCAGGTGAACCACTTTGGGTGATCGGCACGCGCCGTTACAGCACTGTGTTCTATGCCAGACATCGAGCCGTCTTTCTCGGGGATGCCCTGGAGGCTCGCAAACAACTGGGCAGTTCCCCGGCCTCGGTGGAGGTACAGCCCAACACAAAGTCGGTGTTGCTATTGGGAGATAGGGAGCAAATAGAGGCTTTTGGCCCGCCCTCCGCCCAACTTCAGCGGCTGGCAAAACGCGGTGAACAGGAGCTATGGCGCCTGTTTCTGCAGAAATCTGGCCCAGTCCCTGGCGGTGCGCACTGATGGGGATACCAGTCCATATCAATCCCCGACAGGGGATGTCAGCTCTTTTTCGTCCCCGTGACTGGCTGGTGCCGTTATCTTCTTTGGCTCTGGCATTTTTCCTGGGCGCGGCAGTGGCCAAGGGCGAGACGCCAATCTTGGATCAACAGCTGCTGGCCTGGATCGGCCTGCATGTCACTGGAATAGCTCGCTCGGCCCTGATTGGTGTCTACAAGGCAAGCGGCGTAACGGCGAGCTTTTTTCTTGTATTGACCGCATTAATCTATCTATTGATATGCCAACGTTGGCGTGATTTTGCCTTTCTGGCGATAGCCACAGGAGGCATTCTTGTGATTGTAGATCTGCTGCTCAAACCCCATTTCGTTCGGGTTCGTCCGCCCGATGCCCTGATCCCCCTGGAGGGCCACAGTTTCCCCAGTGGCCATGCCGCAGGTGGAATAGTTTTCTATTTCGCATTAGTGGCAATTCTCTCTGTTGGCCATCCCAAGCGCAGGGTACCGCTGACTTTGCTGGCTCTTACCTGGGTGGCTCTGGTGTGGTTCAGCACGCTGCTGGTGCGAGCTCATTGGCCCTCCGATCTGATTGCCGGCGGAGCGGTGGGAGTGGCCTGGCTGAGCCTCTGCCTGGCATGGTGGCGCAGTTCTTCTAAAATTTTGATTGAAGATGGCCGCCCACCTTGCTGATCTGCGTGGCCTGCGCAGTGCCCCGGAGCTCAATGCCGATCAACGGGCGGCTCTGATGGCTGAACTCAAGCCCCTGCTGGCCGCCTGCGAGTGGTTCACCATCGGAGTGATGGCCCCCAGCGGCATCACTGCCCTGCAGGTGCTGCGGGACTGCGAACAGGCCCTTGGCTGGCAACTCCTGGCAGCAGACCCTGCCAGTGGCCTGGCCGAGGACATGCCGCTGGCGGTGTTTCTCAAGGGCAACCAGAGCACAGGCCGCTATCAACTCAGACCTGAACAGGGTTTGGGGGAGGGGCTGCTGATCAGTGGCCACTGCGCCAGCGACACCAGCCGCGAGGACACCTGGGGACCTTTGCCCTTGGATTTCTTCTGCTCGTAGTCTGGGCGGCTGTGCCCGACCCACCTACGTCATCGATGGCCAAACTCCTGCGCATCGCCTCCCGCCGCAGCCAGCTGGCCATGGTGCAAACCCACTGGGTTCGCGATGAGCTGATCAAGGCCCACCCCAATCTGGAGATCAGCATTGAGGCGATGGCCACCCAGGGGGACAAGATTCTCGATGTGGCCCTGGCCAAAATCGGCGACAAGGGCCTGTTCACCAAAGAACTCGAGGCCCAGATGCTGGTGGATCAGGCCGACATCGCCGTGCACAGCCTCAAGGACCTGCCCACAAACCTGCCCGAGGGACTGATGCTGGGCTGCATCACTGAACGGGAAGATCCGGCCGATGCCCTGGTGGTGCACCAAAAGCACCTGGACAAGACATTGGCCACCCTGCCGGAGGGCAGCGTGGTGGGCACCAGTTCTCTGCGGCGTCTCGCCCAACTGCGGCATCACTACCCCCAGCTGTGCTTCAAGGACGTACGCGGCAACGTGATCACGCGGCTGGAAAAACTCGATGCCGGCGAGTTCGATTGCCTGATTCTGGCCGCGGCCGGCCTGGGGCGCCTGGGTTTAGCCGATCGCATCCATGAACTGATCGATGCCTCGATTTCACTCCACGCCGTGGGCCAGGGGGCGCTGGGCATCGAATGTCGCCAGGGCGATGCCGCTGTGCTCGCCCAAATAAAGGCGCTGGAACACCTGCCAACGGCCCGCCGCTGCCTGGCCGAGCGGGCCTTCCTGAGGCAGCTGGAAGGTGGTTGTCAGGTGCCCATCGGCGTCAACAGCTCCTACGCCGAGGCCAGTGGAGCTGCTGGCGATGCCGGTGAGGAGTTGATTCTCACCGGCATGGTGGCTAGTCTCGATGGCATCAAGTTGATTCGCGATCAAGCCCGCGGTTCAGCCGAGGACCCAGAGGCGATTGGCATTGCCCTGGCCTTGAAGCTGCGCGAGCAGGGAGCAGGGGAGATCCTGGAGCAAATCTTTGCCGACGTCCGCCCCCAAGCCTGACTCCTCCGAGCAGAGGGCTCCCCTGGCCGGCCTAAATGGTCAACCAGGGGAAGCTTCAAATGTAAATCAGGTTGTCAATGTAAATCAAACCGCTGTAAAACAAACCGCCGATGTGGCCCCGGCCGAGGAAATGCAGCCGCCCCTGTCGAGCCGGGCGGAGCAGCCACCGCTGCGTCTAGATGGCGAGCCCCGGGCCCTGCCATTCCAATGGAGCCTGCTGGCCTGGGCCGCATTGGTGGGAGCTCTTTCGGGTTTAGCGGTGGTGGCCTTCCACGAGCTATTGGGATTTATCAATAACGGACTTTTCGGTCCATTTATTGAATGGCTGTTAGCACTGGCGCGGGGGCCTGGCGCAACTTCGGCTCTGCCCCCATTGCCACTGCCCCAGATACCACTGCCAGCATTGCCACCGGTGCCTGACCCCGCCGAAACGGGCACCCCCCTCAAGGCTTTGCTGCAGATCGGCCTGGGCGGGCTTGGATTTTTACCTGCACCACCTGCGCTTCCCCCGCCCTCAGCTCCGGCGGTAATGGTCTCCGCACCTTTGCTACCCGACTGGTTACGGCTATGGCCAGTGGTGGTGGTACCCACCCTGGGCGGCTACGTGATGGGCCTGTTGCGCCGTTACGGCGGTGCCCTGGGTCCGGGTTTGCCCAGCCTGATGGCCATGGCGGATGGTGCCATGCGGGCAGAGCCAAAGCTGCCTCTGCTGCGACTGCTGGGGGCCTCCCTCAGCCTGGGCAGTGGTGCATCCCTCGGCCCTGAGGGGCCCAGCGTGGAGAGCGGGGGCAACATTGGCCTGTGGGTCGCCCTGCGCGCTCGGCTCACCCCGGAAAGCCAAAAGGCACTGGTGGCGGCGGGGGCCGCCGCGGGCTTGGCTGCGGGCTTCAAGGCGCCCATTGCCGGGGTGTTCTTTGCCTTTGAGGGCAGCTTCAGGACGACTCCAGGCCGGCCCAGTCTGCGGGCTGTACTGGTGGCGGCGGTGGCCTCCACGCTGGTTACCCAGTTGCTATTAGGCGACCAGCCGATCCTGCGACTGCCTGCCTACGAGGTGCGCTCGCCGCTGGAGCTACCTCTCTATCTCGGCTTGGGAGTGGTGGCCAGCTTGATGTCCTGGGGGCTGGTGAGTTTGCTGGCCCTGGGGCGCAGCGCCCCCATGCAGGACCTGATTCGCCAGTTACCACCAGGCATGGCCACCGCCGGCGGCGGCATGGCGGTGGGACTGCTGGCCCTCGGCTTTCCCCAGGTACTGGGAGTTGGCTACGACACCATTGAGGCCCTGCTGAGCAGAGATGGGGGGCTACCACTACTCACTTTGCTGATGCTGCTTATAGTTAAGTTACTGGCCGCAGGAGTTAGCAATGCCACTGGATTTGTTGGTGGTGGATTTGCACCAGCCCTGTTTTTAGGAGCTGTGCTTGGTAATTGCTACGGACAATTTTTAGGAGATAGTGGCCTGCACCTACCGGTGGCTGAACCACCTGCCTACGCCATGGTGGGCATGGCAGCCGTGCTGGCGGGCAGCGCCAGGGCACCACTTACCGCCCTGCTGCTGCTTTTCGAACTGACCCGTGACATCCGCATCGTCTTGCCCCTGATGGCGGCAGCTGGCCTGAGTGCAGCGTTGGTGGAGCGCTGGCAAGGGCTGAACGATCCCGGCCTGCTGGGACCTGATTTATTGGAAGAGCAGCGCCGTCGCATCCTGGCCACGCTGCCGGTAGCCGAGGCCTTTGAGGCCGAGGCTCCCCTGGTGCTGGCCGGAGAAACCCCTGGCGATGTGGCCTTGGCGCAGTTGGTGCAGTCCCGAGGACATTGCTTGATCGTGGCCGATGGTCCCTGGGCAATCGGGCTGGTGACCCTGACGGACTTGCAGCGCGCCCTGGCCACTGACCCATTGCCTTCCGGGGGGCCAGCCAGGGTCGCCTTGAGCGAGTGCCGCCGCGCCGAGCTGGTCTGGCTGCCGCTGCAATCACAATTGGTGCAACTGGAGGATCAACTGACACCCAATGGCCTGCGTCAACTACCGGTTTTCGACGTACCAGGTCTCCAGGTGGCAGCCCTGCCAGTGGGCCTGCCAAATGCAGGGCTGCCCATAGATCGATTGCGGGGCCTGGCCAGCCGTGATGGCATGGCCCTGGCCCTGGCTAGAATCCAAACCGGTGAAACGTCCGGCAGGCTTAGTTAACTAATTTAGGATCAATTACCTCCATGTAGCGCTGTTCGCACTCTTGAATAATTTTAACGGCTTCGTCTGAGTCAAAGAAGCCATTGACGCGGCAGGTGCCAGGTTTTTTCAAATCTTTGTAGTGTTCCCAGTAGTACTGAGTTTCTTTGATCCAGTGATCACCCAACTGGGTGTAGCTGGTGATGTGATCCATGCGCTTGTCATCGGCAAGCACGGCAATCACCTTGTCATCAACCTCTCCGCCATCATCAAATTTCATTATTCCAATAATGCGCGCCTCCACTAGGGAGCCCGGCACCAGGGATTCAGTAACCCCAACGATCTCGATATCCAGCGGGTCGCCGTCTTCATCCCAGGTGCGGGGAATGCAGCCATAGGCGAATGGATAGGCCAAAGTGGAATAGCCGACCCGATCCAACTTGAGCTGGCCCGTTTCTGTGATCAGCTCGTACTTGTTGATTGTGTTGCTATTGAGCTCCACAATGGCGTTGAGACGCAGCTCCTCGGCATCGGCGAAGGCCGGCAGCACGTGCAGCAGATTGAGCATCGTGCGGCTGGGAGCGTGGTCAATGTTTGCCATGCAGCGGCTGGGACAGGGCGCCGGCATCTTACGAAGCCGCTCCTTACGAAGCCGCTTTGGCTGCTGGCTTGGCAGCGATCACGCAGAAGAAGGGATCCCCCTTGGCCCCCAGCCAACCGAGGGGCGCTGGGGCGCTGGTGTCTTCGGCGATCACCCCGCTGATCGTCCAGCCCTGGGCCACCAGCACCGCCCTCACATAGGCCAGGTGATCCCGGTCTGAGCCATCACTCCAAACCAAGGGCGCCTTTGTGAAAAACATCCGGTTGCTGAAGGCCACCAGCAGTTGACCACCAGCTCTGGTACAGCGAAATAATTCAGCGGCAACCGCCTCCGGTTGCTGCAGATATTGCCATCCAGCCACGATCAGGCTCACGTCAACGCTGTCTTGGGCAAGGGGGATGTTTGGATCGAGGTTTAGGTTCTGCACCCAGTGGCGATTGAGCCTGGGATTGGCTCGCAGTTCAGCTTCGTTGAGACCATGGCCGATCACCTCGGCGTAACTGATCTGCCCCGGCAAATGGCTTACCCAACTGCTCATCAAATCCAGCACCACGGCACCGCTCGGAATCCGCTCTAGATATAGTTTTGTCAGCCTCTGACGAAAGGCGGCATCCAGATGCTGCACGAAACGGGGCTCGGCGTAAAACAGCGCGTCATCGGCGCTATCCAGTTTTTGGCGTTGGTGGTCGCTGAGCACCAGCTGGGCCATGGATCTGTTTCAAGGGCGCTCCCAGCCTGGCAACCAGGCATGTGAAGTGTGGAAGCCAGCTCACCGCCCTGCTTCCGCGCCGTGAGTCCAATGATATTGGGGATTTTCACGAGTGCCCTTTGGCTTCAGTCAGCCCAGGGAGACTCTGAAAAACCGCCATTTGGGCAACCAAGCCAACTGGGAGGCATTGAGGCATCAGGACTGCATTGATCATGGCTCGGGTTTTCCAGAGCTTCCCTAGGGCAAAGCCAGGGGATACTCAGCCCAGGAGGCGTTCTAATTTTAGCTCTAGATACTTGAGGAAAGGTTCTGCAGTTAGGGTGGATCCGCTTACCTTCTCCACCAACTGTTCGGCATTGACGCTGCGCCCCAGGGGATAGACCCGCTCAGCTAGCCATTCAATCAGCAGCTGGTCCTGCCCGTTAGCCAGGCGGGTCTCGATCGGGCCCAGATCCATCTCCATGGCCTCACTAAGTTGGGCACTAATCAAATGACCGAGAGCATAAGATGGGAAATAACCAAATAACCCCTCACTCCAATGAACATCCTGTAGGCAACCCTCGCCATCGTGACCTGGAGTTATGTCCATCAATTCCTGCAGGCGTAGATTCCACTGGGCTGGCAGTTCAGCCACCGGCATTTCACCATCCAGCAGGGCAAGTTCGAGTTCATAGCGCAGCAAAATATGTAGGCAATAGCTCACCTCATCAGCCTCCACCCGAATCAAGCTGGGCCCTATCGGGTTGAGATCGCGCCAAAAGCCCAAGGCACCGCTCCAGGGATCGCGGCCCAGGGCTTGGCGGAAGTGTGGATACCAGCGCTCCGCAAAGGCCTCGCTGCGGGCCAGGCGATTCTCGTGAAACAAACTCTGGCTCTCATGCACGGCCATGGAGGTGGCCTCCCCCAGGGGCCAGGGAAACCAGTGCTCGCCACTGCGGGGCAGACCCTGTTCATAGCGGGAGTGGCCCCACTCGTGGGCAGTGGCCAGGAAGGAGGAAAAGGGCTGGCCAGGCACCACCCGGGTGGTGATGCGGAAGTCGCTGGGGCCCAAGGTGGTGGAGAAGGGATGGGGGGAAAGGGCGCGGGCGCAGCGCTCTGAGTTGTAACCCCAGCCATCGAGCAGATCGCTACTCAGTTTCTCCTGGCTCTCTCTGCTCAGGTCCCAGGGTTGGCTGGCCCCTGGAGGAATCGAGCTAGCTCGTTCCAGCAGCGCCGGCAGCCGCTGGCGCAGGGGCGCAAACAGGGCTGCCAGCCGTTGCTTGCCGATCTCAGGTTCAAAGCGCTGGGCAAGGGTTTCCCAGGCACTGCGGGCTTGGCCGTCAGCGGTGGCTTCCACCGGCGCCAGTTGGGCCGCCTGTTGTTGCCTCAAGGCCACCAGCCGCTCCAAGGCCGGTGCAAACAAGCTGAAGTCGGCCTGGGCTCTGGCCCTTTGCCACACCGCATAGCCCTCGGCCTGGGCGGCAGCCAGTTCGCCCACCAGGGCGGGATCGAGGCACTGTTGACGCTGCAGCTCCTGGCGCAGCAATTGCAGGTTGCGACGGGATTGGGGCGGGGCATCGCCGGTCAAATCCGCCTCGGCCTCCGCCACCAGATCCGCGTAGGCAGCACTGGACTGGCGCCCATGCAGCAGCTTGGCCAGCAGCGCCAACTGCTCACCTCGCCAACTGGCGCCGCCACTGGGCATCGCCGTGTTTTGGTCGTAGTAGAGCGAGCTCTGGATGCTGCCCAACAGCTGGGTGGTGTGCAGGTGCTCGCGCAGGCGGCTGTGGGCCTTGGACATCTCAGCCCTCCTGCCAGGGGGATCGTCACTGGAAGGGAGCTTGCCAGGCTGCGCTTCCCAGCGCAATGGAGCTCGCCAGGCTGCGCTTCCCAGCGCAACCGGTGTCAGCTCGCTGCAGGTGGCTGGGCTGGTCAGCGTTTGCTTGGCCACGGCTTGCGCGACCACGGCTTGCGTGACCACGGCTGCGCTGGCCACGGCTGCCCCGGTGATCGTTGAATGCAGACTGTGGCTAAGGAATGCAGAAATTAACTGCTAAACCAGGTCCAGTCATGGGAGGAGATATGTGGATGGTGCAGGATAAGGGTGGTGCTTGTACGAACCACAAACTCCTGCCCACTCACTTCTTGCGACAGTAGCCACCACCCACATTCATCCAGCCTTCCAGGCAAGCCTTGCCGTTGGTGGGCTGCAGGGTGTAATTGACAAGCCCCAAGGTGCTGCACTGGCCATTGAGTTTGTCGACATAGCCCATGGGACAGATCGAACCAATTTTTGGCACTTGACGCTGGGCAAGGGCAGGGCCTGCAGTTAGCAGACCGCCCAGGAGCACAGGCAAAACCGCCAGGAATGTCCGCATTGAACTGCTGCGATGGATTTATACATGCTATCCACATCGCTGCGATCGCCATTCGCCTCGATGGCAATCAGCCCCCTAAGGCATTCGGTCCCTTGGGCCATCCGCCCCTAAGGCCATCCGCCCTTTAGGCCATCGGTCCCTGAGGCCGTCTACACCTGAGGCGATCCATCCCCAAGGCAATTCGCGCCTGGGAAATTCCCACCAGAGCGAGGTTCTCCCCCCAAATGCTCCGTCAGAGTCAGCAAACCCTCAACTTCATCACCGTGGGCGAGGGATTGCTAAACATCACTGCTGAGCTGAATCGGGCGCTGATTTCCAGTGGCATGCAACAGGGCCAGGCATGCCTGCTCTGCCTGCACACCTCCTGCTCGCTCACGATCAACGAGAACTCGGATGCTCGTGTGCTCGCAGATCTCTCTGCCCACCTGCAGGCCCTGGTGCCAGAAGAGGGGTTCAAGCCGCTCAGTGGTCGCGGTCCGCTGCGCACCTACCTGCACGACGACGAGGGTGCCGATGACATGCCCGCCCACATCCGCACCTCCCTCACCAGCAGCAACCTCTGTCTGCCCTTCCAATCCGGCCGGCTGGTACTGGGCACCTGGCAGGCCATCTACCTCTGGGAGCACCGCTCCAGACCCCAGCGCCGCCAGCTCAACCTGCAGTTGATCGGAGAGTGACAGTGACTGGTTCTCCCCAGCCAGGCGCCAAAGACGCCAGAGTTTGGTTTCCGCGCAGCTCGGTCTCGATGGACAGCGACAGCCCCTCCAAACAGCAAATTGTGGCTAGCTCGAGTATCTGGGTGGCGGCCCTGCTCAACCTGTTTCCCGGCCTGGGCAGCGGCTACCTCTACCAACGGCGCTGGCGGGCCTACTGGACCACTGCCACCCTGGCGACGGCCTGGTTTGTCGCCGGCGCCCTGCGGGCCCAGGAGCTGGAAGCACAGCCCCAGTTAGATCGCCTGCAGCAAAACCAACTGGTGGGCCTGATTGGCCTGGTGGTGTTGGCCGTCGTGACGGCTGTGGAGGCCACCCTGGCCGTGCAGCGGGCTCGTCGCAGCTGAGCTCGCCATGGGCATGCATTTGCCCAGCTCGCCATGGGCATGCATTTGCCCAGCTCGCCATGGGCATGCATTTGCCCAGCTCGCCATGGGCATGCATTTGCCCAGCTCGCCATGGGCATGCATTTGCCCAGCTCGCCATGGGCTCGACCCAGATCGAATCCGGCCCCCCTTGGGGGTTCGCGCTGCTCAGCCCAGGATCAGGCCCCCATCGGCGCCATGGGCAGCTCGGGCGCTGCGCAGATCCAGTAGCAGGTCCTCCAGGCTGAGCCGGGAAAGCTCTCGCTCCATGGCCCGGCGCAGTCGATAAACCAGCAATTCAGTCACCTGTTGGCTGGCGGGATCGCCCAGCTGGATCTCGCTTTCGGCAACCGCTTCTAAGGCCACTGCTTCTGATGCCACTGCTTCTAAGGCCACTGCATGATCCGCCAACTCTTCTGACGAGCTGGGGGTCGCCAGCGTGCCTGGCATGGCCGCCACCGCCGCCAGCACCTGGTCCAGGGAGATTTGCGGGGGGGGCAGGGCCAGCCGATAGCCCCCGAGCCGGCCGCGGCGGGATTGCAACAGCCCCGCCCGGCGCAGGCGCAGCAGCAATTGCTCCAACATCGGAGCGGGCAAGCCCTGGAGTTCGGCCAGTTCCCGCACCGAACGCCAGCGTTGCGGCTCCAGGGCCAGTTCCAGCAGGGCCTGAATGGCCTGCAAACCCCGCCGGCGCAGCATGGCTAGGGGCGGGGCACCGCCCGCGCCAATCGCCGCAGCACCTGCTCCATGGTGTAGCCAAACAGGGCCGGGTCGGGATTGCCGCCGTCGAGATCCGCCAGGCCCAGTTCCGCCCAGCGGCGATCCAGGCGGCTCTCCAATTCCGCTGAATGGTTCAGGGGCTCCCCCCAGGGATGGCGCTTTTCCGGTCCCACCTTGGTGGTGGCATCGATGGCCAGCCGGCCCCCCAACCCCAGCCGTTCACTGGCGAAATCGAGGCTGTCAAAGGGGGTGTCCTCCAGCACAAACAGATCTCGTTGGGGATCCACCTGGGCGCTGATCGCCCAGATCACCTGGCGGGGATCGCGGATATTGATGCTCTTATCGACAACGACAACAAACTTGGTATAGGTGAATTGGGGCAGGGCACTCCAGAAGGCCATCGCCGCACGTTTCGCTTGACCCGGATAGGCCTTATCGATGGCAATCACGGCCAATTTGTAGCTGAGCCCCTCCATTGGCAGGAAGAAATCAACGATTTCCGGGATCTGCTGCCGCAGGATTGGCGTGTATATACGGTTCAAGGCGATCGCCAGCATGGCGTCCTCCTTGGGCGGCCTGCCGCTGAAGGTGGTGAAGTAGATCGGCTGGCGCCGTTGGGTGACGCAGTGGATACGCACCAGCGGCGAAGCTTCCACCCCGCCGTAGAAGCCCATGTGATCCCCGAAGGGCCCGTCGTCGACTAGCTCTCCTGGTTCAATCGTGCCCTCCAACACCACTTCACTGTGGCTGGGCACCTCCAGCTTCACCGTCTTGCAACGGGCCAGGCGCACCCCCTCCCCCGCGTAGAGGCCCGCGAACAGCCACTCGCTGAGTTGCACCGGAATCGGCGTGGCGGCGGCCATCACCAGCAGGGGATGGACGCCGATGGCCAC
This sequence comes from Prochlorococcaceae cyanobacterium, assembly GCA_044356375.1. Lineage (GTDB taxonomy): Bacteria > Cyanobacteriota > Cyanobacteriia > PCC-6307 > Cyanobiaceae > UBA5018. The sequence goes on along the minus strand of JBIKWK010000005.1, from coordinate 4,095 downwards.
GGCGATCTCCAGGGGCTTGCCCAGGGCTGCCGCCTTGCGCAGATGGCGGGCACCGCCGCGCACGCTCAGCCAGTGCACCGTGAGCGAATTGATCGATTGCTGCTGCAGCCGGTACACGCCCACGTTGGGGGTGCCGGTTTCAGGATCCTTGGTGATCACCAGGCCCAGGGTGATGATCCGGCCGGCGTCAGCAGGCCAGGGTCGCAACAGCGGCAGGGCGTCGAGATTCACCTGGTCGCCCTTGAACACCTGCTGGTGGCAGGGAGGCGTCAGGTCTAGATCCGGGCGGGCCATCACCAGATCCCACAGCACCCCGCCAAAGCGCCGCAATTCCCCCAGCCCCTTGGGCGGTCTGGGTTGCTGCAGCAAGGCCAGTCGCTCCCCCAGGGCCTCCAGTTCCTCGGCCCGCTCCATGCCCATGCTCCAGAGCACCCGCTCCAGGGTGCCCAGCAGGTTGATCGCCACCGGCATGGTGGAGCCGATCACGTTTTCGAACAGCAGCGCCGGCCCGCCCAGGCCAAGCACCCGATCGGAGATCGCCGCCAACTCCAGATCGGGATCCACCGGAGCGGTGATGCGGCGCAACTGGCCCCGCTGCTCCAACAGGTCGATGAATCCCCGCAGGTCGCGCCGGCTGCGTTTGGTCAAACCGGCGGAGGCCATGGCGAATCGCAGACTTTGCCTACTGTGGCGCACCCCTCCGCTCGACTGGCACCATGCGCATCTCCTACTTCCACACCTCAGAGGCGGTACCCGCCGTGCTGGCCCCGGCGGAGGGCGGTCCCGATGCGGCCGTGGCCATCGACGTGCTGCGGGCCACCACCACCATCGCCTGGTCGCTGCAAAACGGCGCCGAGGCCATCCAGGCCTTCGCAGACCTGGAGGCCCTGGAACGGGCGGCGGCCGCCTGGCCCGAGCAACGGCGGCTGCGGGCGGGCGAGCGGGGCGGCAAACGGGTGGAGGGCTACGACCTGGGCAATTCCCCCCTGGCGGTGACGCCTGAGCTGGTGGGCGGAAAGCGCATCTTCATGAGCACCACCAATGGCACCCGCTCCCTGGCGGCCGTTCAGGCGGTGCCCCTGCTGATGACGGCCTGCCTGGGCAATCGCACCGCCGTGGCGCGGCGCCTGGTGGAGGCCGGCGCCGAGCGGGTTTGGATCGTCGGCAGCGGCTGGGAGGGCGACTATTCCCTGGAGGACAGCCTGGCGGCCGGGGCGGTGATGTCGGCGGCCATGGAATTGGCGGTGGCGCCCCACCTGGGGGTGAGCTGCGGCAATGACGAGGCCCTGGCGGCCCTGGCCCTGTGGCAGCAATGGCGCCACGACACCGAAACCTGCCTGCGGGCCGCCAGCCACGGCCAAAGACTGATCGGCATCGGCAACCACGACGCCGATTTTGCCTGCTGCGCCGCTGTGGACAACCTCGAGATCGTGCCAGTGCAGACCCAGGCCGGGGTGCTCCAGGCCAGCTGAGCGTAGGCCCTCCAACTGCCCCCCCTGGCGGCAGGGGCAGTTGGAGGGCCTATGCCGGGCATATGGGCATATGGGCCGGTGAAACGTGTTTTGGTGGCAGGGGCCACCTGGCGGCTGGGGCAGTTGGAGGGCCTACGCAGGCCGGATGGGCGTTTGGGCGGATGGGCCGGTGAAACGTGTTTTGGCGGCATACTCCTCTGGCGACAGTGGCACCCTGGCGGCTGGGGCACCCTGGCGACAGTGGCCCTCGGAAATACTGGCTTTTGGAGGCCTCCCCCTACGATTTCGGCCGTATGGACGGATGGGCCGGTGAGCAGTGTTCTGGTGGCAGCGGTGCAACTCACCAGCACCCCCGACCCGGATATCAATTTCGCCGCAGCGGAGGAGCTGATTGAGCTGGCGGCCCGCCGAGGCGCCGAACTGGTGGGCCTGCCGGAAAATTTCGCCTTCATGGGCTCTGACCAGCGCCGCCTGGAGCTGGCGGCGAGCCTGGCGGAACGCTGCGGCCAATTTCTGGTCACCATGGCCCGGCGCTACCAGGTGACCTTGCTGGGGGGAGGCTTCCCCGTGCCGGCGGGCCCGGGCCACACCTTCAACCGGGCGGAACTGGTGAGCCAGGAGGGGCAGCTGCTGGCCCGCTACGACAAAATCCACCTGTTTGATGTGGATCTTCCCGATGGCAACACCTATCGGGAGTCTTCCAATGTGACGCCAGGGGATCAGCTGCCCCCCGTCGCCGAGGTGAGCGGTCTGGGGCGGGTGGGCCTCTCCATCTGTTACGACGTGCGCTTTCCCGAGCTCTATCGCCATCTGGCTGCCAGCGGAGCCGACCTGCTGATGGTGCCGGCGGCCTTCACCGCCTATACGGGCAAGGACCACTGGCAGGTGCTGCTGCAGGCCAGGGCGATCGAGAACACCGCTTATGTGATCGCCCCCGCCCAGACCGGCATCAACTACGACCGCCGCCACACCCATGGCCATGCCCTGGTGATCGACCCCTGGGGCACGGTGCTGGCCGATGCCGGCGTGGCGCCCGGCCTGGCGATCGCCCCGGTCGATCTGGCCCACGTGCAGCGGGTGCGCAACCAGATGCCCAGCCTGCAGCACCGCCGCCCGGCCCTGTTCTGAACGACTGATGGGATTGCCGGCCCGGTTGTTGCTGCCCCTGCTGTTGCTGGCCGATCTGGCCAGCCTGCGGCCAGCCTGGGCCTCGAGCCTGGCGGCCTGGCGGCTGACGGGCCAGGGAGTTTTGGAATTGCGCACCAGTGTGAATATCAATCCGCTGGCCTTTTACGAGGCCGGAGCCGGTGCCAGGGGCCCTCGGGTGTGGATTGACCTGCCCGGTGCGCCCTCCCGCAGCCGTTCAGTGAATGGCAGCGGTGATCTGCGTCAGGTGCGCATCGGCCAGCCCGATGCCAGCACTACACGATTGGTGTTGGAATTTGCCCCTGGGGTAAGGCTGGATCCCGGCGATTTGCGCCTGGTGGGAACGGCCCGCGACCGCTGGAAGATGGAGTTCAAGGGGATAGCCGCCGCCGGCCCCATCGCCCAGGGCGAGGGCAGCATCGAGGTTGCCAGCAGGCCCAGCGCCGCCAGACCCTGGTCCAGCGCCAACGCCAGTTCAAGTGGCAATGCAAGTGGCATTGACAGCGCCAGCGGCGCCGGGGCCAGCGCCACTGGTAGTGAAAGTGGCCTTGCCGGCGGTATTTCCAGCGGCCCTGCCGGCAGTCCTGGCGTTACCGGCGGCCTGGACAGCGCCAACGGCATGGGCCTGGCCAGCGGCATGAATAGTGCCTCTGGCATTGGCGGTTGGCGCCCCCAACCCAGGCAAGCCCTGTTTCCCACGGCTGCTGGCCCCCTTTCCGCCGACGGTTTGCCCCTGGTGCCCCGCGGTCGCTTCAAGGTGGTGATCGACCCCGGCCACGGCGGCCCGGATCCTGGCGCCGTGGGCATCGCTGGCCTGCGGGAAACCGATGTGGTGCTGGATGTGAGCCTGCAGCTGGCGAGGCTGCTCCAATCCCGGGGGGTGGAGGTGGTGCTTACCCGCACCACCGAGGTGGATGTGGACCTGCCACCTCGGGTGGCCCTGGCCAACAGCAGTGGCGCCGACGTGTTTTTGAGCGTGCATGCCAATGCTCTGAGCATGATGCGGCCCGACGTCAACGGCATCGAGAGTTTTTATTTCGAGCCCGCCGGCAATCGCGCCAGGAGCCTGGCGGCTGCGGTGCAGCAACAGATGTTGGCGATTTCGCCGGGATCGCCGGATCGGGGCGTGCGCACCGCCCGGTTCTTCGTGATTCGGCGCACGGTGATGCCCTCCACCCTGGTGGAGATGGGCTTTGTCACCGGTGCCCTCGATGCCCCGCGCTTGATGGATGCCAACTTCCGTCGGCGGATGGCCGTGGCCCTCGCCACCGGCGTCCTGACCTATCTCCAAACCACCGCCAAAGGATTGCCATGACACTGCTGGTAGGTCTGTTCGACAGCGGGCTGGGTGGTCTCACCGTGCTGCGCCAAGTGCACGCCCGCCATCCCCACACCCCTTGCCTCTATTTGGGCGATACCGCCAGGGTGCCCTATGGCCAGCGAACGGTGGAGGACATCCGCGCCATCGCCGCCGAAG
>JBIKWK010000131.1:0-2748 GCA_044356375.1 Prochlorococcaceae cyanobacterium | reverse complement strand
AAGGTTTTCACGCAGGGGCTCGGGTTTGTCGATGCCAGCGAAAGGATCGCGCAGGCAGGCCTGGATTAGCTGGTTGATGCGTCGAAGCTGCCTGCGGTCCTGGGCCTGCCAGTGGAGGTAGTCGTCCCAGGCTGCGGCCGTCCAGGCCAGCCGCTCAATCGCTGGCATTTACATCATCAGGATCGATCAGCCCATGCTCCAGCAGCTCGCCCCGCCCGGCCTGCTCCAGGGACCGCTGCAGATGAGAGGCATTGGCGGGGGAGCGCAGCAGATGCACGGTTTCCATCAGGTTGTTGTAAGTGTCAAGCGACATCACCACCGCCCCCTTGGCATGCCGCCGGGTGATCAGGGTGACATCCGCATCGGCCTCCACCCGATCCAGCACCGCCTTGAAGCTTTCGCGGGCCTCCGAAAAGCTGATCACCTGCATGCCGTTGTCCTACAAGCTGTACGAAACAATAGCTGTGGTGCAGCCTCTGGCGTGCAATCCGCCTGCTTGCCTGACCTGGCCTCACGGAGCTAGAGCCAGGGCGGACTGGCTTACTTGCGCCAGCGTTTATAGGGGATGGGACGCAGTAGGGAGGCGAGCAGGTAGAGCAGCACCGTTTCGATTTGGAGAAACGATCAGCCCGGAGCTGGCCAACTACAACGGCCAGCACAGCTATACAAACGGCCCCAATCGAGGCTGCTGCGCGGCGGCTCCTGGGACGGCTACCCCATGAACTGCCGCTCGGCCCTCCCGCTCCCGTCGCGAGCCCGCCAGTGTTGAAGCTGGATGGTGCGATTCAGCTTCAGAAATCCTCCTCCTCAAGCACCGGTTCCCAACGCAAAGGACCGAACTCGGCAATGACGGCCTGCAGCGCATCCAGTTCCGCTTTGCTCCGCCCCTTGAAGCCCAAAACCACGGCGTTGGTGGGCCTCTTCCAGTCCAACGTGCGGTTGCCTGCGTTACCGCCACCCCCTATGGTTTGGCCGTCTCCGGTGGTAAGCCAAAGCTGATCGACGCGCCTTCCTGTGATCGCCTTGATCTGCTCGATGCTGATCCCCTCGGCCAGCTCGATGGATCCCTTATCACTGCCCCCGCCGCCACCGAACCGCCCGTCCCAGCGATTCTCCTGTTCTGCGAAAAGACCAGCGCTCTGCTTGTATTTCAGCGTTATCTGATCCACCCTACCCCCTGCTCTGAGGCCCACAGAGACCAACCGTTGCCTGCGCTCCACTGCATGCGCTCGGTCGTCATAAAGGAATGGCTCTCCGCCATTGCCGCCCATAAGCTCTCCGTCCACGATCCGCACATTCAGCCGTGGGCTGCCTGTGGTGAGAGAAGACAGATCTGGTTCAGACAGTGGGGTGGAGGGAGCATCGTTGTAACTCTGCACCAGGGTATTGATCGTCTGCAGGTCGGCGTTCAGCTGAACGCGGTTGGTTGCCAGGCACGGATCAGGATCGATGCCATAGAGCGCATAGGTTTCCTTCACCCATTGGCTCTGGTTGCGGATTTCCTGCAAACGCAGACGCTTGCGGAACAGCCCCTCCTGGCCAAACGAGCTGCCAAGGAAGACAATGCGGTTTTTTTCAACAACAGCGAATGTTCTCTGCAGCTCCGCCAACGTTGCGTAGCCACGGGTCTCCAGTGACAGCAGCTCGGGCTGATCCAGTTCCATCGCTGGGAACCCGGTGGCAAAGCTCACGAGGTCGTCTGGGCCTATCCGGGGCGACTGGCGGAGGCCTCGAACCATTACTTTGAAGTCTGCATTCACACTTGCCTGACGGGACACCTCAGCCAGGTTCTTGTTCAGCTCGGGCCCCAGGATGAGGCCGCCCACCGGCAGCACAGCGCTGAAAGATTGCTCCACCTGGCGGGCCTGGTCCCGCGACTGGGCATAGAACGTGTATACCCCCTGCACTTCTCCGCCTATGCGGACCGAGCGAACGTAGCTGTCGCCGTGTTTCGCCACGAAGGCGTCGAGGGCTGCCACATCTTGTGGCACTGGGATATCGGCCCGCAGCTGCGGCTCCACCACCTCCAGAGCGCGAACCACCCGCCGGGCCTGCACCACCAAGGACAGACTGAACACCGTGGTGTGCAACGAATCCAGAAATTGTTGGCGGGCTTGCAGCAGGGGAATGGGTAGTGGTCCTAGTCCAGCGGAAAGGGCTGCACCGCTCTGCAGCGTGCGGCTGAGCTCACTGGCGCTCCGGCATAGCTTCGTCGTCACCTGGCTGCCGTCACCTTCTGCAGAGGCGGGCGTGGCGAGTCCCTCCAGCGCAGAGGCGAGTACTCGGTCAGGTTCCACCACAGTGTTCCGGCCTCGCAGAAGTGTGTTGGTAGCCAGTTCAGCAACTTGGTCGGATGGCGGCATGATCACTTCTGCAGGCGCTTGTACAAAGGATGTCAGATACGAGCACGATTCGATTGATCAGGTTTTTTGTTCTTTACCAAAAGGTGGAAACCGCCAGGGCCCTGCTCCCCGCCGCCATCAGGGCTGATTCAAAGTCCGTTCTGCCGTAACCGATCTCGACTTGATCAGCCACCTCAAGGCGATCCCGGATGCGCGCATGCGCCGCAGGGTGCGCATTCAGCCTGGTACCTGCTCCTTGTAGCGGTGCTGATGAACGATGGTACCCGTTCAGAGGGCGAGGCGCCCACCGCAGCAATCCACCCCTGATCGCTTAACGCTGAGGGGTCAAGGAATTGGCGGCTTGAGCTGAGCAGTTCAGGGATCTGGCAGCAGCGATGGCATTACT
>JBIKWK010000093.1:0-9992 GCA_044356375.1 Prochlorococcaceae cyanobacterium | reverse complement strand
AACTGGGAGCCGGGGGCTTGGAGCTGGGGAAGTCAGGAGGACAGTGAAACCGACGCAGTGGATGTAAGGGGGAAAAGCGCACAAACTGCCGCTGTTACAAATAGACACGCACAAAGGCAGCGGCAGCTTGGGAGGGCTCTGTCGCCCAAGCTACCGCTGTTACAAATAGACACATAGGTAGGGAGGGGGAGGCCGTCGCGCAGGCAAGCAATGAGGCGGAAGCCCAGCTATCTAGAGCTCCTCTGCCGCGCTCCTCTGCCAATTCACACTGGTCAAAGCCACGGGCTCCCGCCTATCCACTGCCTTAACACTTCTCAAGCTCCCTTCGTGACAACGCCCACCTCAAGCCACCAGCGCCTCCCCCCATGGCATAAATCGACTCAGTGTCTCCTCTCGATCCGCCGCCAGCACTGGAAAATCAGCATCCCCCAGGTCGGTGCCCGCCGGGATGCCACCGGGGTGCCGCCGTAACCAAGTCACCGGACAGCCCAATTCCGTGAGTATCAGCCAGGCTGCCGCCAGGTCCCAGATCTTTGGCGTCGCTTCCAAAGCCGCCACGGTCTGCCCCATAGCGACGCTGACCAAATTCAGACTGGCCACCCCCAACAGGCGAATCTTGCCTGGGAAGCGCTGGTTGGGCAGCTTCTGCAGAACGCCGATGGATCGGCTACAGAGGGAGGCACAGCCCGCAGGGTGAGCCTGCAGTGCCGGGGGATGCAAACGCCTGCCATTGCGCCAGGCCCCCTGACCTCGGATCGCCCAGATACGCTGGCGCAGGGGAGGCACGTCGAGTACGGCAAAGACTGGCACTCCCTGCTCAAAGCGAGCTAGGGATATGGCCCAGTAGGGAATGCCAGCCGCAAAGTTTGTGGTGCCGTCGAGGGGATCCACCACCCAGAAGGCCTCAGTGGTGGGCACCAACTGCCGCCCTTCCTCACTGAGCACGCCCTGGTCTGGATAGAGAGCGGTCAAACCGGCCACCAGGGTGGCATCACTCCAGCGGTCGCAGGCGGTAATCAGGCTGCCATCGGCTTTGACATCGGAGACCATGTGGCCAAAATCAAGCCGCTGCCGCTCGGCCACTTGATCGATCAAATCGCTGAGGCCCGGATCCAGAACTGCTGATGGGGGTTCGGTGGTCATCCGAGCTCAAGGGACAAAACCCTGACGAGGCTGCGCCCCGTATCCTCCCTGAACTGGCGCAGATTCAACCGTGCCAGCAAAACCAATGCACCGATCGCCACCAGGATCTCAACCGCCAGTACTAGGGCATATGCAGGATAGGCAGAACTGCCCAGGTGCAAAATCGCCTGAAGCCAACGCCCCAAGTCGAGCAGACCTCCACCAAGCACTTTGCCCAGGGCCCTCGAGAGGGCCTGGGCAAGGCCCCACACCCCTACAAATGTGCCGGCCGCCTGGGGCAGGGTGAGATCCAGCATCAGCACCAATGAACTGTTGGTGGCAATGCCGGCCGCTAGGCCGAAAAGCAACATCACGGCCTGCAGGACGGGCACTCGGCCGGTGAGTCCGGCCAGCAGCAGTAGCACCAGAGTGGCCACCATCAGCTGACAGCCGAGGCGAGCGCTGGCCAATTTGCCCAGCTTTGGTCCCAGCCAAAATCCTGCCATCAACAAACCCGCCAGGGTGCCCATGCCCCATACGGCATTAAGAGAAGCCGTGGCGGCAATCGGCATGCCAAACACTTCAGCGCCATAGCTCTCCAGGATCGGATCCTGGAGGAATAGGCCCAAGGTGAACATCACCAGGAAAGAGAAAAACACCAGCACCTGGCGACTTGAGGTGATCAATGCCCAAGACTGGGCCAGGCTGATGGCATCGTCACGGCCCGAGGCGGCAGGGGCCGTACTGGGCTCACTACTGGAAAGAGGTGCAGACGACGCTTGTGGCTGGATGCCATCTAGCTGGATACCATCTGACTTGATGCAATCTGCCCCCATGCCATCTGTCTCCATGCCAAAGGTGGCTACGAAAGTGAGCAGCCCCACCACCAGGGCAACTCGCAGCATGAAGGTGAACAGCACGGGCTGCAAAAGAGCGGGATCGGTGACGCCATCGAGGTTGCGCAGGCTGATGGCAATGGCAATGGCGCCAACCACAATCCCCACCGTGAGCAAACACCAGATCAGACCAACTGCCCGGGGTCGCTCCTGTTCGTTGGTGCGATCGATCACCAGGGCGAGATAGGGAGTGCTGGCTAAGGAAACGGCAAGGCCATAGAGGGCGAACAGACCGCAAAGGGCCAGCACTCCGGCAGCCAGGGCCAATCTGGAGCCATCAGCCAGGAGAGCCGCCACCCGGAAGATCAAGGGAATCGACAACACGGCCAGGCTGCAAAACGCGGCCGTGCCAATCCAGATGTAAGGAAGTCGCCGTCGACCGCCCAGGGGCTGGGAATCGGAGATCTGGCCAAACCAGACCCGGGCAGGGGCCACAAATTGCTCACAGGCCAGGGCGCCACCCACCAGCAGACCGGGAAAGCCCAACTCACTGATCATCACCCGGTTGAGCATGCCGGCAAAAATCACCGCAAGGCAGCCCAGACAGGCTTGAAACAGCCCGAGCCTCAGGGTGTTCCAGAGACCCAGGCCCGGTCCGCTTGGCTGGCTCACCAGCTCAGCGCCCCGCCTGGCAGCCGGGGATCAGGGGCGATGGTTCCACCGGAATGGCCGAGGAGCCGGCTGGCTTGTTGACTGGCAGGCTGGGCAGCGCACAGCTGGCAATCTGATCTAGGCCAGTACGGCGCTGCAGTTCCACCAGCCGCTTGTTGTAATCGGAGATGGCGCTGGAATAGCGCACCTCGGCCTGGGTGAGATCTCGCTGGGTATCGACCACTTCCCGCTGGGTGGTGACGCCGGCCTGAAAACGCAGGCGGGCCAAGCGCAGGGACTCCCGGGCCGAGAGCACCTCCTGGGCGGTGGTGGTGATGTTGCGATTGTTCTTCTCCAGCTCGTAGAAACTCTCTTCCACATCCTTGCGGATCGTGTCGCGGCGATCGGCAAAGCGGAAGACGTTCTCCTGAGCCCGCTGCTTATCCTGGCGATAGCGAGCCCTGGCGGCGCCGCCATCAAATAATTCCCACCTAAAAGTTAAGCCAACAGAATTGTCTACATTCCAGGCATATTGACCAGACAAGTCCTGATTCAGTCTCTGACTGTTGTAGCCATTGGATCTGCCCGTAGTCAGGGAACTTACAATATTCAAAAATGGTTGAGACTGGGCCAACTTGGCATTGGCGTCACTATTGGCAATCGAAATATCCAGCAATGCCTGGTCTAGTTCTTCGCGGAAAGCATAGGCGGCCACAATGCTCTCCTGCAGGGAGGGGCGCCAGACCCCCAGCACCAGAGAGGGATCGCTGGCGGTGGGGGTGATGGTTTGGGGCAGATCCAGCTGGGAGGCCAGCAGGCGGCGGCCAATCGCCTGGGCGGCAAGAAAGCCGGTGAGCACCTGCTGATCGCGGGCCAGCTGGGTTTCCGCCTGCAACACCTCCAACTTGGTGGCCACGCCCGCCTGAAAACGGGCCTTGGCATCCCGCAAGCTCACCAGCGATGCCCGCACCGACTCCTGGCCAATGCGCACCCCATCGTCGGCCTGCTGCAGATCCAGATAGGACTGGGCCACCTGGAGGCGCAGATCGCGCAGGGCGATCAGGTATTGATTCTTTGCCTTCTCGAACTGATCGCGCGCGGCGGCAATGGTGGGAGTGCGGCTGGGATCGATCAGCCGCCAGCTGGCCTCCAGCGAGGCATTCATCTGCCAAATGCTGGCGGTGGTGCGATTGAAATTACGGTTGAAACTACTGGCGTTATTGCGGTTCGCCGTGGAGCTCTCACCGCCCTGGTAGGTGGGCAAGGCGCTGGAGCTCAAGACCAAGCTGGGGTACCAGAGGGCAATCTGGGCCCGCAGGTTGCTCTGGGCCTGTTCCACCTGGCTGGCAACGACCTTGAGGCTGGGGTTGTTCACCTCGGCCAGGTTTACGGCTTGCCGCAAGCTGATCGGCCGCAACTCCTGGATGCGCACCTGGATGGGCTTTACGGGTAGGCCGAGGCTCGGTGGAGCCGCCAGGTCCTCCAGGCCCAGGGGCAAGCTGGTGGCCGCCGGGGCCAACACCTTGGTGTTCACCCGGGGCCTGGCTCCCTTCACCTGGGGGGCCAGGGGCAGGGCAGCTGACGCGGGCGATGGGGCGGGCTGGGATTGCGGATTGCTTGATACGGCTTTAACGGCCTGGGATGCGGCGGAAACTGGCGCTGCGGACATCGCCGTCTGGGCACGGGCGAAATCAGTTAGCGCAGGCAGTCCCAGCACGCTGAAAAGGGCAGCACCGAGCAGGGAGCGCTTCACACCGGATCTCAAGAGTTGGGCCGAGCTTAAGCAGGTTTGCCCAACTCGCCGAAACACGCAACCACCAGATCCTCCGCATCGGCCAATAGGCGAACCGGCACAGGCAACTGGCTTTCCAGCTCGGCCAGGCTGAGGTCGTCGAGGAAGACCGGCTCCCCCTGCCGCAACATCACGCTGGGCAGCAACACTTGTTGACCTAAATCCTGTCCCGCCAATCCCGCCAACAGATCGGCACCCGTGAGCAATCCGGTCACCACCTGCTGCTGGCCCCAGTAGGGACTGGGCAAACCATGGAGGATCAACTCCAGTCCGTCCACCGCGTTCAAGCGCGCCACCACCGGCTCCAGGGCCTCGGCCACCAACTTGCCCACCACCCAACTCAGCCGCCGGGGCTGGGACAGGGCGGCTGGCAACTGGCGGGTCGCCCCATCCAGCGCCGCCAGAAAGGCGCGAATGCTGCCTACGCCGTTTTCCTGTTGAGGGAAGTCTTCATAAACCCCCTGCTCCGGCAGGGGCAGGCCGGCCAGGAGATACCACTCGTCGGATAACCAGGCGAAGCGGCTGCCAAGCCTCTGCTGAAATTCCAACTGCAGCTGCTGCACTCGCCCAATCACCTCCCGGGCACAGGCGCGATCCACCGGCAGCAGGCCATCGCCAACGGGGCGGAAACGGGTGAGCCCCACCGGCACCACCGCCGCCGACAGCACAGCCGGCAAATCGCCCGCGGCGAAGTCGGCCAGCTGCCTGAGGCTCTGCTCCAGGGCATCGCCGTCATTGATACCCGGACAGACCACCACCTGGGCATGGATCTGGAGATTGCGCTCGGCGAACCAGCGCAGCTGCTCCAGAATCAATCCAGCCCGGGGATTGACCAGCAGGCGGGCGCGCAACTCGGGATCGGTGGCATGCACCGATACGTATAGGGGAGAGAGGCGCTGCTCCTCTATGCGCTGCCAGTCGGCGGCACTGAGATTGGTGAGAGTGAGGTAGGAGCCGTAGAGAAAACTGAGCCGGTAGTCGTCGTCCTTGAGATATAGGCTGCGGCGCCGGCCCGGGGGCTGCTGATCGATAAAACAAAACGGGCAGTGATTGTTGCACTGCTTCAACCCATCGAACAGGGCCTCGCTAAATCCCAGCCCCAGCCCTTCATCGAGATCCTTCTCCACCTCGAGGCTGTGCAGGCTGCCATCGGGAGACTCCACCTCCAGCAGCAACAACTCCTCGGCTACCAAAACCTGGAGATCGATCAGATCGCGGGGGCGCTGACCATTGATGCTCAACAGGCGATCCCCGGGCTCAAAGCCCAGTTCCTCCCCCAGGGAACCGGCCTCCACGGAATCCACCACCGCCGGCTGAATCGACCTCGCCGGGCTGGCGGCCGATTCGGCCGGCCTGGCCGAGTCGACCTGGGGCAGAGCCGACTCGGCCAGGCCGGCGGAGGGTTCTTTCCACACGGCGAGCAGCCAGGCAGGGGAGTAACCGACAGTCTGCTGGCTGAAGTCCACTGCAGGAGGGCCCCTGGACAGGCTGGCGCCCAATCAGCTGACCGGCGGGGTGCCAGCCGCCTTTGAAAACCCCAGGGTTGACTTGCACCCAAGGGTTCATGGGCTCAGCGGATGGCAGCGTCAAGGCCGCGGAACCACAACAGGATCGCCAACCCGAAAGCGAGGCGATAGCCCACGAAAATCCAGGTGCTGTTGCGCTGCAAAAAGCGCAGCAACCAGCCGATTGCAAGCCAGGAGACCAGGGCGGCGGCAATAGTGCCCACCAGCATCGGGATCGGCCCACCCACCGCATTGCTGTGGAGCGCATCCTTTAGCTCCACCAACCCGGCCAGGACTATCGCCGGAATTCCCAACAGAAAAGAAAAGCGGGCCGCTGCCGGGCGCTTCCAGCCATCGAACAGGGAGGCGGTCAAGGTGCTGCCGGAGCGGGACACCCCGGGCACTATCGCCAGCATCTGAGCCGCCCCCACCAGCAGCCCATCGCGGGGCATTACGTCGTCCAGTTGGCGCCGGCGACGACCCACCAGCTCGGCCAGGGCCAGCAACAGGGCCATGGCGATCGAGACGATGGCGATGGCGGTGAGGCTGCGCAACGGCGAATTTTCAAAATCGGGGACCCAGAGCTTGATGGCCAAACCGGCCAGCACGATCGGCACGGTGCCCAGGGCTATCGCCAACCCAAGCCGGGCCGCCGGGTCACTCCAGCGGCCATCGCGCACCGCACTGCCCACCGCCGCGATCACTTCGGCCAGATCTCGACGGAAATAGGCCAGCACCGCCGCGACGCTGCCCAGCTGGATAACCGCGGTGACCGCCACCCCCGGATCGCCCCAGCCGAGCACCATCGGCACCACCTTGAGATGGGCCGTGCTGCTGATCGGCAAAAATTCGGTGATGCCCTGAACAATGCCCAGCACCAGGGCGTGCCAACAGGCCTCCACCAGGGTCATAGAGGCCCCAGACCCAGCAGCACTGCCGGCGATAGCTAGGCAGGTCAGCGGGGGGAACATCTGGAGTAAAGCAGATCTGTTGCAAACCCTATGTCCCTTTGCCCTGGGGGCCTGGCACTGATGACTGGCCAGTGGCGACTGCCAAGGGCCACTGGATATGGCGCTTCAAGCCCAAGGGCCTGGACCCGCTCCCGGCCGAACCTGCCCCCTTAAGGTTGGTCAACTTTGTTTACAACCTTGGTGATCGGGGTCCAAGCCAGCCCACTGGCCGCGCGGCTGCAGGCTCCAACGCTGGGTCCATGGGCAGCCCTTGCCAGCCGCGGGGAACTGTTGGCCGGCGCCCTGCTGGTTGCCCTGCCGGTGTTCCTGCAGGCCCCCTGGGTGCGACTGGCGCCCGTAACGGCCACCTTGTTTACGGCCCCCCTGCTGGCGGCTGGAATCCTGCTGGAACGACGATTCCGGGGCTGGTCCGGCAATGCGGGTTCCCTGCTGGTGGGCTTTTCTGGCAGTTGGTTGGCGGGCTGCCTGTTCTGGGGTTGGTGCCGCCTGCATCCGATCTGGCACCTGCCCATCGAGGCCTTTGCCCTGCCCTTGGCCCTGGCCGGTCTGGGCAGCCGCTGGCGACTCGGCTGCGCCTTCTATCTGGGCTCCCTGCTGGGCACCGCCGCCACCGATGCCGCCATCGCCGCCACCGGCCTGATGCCACTGTGGCCCCAGGTGCTGGATGCCGCGCCGTCGGATGCCGCCCTGCTGCTGCAGCAGGCCGCCCAACGGGTGCTCGAACCCCGCTGCCTAGCCCTGGTAATCCTTGCCGCGATCCTGCTACTCAAAATTTGCGGCTGGCTCTGGGGGAGAGGCCAGAGCGCTCGAGTGGCCAGTACAGCCCTGGCCACCACCCTGGCCATTGATGGCTTGTTTTTAGCGATGGCTCTGCTGGCCCCCCGGCTCAGTGGCCTGATCTGAGGCCTGATCTGAAGATCTGCAAAAGTCCCTGGCTCCAAGGCGAGTCGGGGTTAGTGGCATCTGTAACATTGTTCTATTGCGCGCAGTGGCCCCCAGGCCAGAGCCGCTTTAACTTTCCCGTCCCGTAACCACTGGAGTGTCGTGATGAAACGGCTGGCTGCCTGGCTGATGAGTGGTGTTGTTCTCGCCGGCCTCCTGGTGACCCTGCTGCTGCCCACCCCGGCATTTGCCGCCGATAGGCGCAATATTGCCGATGACAAGATCAGCGAACGTGCCGGCAAGATTGATCTAAACAACTGCTCGGTGCGACGCTTCCAGCAGTTCCCTGGCATGTATCCAACCCTGGCCGGCAAGATTGTCCTGGGCGGTCCCTACAGCTCTGTGGACGACGTGCTGAACCTCGATCTCAGCGAACGCCAAGCGGAGCTGTTCAATAAGTACAAGGACAATTTCACCGTTACCCCCGCAGAAATCGCCCTCAACGAGGGCTTTGACCGCATCAACGATGGTCAATATCGCTGATACATTCAACGATTAACCAAACGATTAACCAAAGTCATATCCAGAGCGTTATGTTCCGGATCTGGCTCAGGTGGGAAGTCGGCTGGAAATTGGCTGTCTAGAAATTTACAGTCAATAAATTTACAGCTTGTAAATTGGCTATCTGGAGCTATTTGCTCCAGATGTTTTTTTGGAACTGATCATGGGCCTTGCGCTTCAGGCCCCTGGCCCTTGGCCACTCACCGGGAGCCTGGAGGAGCTGGCCCCGCTGGACAGACAGCTGGGTCCATGGCCCTACGCTCCCCATCACCCAAAAGCCGTCGGAGGCACCGGCGGCTTTTTTGTTGCTAGCCAGTTTGTTGTTAGCCAGACCCGCCCCCCCGGGGATCGCGACCGGCAAGCAATGGCGACCGACAGGGAGTGTTGACCGACAAACAGTGGTGACCGACAAACAGTGGTGATCGTCAAGCAATGGTGACCGGCAAGCAATGGTGATCGGCAAGCAATGGTGAACGGCAGCCATCAGGAGCAGGGGCACGACGGGGCCCACCCGGGGCTGGATCGCCAACCTTGGGATGTGATTGTGGTGGGTGGTGGGGCCGCCGGGCTGATGGCCTGCCTCGAACTCCCCGCCCAACTGCGGGTACTGCTGCTCAGCAAGGACAGCGGTCCCCCCTCGGCCAGCCGCTGGGCCCAAGGCGGCATCGCCGCCGTGACCTCAACGGAGGACAGCTTCGCGAGCCACCACCAGGACACGATCGCTGCCGGCGCCGGACTCTGCGACCCCCGGGCCGTGTCCCTGCTGGTCCATGAAGCCCCCGGTTGCGTCCAGCGCCTGCTGGAAATGGGCATGGCCTTTGACCGGGAGGCAGGCGGGGACCAGCTCAGCACCACCCTGGAGGCTGCCCACAGCCACCGCCGCGTGCTGCACGCCCAGGACCGCACCGGAGGTGCCCTGGTGGACGCCCTGGAACGGGAGGTGCAGCGAAGACAGGGACTCAGCCAGCGGCGGGGGGTGGTCGCCCTACAGCTATGGGTGGAATCGGGCCGTTGCTGCGGCCTGCAGGTGCTGGATGGCGACCGCATCCACTGGCTGGCAGCCGGAGCCGTGGTGCTGGCCACCGGCGGTGGCGGCCACCTGTTCGCCCACTCCACCAATCCATCGCTATCCAGCGGCGATGGGGTGGCGATGGCCTGGGGCGCAGGGGCCGCCGTGCGCGACCTGGAATTCGTGCAATTCCATCCCACAGCCCTGATGCTCCCCGGCGCACCCCACTTCTTGATTTCGGAAGCGGTGAGGGGAGAGGGGGCACGCCTGCTCGATACCCGGGGCCAGAGTCCAGTGGCCAAGCTGCCAGGCCGAGACCTGGCCCCCCGCGATCGAGTCAGCCGCGCCCTGGCGCGGCGCATGCGGGAACAGGGGGTGGAACACCTCTGGCTAGATCTGCGACCGGTGGGGCAACGGCGCCTGGAGCACCAGTTCCCCACCATCTTGGGGCGCTGCCGCCAGCTGGGCCTCGACCCCCTGGCGGCCCCCATCCCGGTGGCCCCAGCGGCCCACTACTGGATGGGCGGAGTGAGCACGGGCCTGGATGCCGCCACCACGCTGCCAGGCCTCTACGCCGTGGGAGAGGTGGCCTGCACCGGCGTGCATGGGGCCAACCGACTGGCCAGCAACTCCCTGATGGAATGCCTGGTCTTCGCCCGGCAG
>JBIKWK010000092.1:0-10030 GCA_044356375.1 Prochlorococcaceae cyanobacterium | reverse complement strand
TCCGCAATGGCGTGCGCAAGGTGAATATCGACACCGACAACCGCCTGGCCTTCACCGCCGCTGTCCGGGAAGCAGCAGCTAAGGATCCCAGCAATTTCGATCCCCGCCACTTCAACAAGCCGGCCCGGGCCTACATGAAGAAGGTGTGCCTGGATCGCTACCAGCAGTTCTGGTGTGCCGGCAACGCCAGCAAGATCAAGCAGCGCGACATCAACTACTACGCAGCCCTCTACGCCAAGGGCGCCCTTGATGCCAAGACTGCCATTGCCGCCTGATCACTATCCTGATCGGTATCCTGATCGGTAGATCGGCATTGATAAACGATTTGCCTGGCTCTGCCGGATTTGGTCAAACCAACAGGATTTGCTCAAACCCACAGGATTTGGTCAAACCCACCTAATTCAATTAGCTCTTCTTGGGTTAATCAGCTCTTCTTTAGTTAATCAGCTCGTCTTGAGCATTATCGGGGCCCATCGGGCCCCTTTTTAATGGCCAAGGCCGCCTTGCCTTCCCTGAATGGGGCCACACTAAATTACCCATCTCGTGCCTGCGAGTTAAGGTGCATCTGCGGCACTGCCAAGCTTCTCTGGCACTGCCAAGCTTCTCAGATCACGAGAGCAATAAGATCTATAATTTTTGAAAAACCCTTTCAGGGTGGCGCATCAGGCAATGCTGGCGGCTGGTCGGCTGGCGAGGCGGCCAGGGGCTGTTTGGCAGCTGCTCCCCGCTGGCGGG
This sequence comes from Prochlorococcaceae cyanobacterium, assembly GCA_044356375.1. Taxonomy (GTDB): domain Bacteria; phylum Cyanobacteriota; class Cyanobacteriia; order PCC-6307; family Cyanobiaceae; genus UBA5018. The sequence goes on along the minus strand of JBIKWK010000092.1, from coordinate 9,295 downwards.
CCACCAGCTCGGCCAGGGCCTTGCTGAGATCTTTTTCCATCACGAAGGTCACGCCGTCGGTCACCACTACCCGCGCCAAGGTGGGAATATCATTATTCTTGGATTGCAGGTAAATTGGCTCCACATAGAGGATACCCTGGCCCACGGGTAATATAAGCATGTTGCCGTGAATAAGGCGAGAGCCCACCCGATTCCACAGGCCAAACTGATAGCTGATTGCTGGATCTTGTTCGATCAAGGCAGATACTTGTTGGGGGCCCAGCAGTAGACGCTGGAGCGGGAAGCGCACCAACTGCAGCTGGCCATAGAAGGGGGGATCATTGCGGGCAGCCAGCCAGCCCACCATATTGGAGCGTTTTAATGGTGAAAAGGGCAGCAACAACACAAATTCCGGACGACTCTGGCCCGGAAGCTGCACGGTGACGTGATAGGGACGCACGGGCGTGTTGCTAGAACCATATATCTCTAAGGGGATTGACCAGACATCGTCACCATTGTAAAAGGTGGGTACATCAGTTACGTGATAGCGCAGCAAGCGCTCCGCCTGGATGCTGAACTGGCTCTGGGGAACTAAAATGTGGGCAAGCAGTGGCTTGGGCATCGCCGAAAGCGGCTGGAACAACTCAGGAAAGGCCCGCCGCCAGGTGCGCAATATCGGATCACCACTGTCGCTAACATAGAGCCATACCTTGCCGTCATAGGCATCTACCAGGGCCTTTACAGGATTGCGAAAATATCGAATGCCCGCCTTGTTAGCATCGGAATAAGGATAGCTGCCACTAGTGGTAAAACCATCAAGCATCCAGTATTGGTGTTGTTTAGCATCGAAACCAGAACCCGAATTTACCCGGGCCGTAACCAGATAGGGCTGGCTCTCAAAACGCAAGAATGGCATCAGTGCCGCCAGGCGCTGATTCACCTGGCGGCGGATCAGCAGACGCGAGTTAGAATTCACCGAACCACTGGTGAGCAAAACTGGCTCTTTTAGATACACTGCAGCCATCAAGCGCAGGGGCAGGGAGCCAATGGGTATTCCACCAGTTCCGCTGTAGCGAGAATAGACATTTAGATCACCGTCTGGATAGTCAAATTCCCGCACTTGCGATGGGGCTATGGCATAGGGAGCGGGGGCGGAGGAGAAGTAGAGCCTTGGTCTGCCCACCGGTAACATCTTTTTTACCTGGGCGTCACCAATGCCCAGCTGGGCAATGCCCTGCACCTTGCCGCTACGGCCAAGATCTTTCACGAAATACAGTGGCAAGCCATCTGGTCCGGCAGCGTTCACAGTCGACACGGTGAAGCCATAGCCATGGGTGAAGACCAGATGGCGGTTGAGCCAGGTGGCTGAGCCCTTGGGCAAGCTGGAGGTATCCAGTTCCCGGGCTGAGATCAGCACTTGCTGCGATCCCGTGCGGGCCGGATCCGCCGACAGGGGATAGCGATCCACCGCCGCCGAGGCAAACCGGTAGTAGAGGCGGAGTTGTTGCAGCTGCCGGTTGGTAGCCAGCAGCGGCTGGCTGTCCCAGAGGCGAATATTGGCCACCGTGCCGGCAGCCTGGGCCAGATCCTTAGCACTTAGCCTTTGACTGGGCTTTAGCGTATTCACCCGCATCGCCTGCAGGCCAAAGGCGTGGCGGGTGCCGTCAATACTTCGCTTTAGATAGTTGGTTTCGAGGGCCAGTTCCCGGGGCTGCACCCAAATTTTCTGCACCATGGGAGCAACGATCAACTCCACCAGGGGCACCAGCAGGGCAGTGCTGGCCAGCGGCACTAGAGCTCCCCGCCGCAACCAGTGACGCGGCAAGGGCACCAGAAAACCCACGGCGGTGATCGCCAACAGGGCAGCCAGGGCCAGCCTCAAGGGCAGGCGCACATGCAGGTCCACCCAGCCGGCACCACTGGCCACACCGCTGCCCTGCACCATCAGGTCCCAGGGGGCCAGGGCACTGCTGATCGCCATCACCAGGGCCAACACTGCCAGCTGGGGCTGCAGCAGCCGCTGCTGGGCGCGGCTAAGCCCTGGATAAGCCAGCTCGCTGAGACTGCTGCCCTCGCTGAGGGTGAGCCACAGACAGCCGGCCAAGCCCACCACCACCTGGGCTCCGAGCACGCTGAGGAACAGATGCAGGGCCGGCAGTTGCAGCACGGTGAAGCTCAGATCCACGCCGGTGAGCGGGTCTGCCCTGCCGAAGGGCACCGCCAGCAGGGCGGGCAGCCACAAACTCCAACCGCGGGCCAAGGCCGTGGCCGAGCCAGCCAGGGCCGCCCCCAAGGTGATGCGCAGGGTGGTGAGCGGGTAGAGCAGTAGGGGCGGCAGCAGGCCCAGGGCCAGCCCCAACAGCAGCACGGGCGGCAGGTCTGCCAGTACCGGAATGCCGCTGGTCACCTGGCCACTGAAGGGGGCGGAGATCAAATCGTTGGCCTGCACCATCAAGTAGGTGAGACCGGCGGCCAGCAGCAGCAGCAGCAGCGCCAACACCGTCAGCAACGGCCCCTGGCCCAACCGCAACAGAGGAGCTGACGGCACTTGTTTGCCACCCAGCTGCTGGCGCAGCCTCCAGCAGCGCTGCAGCTGTTGCAATTGCAGCGGCACCCCCAGACCCATCACCGCCACAAAGGCCCCGAGCTGCAGCAACCAGCGGCGCAGCACCATCCCCTGGGCGCCAAATTCAGCGAACCAGAACCATTCGATCGTCAGGCGAGAGGCCGCCACCACCAGCAACAACAAGCCGGCAGCCACGGCCAAAAGCCCTAGCGCTCGCAGCGAGCGGGATGCCAGCACTGGCAGGCGTTCATTCACTCGGCAAGGCTAAGCAGCGGCAAAAGGCTAGGCAGCGACAACTCGCAATTAATCCCGATCATCAGACTCGGGATTTTGGATCAGGACCGGTTGCCGCTGTTAGCCTGCTTCCACTGCTGGGCGCGACCGTGACGGCCACTCTCTCCCGCTCCACCTTCACCGGCCTGCGCTGCAAGGAATGCGGCCATGCCTACCCGGCCACCGCCAGCCACGTCTGCGAAGACGTCTGCTTTGGGCCGCTGGAGGTCGTCTACGACTACGAAATGATTCGCAGCAGAGTCAGCCGGGCCACCATTGAAGCTGGACCTGCCTCAATCTGGCGCTACCGCGAGTTTTTACCAATCGAAGGCGATCCCATTGACGTAGGCACCGGCTTCACCCCGCTGCTGAAGGCCAACAATCTGGCGCGTCGCCTTGGTCTACGAGAGCTCTATATTAAAAACGATGGCGTAAACATGCCCACCCTATCCTTCAAGGATCGAGTGGTGTCCGTCGCCCTCACCCGTGCCCGTGAACTGGGGTTCACCACGGTGAGCTGCGCCTCCACCGGCAATCTGGCCAATTCCACTGCTGCCATCGCGGCCTACGCTGGTCTGGACTGCTGTGTGTTTATCCCCAGCGATTTGGAGTTGGGCAAGATACTTGGCACATTGATCTATAACCCCACGCTGATGGCGGTGAAGGGCAACTACGACCAAGTAAATCGGCTTTGTTCGGAAGTTGCCAACACCTATGGCTGGGGTTTTGTCAACATAAATCTCCGCCCTTATTACTCGGAAGGTTCTAAGACCCTCGGATACGAGGTGATCGAACAACTTGGCTGGCAACTGCCTGACCACATCGTGGCCCCCCTGGCATCGGGCTCTCTTTTTACCAAGATCCGCAAGGGTTTTGATGAGTTCATCAAGGTGGGTCTAGTGGACGAGAAGCCCGTGCGCTTCAGTGGTGCCCAAGCAGAAGGCTGCTCACCGATTGCCCAGGCATTCGCAGAAGGACGTGATTTCATTACCCCTGTAAAGCCCAATACAATTGCCAAGTCGATTGCCATCGGCAATCCAGCCGATGGTCCCTACGCCATTGATATCGCCAATCGCACCAACGGCAGCATTGCAGCCGTGAGTGATGCCGAAATCATTGATGGCATCAAGCTGCTGGCCGAAACCGAGGGGGTATTCACCGAGACCGCCGGCGGCACCACGATTGCGGTGCTCAAGAAGCTGGTGGAACAGGGCAAGATCAACCCAGATGAGTGCACAGTTGCCTACATCACTGGCAATGGTCTCAAAACCACTGAAGCAATTGCCGATGCCATCGGACAGCCCTACACGATTGAGGCAAAACTAGACAGCTTTACCGCCGCCTGGCAACAGGCCCAGTCCAGCGCTAACAAGGCTTGATCATTTTGATTGAGCTCGGTGGATAGTTCAGCTCACTTCGATTGCAATCCAATCATTCCTGACTGACCTATCCCCGCTTTTTTATCACTTTTTTTCGCCTGCCTCCTGTCCGCTTCCACCTGTTTACGCCTATTTTCACCTTTATACACATTTCTTGCTTCCATCTTTTGTTTTCATCTTTCAATTTCAGTTTTTCCTAGCCATGACCATCAAAATTCTGATCCCCACCCCCCTGCAAAAATTCACCAACAATGACGATTGCGTAAGTGTAGAGGCCGGCAGTATTGACGCCCTGATTGCCGCCCTAGATGCTCTCTACCCTGGCTTCAAGGGTCGTCTTTGCGATGAAAATGGCAAGCTGCGCCGCTTCCTGAATTTATATGTAAATAGTGAAGATATTCGATTTTTGGATAATCAAGAAACCCAGCTTAACGATGGCGACGAAGTCAGCATAGTCCCCGCCGTTGCCGGCGGCTGAAGCCAGTATATACTATTTTTACCTATTTTTTATCTGTTATTTATAATATTTTCGCAACTAAGTTTTTATTTTTACGATCAGAAGTTTACCTGGCAGCTCTAAAAGCAAATCTTGATGCTACAATGGTGTGAAAATCATTGCTATGCTTTGCTTGCCTCGGACCCCCAGGGGGAGAATCAGCGATTTTTCTTGTTGCTTTATACTCTTTACGCATCTATCTTCTTAGCGGAAACTCCTGAAAACCGCGATTTTTCTGATCATAATATCTAACAATCATTGCGGCATCGGGGCTGCATTGGACTTTACTCGCCTCGGCCTCTCCAGAGCTTCCTTAGTGGATGTTGTTGATCATGGTCAGCTCAAAAAATTGCATCTCTCCCTGGTTTCACGATCGGAAAAGCAACGGCGAGATTTGTTTGCCACTGAGTAAAGGGGGTCTAGATGGGCAACTTTCGAGATGTCCTTTAGCAGTTACGAGCCTTAAATTATATTTATCATCCCCTCTTGCATTGCCTCCAAACAGTTCAACAGTAACCAAGCCTGCCCGCAGGGCAGGCGATGATCCACCCAGACAACTTGAGGGCCCAACTGCATAGGCTGCAGCCATGGCCCGTACCCTCAACCAAGACTCAGCAGCTTGGCAGCAAAGCAATGGTTAAGGCACAGTCTCCAATTCCCCTCGAATCAGTGCGCCACACCCCTGAGACCGCCAGCAAGGCAATTCTGTTTGACTACCGGCAGGCTGCCAATCCGATCCGCAAGGGTCTCACCGAAGCAATCCCGCTGCAGTTTTGGGGAGCCCACCTCCATGCCAGCGGCCCCACCGCTGTGATCCCCCTGGATCTGAGTGCGGTTTTGGCCACCGACCTGCCGGCTACCAGTCCAGCTTTGGCTGCCCATTTTGTGCGCATTGAGGCTGGCCAGGAAATTGAAGCTGCCGCCTGTGCCACCAGCTCCTTATTTTTTGTGCTTAGCGGCTCTGGAATTTGTCAGCGACCTGCACCTGGAGAGGGGCCGGCTGCCATAGGTGGGATTGGGCTAACTATCGATTGGCTGGCGGGCGATTTGTTCGTGCTGCCAGCCGGGGCCACACCGCGGCTGCGGGCCCATAGCGACAGCGTGTTGTACTGGGTGCATGATGGGCCCCTGCTCCACTATCTCGGGGTTGAACCGAGCCGGCCCCGCTTCCAGGCCACCCACTATCCCGGTAGCTGGCTCCAGGCGGAGCTGCAATCCCTGGCGGCCGATCCCAGCAGTGCGCGTAGCAACCGACTCAGCTTGCTGCTAGGCAACCGCGACCTTCCCGCCAGCCGTACGGTCACCCATGTGCTGTGGGCCATGTTTGGCCAGGTACCCGCCGGCGCCACCCAGCCCCCTCACCGACACCAGTCCGTAGCACTGGATCTAATAATAGACTGTGAACCAGGCTGCTACACGCTAGTTGGCACTGAGCTAAGTGCCGAAGGCAATATAATTAATCCAACCAGGATAGATTGGCAGGCTGGGTGTGTTTTTGTCACTCCCCCGGGCCAGTGGCATGCCCATGTCAACCCCACCGGCCAGCCGGCCTATCTTCTGCCCATTCAAGACGCAGGCCTCCATACTTATTTGCGCAGCCTGGATATTCGCTTCAGCTAATATGGTTTAGTTAATACGGTTTAGTTAATACAATTTAACTAGCACGATCCAGCCGACGCGGCTCGGTTAATGTGGTTCAGTTAATTTCATTTAATTTAATTTAATTTAGTTAATGTGATTGAGCTAGGTAAGCCCTTGAAAACCCGAGCCATGATCAATGGAGGCCCAACGCCGCAATGGCTTCCATGAAGGGGGGGCAAAATTGTGGTTTTCCAAAGCCTCCCAAATATGATTCAAGCAATAAGATTCATCCAAAGTAAATTATATTGCCGCAATGGGTCTCGCTGGTCGGCCCGCGCTGATCCCATGTTTTTCGAGGTGCCCTTAATTAAATATAAAAAACTTATCATTCGAGCTCGCGCAGCTTATTACTTACTCCGCCCACCTGTTTCTATATTTAAATAGCGCTGGAAGTAGCGATTTTGCCTGGGGAAAGCGGCTGAGTGTCGCCTTCATAGTTTTCAACCTGTTTACGAAAGAAATCACCCTCGATGGTCTCCTGTTCGATTAGAATATTTACCAGCGAATCCATGAGAGACCTGCGGGGCCGCAGCAAGGCCACTGCCTCGTCAAGGGCAGCTTTAGCCATGGTGCGAACTTGTGTATCGATGCGGTCACCTGTTTTATGGGAGTAGGGAGGATCAGAACGCAGCCAATCCCTGCCTAAGAACACCTCGCTTCCATCGGCTTCAAGGGCAATGGGGCCGAGGGTTGAGAAGCCATAACGGGTGACCATCTCGCGGCATATACGGGTAACCATATCCAGGTCACCCATGGCACCTTGGGTGACCTCAGTGGGGCCATAGACCACAATTTCCGCCGCCCTTCCCCCCATAGCTACCACCAATTTAGCCAGCAGATATGATCTGCTAATTAGTCCAGAATCAAGGATGTCTTCGTCGGGCATGGTGCGGGCAAAGCCACCAACGCCGCCGGCGCGGGGTAGCAAAGTCACCTTGTCGAGTCGATCGGCATGGGGCACTAGGCAGGTGAGCAGAGCGTGCCCCACTTCGTGGTAGGCGATCAGCCTTTTCTTTGCGGAATCCTGAAGTGGAGCGGCGGCAAGCCCCATGGTGATTCGCTCTAAGGCATCACTTAGGGATTTGGAATTAATCTCGCTTTGTTCGCGTCTGGCGGTTAAAATAGCGGCTTCATTTAGCAAATTGGCTAGATCGGCACCGGAAAATCCCGGAGTGCGACTGGCCCAGTCGGTGAGATTTACCTCGGCCGATAGGGGGCAGCGGCGGGCATGCACGGCCAGGATTTGCTCGCGATCGCGACGATCGGGTAGATCGACTCTGATCTGCCGGTCAAACCGGCCTGGGCGCATCAAGGCGGAATCGAGCACATCTGGACGATTGGTAGCCGCCAGCAGGATCACCCCCCCGTTGTCCTCAAAGCCATCCATCTCGGTTAGCAACTGGTTGAGGGTCTGTTCGCGCTCGTCGTTGCCGCCGCCAATGCCCGCCCCGCGTTGGCGCCCTACTGCATCAATCTCATCAATAAAAATAATGCAAGGGGCCTTTTCCTTGGCTTTACGGAACAGGTCACGCACCCGGCTGGCACCAACGCCAACGAACATCTCCACGAACTCGGAAGCCGCCATCGAAAAGAAAGGCACGCCAGCTTCGCCGGCAATCGCCCTGGCCAGCAGGGTCTTGCCGGTGCCCGGTGGTCCCACCAGCAGCACCCCTTTAGGAATCTTCGCCCCCACCGAGGTGAAGCGCTCCGGCTCCTTGAGAAAGGTCACCACCTCCTGCAGCTCCTCCTTGGCCTCGGCAATGCCAGCCACGTCCTCAAAACACACCACCGGTCCGTCTTTCGGCTGGAGGCGAGGCTGACTGCGGCCAAATCCCATCGCCTTATTGGCCATTTGGGCAGAACGACGGATCAGGAGCGCAAGCGCTGCAAACAGCAGCAGCAGTAGCAGCCCGTTGGTCACCAACCCGGCCACCATGTCCTCGGAGCGTTCATCGCGCACCGCCAGGGGCACCTTGGCCTGTTCGGCTGTGCGCAGCAGCATCTGATCGTTGCTGAATACGGCCACCTCGGCATTTTTACCGTCTCGGTAGCGCACCAGCACCTGCCTGCGGCCGGGGCTCAACACCAGTTCCTGCACCTTTCCGGCCGTTAGATCCCGCAGCAGCTGGCTGTAGGTGGGTGCTGCCGCCGGATCGAAGCCAGCACTGCCCTTGAGCTGGCTCGACGTGGACGGGGAATGGTTGGAAGTGGACGCTGGCTGGGCCGCGGGGCGGCTTGGGGCCGAGTCGATCGGGCTTGGACTGATCACACCTGGAACCGGCTGATCTGGGCTGCTTGCCGGAGAATCGCTGTTGCTCACTCGAATCCGGCTTTGCTGGGAGCTTAGCGATTTGACGAAGGGCAAGTCGTGAGCGGATGATCTTCGTTTGGCTGTAGGAAACCTGGGATGGCTGTTCCCAAGAAGAAAACCTCGAAGGGCAAGCGCAACCAGCGCCATGCCACCTGGAAGGCCAAGGCTGCCCAGGCTGCACAAAAAGCCCTCTCCCTAGGCAAGTCAGTGCTCAGTGGTCGCGCCCAAGGATTCATCTATCCCGTGGCTGAGGAATCCGAAGACTCCGAGAGCTGATCGCAGTCTTCCCCCCAAGCGACCTCCCGATCCAGGTCCTGGCAATCCAGGGCCTGGCGATCCCCGGCCCACAGGCAACGGCGCCGACCGTCCAGGTGGGCCAACGCATCTGCCCTGGCCACCACCGGATCCTGGTAGAGAGCCGGTGGCAGGGAAGCCAAGCTGGCGCGCACCAGTCCAGCTACGGCAGCCCCCCCAAGTGCCGCACCACCGCCACGGCGTTGCCTCGCTTCCGCTTGGAGCCTCCAGCGCAGCGGCAGCCCCCAGTGGTGGGGCCGCAGTACCCAAAGCTCATCCACCAGAGCCAGGGCGGGATCCCCCAGGGGGCGGTAGGCCTCCAGGGCCTGGTCCCAGCGGGGCAACCAGGCCATTTC
>JBIKWK010000004.1:0-108256 GCA_044356375.1 Prochlorococcaceae cyanobacterium | reverse complement strand
GGGAAACGGACCTGCCCACCTCTTGCAACACCAGCCGGAGCCAGTCGCCTGAGATGCGTCCCCCCACCCCGGCTACACCGGGGTGGGGGTGCCGGGGGAATTACACCACTTCAGGGGACGCCAGCCTGGTTGCGGTGCTCGGGATCTTGAGCCGCTGCCAGAGCCTGCGGGATCTGGAGCGCTTTTCTATCCGCCACCACAGCGGAACTTCTCTTCTCTTGTGTCCGTATACATTACGACTAAGTCGATATCCTGCGGATTTTGTCCGTAGTATTGAGCAGGAGGGATTATATCTATGCGTACATCCTTCGACTCTTGTATGGATGGGATTTCTTTAGCTGCCAATCTGACCAACGCATTTGCAGCTTTTTCTTCCCTAGAGTTGCTGCTTGCGGAATGGATTTCCAGCATTTCGCTTGATCAAGTGACTCCAAGCATACACTGGGCATACAGTTTGTGCATCCCATGGCTTGTTTGCTGCTTTTGATTAGTTTGACAAGTCAATACCAAGCATTGGTTTTAGATGTTTACTCTGAAGAGGGAAATCAAGCACCCTATCGTGTGATGAGCTGGGTCTGATATCTACGCTTCCACCTCTCCTCTGTGATCCTTCTAACGCTCCAGATCAGAAGCGGGCAGAAACTTAAGCATTGGAGGCCACCTCTGCTCCCGTCTACTGAATCTTGATGTTGGGAGGGATGTTTAGAAAGGGCCGGAAGGCAGAGATCTTAGTTGGCATAGTAATTGAACTCCAGGCTAAAATGGTTATGGTTCTTGCACCCAAAGCGATTGGGAATCAACCTAAGTTGGAGATTCCTATTTAGAATCCCAGTTCATCCATAAGATCTTTGAGTTCAGCACTTTCAACGCCAGAGACCATTTGTTCTTTGACTAACTCTCCAAAACGACGTATCTTTGGCGCCAACTCTAAGGCGTATTCATACGAGACAGTTCCGGTGAAACATGGCAGAAACCCTGAGGATTGTCCAAGCATAACTGAAGTCTTGCCAATGCATATTGCGGTTCTGCAGTCAATACCTGACATCTGGCTCATGCTTATCTTAGCTCCATCTGGAGCTTCTGCAGTAAAGTTATCTCCAGACCATAGAGCCGAGCTCCATTATAAGCTAGATTTAACCTTTTGATGTCAACTCCAATACCTGGCATTACTTCCAGCGAAAGAAGAATCTCGCCGATCTTTCTCCTAATGGTAACAGTACGACCTTCTACCTCGCAATCCCATTGAGCCGAGGGAGCCCTCCATTCGTTATCTTCGATTATCAGAAGATCACTGGCGGAATCATCTGAAAGTCTTCCACTTAGAAGATATGGTCCGCCACTTTCCTCTGGGGGCTTGATCGACAGTACTTGTTCACCCATGACCTCTAATACATTCCATGTATCTATCCATGCTGTTGGTCCAATACGGATTACAGGATGATTTGTTGAGATGTCAAACGCATCAATCGAATGCCCACGTTCAATGCACAGCGGCTTGGCATTGTGCATGCGCACTTTTTCCTTGGACCAAAACTTTCGTGTAACATTGTCATGGCAGCCGCCGCAAAGAAGCGTTATGCCTAATGCAGAATGCTCCGTTGCGTCCGCAAACTCTGGATCAAAATGTTCATATTGTGCAATAGCTTTTCCACATATAACACATCCAAATCCACAGCGCTTTCTGACTTCTCTTTTGATGCCATCTGGTATGTGCCGAGAGAGGCCATGCTTGTTTCTATCTGTCGCCATTAGGGTCACCTCGTGAGATTTTGATCAAAAAACAGCAAATACGGTTTAACTCAGACTGACTTGTATTCGCTATGCTGTCCGCTAGCGAAGAGGCTAGCACGCAGTGGAGTCAGATCACCTCCCAACTCTTTCTTAGGTGGTTCCGTGAACCACTCCCCAGGTCCGATCTCTTTCCGTGAACCACGGTGAACTGGCCTCAGCAGGTCTTTGATAGCCCTGATACCGCATACGGTCTCGCGACAGACCAGCTCAAGATAACCGTGGTTCACGGGTCCGATAACCACAAATTCACCACGCTACACAATTATATCTAGGCAGCGTACCCAAGCGGCCCACAGTTGAGCCACGATTGAGCCCATGCGTGTAGACAATGGCAGCCCTGCTACTGCGGGGGCCAAGTAAATTCACCGGCCCTAGGGAAACAGCACCAGCCGATCCTTGCCCAAGCCTGCAAGGCCCCTGCCCCCCGCTACGAACCATCCCAACGATTGAACTGATCCAAATCCCCCGGTCGATTGGCATTTAGCAGCGGCCCCGCCGGCAGCACCACCGCCCGGCTACCCACCACAGCCAACCAGCGCTGCAAGCTGCGTTCGCCGCCGGCCAGGCTGGCCGCCAGGCTGCGTCGATGGCGCCCATCGGCGGGGTAGAGCCCCAGCAATGGCTGCGCCTGACAGCCGTCGTGGGCCACATGAATCAGGCTTGGCTGGCTTGAATCCGCAGAGCTAGCGACAAGCAAAAGTTGCCTAAGCGTGGCCAGGTCGAGCGCCGGCATATCCACCGGGCAGAGCAACAGCAGCTGGTTCGGGTGGTGGCGCATCAGCCGCCCCAGGGCAATCAGAGGCCCCTGGGGCGGCGAGGGTTCGTGTAGCAGCTCCAGGGGCACGGCCAGGCTGGCGGCCAGTTGGTTGGCTCGGCTCAGGTGGCTGTCATGGCCGCTGAGCAGGGTGAGCGGTGCCCCCAGGGCGGCCAGTTGGCGCAGGCTGTGGTCCAGCCAGCAGCCCCCGGCCGGATGGGGCAGCAGCGCCTTGTCGCGGCCCATGCGCCGACTGGCGCCGCCGCTGAGCAGGCAGCAGCGCAGGCCCGCAGCAGTGCTCCAGGCCCCTGGATTTGGTAGTGGTTGATGCCTTTTGGCCGGGGGCTGCTGCCTAGGTTCCATCTTTCAACCGTGCCCAGCCGCCACCATGGCCATCGCCAGCTTTAGCGCCACTCTGCTGGAGGCCAAACGGCGCCTGGGGCTCGGCTTTGCTGAGTTGGGGGCACCGATGGGACGCGATGAGGTGTGGGTGGCGAGCCTGCTGCATGGCCAGTCCACCGCCTCGGCAGAAGAGGCCCAGCAGCTGCTGGAGATGCTGCAGCTGGATCCAGCCCTGGCAACCGAACTCACCACCTATCCAGTGAAGGGAGCGCTGAATCCCACCCTGCCCACCGATCCGCTGCTCTATCGCTTCTACGAAATATTGCAGGTGTACGGAATGCCACTAAAGGATGTGATTCAAGAGAAGTTTGGCGATGGAATTATGTCGGCAATTGATTTTAGTATGCACGTAGATAAGGTGGAGGACCCTAAGGGCGACCGGGTCAAAGTAACCATGAACGGGAAATTCTTGCCCTACAGAAAGTGGTAGAATGAATAATTTAACTGGTGCAAGTATTGCAGTATTTAGTGCGGGGCTGGTCGGAGCTGCAGACCTGATGAGAAGTGCGGGCTTAGCGGTAAATGCGGGCCCGCCCATAAGCATTCAAGCCCTGCCTAGGGTGGCGGAAGCAATAGCGCCTGCAGCCATGGCTGTTATTTCAGAATTGCTAGAACCTTGTCGAAAGTAGTACCTGTCTTGCCAGAAGAGTTGCCGATGGCCAGTGGCGGCGAGTCTGCTTCTGGGGCTAACGCCCTGCCCCGTTCCCAATGTCCCTACTGCGGCGTGGGTTGTGGTCTGGAGCTGAAGCCGCCCCAGGCGGGTGGCGAAACCTGGACGGCCCGCGGCGATCGCCATCACCCCTCCTCCCTCGGCCAGGTGTGCGTAAAGGGGGCCACCGTGGGCGACACCCTGGCCCACAACCGCCTCACCAGCCCCCAATACCGCAGCTCGATTGATCAGCCCTTTGCGCCGATCAGCTGGGAGCAGGCCTTTTCTTTGATTGTGAGCAGCATTCGCTCCGCCCTGGAGAGCCGCGGAGCCAATGCCATCGCCATCTACGGCTCCGGCCAATTTTTAATCGAAGATTATTATATCGCCAACAAGCTGCTCAAGGGGGCCCTGGGTAGCAATAACTTCGATGCCAATTCCCGGTTGTGCATGAGTTCGGCCGTGGTGGGCTACAGCCGCAGCCTCGGCTCCGACGGCCCCCCCTGCTGCTACGACGATCTCGATGCCGCCGAACTGGTGGTGCTGGTGGGCACCAACACGGCCGAATGCCATCCGGTGCTATTTCAACGCCTGCTCAAACGCAAGCGCAAGCAACCCCAGTCGCTGCGGATTGTCGTAATCGACCCCCGCTGCACCGCCACCAGCGATGCCGCAGACCTGCACCTCCAAATTGCCCCCGGCACCGACCTGGCCCTGCTCCATGGCATCGGCCAGCAGCTGGTCGCCAACGGCGCCATCAACCAGGCCTACGTGGAGCGCTGCACCAACGGCTATCCAGCCCTGGCCGAGCTCTGGGCCGCCTGGACGCCGGAGCAGGTGAGCCAGGTGTGTGGCCTGGAGCAGGCGGATATTGAGCGGCTGGCGGCCCTCTGGGCCGAGAGCCCGGCCGTGCTGACGCTCTGGTCGATGGGGGTGAACCAGAGCCGAGAAGGCAGCGCCACGGTGAGTGGCATCGTGAATCTGCACCTGGTGACTGGGCAAATCGGCAGGCCCGGGGCCGGTCCCTTTTCGCTCACCGGCCAGCCCAATGCCATGGGCGGCCGGGAGGCCGGCGGCCTGGCCAAATTGCTGCCGGGTTATCGCCAGGTGGGCGTCGCTGAACACCGGGCGGAGGTGGAGCGCCACTGGCAATTCCCCGCCGGTTCGATCTCCCCCCGGGAGGGGTTGAGCACCTGGCAGCAAATAGAAGCGATGGAACGGGGCGAACTGGCCCTCTGGTGGGTGGCGGCCACCAATCCGCTGGTGAGCCTGCCGTCGCTGGATCGGGTGAAGGCCGCCGCCAGCCGCTGCCCGCTGGTGGTGCTCAACGAGGCCTATGCCGGCACCGAGACCGCCGCCGTGGCCCACCTGCTATTGCCGGCAGCCCAGTGGAGTGAAAAGGCGGGCGTAATGACCAACTCCGAGCGGCGGGTGAGCTACTGCCCCGCCTTCCGCCAGCCCCCCGGCGAAGCGAGGGCCGATTGGCAGATCTTTGCGGAGCTGGGGCGGCGGCTTGGATTTGAACAACAATTCAGCTATCAATCGGCGGCGGATGTGTATGCCGAATTCGCCGCCCTAACCGCCGGCCGCTTATGCAACCACAGCGGCCTCAGCCATCAGCTGCTGCTACAAGATGGCCCCCAGCAGTGGCCATTTCCGGCCGGCACCGCCCCCGGCGCGGGCCTGGCCCGCCTCTACACCGACGGCCGCTTCCCTACCGCCGATGGCAGGGCCCAATTACACGCAGATGCACCGCTGGGCCTGGCGGAACCGCCGGATGCCAGCTATCCCCTGGTGCTCACCACCGGCCGCTACCTGGGCCATTGGCACACCATGACCCGTACGGCCCTGGTGCCGCGGCTGATGAAGCAGCACCCCCGGGCCCTGCTGGAGGTGAATCCGCTAGATGCTGAGCGCTATGGCCTCAGCGATGGCGCCCTGGCCCTGGTGCGCTCCCGCCGGGGGGAATTGGTGGCCAAGGTGCAGGTGAGCGAGCGCATCCGAGCGGGCACCGTGTTTTTGCCCATGCACTGGGGCGCCGCCCAGGCCGATCCCTGCGAAGCCAACCGGCTGATGCACGAACTGGGCTGCCCCCTCTCCGGCCAACCAGAACTGAAGGCCGCCGCCGTCTGCCTGGCGCCGGGCCGGCATGGCTAGGGCAGCGTGAAACCCGATTGCAGGTTTTTGACGTCCAGCATCACCCAGGTGATCCAGATCAGCAGGGCAATTACGCCCGAAACGGCGGCAAAGCGGGCCACGAACTGAGCTGCTACCTCCAGGAGAGTGACTTTTTTCATCGGCCGATCCAGATGGTCAGATGGTCGCTCCATCCTGCTGGGAAGCAGGCGATATCAGCGACTGCTCTTGCAGCAGCCTTTGCACGGCGAAGCCCAGGGAGCGGGCCACCGGCCGGAGCTCTTGCAGCTTGGGGCTCCACACCTGGCCCGTGGCTATTTCCGCCAGGCTCACCAGGGCCAGGTCTTGGCCCTCCAGCAGGGTGAGCTCCTCCAGCTCCACGGTGAGGGGGCCACGAAAAAAATGGGCCCGGCGCTCGGGCAGCTCGTGGCTGAACCAGGGGGTCAGCTCCCCCGCCTGCCAGGCGATCTCCTCCTGGAGCTCTCGCCGCAGCGCCTGCAGGGGGGTCTCGCCGGGATCCAGGTGGCCGCCAAACAGCCCCCAGCAGCCCGGGGCGAGTATGCCATCGATGTCATCGCGGAGCTGCAGCAGCCACTGGCCCTGCCGCTCCACCATGGCCAGGGCCACCTCAACAGCCATGGGGTTGGCCAGCTCAACCGTCATGGGCGGGGCTCCAGGCAAGTGGGCCCCATCCTGCCGGGATTGGCGCCTGCCGCCAGGGGCTGGCCAGGGGCCTATAGCCCGGGGGCGGTTTTGCTGTCAGCCTGGAACTGTGTTTGGCGACCGCTTGCCACGGCGGCGATACCAAGTGATTCCCCCTACCGCCGATCCCCACGAGCCCGCCATTTCCGAGCCGGCCATTTCCGAGCTGGAACTGGCCCGCCTGGACGCCTGGTGGCGGGCCGCCAACTATCTGGCGGTGGGGATGATCTATTTGCGGGCCAATCCACTGCTCGCTGAACCACTCCGCCATGAGCACGTCAAGGCGCGTTTACTGGGGCATTGGGGGTCGAGTCCTGGCCAGGCGTTTATCTGGGCCCACGCCAACCTGTTGATTCGTCGCCATCAGCTGGAGATGATCTATCTCTCCGGGCCGGGCCACGGGGCGCCCGGGGTGCTGGGCCCCACCTACCTGGATGGCAGCTACAGCGAGGTGTATCCAGACAAGAGCCAGGATGCGGAGGGGCTGGCCCGCTTTTTTCGCCAATTCTCCTTCCCGGGTCAGATCGGCTCCCACTGCACCCCGGAAACGCCCGGTTCGATCCACGAGGGTGGCGAACTGGGCTACGTGCTCTCCCACGCCTGCGGAGCCGTGTTCGACAACCCAAACCTGATCGCCCTGGCCTGCGTGGGCGATGGCGAGGCCGAAACCGGGCCCCTGGCCACCTCCTGGCACATCAACAAATTTCTCAACCCGATCAGCGATGGCGCCGTGCTGCCGGTGCTGCATCTGAACGGTTACAAAATTGCCAACCCCACCCTGCTGGCCCGCATCCCCAAGCCGGAATTGGACAGCCTGCTGGTGGGCTACGGCTGGGCACCCCTCTATGTGGAGGGAAGTGAACCGATGGCCATGCACCGGGCCATGGCGGCGGCGATGGCCCGGGCCCTGGAGCGGATCGGCTCCATCCAGGCGGCCTGCCGCACCACTGGCGAGGCGGTGCGGCCCGCCTGGCCGATGATCGTGCTGCGCTCCCCCAAGGGTTGGACCGGTCCGAAGTCGTTGGCGGGCCACAAATTGGAGGGGTTTTGGCGTAGCCACCAGCTGCCCCTGCCGGCGCCGAATAGCGATCCCCAGCAACTGCAGATGCTGGAGGAATGGCTGCGCAGCTATCGCCCGGAAGAACTATTCGACGCCAACGGCAGCTTGATACCAGAGCTGCGGCAGCATTCGCCCCAGGGCAACCTGCGCATGGGCTCCAATCCCCATGCCAATGGCGGCCTGCTGCGCCGCAATCTACGCTTTCCGCCCCTGGAGAACTACGCCGTGGCCGTAGCGGCACCGGGAGCAATCGAGGCGGAGAACACGGTGCCCCTGGCGCAGCTGATCCGGGATCTGATCAAACTCAACCCCGATGCGGTGCGGGTGTTTGGCCCGGATGAAACCGCCTCCAATCGCCTGCAAGCGATCTATGCGATTTCAGCCAAGGTGTGGATGGAACAACTATTGCCAGAGGATGCCGATGGCGGCCACCTCGGCCGCAATGGTCGGGTGGTGGAGATGCTGTCTGAGCACACATTAGTAGGAATGATGGAGGGCTATCTACTTACCGGCAGATATGGCTTCTTTCATACCTACGAAGCCTTCGCCCACGTGATCGCCTCCATGTTCAACCAGCACTGCAAATGGCTGGAATCCTGTATTAACCACGCCAGCTGGCGGGCGCCGATCGGTGCCTGGAATTGCCTGATCTCCTCCACCGTATGGCGCCAAGATCACAACGGCTTCACCCATCAAGATCCCGGCTTCATTGATCTGGCAGGCAACAAGAGCGGGGCGGTGGTGCGGGTGTATCTGCCGGCCGATGCCAACTGCCTGCTGGCGGTGGCGGAGGTGGCCCTGCCGGAAACGAATGTGTGCAACATCATCGTGTCGGATAAACAGAACCATTTGCAATATCTGAACCTGGAGCAGGCCCGGCGGCACGTGGCCAAGGGCATTGGCCTGTGGAGCTGGGCCAGCAACGACGACCAGGGGGTGCTGGCCGACGATCCAGATGTGGTGATGGCCTGCGCCGGCGACGTGCCCACCCGGGAGACCCTGGCGGCGGTAGAGATCCTCAACCGCGAGATCCCCAGCCTCAAGGTGCGACTGCTGAATGTGGTGAAACTCTTCGCCCTCACCTCGCCAGAGGAACACCCCCACGGCATCAGCGACCGGGATTTTGATAGTTTATTTACCACTGATAGGCCGGTTATATTTAATTTTCATGGCTATCCCTGGCTGATCCATCGGCTCACCTACCGCCGCCGCAACCACGCAAATTTCCACGTGCGGGGCTACAAGGAGAAGGGCAACATCAATACGCCGATGGAATTGGCGATGAACAATCAAATTGATCGCTTCAGTTTGGTGATCGACGTGATTGACCGGGTGCCGCGCTTGGGCTCCCGAGCCGCCCACGTCAAAGAGCGAATGAAGGAGTCGATCCTGGCCCATCGCGCCTACGCCCACGAGCACGGCATCGATGCGCCACAGCTCACCGAATGGCGCTGGGGGCTTGAGACCCAGTGATTGACGGGCCAGTGATTAATGGGCCAACAACTGGTGAGCCTGTAATTGGTGGGCCAGTAACTGGCGGGCCGCCGCTGCTGGTGCTCAACGCCGGCAGCACCAATTTGAAGGCCTCCCTCCATGGCACCGATGGCGCCTGTCTTTGGCGGCGCCAGCGACCCTGGCCCTCGGCCGCCGCCGCCCCGGCTGCGGCGCCACCGGGGCGGGCGGGAGATGCCCTGGCCGCCAATCCCTTGGAGGCCGACCATCCGATGGACTGGGATGTCGAGGCGCTGCTCGACTGGCTGGCGGCGGCCCTGGCGCCCCAACTGGCGGGCGATGGAGCGGGCCTGGCCCTGGTGGGTCACCGGCTGGTGCACGGCGGCGAGCGCTTTCTGGAACCAACCCGTATCACCGCCGAAGTGCGCCTGGAGCTGGAGCAGCTCAATCCCCTGGCACCGCTGCACAATCCCCCGGCCCTGCGGTTGATCGATGCGCTGCGACAGCGCTGGCCGGCTCTGGAGCAGTGGGCCTGCTTTGACACCGCCTTCCACGCCAGCTTGCCGCCCGCCGCCCGCACCTACGCCATCCCGGCCAGCTGGCGGCGCCAGGGCCTGCGCCGCTACGGCTTCCACGGCCTCAACCATCAACACGTGGCCGCAGAGGTGCAACGCCGTCACGGGGCCGCCACCCAGGTGCGGTTGATCAGTTGCCACCTGGGGGGCGGTTGCTCGCTCTGCGCCATCCGCGATGGCCGCAGCATCGCTACCACCATGGGCTTCACGCCGCTGGAGGGATTGGTGATGGCCAGTCGCAGCGGCACGGTGGATCCCGGCCTGCTGCTCTATCAGCTGCGCTCTGGCCTGGAGCTGGCCGAATTGGAGCGGGGCCTGCAACGGCAGGGGGGGCTGCTGGGGCTATCGGGCCTCAGCGGCCACATGGGCGAATTGCGGGCGGCGGCCCTGCCACCGCCCCGGGGCCAGGGCCATGCCGGCGCGGCCCTGGCGATCGACGTGTTTCGCCAGCGCCTGCTGGAGGGCATCGGCGCCATGGCCGCCTGCCTGGAGGGCGTGGATGTGATCGCCCTCAGCGGCGGCATCGGCGAACAGGACACCGCCCTGCACCGAGAACTAACGGCAGCCCTGGGCTGGTTGGGCCGCCATCAATTGCTGGTGATCCCGGCCGATGAGGAGGGGCAGATCGCCCGCCAATGCCGGCTGGCAGCGGCGGACTGATGCGGCCAAAGACCAGGGAGCGGGGCGCTTGACAAAGCTCTGTCGATCAAGCCCTGGATAATTTGATCAGTGGCTGTTCTGGGATACAAACTCCTTCCTTTAGGACAGCTTTTCCTGAGCCTCCACATATTTCCTGAGCCGATCAATCGGCGCACCGCCAGCGGAAGCGGCGAAGTAGCTAGGCGTCCAGAGGTGTGCGCCACGGGCTGCCAGCTCAGGGAACTCCTTGTGCAGCATCCGAGTGCTGACGCCTTTGAGGTGGTTCACCAGCGTCGAGACCGAGAGCGTCGGCGGGTACTCGACCAGCAGCTGCCCGTCCCCCACCACCAGCAAAGTTGTTCGCCTCGCCGTTCAGCTCCAACAGCTAGATACCCATTTTCTCTGCGACGCCCAGAAAGACTCCGTACATCCGCTCCAGTGCAGCGTCGCCCAAGCTTTTTTGCGGCATTTAGAAACAAAAGCCAAGGAAATAATCGGCCTCAAAATGCTGTGCCTACCTCGCCTGAATGGTACTTGCGCCATTAGAGCGCAACGTTGGCATGATGGTTGGTACGAAGCAACGCTACCGCCTCTACCCGCACCCCCATCAACAGATGGCGCTGGCAAAGGCGTTTGGCTGTGCGCGGGTGGTGTGGAACGACGCCCTGGCCAAGAGCCGTGAGCTGTACGCCTCAGGCGAGAAGACCAGCTACCCCCTGCTGGCGAAGCTCTGCATCACCCAGGCCAAGCAAACCCCTGAGCGCTCCTGGCTGTCAGACCCCAGCAATGTGGTGCTGCAGCAGTCCGTGCGCGACCTGGATCAGGCGTTCCGCAACTGGTGGGCCAGCCTGAGCGGCAAGCGCAAAGGACCGAAAGTGAAGACTCCTCGCTTCAAGAAGCGTCGTGGGGCTCAGTCGATTCGGTTCATGTCCCATGTGTTCCGAACCGGAGAGCGGTCACTGACGCTCAGCAAGATCGGCACTGTCCCGATCGAATGGAGCCGGGATCTGCCCTCGGCTCCCAGCAGCGTCACGGTCATTCGTGACGCCAGCGGGCGCTACTTCGCCTCGTTCGTGGTGGAGGTGGAGCCAACGCCGCTGCCTGCCAATGGCAAGGTGGTTGGCATCGACCTGGGCTTGGCATCCCTTGCCGTCACATCAGCCGGTGAAAAGATCGCGCCGCCGAAGTTTCTGCGCTCTGCGCTGAAGCGTCTCCGGCGGCTGCAGCGGCACCTCAAGCACAAGCAAAAGGGTTCTAATCGCTTGGCGGCTGCCAGGCGGAAGGTGGCAGCACTTCACGCCTCAATCGCAGACAAGCGCCTCGACTTTTTGCATCAGCTCTCGACTCGCATCCTCCGCGAAAACCAAACGGTGGTGCTGGAAGACCTGAATGTGTCGGGGATGCTGAGGAACAGGAAGCTGGCCCGCTCGATTGCCGATGCAGGCTGGCGGCAGTTCCGCATCCTGCTGGAATCCAAGGCCGAGCAATACGACCGCCAAGTGGTGGTCATCAACCGATGGCTGCCCACCAGTCAGGTGTGCTCAACCTGCGGGCACAAGGATGGCAAAAAAGAGCTGTCGATTCGGGAATGGCAGTGCCCGAGCTGTGCTGCGGTTCACGATCGAGACGTGAATGCTGCTCAAAACATCCTCGCCGCCGGACTGGCGGAGAGTCAAAACGGGCGTGGAGCCGCGCATAAGTCCACCGCTTTGGTGGCAGCAGGCTGTGAAGCGCCAACCCACCTGATCGCTGAGGCATCCCCATGCGCAGCGTAGAAGGAATCTCCGGCCTTCAGGCCGGGGAGGAAGTCAATTGCAGCTCGAAGACGGCGAGCTTGGCAGCTTTCTGCTCTTCTCCACTGAGCTTCTCTAGGCTGGATTGGAAGCTGTCGGCGAGGAGGAAAGCCATGGGATTGTGGTTCAGGAGCCGGATGAGGCCATGGTCATGCCGTGGTCGTTGGCGATAGCCAGCAGGCGGCTGCGAAGCTCGTCCGCCGCAAGCGACAGCTCGGCTTCACAGTGGATCGCTGCTTCGGCCCGTTCGTAGAGGGCCAGGGCCGATTCGCCGTTGTGAGCATTGCTGTAGAGCAAGCCATCGATCGGTCTTTCATCGGCTATGGCTGTGCCGTAGAAAAAGCGAGACCACTGCTGACTCAGCGATCGATCAGCTGTGGCATTGAGTGCTACAACACTCCCGGCTCGCATGGCGCCGCTGCCTCGTAGATCGAGCAGGGCCATGGGTCGGGTTGTGCGCAGCAGGGCCAGCTGGCAACCCTGTGGTTCAAGCAGCCCTGTGTCACCGAAGACTTCGACGACACAAGACGACAGGGAAGGTGCGCTGTAGTGAATTCCACGCAAGTGGCCATCGGCGTGGTGATCAAAGCGTGAAAACGGCCCCTCGTAACGAAAGCTGCAAGCACTGCTGCCATAGGGCTGCGGTCTGTAGATGCGGAGCAACGGTGTTGCCATCGGCAGGATCTCGATCAGCGGAGACGTGGTCCTGCGGGGAGGGGGTGGATCAATCCTGACCACGACCCACCTGGCCCGCTTCCGCCAATACGTCTTCGAGGCGGCCGTGGCGGAGCAGATCCAAGGGGGTGGAGCCGCCGAAAACCGGATGGGGCTTTTGCAGCCAGCGGGCCTTGGCCAGGTTGGAGACCTGCAGGGCCTGCAGCACCTGGGCCAGTCCGTCGATCACACCGTTGGGGCCATCGGCGTCGAACTGCCAGAGGGGGAAGCGCCATTTCCCCTGATCAAGGATCCCCAGCAGGGTGCCGGCCCTGAGGCGGTCGTGCACCGTCTGGCGGCTGCCGGCGGCGAGGAGCTCGTTCACCTCGGCTGTACCGATAGTGCAGGCCAGGAGCTGGTGGCGGAGGGCAAAGCTGCGCCGTAGTGCTTCGAACTCGAGCTGGGCGGCATTGGCAGGGGGCTCTCCAAGCCATTCGGCGAGCGGGCCGTCTGCCTTGGCGGTAACGGCACCTTCCCGCGGGGCCACAGATGTCAGCGCCTGCAGCAGTGCTGCCTGGGCTGGAGGATCGAGCGGCGCACGGCGAAGCTGATCGAGAACAGCGGCCTGAAACTCAGCTTGTGGGGTCATGAGCTGCGCTAACAACCTGACTCAGCCTAGCCCCTGAACGTAAGAGATGTAAGGGCGTGGGATGTTGACCGCTCGCTAGGGAGCGAAACAACTCCAGCAGCTGGAGCGCGCTTAGAGTCAATCCATGACGGAGGTTTGCAATGCCAACGCGCAGCATGAATGAGCTCGAGACAGACAAGATCAAGCCATGCTTGAAAGTAAGCATTGGGACCCTCCTGTGCACTCCTGGCGAGTGGAGAACGACCTTGATTCCCTTGGCGATCAGGCCCTTTGGGTTTGGCTTGTTTACGATGTTGAAGAAGTCGACTTAGAAGCTGCCCATCAAGCCGAAAGAAAAATCCAGAGCTTGATCTCAGAGGCGGGAGATGAACGTTGGGTTTATGTAAGATTTCGAACCCGTAAAGAGGATGCTGACACTGACGAAGATGATGAAGACGAGACCGGGTGGCCTGATGATCTGAATGTATCTCCTGTTGTGGGTTGAATTCATGGGTTTACCTCAGAACTTGCTGGCTCTGTGCAAGAACATGCTCCCTGGAGACAAGCAGCGGGGCCGCCCTGACGCAGCGACCTTGAAGCGCTCCATCTCTACAGCGTATTACTCCGTCTTCAGCCTCCTTGTTCATGCTGCTGCCAGCATGTTGGCTGGAAATGGATCAGAGAGAAAAGAACTCAGAGGATATGTAGCTCGCGCATTTGACCACTATGAAATGGCTGAGGCTTGTAAAAGCCTAAAAAGACAGATGCACGCCAAGCCGTCCGAGATGCTGAACGTGTTTTCAAGCTCTGGGAGAATATCAAAGGGAGTGAAGAGGCACGTCTTTTCTTGCTGGCTCTGCTGTTGGACGAGCGGGTCAAGAAAAGGGGCTAACTACACCCGGTACACCTTCATCACCTCATCCCCCAGGTGATTGATCACCTTCACAGCGATGCGGCCCGTTGAAGGCTTGGCAAACGGAACGGACGTGTC
Source organism: Prochlorococcaceae cyanobacterium (assembly GCA_044356375.1). Lineage (GTDB taxonomy): Bacteria > Cyanobacteriota > Cyanobacteriia > PCC-6307 > Cyanobiaceae > UBA5018. Next base: position 94,030 of record JBIKWK010000004.1, on the reverse strand, counting down.
GCTGTTGCCCCCGCGTTCAGGAAAGATGACACCCCTCTCAATCGCAAACCCGGGGGCTTGATGGAGCAGAGCAATGCGTCGTTACAGCGAGGCGATCAAGGCTGATGTCAGAAGGCGGATGAGTCCGCCGGACTGGCGGAGAGTCAAAACGGGCGTGGAGCCGGGCATAAGTCCACCCTTGCGATGGCAGCAGGCTGTGAAGCGCCAACCCACCCGATCACTGAGGCATCACCATATGCGGCGTAGAAGGAATCTCCGGTCTTCAGGCCGGGGAGGAAGTCAAGTCACGCCGCCGCCAGGCACGATCCAGCTCCAGCGAGATGAGCCGGGCGCCGCCATCGGCGCGGCGCTCGCCCACCGCCAAGCCCACCTTCACTCCAATCGCCATGGCCAAGGGCCCCAGTCGTTCGTCCTGGATTCGGGCGAGGGCACTGCTGCCTCGGGCGAGAGAGATGAATCCGCACCCCACCGCTGCCGCCGCAGGCGCTGGCCCAAGTGGGGCAACGCTGCAGTGCTGCGCCAGAGCGGCCAGGCAGCTGAAGGCCGTGTAGCGCCTTTGAGCGGCTGGTGGCGACGATGCGCGACTGGACCTGAATCCCAACCTGCTGAAGCTCCTCCTAACCTCGATCCATCGCGGCGAGGCGAGCCCATGGCGAGCGTGCAGGAAATCCGCCAGCGCCTGCGCGGCCAACGGATCGAAACCTTGCGCAGCGGCATCGAGCCCCTGCTGGTTGGAAGGCTTGGAGCTGAGGTGTGGCTGTTCGGCTCCCTGGCGCGTGGGGACTGGGATGCCCGCTCGGATGTGGACCTGCTGGCGGTAGCACCGAATCAGAGCGCTGCTGATCAGCTGGCCGAGGCCCTGCTGGGAGCAGGCCTGGCCGACGACGTGATCGGCATCAGCCAGGGCCGCTGGCTCGAGCGTCAGCGGGGCGACGATCCCTGGTGGCGCGGCATCTGCCGCGATGCGATCCTTCTTCAGCCGCAACAGACGCCATGAGAGGCCGTCTGCACGCCTGGCTGCGTCAGGCCCACAGCGATCTCGCCATGGCGGTGTATGCCAGCGATGGAGGGTTTCACGCCCAGGCCTGCTACCACTGCTCCCAGGCTGCCGAAAAGGCACTCAAGGCGGTGTTGCTGGCTCTGGATCAGGAGCCGGAGCGAACCCACTCGATCGAGCGGTTGCTCTGCGCCCTGGAGTTGCTCGGCATCGAAACAGCCCCGTTGCGTCAACTGCCGCTGAAACCGCTGCAGCGAATGACCACCGCCAGTCGCTACCCGGATGGTGATGAGGCTCCGGTGGATCTGTTCGACGACCGGGATGGGGCGCTGGCCCTGCAAGTGGCGCGGGCCGTGGTGGGATACGCGGATCAGCAGCTTGGGGAGCTCGCTCAGCCGGAATCCTCCTGACGCGCCTCCTTGGCCGCCGCGATAAGGCGGTCGAGTTCGGCCTGGTCGGGGCCCGGATCGACGCCCAACGGACGCGCGCCCGCGATCTGCGGATCCGGGCCCGCCCAACGCAGCAATGTGTATATACTCCCTTGTACACACGGTCGGTTAGTGGTGATGGACGTTCTCTCGAGTCGAGTCTTTATGAACGGCAACAGCCAGGCCGTGCGCATCCCCGCTGAGTTCCGCCTCGCCACGGATCGGGTTCAGATCAGTCGCACTGCCCAGGGTGATCTGCTGATCCATCCCTGCCCTGCGCGACGCGGCCAGGCTCTGATGGAAGTGCTGGGTGGCTTCGATGCCGACTTCGTAACGGCGCTGGAGCGGCAGCGGGTCGAAACGTTGCCGCTCCAGGAGCGCGAAGCGCTGTGATTCACCTGCTCGACACCAATATCTTGATTTATTGGATTAAGCGGCATCCGCCGCGGGTGGCCGAGCGGATCGATTCCCTCAGCGAGGACGATTCCCTCGCCATGTCGTTCATCACCTGGGCCGAGTTGCTTCAGGGCGCCGAAGGCAGCCAGCGCCGCGAAGCCACCCTGCGGCAGCTCGAGGTGTTGGCTCGTCAGGTGCCGGTGCTTTGTCCCGAAGGAACGTCGATCTGTCGCCATTACGCCGAACAGGCCACGGCACTCAAGGAAACTCTGATCAAGCCGCCCATTTCCGGGGATACTTGCCTCATTTTCGCCAATGAGACGAGCTTGAGTCATTTTTGAGTTTGTCCTTCAGCGCTGGGGGTGCAATCAGCCACTTTTTGAATGACTCCAGTGGATACATGGTTGTTTTTGCCGTTTTTGATTCCGACAAGATACACTGATCCTGTCATTTACGCTCTACAAGGGCAACGCTCTCGCACAATCCAGAGATTGGCCAGTGCAAAGAGCATTTTGAGCTTAAGATCATTCTTTCTGATTCCTCGGTAGTAGACCTTCCGGAATCCAAACTGGCATTTTATGATCCGAAAAGGATGCTCCACCTTAGCCCTGAAATGCGCTTTCGCCGTCTCAATCAGATCGAGCAGCCTCCCTTCTGCGGTGTCCGGTAGCACGCGGCGCTGACCAGGCTTCATTGCTATACGCATCTCAGCCCCGCAGTCTTTGAACGCATCGCGCTTCTCGATGCCTATGTGACCAGCATCACCGTAGATCACGCGTTCCTCGCCATGGACGCGATCGGCTGCAGTATTCAGCTCATGCACGTTCGCTGCCGTGCTCACCACGGAATGGACCAAACCCGAGGCTGAATCAACACCGATGTGGCACCGCATCCCAAAGAACCACTGATTGCCTTTGGCCACCGAATGCATCTCAGGATCCCGCTCTCGCTTTTGGTTCTTGGTTGAACTGGGAGCATTGATGATCGTCGCATCCAGAATCGTCCCCGCCTTGAGCATCACGCCCTTCTCGCTCAGGCTCTGGTTGACACTCTCAAAGATCTGCTCCGCGATCTGGTGCTCTTCCAGTAAGCGCCTGAAGTTAAGGATCGTTGTCTCATCAGGGATCCGGCCTTCGATCATGTCGATCCCCGCAAAGCGCCGGAAGCAGGGGGCGGTGTCGATCAACATCTCCTCCATCAAGGGATCAGACAGTGTGAACCACTGCTGTAGAAGGTGGATGCGCAGCATCAAATCCAAAGGAAAGGGAGGTCGCCCACCCTTGGCCGTCGGCTTGTAGTACACCGGCCGTATCAGGGCTATGAAAGATTCCCACGGAACCGTGGCTTCCATTTCCTCGAGGAAGATCTGCCGACGCGTCTTCTTCTTGGCGTAGGTCTGCTCGTAATCCGTGAAACCTAACTGGAGGGGGATGGCCATCCGTTCCCAGTCTCAAATTTGGATCTTGGCTTATTCTATCAGGTTTTTCAGAGGTTCCTCAAACGTTGTGGCACTCCCATCGGTGCCAACGATCTTTGGATCGCAAGCCATGCCCTTGCCCTTGGCGCCACGCTTGTTAGCCACAACCTCCGCGAGTTCCGCCGCATCGAAGGCCTCCAGTTGGCCGATTGGGTCACGGGCTGATGGAACAGGGCATGGAGGACATGGAAGACGCCTACCTGGGCGTCGCGGCACTTGAGGCTCACCATCGTTCTGGCGAAGCTGCCATCCCCCTGGATCAGGTGATCAGAAACCTTGGCCTGGGCGGTTGAGTTCACCCCTGCTGCAGAGCGGGAACTGGGGAAGCTGGATCGCCAGGTGGCCGTCAGGATCGTCCAGTACCTGCAAGACACCGTCTCCACCTGAAACGATCCTCGGCTGCAGCTCCGATGGCGTGTCACTGCCGGCACTGACTGACAGCAGTGACACCACGGCGAGCCTTCTGCGCTGATCAACCTGCAGCGAACCAGCGCAAGCCGCCACTACAGGCAGAGGCCAGCGAACTGATCCACCCCTGAGGCGGCGATAGCCGGCTTGGTCAATTTGAAGTTGTCTTCGTGCAACTGGAGCGTCAGGCGCAGCTGCATTGGTATCTGGCGGGCGAAGGGAATGCGGGGCAGCGGCAATTCCTCCATCAACTCGCCTGCTCCATAAAGGGCGACGTAGTCGTGGTAGTTGTCCCAGCAATCGCGGCTGAAGCCATTACTGCGGTAGTTGGCAAAATAGCTTTCCACCAGCAGGCCATTGGCAGTGATCAGGCCATGGCGCTCCAGCTCGATATTGTAGTAGGTGAGTGCAGCCTCCGGCCAGTCATCGAGCTGCTGGATCGATGTGCCGTTGATCATGGCTCCAGCCTCCACCAGGCTGCCGGCGAAATGGATGGCATGGCTGGGGGACATGAAGATGTCTTGATCGGGGCCGAGGCAGCCCAAGGCAGCTTGGTTGATGCGAATCGGCATTTTGTCCAGGGCCTGCAGCTGAGCAATACTGCGGGTACTGCGGGCCAGGAAGCGAACGGGCTGGGGTCCCTCGGTGGTGGTGATCAGATCACCGGGCTTGAGGCTTTCGATCGGCCGTTCGCCAGTGGGTGTGGCGATCAGGGTGCCGGCGAGGAAGCAGACCACATTGGTGGCAAAATAATAGGTATTGGGCAACCAGGAGTCCCAGGAGCCAACATTGATACCTGGGGAGAGGTTGCAGTTACCATCAACGTCTAGCAGATAAAATTCGTCGTTCTGATTGGCCAGGAAAAGACCCCATCCCCCCAGGCTGCCAGTATTTACGGCACCATAATAGTAGTAATAAGAACTGTCGGTAAGTATGGGTAGATATTCTCCAGTCAGATCACCGAAGCGCACCTTTTCCCAGGTTTTAGCATTGAGATTGCCGTCTTTGTCGCCCTGGAATGGCCGGCCGGTTCCGCTGACCTCGGCCAGCATGAAGTTGGCACCTGAAAAGGTAGTGCCTGTGATAAATGAATCTAGGTCCTGATCCCATTCCAGTTGAGTAACAGTGCTAAATAGATGGGAGTTGGGGGGAGCGGTAGCGATCACAATCGCGGCATTGGCCGCCAGAGATCCCACCGCTCCTGGTGTGGCCAGGGAGAAGTTGGCATTGTTGCCAGCCGCATCCCTGATCGTGCCACCATTTAGTTCCAGAGCGAAGCTGGAAACCTGATCGAGATCGGCGCTGCTATCGCCTGCTTGAACGGTGTAGGAGAAGGAGAGAGTATTGGTGCCACTACCACCTGTATAAACGGCATAGCGATCAACGGCACCGGTTTCCAATTGCAGCCGGGGTGTGCCAGCGGTGGAATTTACGAAAACCGCTTCAGAAAACTGCACCGCTAAGTTGATCACCGCACCGATGCCATAGCTGCCATCGGCAGTAGTGGATCCAACGGGGGCTGTGGGATTAAAGCTACCGGTTGGTGCGAGGGTATCTACCGTGGCGGTGTAGGCGCTGCCGGCGGTGGACTGGTTGCCAGCGGCATCGGCGACCAGAGCCGTATAACTGACGCTCTGGGCATTGATCAGCATGCGGCTATCGGCATAGCTCCAGGTGGTGCCGGAGACAGATGCGTTGCCCAGGTAAGTGGTGCCGTCGTAAATATGAACGGTTTCACCAGTGGCTAGGGCAGCGGAGAGAGTGCCGCCGATCGATAGGGAGCTGTCGTCGGTGGTGGCACCTGAGGCAACTGTTCCCTGGAAGATGCCGACGTTGTCGGCAATGGCGGTTACCGCCGCGGTGGTGGTGGGTAAGAGGGTATCAATGCTGTAGTTAGCCGTACTGGCGGTTACGCCGGCATTGCCAGCGAGATCGGCATAGGTACTAGCGAGACTGAGAATATTAGTCGCATCTTCTATGGTTTCTGTTGGCGTAAAGGCACCCGTCCAGGTGATGCCATCGTCGGCGGAGGTCATCGCCGAGAGCACACCGTTTTCAACGGTGATATCATCACCGCTGCTGAAGCCAGCTACGGCTTCTGAGAAGGTGAGGGTAACGGTGGCGGTATCGCCAATTTGCAGGGCGCTATCGGAGATGGCGAAGGAGTTAACGGATGGGGCGAGGGTATCTAGTGAGAAGGAGAAGGCCGAGGATGTGCCTGTATTGCCAGCGGCGCCGGTGTTGGCAGCAGTGATCGACTTGGCGCTGCCCTGGCCGATGGTTGTGAGGTTGGCAGCAGTAAGGGTGTAAGAGAAGTTGCCGCTGCTATCGGCGGTAGTGGTGCCAAGGAGCGTGGCACCGGTGTAGATGGAAACGCTGCGGGACGCTTCTGCGGTACCAACGACGCTGTTGTCATTGCTCTGGCCGCTGACGACGCTATCCCCACCACCGATGGAATTGATAATGGTGGGTGGGCGGTTAGTGGGGGTGAGGCTGAACCCGGCCAACAGTGGATCGTGATCTGAAGTTCTAAATGGATCGGCGTTGTAAAAACTTGTTTGCTGGGCCGTGGATTTGAATTCTATGTTGTAGTCGAGAATGATGGGCTCATCGGCGTTGATATGCCATTTGGCGCTGCCGCTCACTTGGCTATAGAGGCTGTCGCTGGCCAGCATGTGATCCAGGGATCCCCACTGGCCATTAAATTGATAGGAATAGGAATCGGCATCAAATAAGCTGCGATAACCCCTGCTCGCCAGGATGCGAATCGGATCCTCTTGAAGATAGCTATTCAGATCGCCAAGAATTAGCACATCTGGGTCGTTGCTGCCGGTGGGGGAGCTGGCTAGCCAGTCGGCCATTTCGCTGGCGGCGCGGCTGCGGCTGCCATTAGATAGGCCCTGGCCGTCGCCGGCATCGGCGTCGCCAGCGCCGCCAGCACTGGAGCCCTTGGATTTCAAATGGGTAACCACGGCGGTGAATTCTTCCCCGGTGGCAGCCCCGGCCGCGATGCGCTCGAAGCTGGCCGCCAGGGCTGGCCGCTGCACGCGAGCGGCACCTTGAGTAAAACTTCCGCTTTGCAGGGCCGCCACTTGGCTGCCGGAGGCCAGACGCACCCTGTCGGTGCGATAAAGAAATCCCACGGCGATTTCATCGCCACCAAGGCCACCGCTCAGGTTCAAATCAGTGGATCGGGGAATTACATAGCCATACAGATTCCCGCCGAGTACATTGTTCAAGCCATTTACGATGGCCGCCACGGCACTATTGGCGCCATAGCCATCATTCTCGATTTCGTTGTAGCCGAGGATATCGGCATCAAAACTGAGGATCGCCTCCAGGGTCTTGTCGAACTGGCGCGTGTATTCGTAGGCGGAGTCGGCGCCACGGGAGGTGGGGAACCCGCCGCCGTTGCCGTTGCCGTTAAAGAAATTGAGTAAATTGAAGCTGGCTACCCGCAGGCTGCCGCCCAGGCTGGCAGGGGCGTCGCTGCGGGGATTGGTGGGGCTGAAATCAGCACCAGTGCTGGTCTGGATGCGATAGCCATCGAAGCGCTCATCGAGCACACCGGTAATGGTGGCGATAGTGTCTCCCCCTCGCAGGGTATTGCTGGCGGTGAGGGGATTGCCGCCGCGGCCGTGGATCACCGTGGCTGGATTCTGGAGGCTGCTGCCATCATCGAGGGTGATGTAATTATCGAGTAGATCGTTTAAGTAACCGGCATAACCGCTGGTGCTGGGGTTGTTATTTTGGGTGTAGTTGGTGAGCCGACCGCCGGCGGAAAGACCCACCTCGCCATAGCGCCCAAGCCCGAAGGTGTCGGTTACCACTAGATCGCCACTGGCGGCGGCGATCTGTAGCCGCATACCCTCATAGCGCTCCAGTACGGCCGCATCAGCCACCGGCAGGGTCACCCTGGTGATGCTGGGCAGAGCTGCGGTGCCGAGGTAATTGAGACCGCTGATATTGGTGAGCTGGGTGAGGCTGCTAGTGATCGTGGTGCCGGTGATTGCCGACGCCGAAGAGCTGTATTCCGCCACGGTGCCCGTAAGCCGCAGGCGGCTGCCCACCACGCCACTAAACAGGCCGTTGGGGTCATAAACAAAAATTCCCTCGGAGCTGGTGGGATCGCTATCGGCATCGGCGTCCTCCTCCTGCAGGTAGAAGCCATTGAGGCCATTGCTGCCGGGGAAGCTGGCCACCACCACCCCCTCCACCGTTTTGCTCTGGCCCAGCATTGGGCTGGTGGCGCCGCTGCCCTGGATGCTGTGGATGGCGGTAACCACTGCGAGCTGCTCGTTATCGGTTACCTGCACGCCCAGGTCGCTAATCACCATTGCGTCGTAGGCGGGATCGGCGCTGCTCACCTGGGCCCGAATTGTGCCGGCGTGGATCGCCGTTTCCAGCAGCTCATCGTCGATGGCCCTTACCGTGACGCTGCGGGGATTGGTATCGCTCAGCACCAGGGTGAGGCTGGAGCTGAAGTTGCTGCCATCGGCGCTGATTTGCACCTGGCTGTCGGCCGTCAGGGTGACGCTCACCGGGCTGCTGGGATTGGTGCTCAAGGCCAGATCGACGCTGTCGCTGCTGGGGCCGGTTTCACTAACGCTGGTGTCAGCCCCGCTGGGGATGATCCGCACCGCTGGCAGGGGGCTACTGGAGACCACCAGGTCGTCGATGGAAAGGCCGTGGTCGGCGCCGTCGTGGTTCGGGTCGGACCAGCGCAGCCATAGGTCTTGCCCCGCCGCCAGACCCAGGCCGCTGAGGCTGCCGGAGAGCTGACGGCTGTTGGCGACTAGGTTGCCGTTCAGGGCCCCGGCGCTGCCGCCGCTCACCGGGGCGCTGAAACCCAGCTGGGGAGCACTGGTCCAGCCTGTATCAGCGATGGAGCTGCCACCGATGCCGCTGCCACCAATGCGCCACTGCAGCTCCAGGCCTTGGCCGCTGGCTTCACCGCTGTTGCGCCACTGCTCACCGCGATAGCTGAGATAGAGGGTGTCGAGGCTGCGGCCGGTGTCGTTATAAAAGCGCGCTCCCCAGAAGAGATTGCCGGGATTGCCCGAGCCCACCGATCCCAGGGCCCGATCGCTGGAGCCATCTACACCAAAACTATAGAGATTGCCGGAGTTGCTGCTGCCGCTACCGGCCACGATCGTGCTGCCGCTGCCGCTGCGAGCGGCATACCAGCCGGGTATTTGATTATCGCTCCAGCTGGCGCTGGCAGAATTGATCAAGCTGTTGAAATTCTGGCTATAGGAGCTGCTGAGGGCAATGCTGCCGGTGGGGATCACCGCAGGGCCGAGGCTGAGCCAATCGCTGCGGAATTTTTGCAGTGGTTTACCAAAACCAGCTCCGACTTCCAGATCCTTGGAGATCACGCCATTGCCATACCAAACCGTGTCGCCGTTGTCGCTGAGCAGCTGCAGGGAGCTGCCGGCGTTAAGCGAATTGGGCACCTCCACGATCGCCTCGAAGCTGCCGCCGCTGAGCAGGGAAGTGAGGTCCGCCTGGCGCAGCACCGGGGCGTCGGCGGCGTTGCCACTCCAGCTGAATAGCCGGAAATCGGCTGGGGCAACACCAGTAGCGGCGCCAGAGGGGCCGGCGATGATCAGGTATTCACCGCTGGCATTGGCCTCGATGCTACGGATGGCGCGGCCGCCCAGATCCAGGCTGATCGGGTTGCCGAACTGGGCCGCACCTGGGCTGCCGCCGCCGATCGCCACCAGGCTGGTGAAATTGGTAACCGGAATAATCAAAGCCCGCTGGTTGCCGCCGCTGGCGATGTTGGGGGCGCGGAAGGCCAGGTAGGCGCTGCTGCCGTCTGGGGCGATGCAGAGGCCCTCGATGTTGAAGCCAGCCGCCTGCTCGGGCAACACCCCGGCGGCGGCGCTGGCGGCCAGCCCCAGGGCATTGCTGTTGGCGGCATCCCAGGCGATTAGGTCGTCTTCCAGGTAGCGGTAATCGCCCAAAAAGCTGAGGCTGGTGTTGCTGCCGGAGCCGCTGAGGGCGGTGGCGAACAGGCGCTCCCGGTTGGGGCGGTCGGCGCCGCTGGTGTTGTTGCCGTGGGAACCCAGCCAGTAGATCGTGTTGCCGATACGAGTGGAGGCCTCCAGGTCCACCTCACTGCCGCCGGCCAGGCCCAGGGAGCTGGTGAAATCAAAGCCCGCCTGGGCCAGGCCCGATTGCTGGCGGCTGTAGAGCCGCAGGATTTGGTCCTCGTCGTCGGCCACCAGCATCCAGTTGGCATCGATGGCGATGGCGCTGGAGGCGTCGCTGGCGCCGGTGTGGAAGCGGCTGCTGGCGGGTAGCGAGGAGGCGGCCGAGGCGCCATAGCTAAATTCATAGCTGGCGCTGCTGCTGCCGTCAGCCACCGTGACGGTGATCGTGGTCAGGCCGGCGCCGCTGGGGGTGATCTGCAGCTTGCGGTTGGCGCCGCTGCCACTGAGCATCAAATTGGCGTTGCTGACCACCGCCTGATTGCTGCTGCTGACGCCCAGTTGCAGATTGGCCAGGGGGGTGTCCAGATCGGCCAGGTAGAAGTCGATCCCCAGGCTGCGGGCCGGATCGGTGGGATCGTCCAGCACGCCGCTCAGCCAGCCGCCACCGCCCGTGGCGGGTAAATCGATCCAACCGTGGGCGGTGGACTCGGCAATGCTGGGCGGCGGGCCGATCAGGTCGTTGTCGGCGATGACCACCGTCAGCGGGGCCATCGCCAAGCCTGCGTAGCTGGCATCGGCGCTGCTGATGCCAAAGCTGAGGCTGCCGCTGTGGCTGCCCTCCACGAACAGATCGTCGATGGCGCTGAGGCTGATGCTCTGGGCCGTCGACCAGTTGGCTGTGGTGAAGCTGAGGCTGGCGGCCGAGGGGCTCAGCTGGCTGCCGCCATTGAGCTCAATCACCACATCGGCGCTGGGCTGGCTGCGCAGGGCCAGGCTGATCGTGTCGGTGGCGCCCCCCTCCACCAGGCTGCTGCTGCCGCCGGCCTGGATCAGCAGTACCCCGGCGCCACCGCCGTTGAAGTGGCCGGGGTTGCCGAGGTCGGCGCCGCTGGAGCTGCGGGAGTTCTGGCCATCGTTGGCGCTCGCCAGCTTCCAATCAGTGCTGATTACAAAATTGGCCAGCTTGCCCGTGGGGGCCCAACCACTGGCGTTCTCGGTGCGAATCGTGCCGCTGTAGCCCTGATCGTTGTAGCTGAGCCGATCCACCAGGGCGCCGGAAGCGTCATAGAGATTGATCTCATCGTTGCGGCCGAGGTTATTGGTGGAACCACCGATCACTTTCACGTTATCCGCCAGGCTCCAGGCACTGCGGAATGCGGCGGCAGAGCTTTCGGTGAGGATCACCGATTCACCTAGATTAACGATGCCAAAACCACTCAGATCTTGGGATCCAGGGGTACGGGTATTGTCATCAAAGCTCCAGCCAGCCATGTTCACCGCATTGCTGGAGAGGTTGGTGAATTCAATGAATTCTCCTGGCCCGCCGGCGCTGTTGTACATGTATTCAGTGATCTGAATGCTGCCGGCACCCTCTTCGTCGTCGGCGATGCTCGCCGTGGCGCTCACCGGACTGCCGCTGGCGTAATTACTGGAGCTGGCTAAGCTCAGCTGCACATCTTCGCTACCTTCAATTGAGCTATCATTGATCGGGGTGATTATCACATCCAGCGAGGATTGGCCCGCTGGTATCAGGGCCGCGGCGCTACCACTGTTGATAATACTAATGCTGGCACCAGCAGTGCTGGTACTGAGGCTGTAATCGCTGTTAAGGCTGGCGCTGCCAGCTAGGTTGAGATTCACCGTTAGGGCGGCAGCGCTGGAGCCGTCGCGGCTGATCCGCAAGCTGGCGGTATCGCCACTGGGGGGCGTTGGGGAATTGCCGCACTGTTCGGCGGCGGCGGCATCCAGGCTGCTGATCGTTACTACTGGCAGGCTGGCACCGAGATTGATCGAGAGATCGTCAATGGCCAAGCCGTGGTCATTACCGGCATCGTTGTTTTCGATCCAGCGGAACCACAGGTTGCTATTCTCGAGCCAGCCCAGGTTTTGGAGGCTGCCGCCGCGATTGCTCACCCGGCCGGCCACCGAATTGCCATTAACGGCGGCGGCAGTGGAGCTGGCCACCGGGGAGGTCCAGTTGAAGTTGCCGCCAGGGGCAATCCAGTTGGATACGGCCCCAAACGTGCTGCCGAAGCCATATTCCAACACCATCGACTGGGCGCTGGTATTACCCCCATTGCGCCACTGTTCGCCGTTGAAGCTCAGATCAAGGGCATTGATCGTGGTGCCGGAGTTGTTGGTGAGGGCCAGGGCGATCCAGCCGGCCAGGCTCCCGCTGCCTAGGCCGCCCAGGGCACGGTCGCTGGAACCGGTTGAGCCATAACTGTAGAAGCTGCCCGTATTGACGCTGCCCGAGCCAAAGGCGTAGCCGGTGATGGCTACGGGGTTATTGGCCGGCGGCCGGAACAGGAACCAGCCCTCCAGTGTTACATCGTTCGTCCAGCTCAGGGATACGCCATCCAGGCTGTCGAAATTCTGGCTGTAGGAGCTGCTGAAGGAAATCATGCCCTGGAAATAGCTGGAGTGCAGAGGCGCGCACCTTGGCGGTGGCCCAGGGAATCGCTTTACTGAACGCCAAAATTATTTGCATGAAGCTAAGAATTGATTAACCCTGGGCTAAGGGCTGTTTGCGCGCTCTCTATGGATGCCTTAAGGAGTCTTTAGCAACCCTTAACCGGTAAACCGGGAAATTCTGGGTGGGCCATGTATCCCAGGGGCGAAGGCCAGCCTTTTGGTGTTTTTTAGCTCTTCCGTTGGTGCAATTCTCCTGATTTGAACGGAGTTTTTTTTCTTGCCTAGGGAGGGTCTGGAAAGCCGCCATGCCTGGTGCCCTGACGGCTGATAACTACTGCGGCGTCAATAGTTCGTTGGCCGTGGCCGGGGTTTTCAGAGTTTCCTTGGCACTCCTGGTCAGTACTTCTGATCAGCGCCCTCTGGTCCGCGCCGCTGGTCGACGCCCTGGTCGGCGCCCCTGGTTAACCCTGCTGGGCTGCCCGGCTTCGGTTTTAGGCTGGCCTATTCCCCCGGTTGGATCGCCGTGAGTGCGGGCACCCTTTACGACAAGGTCTGGGATCTGCACCGCGTCGCCGAACTGCCGGGCGGCTCCACCCAGCTGTTCATCGGCCTGCACCTGATCCACGAGGTGACCAGCCCCCAAGCCTTCTCCGGGCTCAAGGATCTGGGTTTGAGCGTGCGCCATCCCGAGCGCACCGTGGCCACGGTGGATCACATCGTGCCCACCACCTCCCAGGCCCGCCCCTTCGCCGACCCGCTGGCAGAAGCGATGCTGGCCACCCTGGAGCGCAACTGCGCCGAGCACGGCATCACCCTGCATGGCCTTGGCAGCGGTCGCCAGGGCATCGTGCACGTGATCGCCCCGGAGCTGGGCCTCACCCAGCCCGGCATGACGGTGGCCTGCGGCGACTCCCACACCTCCACCCACGGCGCCTTCGGGGCGATCGCCTTCGGCATTGGCACCAGTCAGGTGCGCGATGTGCTGGCCAGCCAAAGCCTGGCGATGGGCAAGCTCAAGGTGCGGCGCATCTGGGTGGAGGGCAGGTTGCAGCCCGGCGTTTATGCCAAGGATCTGGTGCTGCACATCATCCGCGTGCTCGGGGTGAAGGGCGGCGTGGGCTATGCCTATGAATTCGCCGGACCGGCGATCGCGGCGCTTTCGATGGAAGAGCGCATGACCATCTGCAACATGGCGATCGAGGGCGGCGCCCGCTGCGGCTACGTCAACCCCGACGCCACCACCTTTGCCTATCTCCAGGGCCGGCCCGCCGCCCCCAGCGGCGAGGCCTGGGAACGGGCGCTGGCCTGGTGGACCTCCCTGGCCAGCGATCAGCAGGCCCAGTTCGACGACGAGGTGCGCTTCGATGCCAGCGTGCTGGCCCCCACCGTCACCTGGGGCATCACCCCCGGCCAGGGCATGGCCGTCGACGGCACCGTGCCCACCCTGGAGCAGACCCCCGCCGATGAGCGGCCCCTGGCGGAGGAGGCCTACCGCTACATGGACCTGCGGGCCGGGGAGCCGATTGCCGGCACACCCGTGGATGTCTGCTTCATTGGCAGTTGCACCAACGGCCGGATCAGCGATCTGCGGGCGGCGGCCGCCGTGGCCAAGGGCCGCCAGGTGGCCCCCGGACTGAGGGCCTTCGTGGTGCCCGGCAGTGAGCAGGTGGCCGCGGCGGCTGAGGCGGAAGGCCTTGATGTCCTGTTCCGCGCCGCTGGCTTTGAGTGGCGCGAACCCGGTTGTTCGATGTGCCTGGCGATGAACCCCGATCGCCTGGAGGGGCGCCAGCTCAGTGCCAGTTCCAGCAATCGCAACTTCAAGGGCCGCCAGGGTTCCGCCACCGGTCGCACCCTGCTGATGAGTCCGGCGATGGTGGCCGCTGCCGCCGTCACCGGCCAGGTCACCGATGTGCGCAGGCTGCTGCAGTCTTGACTGCTCGCCAGCTGGCATCAGCCTCTGCATCCACCCCATTGCCGCCCCGTTTCGATGTCTGCTGCCTTTCCCGCCGGTCCGATCAGTCGCATCAGTGGCCGTGCTGTGGTGCTGCGCGGCGACGACATCGACACCGATCGGATCATTCCAGCCCGCTTTCTCAAGTGCGTGGCCTTCGATGGACTGGGCGAGCAGGTGTTCGCCGACGACCGCGCTGAGCTGGGCGGCAGCCACCCCTTCGATCGGCCAGAACATCGCGATGCGACGATCCTGCTGGTGAATCGCAATTTCGGTTGCGGTTCCAGTCGCGAGCATGCCCCCCAGGCGCTGATGCGCTGGGGGATTCGGGCGGTGGTGGGGGAGAGTTTCGCCGAGATTTTCCATGGCAATTGCCTGGCCCTTGGCATCCCCTGCCTGCAGGCCCCCCACGACACGATGTTGGCGATTCAAGCGGCCGCTACCGCCGATCCGGCCATCTCGTTCAGCCTCGATCTGGCCTGGGCCACCCTGGCGGCTGATGGACCAAATCCCAGCCAGAGCTGGAACCTGGAGCTGCCAGGCGGTCCCCGGTTGATGCTGGTGAGCGGCCAGTGGGATGGCACCGGCCAGCTATTAGCCCGCGATAGCGAATTGACCGCCACAGCGGCGCGATTGCCCTATCTCACTGGCTTCAGAACGGCAGTCTGAGGGGACTTGGGTTGGGGTTGTAGGGAACGAATGGCGTGCCCGTGCCCTGGAAGTTGAAGTCGTTAAGTCGCACCCGGATGCCACCAAGTTGTTCGTAGGGGCTGTAATAAATGCCGATGTCGTAGGCGCGGCGCTGCCAGCGCAGCTCCACGTAGGAATTGGTTGTTTGGCCATAGAAGCCGGAGTTGCCATCCACGTTCAAGCCAATGCCGCCGCTCAGTAGCAGGGGACCAACAATTTGTTGGGTTAGGGCCAGGTTGAGGGTGGCCAGATCCACGGCCCGATCGAAACTAAGCGGGCTGACCCCCTGGCGCAGGGTGCCGCCGCCGGTAATGGTGAACTGGGTGAAATCCAGCCAGGGTTTTTGGAAGTGGCCCAGGGTCCAGGTGGGGCCACCGGTGAGGGTGATGGTGTTTTGATTGCTGCCATCGCCGAAGTAGGCCAACTGGGTGGTGAGGTTGGCGTTCAAAGTCAGGCCCGGCACCACCGGCACGGCGGAGTTGAGGTAGGCCTGATCCGGCGTGGCGGCCAGGGCCTTGCCGGTCCACAGGGGCAGGGAGCCATTGATCGAGGCGATCAAGTTGGCTCGCCATAGCTGGGCAAGGTTGGTGCTATCAAAGCTGTTGCCCTGGTAGTTGCCCACGCCGGTGCGCCAGAAATAGTTGCCGGTGAGGGATCCCCAGGGGCGCAGATTGCCGGTGCCCTCCACGGAGATGCCATAGGCGGAATACACATCCTGTTCCCCCAGGGAGCCGTTCCAGACGCGAAAGCGGTAGGCCCCGAAGGTGCGCAAGGTGCTCTCCCCCAGTAACGGCAGCCGCAGCGGGCGGCTCAGGTCCCCCCAGCTGCGGGTGGCGTTGGCGATGTTTTTGGGATTGAAGCTGGAGATATCCAGGTTTGCATCGGCCTGGAAGCCCAGTAGCGGCGCTTGCAGGCGGGCCACCAGGCCAAACAGGTCGCCCGGGGTGGTGTTCTGTTCGCTACCAGGGGCGCCGGCGGATTGGCCCGGCAGCGGATAGCTGTCCGTTTGTCCCGCGATCGCCCGTTGCAGCAGGAATTGGGGTTGCAGCTCCAGGCTGCCGCTGCCATTGCCGAGGCGGATTGGCGGTGCCTTGTAGCCGATGAAGAAGCCGTCGCGGTCCTTGCCGTCTTGGCCCAGCACCACTCGGTTGTCCACCTCTTCTTTCTTTTTGATCCGCGTCTGCCGCGTCACTGGGATCGGCAGGCGTTCATCCAGGATCAAGCGGTTGCGGCGGGCCCTGATCACGGTGTCGCCGTTGGCCTGCAGCGTGGCGACCACATCTTCCGAGTTCAGCCAGGCCTGGGCGGGCGTGAAGGGGTCATTGGTGAAGGCCGCCCGATCGGCCCGCAGGCTGCCGGGGGTGAAGGTCATCCGTTTGGCCTGCAGCCGCCAGCGGCTGATGCTGCCCTTCACCAGCTCGGTATTGCTCACGGTGGTGAGGGATTGAAGTTGCTGGGGTCGCGCCTGGCCGAATTGATTCACCGTGTCCGGCGTGGTGAGTTGGCTGGGGAAGCCAAAGCGGCGCTCCGCCTTGAGGCTGCGCTGGAAGGCCACGTCGCTGACCCGCTGGGGGATGGTCTGGACGACCCGCTGGCGCTCCAGTTCCTGGCGCTGTGCCCGCTGCCAGGCATTGCCGCCTCCGGCGGGCGCGGGCTCCGCCGGAGGCACTGGCGTTGCGGCCTGGCCGGCGGGGGCACTGGCTTGGCTGGAGGTGCTGGTTTTGCTGGACGTACTGGCTTTGCCGGGGGTAATGGCTTTGCCGGGGGTAATGGCTTTGCCGGGGGTACTGGCTAGAGCGAGGCTGCCGGGGGCGCTGGCCTTGCCGGTGGCCACCTCATCGAGCAGCTGATTTAAAGAGCGGCGGGGTTGCAGTGATTGAGCCGTAATTCCGGGGCATCCCAGGGCCGGGGTCATGGCGGTGATCGCCCGATTGGGCAGCTGCCGCTGGCCAAAGCGGTAGCGCAGCCCCAGCAGATAGCCGTTGCTGCCCTCCTTGACGCCGCTATAGGTGCCCCAGGCCCCCGAGCGGTGGTGGATGCGGCCCACCAGCGACCACTGGGGATCGACCAGGGCCTCCACTTCAAAGGCCAGATAGTTGAGCAGCTGGGCGTTTTTGCGGCGGAAGGTCTGCTCGTAGTAGCTCAGATCGGTGTTGAGGCTCACCCCTTCCACCCCCAGCAGGCTTAGCCAGGGGCGCAGCCACAGCCGCACGCCAACGCCGGCTGTGATCTCCCCGAAGCTCTGGGCCGGCACGCCCGCATTGGCCACGGCCTGGTTGTACTCCCCGCCCTTCTGGGGGCTGGCCCGGTGGCCGATCAGGTTGCCCTCCAGTTCGATGCTCAGGGGGCCGCCGTCGAGCAGCCGCCGCTGCAATCCCAGGCCCATCAGCGCCTCTGGCCTGGGCTCGCCCCTGAAGATGAAGGTTTCGCTGAGGGGGGCGTTGGTCATCTTGCCGCCCCAGGCGGTGGCGGCCCAGGGGTAGGGCTGCCAGTCGGGCAGGTGGGGAATGGGCGGGGTGCAGGCCATCGGCTCGCCGGGCCCCAGGGGCTGGGAGGGCGGCTGGTCGATGTCGAA
Source organism: Prochlorococcaceae cyanobacterium (assembly GCA_044356375.1). Classification (GTDB taxonomy): domain Bacteria; phylum Cyanobacteriota; class Cyanobacteriia; order PCC-6307; family Cyanobiaceae; genus UBA5018. Next base: position 76,535 of record JBIKWK010000004.1, on the reverse strand, counting down.
GTCCTGGGCGCTGGTGTCCAGATCCAGAACGCCGTAGACGTCCTCGATCTCGCCCACCCCTTCCAGCAGGCTGTAGCGCAGCCGACTGGCCTGCAAATACTGCTGACCGCGCTGGAAGCGCACGCCACCGGAGGCGTAGACGGTGCGCGAGTTGAGGTCGTATTCGATCCGCTCCGCCCGCAGCTGGCCGCCCGCCAGGGTGGCGGCAGCGTGGCCGGCGGCCACCACCCGGCCCAGTTGGGCGTCATAGCTCTGCTGGTTGGCCGACAGGCCAATCTCCAGCGGCACGGCACTGGCCGGATTTGACGGGCCAGCGACCCCAGTGGGGGCCAGGGGCGGCAAGCCAGGGGGCGAATTCAACCCCGATCCATTGGCCGGCGCCGTAGTGCCGGTATCGAGCGGCTCCGCCCCCGGATTTCCAGGCGGCGGAGCCGCCATCTGGGCAGCCGGCGCCGCTGCCAAGGGCCCCAGCGTCTCTGCCGCCAAATGATCTCGCGTCTCTGCCGCCAAACGCCCCAGCGTCTCTGCCGCCAAATAACTCAGCGGCTCTGCCGCTTTGGCGGTTGCCAGCAAGCTGCTCCAGGCAGCGAGCGGGATCAGGGCCAGAGGAACGGGGCCCAGGGGCGAACGCCTTGGCCTCCGATGGCGCCGCACATGCGTTCAACGAATGGCGGCGATCCTGCCATGGGTGCGGCCTGGGGGCCGATCACTCCTCCAGGTCTTTGCGGCTGGGGGTGCGGCTGGGGTCGCTGGCCAAGAAGCCGAACATGAAGATCCCGATGAAGAAGAAAACGACGGAGTAAACCGAAATCTTGAGGGCGAGCATGGTCGGACCTGCGGGGTCGAGGGGCTGGGAGGAGACCGGCTTACGGGGGTGAGAGCGCCGTGGGGCGACACCACCTGGGAAGCCTCACCTGCCTTGCGGCTGCCGAATCATCCTATGGGCAGTGGCCGGCCATCCAACTTGGCCAGGGGCTCTGGGCAGGGTTGACGGCCAGGATTGAAACGATTCCGTCACGGTTGCCAGTGAATGGGTTGTCAGCGCATCCGGGGCCCGATCGCGCCCGCTGGGACCTGCTGCCCCTCTGGCGGTGCGGCCAGCCCGATGGCACCGATGGGGCGGCCCAGGGGCATCCCTGGGGGGCGAGGCATCGACCCGACTGGCAGCGCCGCGGCCTGGTCTGCTGGCCCCGGGGGGGGCAGTGGCGCCATTTGCGGCTGCGGTTGCTCTGCCCGCCGGCCTGGCAGGGGCTGGCCGCTCCAGAGCTGGTGGGCCCAGAGCTGGTGGCCCTGGCCCGGCTCTGCCTGCGCTGGTGGGCCGATCGGGCCGAGCTGTGGGTCGATGGCCACTGCATTCACCAGGGCGATCTGTTCGATACGGCCTGCCGTTGGCCCCTGCCCGCTCGCTGGTGGCGCGGCCAGGGGTTGAACCTGGAGTTGCGCCTGCGCAGCCCCCTGCACGACGACGGCGCCCTGGTGAGCAGCTGCATCGAACTGGAGCCCCTGGAGGCCTCCGATCCCCTGGATCTGCTCGGCGACATCCGGGCCCAGCTGCGACAAGTGACCGGCGGCCTGAATCGCTTTGCCAGCGGCGAATTGCAAAGCGCCACCAGCGGCGAACTAGCTGGCGCCGCAAGCGGCCAATTAGCTGGCGCCGCAAGCGGCGACTTAGCTAGCGCCGCAAGCGGCCAATTAGCTGGCGCCGCAAGCGGCGACTTAGCTAGCGCCGCAAGCGGCGACGGCCCAAGGGTGCATTTGCTGGGTCATGCCCACTTGGATTTGGCCTGGTTGTGGCCGGTGGCCGACACCTGGCAGGCGGCAGAGCGCACCTTCACCTCGGTGCTGGATCTGATGGAGCGCTACCCCGAGCTCCATTTCGCCCATTCCACCCCCGCTCTCTACACCTGGCTGCAACGCCAGCGGCCGAGCCTGTTTGAGCGGCTGCTGGCCGCCGTGGAGGCCGGTCGCTTCGAGCCGATCAATGGGCCCTGGGTGGAAACCGACTGCGTGCTGATCGCCACCGCCTCGCTGTTGCGCCAGTTCCAGCACGGCCAGCGCACCAGTAGGCAGCTGTTCCCAGGCCTGGAGCATGCCCTGGCCTGGCTGCCGGACAGCTTTGGTTTCAGCGGTGGCCTGCCGGCGGTGGCGGCGGCCACCGGCGTGCGCTGGTTCTGCACCCACAAGCTGGCCTGGAATGCCACCAACCGCTTCCCCCATCGACTGTTTCGCTGGCGCAGTCGCTGTGGCGCCGAGCTGCTGGCCCTGAACACAGCTCCGATCGGCACCGATGGCGATCCCCTGGCCATCGCCAGCTATTGGCGCGATTGGCAGCGGGCCAGCGGCATCAGCGAAGCCCTGTGGTTGCCGGGCGTGGGCGACCACGGCGGCGGCCCCAGTGCCGAAATGCTGGAGCAGCTGCGCCTGTGGCGCGATCGTCCAGAAGCTGTGCCCCAGCGCCATGGCCGCCTGCGCGACTACCTGGCCCGCCTGGAGCCCTGCCGCGCGGGCCTGCCGGTGTGGCGCGATGAGCTTTACCTGGAACTCCACCGCGGCTGCGCCACCAGCCGCCCCGACCAGAAGCGCCACAACCGCAGCCTGGAGCGATTGCTGAGAGAAGCCGAGCTGGCGTCGGTGCTGGCGGCCAGCGCTGGCCGGCCAACCAGCTGGCAGCCGCCTGTTTTGGAGCCACCCAACTGGGAGCCGCTGCTGTTCCAGCAATTCCACGACATCCTGCCGGGCACGGCGATTCCTGAGGTGTTTGAGCAGGCGGAACCCCAGTGGCGGCGTGCCCGCCGCCAGGCCCGCACCGCCCGGGATCGGGCCATGGCCCTCTGGCTGGGGGAGGCCGCTGTAGCGAGCGGGCCAGGGGCCGGCTCAGAGGCTCAGGGGGCGGACACCGCAACGGATTGGTGGCTGGCCCAGCTGCAGCCTTTGCCGGCCAGGCCGCTCACCCTGCGACTACCTGCGGGTTGGTGGCAACTGGGATCTGGCCAGTTGCCGCAGCAGCCGGCCCCCGGCGGGGGCTGCTGGGTGCAGCTGCCAGGCCTGGAGGGGGTGGTGGCCCAGCGCCTGTCGCGGGGGCCGCTCGCCCCGGTGGTTCCCGGCCTGTCGCCAACCCCCAGTGCCGCCGGCCTGCAGCAGCCGGTGCGGCTGGAGCGGCTGGAGCAGGGCTGGCTGCTCGATAACGGGCTGTTGAGCCTGCGGCTGGGGGCGGGTGGGCTGGAACAGCTCTGGGATGACAGCGGCGAGCCCCAGTTGGCCGGGCCGCTGGCCTGGTGTCGCTACCGCGATCAGGGGGAGTTCTGGGATGCCTGGGATCTCGCCGCCGACTACCGCCAGCACCCCCTCCCCTGGCGGTGGCAGGGCCTGCCTGAGCTGGTGGAGCAAGGGCCGCTCTGCTTCCGCTTCCTGTGGCGGGGGCGCTGCGGTGCCAGCTCGGTGCGGCTGGATGGCCGGCTGCTGGCCGGTAGCCCTTGGCTGGAGCTGACCCTGGCGGTGGATTGGCGCCAGCGCCATGAATTACTGCGGCTGGAATTGCCCCTGGCGGCGCCGGCCAGCCGCTGGGCAGCAGATTGCTCCGGCGGGGTGATCGAGCGGCCCGCCGTGGCCCGCAGCGCCCGCGAACAGGCCCGTTGGGAGGTGACGGTGGTCAGCTGGCTGGCTGCTGTGCGGGCCGGTGGTGGCGCCGCTGGGGGCCTGGCGGTGCTGCTGGATGGCCCCCAGGGCGCCTCGGCCACCGCCGAGCGGCTGGGGGTGTCGCTGTTGAGGGCCCCCACCTGGCCGGATCCCGGGGCCGACAACGGCTGGCAACGGCTGCGACTGGCCCTGATGCCCTATCGCGGACCCTGGAGCCAGGCCGGCCTGGCCAGCGAGGCGCTGCGGCTGCGGGAACCGCTGTGGCTGCGCCCGGCCAGCTGCTTGGCCCGCCATGCCAAAGGGATCGGTGAAATTGACGAACCCCCGGGGCAGTCCCTGCGCCAGGGTCTGCCGCCGCTGCCGCCGGGGGTGGTGCTGATCGGTTTGCGTCCCGATCCCGAGGGGCCAGTGCTGACGGTGCAAAACCTCACCCCCTGCCGGCGGCATTGGCATCCCGGCCCCCGCTGGCGCCTGGCTGAACAACTCGATGGCCTCGACCAGCGCCTGCCTCAAAGGGGACTACCTGAACTGCGCCAGGGCTGTCAGGGAGATGCCCCGCCGCAGGGGATGGGCTGGTTGGCCCCCTGGCAGCTGGGTTTCTGGCGACTGGCTCAATCGTCGTGATCGTCGAAGGGATCCGAGAGGGCCTTGGAGGGGGCCCCGAAGGCCGTGTACACCCCGTAGCCGGTGAGGGACAGCAGCACCACCAGGACGGCGATTGCCACCGATACGGCCGGTGAAGAGCTGGTTTCCATGGGTTGAAAAGCGGGGGTGGGCGGGACTGGATTGCCGGTTGCCGTTTGCCGGTTGCGCTGAACCTGAGCCTGAGCCTGGGACTGAGGTTGAGCCTGGATTTCGTCTGGCTGGGGCCCGGTAAGAGGCTCCCTTAGCGAGTCAGGAGGCCTGGGGCGGGGGGCAGGGGGACCTGGGCGCCAGAGGCTTTAGGCGTCTAAATGGTGCCAGTGCATCACAACTCGCGTCAGGCCGCCACGGTGGGCGGCCGGGACCTTTACAGTACCCAGAACGATTGCTAGTGCGAGAGGCTCAAGCTGCCATGGCTCAACGCACCCCTCTGGGAAACCTGCTGCGTCCCCTCAACTCCGAATACGGAAAGGTCGTTCCCGGCTGGGGCACCACCCCCGTGATGGGGCTGTTCATGGCCCTGTTCCTGGTGTTCCTGTTGGTGATCCTGCAGCTCTACAACAAGTCCCTGCTGCTTGAGGGCATCACCGTCAACTGGAACGGCATCGGTTGATCCCTCCATCTTTGGGGATTCCACTACTAGTGATTCCACTGTTGGGGACTCCACCATCGCTGGCTGAGCTGCTGGGCAGAGGTTCATGAACTTTTTTGGTATCGGCCTGCCGGAACTGGCGGTGATCGCCGCCATTGGCTTGCTGGTGTTCGGCCCCAAGCGTTTGCCCGAGCTGGGCAAAACCCTCGGCCGCACCCTCAAGGGCTTTCAATCCGCCTCCAGCGAGTTCGAGCGCGAGTTCCGTGCCTCCCTGGTCACGCCAGATTTAGATCCAGAAGACGATCGCTACCTGGCCCAGGCGGCTGCCCCTGTGGCCCAGCCCACTCCTGTCGCCCAGGCAAATTCCTTGGCCCAGGCAGCTGCCCCTGTCGCAGATCCCCAACTGGTTCAACCGCCTGCGGTTGCTGCCGGCGACGATCTGTCTGGCTCGGCTGATCCAGCGGCCCCCTTGGCGGCAGCCGACGTCTCTCCCCTGGCTTGAGTAGGTGGCTTTAAAGCTGCTTGTCGGCCTGGGCAATCCCGGCCCGAAGTATGCCGGCACCCGCCACAACGTGGGCTTCATGGTCCTGGAGAAGCTGGTGGGCGATGCCGGCGGCAATTTTCGCTCCCAGGCCAAACTGCACGGTCTGGTGGCGGAGTTGGGCGAGGGCCCTGACCGGCTGCGGCTGCTGATGCCCCAGACCTACATGAATGACAGCGGCCGCTCGATTCGAGCGGCGCTGGATTGGTTTGGCTTCACTCCGGAGGAGCTGTTGGTGGTGGTCGACGACATGGACCTCCCCCTGGGCAAGTTGCGGCTGCGGCTGAGCGGCAGTGCCGGCGGTCACAATGGCCTGCGCAGCACCATCAGCCATCTGGGCAGCCAGGAGTTTGCGCGCCTGCGCATCGGCATCGGCGCTCCGGCGGAAAATCCCGCCGAGCGCAAGCAGCGCACCGTGGGCCACGTGTTGGGCCGCTTCTCGCCGGCCGAGCAGCCAGCGCTAGCCGCCGTGCTGGCGGAGGTGGCGGCGGGGATCGAGTTGATCCAGCGGCTGGGCTACGAACGGGCCGGTAACCGACTGAACGGTTTTCAGTTGGCTGACACGCCAGGCTGAGCCCATGGCCCGTCTTCCCGCCACCACAGCCCAGCTGCGGGTTCTCCGCCAGAGCTTCAGCGAGCGCTTGCTGGAGGGCGAGGTGAGTGCCGGAGGCTTTCAGTGGACCTTCCGCTGGTGCTTTGAACGGGGCGAGCTGTCGGTGGAACCGTCCCTGGGGCGGGCCTTGATTCAAGACGCCCTGCTGCGCTTCCTGGTCAAGGCGGACTATCAGCTGGAGCCCGGCGGCGACTACGCCTTCACGGTGCGTGCCCGCTTCTGAGCGAGCCGCTGTTTGTCCTGGTTGAGGGCCTGCAATAGCTGGGCTTCCAAGTGGGAGTCCCGTTCCAGGTTGCTACCCAGCCACCGCTCCAGCAGCAGTTGGGCAGCCAGGTCGTCCAGGGGCCTGGGGGGCAGGCGCAGCCCCGATGGCAGCAGCCGCCGCCAGCCCCGTGCCGGTTGCAGCTGCCAGTAGCGGTGGCGGGCGGCCAGGGTGCTGCCCGCCTCGTTCACCGGGATCGCGGCCAATCCCAGGCGATGCAGTTGCCTTGGCCAGGGGCCACTGCCGGTGCCGTCGCCCAGTACCACCCCCTCCAGGCCATCGGCTCGCCAGGCGGAGAGCTGCTCCAGGCAGTGCTCCGCCGGTGCGATCAGCGCTGCGATCACGCGACTGCAGCGGTCATCGCAGCGCACCAGGCCGCATTTACTGCGGCCTGGATCCAGGCCCGCCCAGCGACCGCCGTTGTCGCTCATGGTCGCTGAGGCGATTTGACAGGCCGATTCAGCTGCAGCCAGCGCAATTCCACCCCGATCGGATCGGGGGTTTCCGCATCGCGCAGGGCCACGGCCTCCAGGTTGGCCAGCTCGCCTGGGGGCCGATCGGCCAGGGCCCGAGTCAGCTGATTGAAGGCAGCGCTGTCGAATTGCAAGCCGTCGCTGATCGTGCCCAGTCGTTGGGCCTTGGTGTAGGCGGCCGCCATCAGCAGGTTGAGGCGCCGAGCGATCCCCTCCGGGCTGCGTAGATCAGCCTCGATGATCGTGCTGGCCAGGCCCTCGCCGCCTCTCACCACAACCCGGTTGGGTCGCAGGTCTGGGAAGGCCAATACTTGCTTCTCTCCCCGCAGCACGTTGGCGGCCGAGAGGATGCTCACCACCCAGCTGCCGGGCTTGCTGAGCAGCTCCTCCAATTTGGCGATATCGCTGCGGGGCACCAGCAGGATCTGGCGGTTGGCGGGCTGGCCTGGCAGGGTTCGCTGGAATGCCATGCGGTTTCCCTGCTGCAGCAGGGCATCGATCACCGAGCGGGCCTCACCGGGGCGTTCCAGTTTCACTTTGGCCCTGGCCAGGGGCTGGCCGCTGGCGATCACCACATCGCCGCGGCGCAGGGCCACCATGCTGGCCTCCAGTTGGCGCAGTTCGCTGGCGCCGGCGTCGATGCGCCGCTGCACCTGAGCCAACTCGAGCTTGGTGCGGCGGATGTCGGCGTCGCGGTTCACCACCTCCCGGCTGAGCCGATCCCGCTCGGCGGCCAGTTGGTTGCGCTCGGCTTCCAGTTGATTGCGCTGGGCCTGCAGGGGCGCCAGATCGCGCCGCAGGCTGGCGGTGCGCCGCTGGGCTTGCTGCAGCAGCAGCTGGGCTTGGCGCCGTCCCGCGGCGGTGCTGGCCAGGTCCTGCCGGGTGCGGGCCAAGGCGGAGCGGCTGGCCTGGAGCCGGGCCTGGATCTGATCTAGCTCAAACAGTCCCACCCGCAGCTGTTGGCTCACCAGCAGCATCAGGCCCAGGGATACGGCGCTGATCAGGCTGCCGGTGAGCACCGTGATCAGTACGGCGGTGTGGCGAGGGCGCAGGTTGAACAGGCTGAGCCTGGCCTTGCCCACCAAACTGCCAAGACGGTCGCCGAGGGTGGAGAGCACTCCCCCCAGCACAAGGAGCGCCAGAATCAGTAGCCAGCCTGACACCACTAGCTCCAGCGAGCTTCAGTATCCTCCAGGATCCCCCAGGCAGATCCTGCTGCTGCTGAGGCGGCTGAGGCGGCGCCGCTTGGCGCGTTTTTGCCGGCCAACTCAGCTGAAGCGCTTGGCCAGGGCGATGGGGTCAAACACGGTGATCTTTTTGCGGTCGATGGCCACCAGTCCTTCGATGCGCAGATCCCCCAGCAGCCGGGTGATCGTGACGCGGGTGGAGCCGATGGCTTCGGCAATGGCCTGGTGGGAGAGGCGCAGGTCGATGGTGATTCCATCACTGCTGGGTACGCCAAAATCGCGGCAAAGTACTAATAAAAAACTCACCAGCCGCGAACTCATGTCGCGATGGGTAAGAGTTTCGATCATGGTTTCTGTCTGCAGGATGCGAGAAGACAGGCCCTGCAGCAATAGCAATCCCATGCTGGCATCCTGTTCAATGGCCTTGCGCACAGAGGTGGCTGGAGCCGTTACCATCTCCACCCTGGTGAAGGCAATCGCGTGATAAAAGCGGTCAGATCGCTGACCTGTTAGCAGGGATAATACGCCAAATAAACTATTCTCGCGTAGCAGGGCCACCGTGATTTCCTCGCCGCTCTCGTAGACGCGAGACAGGCGCACGGCCCCGCGGCGCAGCAGGTAAACCTTTTCGGCGGGGTCGCCGGGAAAGAAGATTGTCTTGCTCCGCTCCACGGTCTCCACAGTGCTGCCGCTGAGGCTGCGGATCACCTCCTGGAGGGTGATCGCTCCGGCGCCACCAGAGCCGATGCCAGTGATCGACCCTGGGGCGCCGGTGGAGGGCGTCGATGCGGTTCGGCTGAAGCCGCTGGTAGCGCCAACCATGGCCACGGGGCATTTCCGGGAAGCTAAGGAGCGCTTACGGCGCCCCAAGTAGCAATGCACACAGTTTGCCCGGTGTACCAGCTGCTGGCCTGGGCCGGAACTAGGCCGTTAGTATGTCTGTTCGCACCAGGGATGGTGTGCGGCCCTGTCCCCTGGCGCCCGTTGCCGCTACATTCAGTCGTGAGCCCGGATGCCCATGACCGCCAGTCTTGCCCGCACCTCTGGCAGCCCAGCCGGTCCAGGCCTGCCGCCCCCAGCTCTCTCCCCCCGTCATTCCCCCCGCCTTTTGCCCGCGGCTGCCGCCAACCGGAGTGGGCCTGCAATACGGCTGCAGGCCCTGCCAGAGGGACTGTTGCAGGTGCACACCGCCCCGTTTCGGGGCAGCTTCGGCAGCGTGTTCAGCCAGGCCCTGCGCACCGCTGGCCTGGGCAGCCGCGTGCTGGTGAGCCAGTTCCTCAAGGGAGGCGTCGATCAAGGCGTGGAGTCCAGCCTGTGGCTGTGCGGACGGTTGCAATGGCTGCGTCCCGCCGTAGCCGCCTGCCTGGAGCAGCCGGCTACGGAGGCCGGCGAGGCGGCTGCGGCCGTGGCCGAGGTGTGGCACTTCAGCCGCGAGCAGTTGCTCAGCGGCGCCGTAGATCTGATGGTGCTCGATGAGTTGGGCCTGGCGATTGAGCTGGGCTATGTGGCCCTCGATGAAGTGGTGGCCACCCTGGAGCGGCGGCCCGCCCATCTAGACGTGATGCTCACCGGTCCCGCCATGCCCGCCGAGCTGATGGCCATGGCTGACCAGGTGACCCAGCTGCGCCGAGGTCTCTGATGCTCAAGAACGATCTATGGATCAAGGAACAGTCCAGGGCTGGCATGCTGCAACCCTTTGAGCCCAACTTGGTGCGCCATCTTGATCCCGAGCATCGGGCCCAGCCGGTACTCAGCTATGGCTGCTCTTCCTATGGCTACGACCTGCGCCTATCACCCAAGGAATTCCTGATCTTTCGTCATATTCCAGGCACGGTGATGAATCCGAAGCGATTTAATCCGGCCAATCTAGATCCGGCACCGTTGCATAGGGATGAAGACGGCGCATTTTTTATACTTCCCGCCCATAGCTATGGGCTGGGGGTGGCCCTGGAGAAGTTGCGGGTGCCGCCGACGATCACCGTGATTTGCCTGGGCAAGAGCACCTATGCCCGGCTGGGAATCATTGTGAATACCACACCAGCCGAGGCGAGCTGGGAAGGTCATCTCACCCTGGAGTTTAGCAATTCTTCCGGCGCTGATTGTCGTATTTATGCCAATGAGGGGATCTGTCAACTGCTCTTTTTTGAAGGCGATCCCTGCGAAACCACCTATCAAGATCGCGCCGGTAAATATCAGTACCAGCCTGAACGGGTGACCCTGGCTCGGGTGTAACCGTTCACTCCAACTCCGGCTCCAGCTAGCTACGGGGCAAGGGGTGATAAGCAAAATCTAAGCTCTTTTTCCCAATCAAATTGTTGGCCTGTGAATCAGCGGGCCCGGATCATCCAGGCTAACAACCTGGCCGGCATTATCTCCTCACTGGACCTGAACTATGTGCCAGAGCTGGACTGAAGCTGGCGACCATGGTGGGGATTGACAACGGCCTAGGGCCGTGCAACTGGGCACATAAAAAGCCCGGAACCTAGGGCTCCGGGCTAATCAAACTATCTAATAAGTTAGCCTATCAGCTTGCCTTGGTTGGCCCGTCAGCTTGGCTGGGGCTGGGGCCCTAAATCAAATCAGCCCAGGGCCTTGGCTTTGGCAACCACGTTGTCCACGGTGAAGCCGAATTGCTCCAGGCAGATGGGGCCGGGGGCCGAGGCGCCAAAACTGTCGATGGAAACATTGTCGCCATCGAAGCCGCTGTACTTGTGCCAGCCAAAGGAACTGGAGGCTTCCACCACCAGGCGCTTGCGCACGGAGGCGGGTAGCACGGATTCGCGGTAGGCGGCATCCTGCTCTTCGAACAGTTCCACGCAGGGCATCGAGACCACCCTTACGCTCTTGCCGTCAGCCCGCAGTTGGGCTGCGGCCTTGACACAGAGATCGAGTTCGGTGCCGGTGCCGATCAGGATCAGGTCTGGTGTGCCATCACTATCCTCCAGGATGTAGCCACCTTTGGCTACCTTGGCGGCAGTGGAGTTGGGTTGGTTGACCATGGCCTGGCGGCTGAGGGCCAGCACCGTGGGACGCTTGCGGTTGGCCACGGCCACCTGATAGGCACCCATGGTCTCGTTGCCGTCGCCGGGGCGCATCACCAGCAGGTTGGGAATGGCGCGCAGGTTGGCCAGGGTTTCCACCGGCTGGTGGGTGGGGCCATCTTCGCCCAGGCCGATCGAATCGTGGGTGAGTACATAGATCACACCCAGTTCGCTCAGGGCCGAGAGGCGCATGGCGCCGATCATGTAGCCGGCGAACACCAGGAAGGTGCCGCCGTAGGGGATCAAGCCGCTGCCGTGATAAGCGATGCCATTGAGGATGGCCGCCATGGCGTGTTCGCGCACGCCGAAGTGCAGATAGCGGTTGGCTTCGGCCCCCTTCTGGAAGCTGGCTTCGCCCTTGATGTCGGTGAGGTTGGAGTGGGTTAGGTCGGCGGAACCGCCGATCAGCTCGGGCAGGCTGGGGCCGAAGGCATTGAGGGCGTTGTAGGAGTGCTGGCGGGTGGCCAGGCCCTTGTCTGCAGGGGTGAAGCTGGGCAGCTTGGCATCCCAGTCCTGGGGCAGTTCACCGCGCAGCATGCGCTCGAATAGGGCGGCGTCAGCTGGATAGAGGCTGCGGTAGTTGTCCAGGGTGACGTTCCAGGCGGCCTCGTGGGCTTCGCCACGGCTGATCGCCTGGCGCCAGTGGTCGAGGGCCTCCTGGGGCACCTCGAAGGAGCCGTAGCTCCAGTCGAGGTTCTTGCGGGTGAGTTCGGCTTCGTCGGCACCGAGGGCCGCGCCGTGCACGCCAGCGGTGTTGGCCTTGTTGGGCGAGCCGTAGCCGATGGTGGTGGTCACCTTGATCATCGACGGCTTGTCGGTGACGGCCTTGGCCGCTTCAATTGCCTTGGCAATTGCTTCTATATCCGTATTGCCATCTTCTACGTGAATTGTGTGCCAGCCGTAGGCCTCATAGCGCTGGAGCACATCCTCGGTGAAGGAAACCGAGGTGTTGCCGTCGATGGTGATGTGGTTGTCGTCGTAGAGGGCGATCAGCTTGCCCAGGCCCAGGTGACCGGCCAGGGATGCGGCTTCACTGGAAATGCCCTCCTGGTGACAGCCGTCACCCATGATCACGTAGGTGTAGTGATCGACGAGGTTGCAACCTTCCTTGTTGAACTTGGCGGCCAGATGGGCCTCGGCGATAGCCAGACCCACCGCATTGGAGATGCCCTGTCCCAGGGGACCGGTGGTGACTTCGACGCCGGCCGTTTCAAAGGTTTCGGGGTGGCCAGGGGTGCGGCTGCCCCACTGGCGGAAATTTTTGATGTCTTCGATGCCCACCGAGTCGTAGCCGGTGAGATGCAGCAGCGCATAGAGCAGCATGCAGCCGTGGCCCGCCGAAAGCACAAAGCGATCTCGGTTGAACCACTTGGGGTTTTTGGGGTTGTGCCGCAGCAGCTTGTCCCACAGGGCATAGGCCATGGGGGCGGCCCCCATCGGTAGACCCGGGTGGCCAGAATTGGACTTGTTGATTGCGTCAATCGCCAGGAAGCGAATGCTGTTGACGCAGAGCGTTTCGATCGAGGTGGTGGGAGCGGCGACCATCGGAGGGGAGCTGATGTGAGGGAGGTGGGGCCGGAGGGATCGCCCTAGGCGAAGCCGCTGGCCGCGAGCTGAAGCCGGAGTCAGACCATGCGCCGGAAGGCCAGGCAGACGTTGTGGCCGCCGAACCCGAACGAGTTCGAGAGCACTACGTCGAGTTTCCGTTCCCGGGCCTGGTTGGGCACCACATCTAGATCACAAGCTGGATCTGGATTTTGGTAGTTGATCGTAGGTGGTACCAGGCCGTGCTCCATCGCCAAAACGGCAGCGACAGCCTCAATGCCACCACTGCCGCCCAGCAGATGGCCGGTCATGGATTTGGTGGAGCTCACCGGGATGCGGTAGGCGTGCTCGCCCAGGGCGCTTTTGATCGCCGCGGTTTCATTGGCATCGTTTGCCGGCGTGCTGGTGCCGTGGGCATTTACGTAGTCCACGGCCTCTGGATTCAGACCGGCGTCCGAGAGGGCCAGGCGCATTGCCGCCGCACCGCCCAGGCCGCCGGGGGAGGGGGAGGTGATGTGGTGGGCATCACAACTCATGCCGTAGCCCACGATTTCCGCCAGCACGGTGGCGCCGCGGGCGCGGGCGAACTCCAGGCTCTCCAGCACCAGCACACCCGAGCCCTCGCCGATCACGAAGCCATCGCGCTCCGCATCGAAGGGACGACTGGCGGTGTTGGGATCGTCATTGCGAAATGACAGGGCCTTGGCGCTGGCGAAGCCAGCCACCCCCAGCGGGGTGATCGCCGACTCGGCGCCACCGCAGACCATGGCGTCAGCCAGGCCCATTTGGATCAGGCGAAAGGCATCGCCAATCGCATTCGATCCTGCGGCACAGGCCGTGGCCACCGCCGTGCTCGGCCCCTTGGCCCCCAGGGCAATAGCGGCCAGACCGGTGGCCATGTTGGGAATCATCATCGGCACGCAGAACGGACTCACCCGATCTGGACCGCGATCCTTGAGTACGTGGGCCTGGGTTTCCATCATCAGCAGGCCCCCCACCCCAGAGCCGATAGCTACCCCGACCCGGTGCTGGTTGGAGTCATCGATGGTCAGCCCCGCATGGATGACGGCCTGCTTGGCGGCGACGACGCCAAATTGACAGAAACGATCCCAGCGCTTGCTCTCCTTGGGCTCAAGCCAGCCCTTGGGATCAAAGTTTTTCACCTCTGCCGCGAACCTGCAGGCGTGGCGCGAGGCATCAAACAGCGTGATTTCTGCCACGCCGTTGCGAGCGCTGCTCAGGCCGCTCCAGTAACTGGATACGTCGTTGCCAATGGGAGTGACCGCGCCGAGGCCGGTGACGACGACGCGATGGAGACCCTGCACCATGGATAGGGTTCAGGCCTTTTGGGCCTGGATGTAGGAGACCGCATCACCCACGGTGACGATGCCTTCTGCGTCTTCGTCGGGGATCTCGATGTCGAAGGCCTCTTCCAAAGCCATCACCAATTCCACGGTGTCCAGAGAGTCTGCGCCCAGGTCTGACTGGAAGTTGGATTCAGCCTTCACCTCAGCGATTTCTACGCTGAGCTGCTCGGCAACGATCGAGCGCACCTTCTCGAGAATCTCGGGGTTGGACATGGCTGCTGGGACAGTGGGCGCACTCTACGGGTCGCCCCGGAGCGGCTCTGGCCCTGGGCGGCTCTGGCCAGGGCGGGTTTGGCCAGGGCCAGCGGGGGAGGGGGGGCGCTTATGAACAAGGGTGAAGCCGAGGCGATTTGGCCGCTCCGCCCCCGGTTGCCTTGGGTACGTTGGGCGCCTTGCCGTTCCCTTTCGGCTACCGCCCCGCTGACGCCACCCGAGGCACATGTCCCACGCCGTCAAGATCTACGACACCTGCATCGGCTGCACCCAGTGCGTGCGCGCCTGCCCATTGGACGTTCTGGAAATGGTGCCCTGGGATGGCTGCAAGGCCGGCCAGATCGCCTCTTCTCCGCGCACGGAAGATTGCGTGGGTTGCAAGCGCTGTGAAACCGCTTGCCCCACCGACTTCCTCTCCATTCGCGTCTACCTGGGCGACGAGACCAGCCGCTCCATGGGCCTGGCCTACTGAGGTTGGCTCAAGGGCCTGGAGGCGGGCCCAATGCCCGGAAGGCCAACGCCCCCAGTGCCTCAGGTCAGCTCGATGCCACCCGTTGGCATCAGAGCTTGCCAATAAGCTCAAGCCCGGCCCAGCCGGGCTTTTTTTGTGATGAGAGCGCCATGTGCGGGATCGTTGCCCTGATCGGCTCGCGGGAGGCGGCTCCCCAGTTGTTGGAGGGCCTGCGTCAGCTGGAATACCGCGGCTACGACTCGGCTGGCATCGCCACCGTCGACCAGCCCCAGCAGGGCGCGGCGGCGCTGCACTGCCTGCGGGCGGAGGGCAAGTTGGTGAATCTCACCGCCCGCTTTGAGGCCCAGGGAGCTCCGGGGCTCTGCGGTATCGGCCACACCCGCTGGGCCACCCATGGCAAGCCGGAGGAGCGCAATGCCCACCCGCATCTGGATGCCAGCGGCGAGTTGGCGGTGGTTCAAAACGGAATCATCGAGAATCACCGCAGCCTGCGGGAGCAGCTGCAGGCATCGGGGGTGCCGTTTCGCTCCGACACCGATACGGAGGTGATCCCCCACCTGTTGGCTCGCCAACTGCAGCTGCTGCAAGCCGAGGGCGAGCCCGCCAGCGGCGCCCTGTTGCTACGGGCTCTGCAGCAGGTGTTGCCGCTGCTGCAGGGGAGTTATGCCCTGGCGGTGGTCTGGGCCCAGACCCCCGCCGCCCTGGTGGTGGCTCGCCGCTCGGCGCCGCTGTTGATCGGCCTGGGGGAGGGGGAATTCCTCTGCGCCAGCGACACGCCGGCCCTGGCGGGTTTCACCCGCACGATCCTGCCCATGGAGGACGGCGAGGTGGCGCTGCTCACCCCCCTGGGTATCGAGCTCTATGGGGCCGATGGAGACCGGCGGCAGCGCAGCCCCAGCCTGCTGAGCGGCACCGAGCACGTGGTCGACAAGCGCAGCTTTCGCCACTTCATGCTCAAGGAGATCCACGAGCAGCCGGAAACCGCGGCGCTGTGGGTGGCGCGGCATCTGCCGGAGGCCCCTGGCGGCCATCTGGTGGCCCTGCCCCTGGACGAGGACTTCTTTGCCGGCGTGGAGCGAATCGAGATCCTGGCCTGTGGCACCAGTCGCCATGCGGCCCAGGTGGGGGCCCACCTGCTGGAGCAGCTCGCCGGCATCCCGGCCAACGTGTTCTATGCCAGTGAATTCCGCTATGCACCGCCGCCGCTGAGCGCCCATACGCTCACCATCGGCGTCACCCAGTCAGGTGAGACCGCCGACACCTTGGCGGCCCTGGCCATGGAGCAGGAGCGGCGCAGCCTGGTGGCCGATCCCAGCTTTGCGCCGCGCTTGCTGGGGATCACCAACAGGCCCGAGAGCTCCCTGGGGCGCCTGGTGCCCCACATCCTCGACATCGGTGCCGGCATCGAGGTGGGCGTCGCCGCCACCAAGACCTTCCTGGGGCAGCTGCTGGCCTTCTATGGCCTGGCGATTGCCTTCGCCGAGCGCCGGGTGGGCCGGGGTCCCAACCGCGACCAGCTCAAGGCCCTGGTGGTGGGCCTGCGGGCGGTGCCGCAGCAGTTGCGGCAGCTGGTGGATGACCACGACCGGCGCTGTGCCGAGTTGGCCCATCGCTTCGAGGGCACCCAGGACGTGATCTTTCTGGGCCGTGGCATCAATTATCCGATTGCCCTGGAGGGGGCCCTCAAGCTCAAGGAGATCAGCTACATCCATGCCGAGGGCTACCCGGCTGGCGAGATGAAGCATGGGCCGATCGCCCTGCTCGATGCCCGGGTGCCGGTGGTGTCGATTGCGGTGCCGGGCACGGTGTTTGACAAGGTGCTCAGCAATGCCCAGGAGGCCAAGGCGCGCGATGCCCAGTTGATCGGCATTGCCCCAGTGGGATTGGACACCGAGATTTTCGATCTGCTGTTGCCTGTGCCAGAGGTGGACGAGCTGCTGAGCCCGCTGCTCACCGTGATTCCGATGCAACTGCTCAGCTATCACATCGCCGCCCACCGCGGCCTGGATGTGGATCAGCCCCGCAACCTGGCCAAGAGTGTCACGGTGGAGTGAAGTCACGGTGGGCTGACGTCACGGTGGGGTGAGCCGACAGTGCCGGGGCCGGCCGGCCTGGAGGCAGAGAGGGCAGGCAGAGAGAGCAGGTAGAGGCGGCTGGCGGCAGACAGCAAGCAGCAGGCAGAGGCGGCTGGCGGCATGTTGCCTCTGCTCAGAGCTCCAGCAGCCCTGGCGGCGGCGTGATGCCTATCCAGCCCGCTTGAATCTGCACCTCGGGAACGATCGCCTTCACAAAGGGGATCAAAATTACCCGCGCTCCCCACTCGGCGTTGAGTTCCACCTCCAGCAGGTCGTTGCCGGCGTGGAGCAGATCCAGCACTCGGCCGATGCTCTGCCCCTGCTCCAACAGCCGCACCTCCAGACCCACCAGATCGAGCAGGTGGAATTCGCCCTGGGCCAGCTTGGGCCTGTCACTGGCCAGCACCAGCAGCTGCTCCCCCACCAGGGCCTCGGCGGCCTCGCGGCTGGCCACCCCCCCGAAGCGCACCACGTAGAGCTGCTTGCCCGGCAGTTGCCGTCCCCCGAGCAGTTCCACGGGCCTGGGCGGATCTTGCCGGCGCTGCAGCCAGCGCCGGCCGGGCTTGGTGAATCGCTGGGGAAAGTCGCTCAGGGGCAGCAGCCGCAGTTCGCCCTGCAGTCCCTGGGCCGCCACCACCTTGCCCACCACCATCAGCTCGGGATTGTCCCGCGCCACTGGTTCGCGCTGCACTGGTTCGCGCTTCAAGCCCCCGGGCCCAGGGTTGGCTTGTCCCCCCTGGTTCTCCACTGCCAGCCCACCCCCTGCCAGCCCACCCCCTGGCAGCTCACTCCCTGGCAGCCCAACTCCTGTCAGTTCCTCCACTGTCAGTTCCCCGCGCGTCCCCCCGATAATGGCCAAACGCTTGCCCCTGGCCCGCTGAGCCAGCTCCGCCCCGATGGCCCAACTGCCAATCCTGCCGGGCTCCACCGTGGTGGTGCGGGATGTCCGCTCCATCTACAACGGCTACAGGGGCTTCGTGCAGCGCCTCTCGGGCAGCCGTGCGGCGGTGCTGTTTGAGGGCGGCAACTGGGACAAGTTGGTCACCATGCCCATCAAGGCCCTGGAGCAGGCCTAGGCGCCAGCTGCTCCAGCGCCATGCGGGCCGCCTCCTGTTCGGCTGAGCGCCTGGAGGGACCCCAGCCGTCACCGCAGCCCCGGCCGTCCACCTGCACCTGGCAGTGGAAGCGGCGAGGATCGGCGTGAATTTTGCTCACCTGCTCGCAGCTGTAGTCGGGCAGGCCCTGACCGCGAGCCTGGCTCCACTCCTGGAGCGCCGATTTCCAATTGTGCAGATGGGGGTCGGCCAGCAGTTCGGCTCCATCCCGCCGCCAGTGGGGATCCAGCCAGATATGCACGGCTCCCAGGCCGCCGTCGGCGCCGCCCCAGGTTTCATAGATGGCGCCAATCAGCGCTTCGCAGCACTCGGCTAGCAGGGTGGCTCGGCCGGCCCGGTCGCCGGCGGCCACCGGGCCGATGCGCAGCAGGGGGGCCAGGTCGCAGCGCTGGGCCAGTTCGGCCAGCCAGCGATCACTCACCAGCTGGGCCCGCAGGGCCGAGGCCTGGCCGACGCTCAGGCCGGGATGGTCCCGGCGCAGGTAGGCGGATGCAGCCAGGCGCAGCACCGCATCTCCCAGGAACTCCAGCCGTTCGTGGTTGCGGGGCAGGCCGGCGGAGGTGTGGCTGAGGGCCTCATCCACGGCGCTGAGATCGCGGCCGTTGGCCGCCAGGCCAAGGCGGGCAAGGAAGGCGATCAGCGCGCGCTGGCGATCGGGCTTCATGGCGGCACTCAGCTCTGGGCAGCAAGGGGTGAAAGCAGGACGTAAGCCGGGTTCTGTTCTCCTCCACGTTCGCCGAGGCGGTTGCCGAAGCGGTTGCCGGGGCGGTTGCCGAGGCGGTGGTGGAGGGGGTGGTCATCTGTCTGGGACCGCCGTTGCCGGCGGCCTCGAGCGGCGCACTTGTGTCGGGATCGGTGTTATGGCCAACCTTGATCCCTGGGCCTTGCTCCTAGCCGGGGTTTACCGAGCCAGCACCTCTCGATGCTGCTGGTGCGCTCTTACCGCACCTTTGCACCCTTACCTGTGCCCGGGTTGCCCCGGGCCATCGGCGGTGTGTTTCTGTGGCACTCTCCTCACGGTCACCCGCACTGGGCGTTACCCAGCAAGCCTGGCCATTGGGGAGCCCGGACTTTCCTCAACCGGGCGCCGCTGCCGCCTTGAAGACCGCACCGACCCCGATCGCGACCACCTCGCCTACTTTCAAACCCCATAATGCCCTTGCGGTCTGTCCCCAGGGCAGGCCCGACCGGGGGCTGTAGCTCAGCCGGATAGAGCGACGGTTTCCTAAACCGTAGGTCGTGGGTTCGAGTCCCGCCAGCCCCGTGCTCCAAAACCCTAGGCAAGACAAGGGTTTTCAGGGATCAGCCACCTCTTTGTGGGGCGCGCCACGGCCCCGGATTCAGGCAAAAAATCAGGCAAAAAACCACGCACAAAACCAGTCAAAACGGCGTTTCGATCGTCGGCACCTGGCTCGGGGGCCTTCGCCCCAGGAAACTCGGCACCTGGCGCTGGAGGCCTGGCTTGGCCAGCGGAGGGATCGGGCAGGCTGCGCGATTGATTGCATTATTGATGGCATTGGCCGCCTGACGTTTGCCAATTGCTAATTATCAGTTTCTATTCACCGGTTCCCATCCAGTGGGCCCAGGGGGCTTGGCTGTGGCCTAATGGGCTTAGTGGTGGCCCAAGGGGCTTAGTGATAAGCGGTGGGTTTGCCTCCCCACTGGCCAGCAAACGTGCAAAAAGAGGAGCCAACTGTGCCAATGATGGAATCACAATTCGCCAGCATATAGAGATCGCATACGGCATCAAAAAGGCCTGTCAGCCTGGCTTGCTTGGAGGTATCTTCGCTGGCGGCCCGGTTGGCTTCGATCCAGTGGTGTTCGAGGCTCAGGGCCCGGGGGCCCAGGATGGTCCTGGCTTGCTCCAGCGAGCTTGGATTGTCGCAGGCTAGAAACACCTTGCCGGCGGGATGTCGATCGAGGAAGCTGCGGGCGTAGTTGGGGATGACATTTTGCAGGGGCGGTAATCCTTTCCTGGCCCGCAGGTCCACCATGTCGGTGCGACGAATATGGACCCCCAAGCTAGGAGTTTCTGAGGTTTCGTTATTCTTCATCAGGGCTTCCACGCGCTGCACCACTGCATTGATGGGAATGAGCAATTGATAAAATTCCCCTACAAAAGCGTCAAAAGTGGCCCTGCTTACTTGGCCATGCCCTTGCCCATGCCCTTGGCAATGGGCTTGAAAGGTGAGCTCTGGTGGCGAGCCGCAATGGCTGGGTTGCAGGGGCGAGCTGGAGGTGCCGATGCTGAGGGTTTGGTCGTCCGCCGCAGGTAGTTGGGCCACGGGAATGGCGCCGGGAATCGGCAGGAATACCTCATCGATCAGGCCGGGGCAACTCGGATCGGCTTCCCATGTATAGAATAATTTTTGATTTAATGATTTGGATAATGCGTAGTATCCGGCCAGGCCGCGCAGGCGATTGCATAGGCCGAATCTGCTCTTAAATGTGACGTGAATAGATGCCGTCATTGCGAGGGAAATTGGCTTACTTGGGCCTGACCTTGTGATTTGTCATCACATTTTACTGGTTGAGTTGCCCCTGTTGTTGATTGACTTCCAATCGACCGTCAATCGACCTTGGCGTGACTTGCCGCCGCTGCTGCTCCTGGGGTCGCCTGGGCGACAGTATGAGCATGGTGATTCGCGTCGCTGATCTGGTGGCGTGCCTTGGGGTTGGGCTAGGTAATTGGGCCTTTAATAGTAAACTGCTTAATCAAACTTCAGCAGCCCCCTGTTGGGCCCGATGGGCAGGCGATGGGCACGGGGGTCGGGGGTTGGGGCATGGATCCCAGGAGTCAAGGCCAGCAATTTTGCGGTAATCCAGGGCTTTCCTGGGGGATTGGCCTGGGAAGCAGTTGACAGCTGGGCTGAGGGGCCAAAGCGAATCACGCCCTCGCCTTGGTTTGTGCAAACCGACCTTTCGCCCGCGTTTTTACTAGCTGCAGCTTTAGCTGGCTGCAGCTGGTTTGCTGCAGCTCGTGGCCGCTCGCTTGGCTAAGCCCGCCTCATCTCTGACTATAGTCTAGGGTGAAGATCTCCGGTGGAAGCCCGCGAAGCCGGTGATGCCGCCAAGTCGGTGATGCCGTCAAGCCGGTGATGCCGTCAAGCCGGTGATGCCGTGATCGTGGCATGCCCGCCGTCGCGGTTCGCCCGATAACCGGAGCCAGCACCGAGCCCCCTCCTGCGCTTCTGGGAGGCGGCCCACCAGGTCCACCCCAACTGTCTGTGCGAGTCCCGAGAGGGAACGGCAGTCGCCCGGTGCGTGATCGATATCCGTTTTCGTTCTGTTTTGTGATGACTAATTCAATTTTGTCGATTTGGACCCAGGGCCCAGCTCCCCTCCCCCGTCGTCCCGTCCAGCGTCCGCTCCAGCACCAGGGAGCCGGTTTCATGGCCGCCAGCCGTCTGGTCACTGGCATCCCTGGGGCTGGCCATGCTGGGGCTGTTATCGCTGGCGCCGCTGGGGGCCCAAGCTCCCCAAGCTCACCCCAGGGCCAGCGTCGGGGTCCCAGCTGCAGGCTGCAGCCCCCTGCTGCCCCCAGCTGGGAGGAACTGCTGGGTCGTCGCTGATGCAGGCTCTTCCCAGTTGGGCTGGCGTAGCTAGGCTTAGCGAAGCCGGCTTTCCGCGATGATCTCGCTGCACGACCTGCGCCTGCGCTTGTTAGTGCAGCAAGAGGGTGAGCGCCTGGCTGCCAGTCAGGCAGACGATCTAGACCTCTCGGTGGTACAGGCCCGCTGTCTGTGCTGGCTGGCGGTGTTGGCTGACTCCCACGAGGCCCAGGCCTGTGAGGCCGAACGCCACGGCGATGTGGAGCAGGCGATGGGCTGGTTTGCCGATGCGATGAGGCTCCGCGACGTGATCAACGTGGTGTCCTCCATCGAGATCCCCCTGCCGGCTGCCCGTGAAGATGATGAAGATGACGGCCCTCAGGCCGCCTGATGCCATGATGGAGATTGTCAGCACAAGGGAGTGCGGTGCCAGAAGAGCCCTGCCAGTGCCCTGATTGCCAGCGGTTTTATCGGGAACACGACCGATTGATCCGTGAAAATCCCACCCTGCGACAGCAGCAGGAGCTTAATTGGGCTGCGCTGCAGTCCTTTCGCACCCTCGCTGGCCGGGTGCTGGAGGAGCTGCAAAAGCAGCACGGCGATGGGGAGCAGCCAGCCCCTCCTGGCCAGGGGCTAGAACCAGCGGCTGCCCCTGGCGCAGCTGCCGCCGCCAGTTCCTCCGCCGGCGAGGGGGATCCCATCCAGCAGGCCATGCTGGACCTGGAGAACATCAATGCCCATCTGTTTTCGATTGAGGTGTTGATGGAGCGCATATTTGATGTGCGCGTGCCCGATGAGGTGGAAAAGAGCTTCCGGGAACTGGCTGGCGAGCTGGCTCCCGACCCCCTCAATGCCGATCGTTTGCGCCTCAATCGCCTGCTCCATCAAACCCCCGATCTTCCCGATCGCACCTGAATCGCTAGTGGTGACTCAATGCTGGCCCGCCAGCATTGAGACCATTGCTGCTGGCAAGCGGGTGCTGCTGGCAAGCCGGTGGTGCTGGCAAGCGGGAGCAGTGCAACTTTGCCCTAGCCCCCACTGGGTTTTTGCTATTCGATCTCGCAGGTGATCGTGACTGGAAACTCATCGGCCTGCCAGATTCGCTTGGCGTATTCGCGAATCGAGCGGTCTGAGGAGAAGTAGCCCATCCGCGCCGTATTTAGTAGGCTCATCTTGTTCCAGCGGTTGCGGTCTGCCCAGGCGCGATTCACCGCATCCTGGGCGCGCAGGTAGTCGGCAAAATCGGCCAGGACAAAGAAAGGATCGTGGCCGGTGAGATTTTGCAACAGGGGTTTGAACAGCTCGCCATCGCCGTTGCTGAAATGCCCCTGTTCGATCAGCTTCAGCACTTCCACAAGATCTGGGTGGCTGTGAATCAACTCCCAGGGTCTGTAGTCGTGGCGTAGTGCTTCTATCCCCTTGGTGGTTTTGCCGAAAAGGAAGAAGTTTTCCTCCCCTACTTGCTCGCGAATTTCCACATTGGCGCCATCTAGGGTGCCAATGGTCAGGGCGCCGTTCATGGCGAATTTCATATTGCCAGTCCCCGATGCTTCCAGGCCTGCGGTGGAGATCTGCTCGGAGAGGTCGGAGGCGGGGTACACCCGCTCGCCCAGCTTCACATTGTAGTCAGCCAGGAAAACCACCCGCAACCGTCCGTGCATATCTGGATCGGCATTGATTGTTTCGGCGATGCCATTGAGAAAGCGGATGATCAGCTTGGCCATGTAATAGCCAGGTGCCGCCTTGCCGCCAAAGATCACCGTGCGCGGTGCCATGCCGTCGGCGAGCCCATGCTTTATGCGCAAGTACTGGGCAATCACCTGCAGGGCATTGAGGTGCTGGCGCTTGTACTCATGAATCCGCTTCACTTGCACGTCAAACAGGGAGGCGGGATCCACCAATACGCCATTGTGGCGATGGATGTAGTTGCTGAGTTGGCGCTTCACCGACAGCTTGGTGGATTCCCAGCTCTCCAGGAAGGAGCTGTCGTCCACCAGGCCCTCCAGGCCGCGCAGCTGGTCGAGATCCTTGACCCAGCCATCACCCAGGGCAGTGGTGAGCAGCTTGGACAGTTCAGGGTTGGCCAGGGCCATCCAGCGCCTGGGGGTGACGCCGTTGGTGACGTTGGTGAACTTATGGGGCCAGAGATTGGCAAAATTCTTGAATAGTTGGGTGCGCACCAGTTCACTGTGGAGCGCCGCCACTCCATTGACATGGTGGCTGGCCACCGTGGCCAGGTGGGCCATGCGCACGGCCTTGGCACCGTCTTCATCGATGATCGATAGCTGCCGCAGGATCTGCTCATTGCCGGGATATTTGAAGCGCACCTGTTGCAGGAAGCGTCGATTGATCTCGTAGATCAGCTCCAGGTGGCGCGGCAACAGCGAGCCGAATAGTTTCAGGCCCCACTTCTCCAGGGCCTCTGGCATCAGGGTGTGGTTGGTGTAGGCCAGGGAGCGGGAGGTGATATCCCAGGCCTCCTCCCAGTTGAGGTGTTTGTCGTCCAGCAGCAGTCGCATCAACTCGGCCACCGCGATCGCCGGGTGGGTGTCGTTGAGCTGCACGGCCCAGTGATCGGGGAATTCCTGGATCGGGATCCGGCGGGCATCCAGGTTGCGGATCATGTCCTGCAGGGAGCAGCTCACAAAAAAGTGCTGCTGCTTGAGCCGCAGTCGGCGGCCCTCGTCGGTGCCGTCATTGGGATAGAGCACCTTGGAGAGGGTTTCGGAGCCCACCTTCTCCTCCACGGCGCCGTAGTAATCGCCAATGTTGAAGGCGTAGAAATCGAAGCTCTCGGTGGCGTCGGCCCGCCACAGCCGCAGCCGGTCGCAGGTGTTTACCCGGTAGCCCAGCACCGGCACGTCGTGGGGTATGCCGATGGCGTGCTCGGCAGGAATCCAGCGCACCCGATAGTTGTCGTGCTCGTCCCGGTAGCTCTCGGTGCGCCCCCCGAAGCCCACAAAGCAGGCCTGGTCGGGGTGGGGGATCTCCCATGGCCAGCCACTCTTGAGCCATTTATCGGTGATCTCCACCTGCCAGCCGTCGCGGATCAGTTGATCGAAGATGCCGAACTCGTAGCGGATGCCGTAGCCGGTGGCTGGAATTTCCAGCGAGGCCAGCGATTCGAGAAAACAGGCCGCCAGGCGCCCCAGGCCGCCATTGCCCAGGCCTGGCTCCTCCTCCACCTCCAGGATCTCGTCGAGGTTGGCGATGCCAAAGCGGCGCAGGGCTTCACTGGCCGCCTCCTGCATGCCCAGCATCAACAGGTTGTTGCCCAGCTGGGGGCCAATCAGGAACTCCGCCGACAGGTAGGCCACCACCCGGGTGGGGGTGGCAGCCAGGGCCTCAATGCCGGCCAGGTAGCGGGTCATCAGCCGATCCCGCACCGCATAGCTCAGCGCCATGTAGAGGTCGTGGCGGGAGGCGGCCGGGGCGAGCTTGCCCAGCGTGTAGAAGAGGTGTTCGGTCATGCCGTCGAACACGTCGTCGGCCTCCAGGCCGCTGCGATCGGCGTCCGCGTAGCAGCCCGGGGTGGGAAGGCGCAGGTTGATGGGTTGGTGCTCGTTCATTTCCTTAGTGATCTCCACAGTCATCGCCTTGTCATCAAACCCGCCCCATGACCGTAGCTATGGCCATGGCTGGTGTCTTTGGGCAGATGCGTAGATCCACATAGCCGGGGCGCTGACCGCTCTTCGGGCCCGTTGGTGCAGATTTGACTGCTATGGGTGTTAGGCCTGTCACTGGCTGCAAGCCCGGACTAGCTGGCAGAGCCTGACTAGCTGACAGAGCCGGATTAGCCTGCAGATCCGGACTAGCCTGCAGATCCGGATTAGTTGGCAGACCCGGCTTAGCTGGCAGACCAGAAATCACAGATCCATCACTGGATGTGAGGTCAGCCTGCTGATTTCGGCCTAACCAATTCAGGCGCCCCTAGGGTCGGCACCACTGCCCCCCGCCTGGAGCCCGATGTCCCTGCCTGCGCTGCTGCTGGACATCGGCAGTCACCAATTGGAGGTGGCCGAAACCCTGATCCAGGTGGGTCGCTTTTTGGTGATCTTTCTGGCGGCTCGGGCGCTGGCGGAGCTGATGGTGCGCCTGCAGCTGCCCACCATCCTGGGGGAGCTGGTGGCCGGCGTGCTGCTGGGGGTGTCGGGACTGCATCTGATCCTGCCGCCAGCCACCCGGGCCCAGCTCAGTGAAGCGGCGGTGCAGCTGCTGGCGGCCATCTCCGGGGCGGAGCCTGGCCAGATCGGTGCCATCTATACCGAGTCCTTCCCCAGCCTCCTTTCCGTCGCCCAGCTCGGGCTGTTTGCCCTGCTGTTCCTCACCGGTTTGGAGTGCGATCTAGATGAGCTGATGGCGGTGGGCCTCCAGGCCAGCACCGTGGCCGTCACCGGCGTTCTGGTGCCCTTCGTGCTGGGTACTGGAGGCCTGTTGCTGCTGTTTCAGCTGCCGCTGATCCCAGCGGTGTTCGCCGGGGCGGCGATGACCGCCACCTCGATCGGCATCACCGCCAGCGTCTTCGGCGAACTGCAATGGCTCAAGCGCCGGGAGGGGCAGATCGTGATCGGCGCCGCCGTGCTCGACGACATCCTTGGCATCGTGATCTTGGCGGTGGTGGTGGCCCTGGCCGGCGGCGGCGGCTTCTCCCTGCAACCGCTGCTGGCCCTGCTGGCCGCCGCCGGGGTGTTCGTGGCCGCCTCCATCTTTCTCAGCCGCCGGGCGGCCCCGGCCTTTGATTGGCTGATCGATCGGCTGCGGGCCCCCGGCGATGTGGCCGTAGCCGCCTTCGTGGTGCTCACCGGCAGTTGCTTTGTGGCCCAGGCCATCGGCCTGGAGGCCGCCCTGGGGGCCTTCGCCGGGGGCTTGATCCTCAGCGGCTCAAAGCACAGAAAGGCGATCGACACGGCCGTCAAGCCGCTTGTGGCCCTGTTTGCCACCGTCTTTTTCGTGCTTATCGGCACGGGCATGGACCTATCGGTGCTCAATCCCCTCGATCCGGCCAACCGCCCCGGTCTGGTGATGGCTGCTTTTCTGCTTGCTGTGGCCGTGCTGGGCAAAGTGGTGTCGGGCTGGAGCTACCTCAGTGCCGAGCCCAGCAATCGCCTGGTGGTGGGTTTGGGGATGATGCCCCGCGGCGAGGTGGGCCTGATCTTTCTGGGCCTCGGCAGCCAGGCCGGACTGCTCAACTCCTCCCTGGAGGCGGCGATCCTGCTGATGGTGATCGGCACCACCTTCCTGGCCCCGATCCTGCTGCGGTTGGTGATCAAAACCCCGCATGGCGGTGATCCCGGCGGCAATGCCAGCTCCAATCCCAGCGTCGATGCAGGTGCCGATGCAGATACAGGTGCTGAGGTTGCTGGGGGCGCCAAGGCCCCCGCCTAAGGGCGGGTTCAGCTAATCGGGCCTGAGGGGCGGCTGGACCGGCCTCAGGCTTCTGGGTCGCGGCTACCGGCGAGGGTCAGGGCCAGGCCCGCCAGGGCCGCCATCAGCCCCAGGCTGCCGGCCCAGCCTGGGCCCAGACACCAGCTCAACAGCAACACGGCGACCACCGCCACAGCCAGGGCCAGCAACAAACTGCTGATCACCAGGGCCAGCTGCTGCAGGGCCGGCGGCAGGGAACCGGCCGCCAGGCTGTCTTCCAGTCGTGCCAGCGGAGCGCTCAGGGGTAGATAGAGGGCCAGGGCCCACAGGGCGATGGCGGGCAGCATGCCGCTCCAGTCGGGGCCGATGGCGGGCAATGGGTCATGGCTACTGCTGCCTAGCATCCATCACCCCGCTTGCATGTCTGGTGCCAATTCAGCCCTGGAGCCATCTGGGCCACCCCGTGCATGCCCTGGTGGAGGGGCCCGAGCAGCCCAGCGGGCCGGCAGTGTTGCTGGTGCATGGCTTCGGGGCATCCACCGACCATTGGCGCTACAACATTCCGGTGCTGGCCCAGAGCCATGAGGTGCACGCCCTCGACCTGCTGGGCTTTGGTCGCAGTGCCAAGCCCGCCGGTCTGGCCTACGGCGGAGCCCTGTGGCGCGATCAGCTGGCGGCCTATGTGCGGCAGCGGATCGGTCGGCCCACGGTGCTGGTGGGCAACTCCCTGGGGGGCTTTGCCGCCCTGGCGGCGGGGGCGGCCCTCCAGGACGAGGCGGCCGGGGTGGTGCTGATCAATGCCGCTGGCCCCTTCTCCGACGAGCAGCAACAGCAGCCGGGGGGCTGGGGGGCCATCGCCCGCCGCACCGTCGCCACCGCCCTGCTCAGCAGTCCGCCGCTGCAGCGGCTGCTGTTCGAGAACCTGCGCCGTCCGGCGACGATTCGCCGCACCCTGCGCCAGGTGTACATCGACAAGACCAACGTCGATGAACAGCTGGTGGAATCGATCCGGCGGCCCTCCCTCGATCCCGGCGCCTTTGGGGTGTTTCGCACCGTCTTCGACATACCCAAGGGTGAGCCCCTCGATGCCCTGTTCGCCGAGCTGGCCTGTCCCCTGTTTCTGCTCTGGGGCATTCGCGATCCCTGGATCAATGCTTCCGGTCGCCGGGCCGCCTTCCAGCGCCATGCCCCGGCGGCCACCAGCGAGGTGGTGCTGGAGGCGGGCCATTGCCCCCACGACGAGGTGCCCGAACTGGTGAATCGGGCCCTGTTGGAATGGCTGGAGGCCCGCGGGTAACGTCTAAGCCTTCCGCCGTGGCCCCGCTGATGGCCAGCATCGGCCGCAAGCGCCGTTTTTTGCTATTTGGCGCCTTGAATGTGGCGCTCACCAACCTGCTGCTGCAATTGCTGCTCTGGTGCGGTGTGGCCACCGGCCTGGCCACCCTGGGGAGCCAGCTGCTCAACCTGGGCTTGGGTTATCTGCTCTACGGCATGCACGTGTTTCGGGTGGCCAGCTTGCAGGGGCGCTCGGCCCTGGCCTACGCCGCCCTGGCCCTGCTGCTCTGGGGCTTGAACTGGGGTGGCATCAATGGCTTGGCTGTGCTGGGCTGGCCCCGCAACTGGGCTGCCCTGTCCCTGGTACCGCTGCTGGCGGCCATCTCCTACCGACTGCAGCGGCAGTGGGTCTTCCCCGAGCCAGCGGCCGCCGCGGCCCTGCCTTTGCGCCCATGACTTTGCGCCCATGACCAACCAATCCCCCAGGCCGCTGCTATCGGTGGTGATTCCCTGCTTCAACGAAGCGGCCACCATCGCCCAGCTGATTGAGCGGGTGCGCCAGGCACCGGTGGCCTCCAAGCAGATCATCGTGGTGGATGACGGCTCCACCGATGGCACCCGCCAGCAGCTGGAGCGGCTGGGGTCGGCCGCTGATTTAACCCTGCTTTTCCATGGGGTCAACCAGGGCAAGGGTGCGGCCCTGGCCACGGGCTTTGCGGCGGCCCGTGGAGAGATCTGCATCGTGCAGGACGCAGATCTTGAATACGACCCGGCCGAATATCCCCTGGTGATCGGTCCGATCGTGGCTGGCAAAGCGGATGTGGTGTTCGGCAGTCGCTTTCAGGGCGCCGCTCCCCATCGGGTGGTGTACTTCTGGCACCGGGTGGGCAATGGCTTTCTCACCCTGCTTAGCAATATGTTTACCGACCTGAATCTCACCGACATGGAGACCTGCTATAAGGCCTTCCGCACCGAGATTATTCAGGCAATTGCCATCAAGGAGAAGCGCTTTGGCTTTGAGCCGGAGATCACCGCCAAGCTGGCCAAGTGCCAATATCGGATTTACGAGGTGGGCATCTCTTACTACGGTCGCACCTATGATGAAGGCAAAAAAATAGGCTGGAAGGATGGGGTAAGGGCCATTTGGTGCATACTTAAATACAATTTGTGGTCCCACTAGCGCCCCGGGCGCCCCTGGCTTGCTGCTCTGTGCTGTGGCCCTGGGGCCGATTTATTCCAGGGCCGCCAGGGGATATGGGACTGGCTCAGCTGGCTCAGTTCAAAGCGGACAATGGCGTGGGTTGTACGCCGGGTAGCCGCCCCCGGGCCAGCTGTTGGAGCGGGTCGAATTGGCGCTTCACGGCCTCGATCAGGGGCCTGGAGGGGGCGTCGAGCCAGGCCGCCATGGCGCTGGACGGCGGCTGGCGCAGCACCGTCAGGTAGCCCCCGAGTTCCCGTGTGCGGCGCCTGAGGGCCTCCACTCGGTAGCCGGGCAGCTGCTGGGGTTCGGCCCAGGCCATGGCCAGGCCGCTGCCGGCCTCCCCGGTCAGGGCCAGGCCATTCCTGGCGGCATCGCCCACCAGTTCGCCCAGGCGATCGGGGGGCACCGCCAGCCGCAGCAGCCAGCCCCCAGAGCTTGGGGCTGGCTCGCAATGGGCCGGCTTGCTATGGGTTGGTAGTTCCCCATGGGCTGGTTCCCTATGGGCTAGTTCTCTACGGGCTGGTTCCCTATGGGCGGGTTCGCCATGGGTTGGGAGGTCGGGGTTGACTGGGCTGCCCCCACCCCGGGGGGGAGTTGGGCCGGGCTGGGCATTAGCAACTGCCTGAACTGGAAATGCCTGAACCGGAACTGCCTGAAACGCAACTCCCTGTACCAGTCTGGCGTTGAGGGCATCGACATCCAGCTCAGAACAGCTGCAGTTCTGTTCAGCGGCGTTGGCGGCAATGCAGCTGATCTGCTCTTGCAGGGTCTGGGCGCTTATGCTGGCCAGGCTCACCAGCAGGCCCAGGCCGGCCTGGGAGCCGCTGGCCAGCTGCCAATCCAGTCGCTCCGGACTGAGGCTGGAGCCCAGCAGCCAGCGACTGAAGGCGGCCAGATCGGCGAGCTCGCCCTGCAGCCACAGGCCCCGGCGCTCGGGGGGCAGGGGCTGGGTGCGCAGGGTCACCTCGGTGATCAGCGCCAGCGATCCCCAGCTGCCGGTGAGCAGCCGCATCAGGTCGTAGCCGGCCACGTTCTTCACCACGCGGCCACCGGCGCGGGCGGCGGTGCCATCGGCCCGCAGCAGGCCGATGCCGATCAGTTGATCCCGCAGGCCCAGGTGCCGCAATCGATAGCCGCCGGCCAGGCCCCGGGCCACCAGACCGCCCACACTGCCACTGCCGCCGCCGCCCGGGCCGCTGCCCCAGGGCCAGTCGACCGTGAGCCATTGGCGCTGCTGGGCCAGTTGCCGCTGCAGCTCCAGCAGGGGCATGCCGGCCTGCACGGTCACCGTGAAGTCGCCGGGGTTGTGGTCCAGGATCCGGTCCAAGCGTGCGGTGCTCACCACGGCACTGGCCGGGTGCACCGCTGGCCCCCAGTCCAGGCGGCTGCCCAGGCCGCTGGGCAGCCAGGGCAAAGCCTGCCGGTGCAGTTCCCGCACCAGCTCCTGCAGCTCGCTGGGCTCAGGGCAGATCACGGCACGATGGTGCCATGCGGCAGGGAAAGACAGTTGGCGGCGCAGCGGCAGACGGGCCCAGAGGCAGACCAGGGGGCGCCCAGCCAGCCCCAGCTGGCTCCAGGGCCGCCCGAGCGGCTCAAAATCATCGTGCTCGATGACGACCCCACCGGCTCCCAGACGGTGCACAGCTGTCCGCTGCTGCTGCGCTCGACGCCCCGGGCCCTGGCCGCTGGCCTGGCCCATCCTTCGCCGCTGCTGTTTTTGCTGGCCAACAGCCGCGGCCTGGCCGCCCCTGAGGCCGCCGAGCGGGTGCGGCAGATCTGCAAGGCGCTCACGGCGGCGTTAGCCGCTGCCAGGCAGGCCGGCGTAATCGATCGCTGGCTGTTGCTGAGTCGGGGGGATTCCACCCTGCGGGGCCATTTCCCCCTGGAGAGCGAGCTGCTGCAAGCCGAGCTGGGACCCTTTGACGCCACTTTGCTGGTGCCGGCCTTCCTGCCCGGCGGCCGCACCACCGTGGCGGGCGAGCACCGCCTCCACGGCCAACCCGTGCACACCAGCGCCTTCGCGCAAGATCGCCAATTTGGCTACAGCACCAGTTATCTGCCGGCCTGGGTGGAGCAAAAGAGCGGCGGCCGCTGGCCGGCGGAGCAGGTGCAGCGGCTTGGCTTGGCGGAGCTGGATGCGGCGGCGGCAGAGCTGGCTGGCCTCCAGCTGACTGGCCAACAGCCGCTGGCGGCCGGTGGCTATGGGCTTTTGCAGCAGCGACTGGCCGGCTTTGCGGGCAATGTCTGCGTGGTGGTGGATGGGGAGCGGCCCGAGCAGTTGTCGGCCCTTGCCGCCGCGGTGCGCCAGCTCACCGCCCCTACGGCGGCGGCAGCTTGGGGCCGGCCGCGGCGCTTCCTGGCCCAGTGCGCCGCCAGCTGGATCGAGGCCCTGGCAGCCCTGCCGCCCCAGCCCCTGGACCGCCAGGGGCTGGTGGGATTGCGGCGCCGGGGCGGTGATGGCGCCCCCCTGCCGGGGTTGGTATTGGTGGGCTCCCATGTGCCCCTGGCCGATAGCCAGTTGGAGCGGCTGCTGGCCCAGCCGGCCTGCGCCGGGGTGGAGCTGGATGTGGCCCTGGTGGCGCGACTGCTGGCGGCACCGGAGCCGGGCCCCCAGTTGGCGGCCCTGGCGGCGGATTTAGCCGCCCAGCTGCAGCGGTTGCTGGTGCCAGGCCAGACGCCGGTGCTGTTCACCAGTCGCGGCGAGTTCAGCTGCCGCGATGCCACCGAGCGCTGGGCCCTGGGCGAGGCGCTGGCGACCTTGATGGGCCGCTTGGCCGGCCGCCTCGCCCCTGGCCTCGGCTATCTGATCAGCAAGGGCGGCATCACCAGCCACACCCTGCTGGCCGATGGCTTGGCGCTGGATCGGGTGGAGCTGCAGGGCCAGTTGCTGCCCGGGCTGTCGCTGGTGCTCACGCCGGCGGAGGCGGCCGTAGCCCGGCTGCCGGTGCTCACCATGCCCGGCAACCTGGGCGATGCCGACAGCTTGGTTCAGGCCTGGGCCCTGCTGGAGAACAGCTCGATCGGATAGCCGGCCAGCACCAGGCTGGCGGCGATGGCGCAGTCGAGCGGGCTGCTGAGCAGCTCCCCGGCCAGGAAGGCCAGCGACACGGCGCCGATCAGCAGCGGCGGCAGCGGGTAGGCCCACACCCGAAAAGGCCGCGCCAGCTGGGGTTCGCGCTGGCGCAGCACCACCAGGGCGGCGATGCCACTGAGGGGCAGGGCCACGTATAGAAAAGCCCCCATCGCCAGCAGGTGCTCAAACGAGCCGATCGCCACCAGGGCCAAGCAGGTGATGGTGGTGAGCAGCAGGGCATTGGTGGGGGTGCCGCCGGGGTTCACCTGGCTGGCCCAGGCGGGGAAGATCCCGGCGCGACTGAGGCCGTACAGGATGCGCGGCGCCGCCATCACCACCGTATTGATCAGCCCCAACAGCGACACCAGGGCCAGCCCGGTGATCAGCAACGCCCCTGGGGGGCCGGCCAACAGCCGGGCGGCATCGGCCGCCGGCAGGCTGGAGCTG
The DNA here is from genome assembly GCA_044356375.1 of Prochlorococcaceae cyanobacterium. Taxonomy (GTDB): domain Bacteria; phylum Cyanobacteriota; class Cyanobacteriia; order PCC-6307; family Cyanobiaceae; genus UBA5018. The sequence continues at coordinate 43,850 of JBIKWK010000004.1, read as the reverse complement.
GCCAGTTGCGCCGGGGAGAGCAGGTGCAGCAGGGCCCCGTTGAGCAGCAGGTAGAGGGCCAGCACCGCCAGCACGCCGCCGATCAGCGAGCGGGGCAGATCGCGTTCGGGCTGCTGGAATTCCTCCGCGAAGTAAATCGGGCTGGCCCAGCCGTCGTAGGTGGTGATCACCGCCTGCAATGCCGCCATGGCCCCCAGCAGCAGCGCCGGGCTGGCCTGGGCTCCGGATGCGGATGCGGCTCCGGCAGTGGCGGCAGTGGCGGTGGCGACAGTGGTGGCAGTGGCGACAGCGACAGGGGCGGCACTGGCTACCGCCAGGCTCTCTGGGGCGACGGCCGGCAGCAAAAAGCAGGCGATCACCAGCAGCAAAAAGGCGACGGTCTTCACCAGGCTGAGCAGTTCCTGACTGGCGCTGCCCGCGCGGACCCCCCGCCACTGGATCAGGGTGAACAGCAGCACCACCAGCAGCGCCAGGGCCCGGGGCGGTAGGCCTGGCAGCAACAGTTGGCCGTACTCGCCGGCGGTGGTGGCCACCCAGGCCAGGCCAATGCAGTGGGCCAGCCAGTCGCTCCAGCCCACCAGAAAACCGGCCCTGGGCCCGAAGACCCGGCTGGCATACACAGTCCAGCCGCCGGCCTGGGGCAGGCTGGTGGCCAGTTCCGCCACACACACCGCCCCCAGCAGGGCGTAGAGGCCGCCCAGCAGCCAGGCCGCCAGGATCCAGCTGGGCTGGCCCAGGGGCCCGGCCACCAGGCCGGGGGTGCGCAGGATGCCGGCCCCGATCGTGCCACCCACCGCGCCGGCCAAACCAAAGCCCAGCCCCAGCACCTGCAGCAGCTTGCCGGGAGCGGGATTGGCCATGGGCGTTATCTGGCGAGGGTGGGTAGGGATTTGGGCGGCCAGGCCGCCCGCTGGAGTTGTGTGCTTTGGCTGGTGCTCGCCAAGTCGTTACTGGTTGAGCTGTGGTTTATGCAGCTTGTATGTGCTGGCCAGGTCATCCGCTGGTTGAACTGTGGTTTGCGCAGCTTGTAAGTGCTCAGCTATTGCTGACTGGGCTACTGCTGACTGGGCTATTGCTTGCTGGGCTTTTGTTGTCGGAGTTATGTCGCCCGGTGCCACAGTTCTCGCCACTGCTTTCGCAACTGCTTTCGCAACTGCTTTCGCAACTGCTCTGGTCGAGCAGCTGGATCGGATGCAGCACCGGCAGGGGCTCAGGGCGATCCTCCATGTGGCGGCGGATTTGCAGACTGCAGCCGATGTTGGCGCTGGCCACCAGGGCCGCCCCCGTGCCCCCCAGATCGGCGGCCTTGAGGCGGCCCAACTCGGCGGCCTCCTCGGGCTGCACCAGGTTGTAGATGCCGGCACTGCCGCAGCAGACGCCCGCTTCCACCGCCTCGCGGATCTGCAGGTGGGGAATGCGCCTCAATAACGAGCGCGGCTGCTGCTCCAGGCCCTGGCCGTGCAGCATGTGACAGGCGTCGTGGTAGGCCACCTGCAGGGGGCGCTGGGCGGTGGCCAAGCTGCCATCGGCATGGGCCAGGGGTTGCAGGCGGGCCTGGAAGCTGGCACTCAGCCCCACCTGCTCCAGGAACTCCTGGATATCGGCCACGGGGGCTGCAAAGGGCAGGTAATCGGCCCGGCATGCCTGTTGATTTGGCGGCTGGCTGGCGGCAGCCAGAATCTGGCCGTAGAGCTTGAGGGTGTGGCCGCAGCCGGAGGCGCAGACCAGCACGGCGTCCAGGGGTTCGGGGCCGGCGGGCTTGCCTTCGCCCACCACGGCCTGGAAGCTGGCCAGCAGCGCCGTGGCCAGGGCGCGGGTCTGCTCCAGTTCGCCCTGGTGGTGGGTGACGGCGCCGCAGCAGCCCTGGGCCGGTGGGATCACCAGCTCAATGCCATTGGCGCTGAGTACCCGCACGGCCGCGGCATTCACCGCCGGGTCAAACAGGCGCTGCACGCAGCCGAGCACCAGGCCCACCCGGTAACGCCTCGGGCCCTGGGCCGGCACCAGCGGCGGCCAGGAATCCTGAAACGCCTCGCTGGGGAGGGCTGGCAGCAACCGCTCCATCGCCTCTAACTGAGGACCCAACAGCCGCAGCAAACCGCTGCGGCGCACCAGCGCCTGCAGGCTGGTGCCGGCATAGGCGCGCAGGGGCGTCAGCAGGGCCCTAAGCCGCTGGGGATAGGGCAGCAGCGCAAATAACAGCCGGCGAAAGCCGGTGAGCTGGGGGCTGCGCAGGCCGGCGGCGTTCAGTTGGGGACGGGTGGCGTCGAGCAGCTGGTCGTAGCGCACGCCGGAGGGGCAGGCCGTTACACAGGCCAGGCAGCCGAGGCAGGAATCGAAGTGGCTGGCAACGGTGGCGTCGAGTTGCAGCTCGCCGGCGGCGATGGCCTTGAGGGCATGGATGCGACCTCGGGGGGAATCCATCTCGGTGCCCAGCACCCGGTAACTGGCGCAGCTGGGCAGACAGAAGCCGCAGTGCACGCAGGGATCGGTGGCGCTGGCCAAGCTGGCGCCGGCTGAGGCGCCAGTCCGCGAGGTGAGGGAGGTCATGGGGCCAGTCTGGCTTCTGGGGCTAGCGGCTAGCGGCTATGGCCCAACGGCGAGGGATCGGCGGCTGGGGCCGGTCTGGCTTCAGGGGCTGTCGGCCAGGGAGTGACTGCTAGTACGCCAACGGGTGTTGATCCTGGGATCGGAGTCGTGGTTGACACCATGAAAATTGCCGATTAACAGCCGCTGCTTGCTGCTGGGGGCAGATTGAGATCCTCGCCTTCCGGCCCAGGGTGGTCGGTAGGCACTAGTTCGGGGGGATTGGGCTTGGTCTCCGGGCCAATCACATCCACCGACACCCGCTGGACGACGAGTCGGTAGCGGATCGGTTGGCTTTGATTGATGTAAGCCTGCACGTCGGCCACCTGGCGGGCGGTTGGTAGACGCGGATTGGTAACCCGCACCGCAGCTCTAATCAGCGGTGGATTCTGAGCCCAATCAATCGTCACATTGACCAATTCGGCATCCTTACCCAGCGTGATTGTGCGATCCCGCAGGGAGCTGGTGATCACCTGTTGAATCGCCTGCAGCGAGGCCGTACGGCGGGCCTGGGCGATCAGCGAGAGGAAGCTGCCGGAGAGGGGGATCAGCAGCAGAGCCGTGAGCAGCAGGCTCACCAAGCCCAGACGGCTGCGCCAGAGATTCATCCGCAGTTCAGGTAGGCAGATAGCCAGGGCAATCAAACTGCCGCTCAGGATTCCCAGCAGGTTGGCGGCGAACAAGAGCGCTGCCCCCAAGGCATCGCCCCACAGGGTTTTCGAGCTCAGCAGCCCGAAGGCACACACCGGCGGCACCAGGGCCACGGAGATGGCGGTGCCCGCCAGGGACGAGAGGGCCTTGGAACGAACGGAGGCGTAGGCCGCGATCGCGCCGGCCACCAGGGCCACGCCAAGGTCGAGCAGATTCGGCTGGGTGCGGGCCGCCACCTCCGAACCCAGAATCGGCAGCCCCACCCAGAGTCCCAGCAGGGCCGAGAGCCCCACGGTGATCGCCATGCCGATCAGCAGGGTGAGCAGGGCCCTGGCCACCAGCCGCAGGCGCCCCTGGAGGATCGCAAAGGCTGTGGCCCGTAACGGCAACATCCAGGGAGCAATCAGCATCGCGCCGATCACCACTGCGCTGCTGTTGGCCAGCAGGCCGAGGGTGGCGATGATGCCGGCGGCCAGGGTGAGCACCACAAATTCCTGATCCGCGTGGGCGTCTAGCTCGCACTGATCACTGAGCTCCCGGATGTTCATCTCATTGGCTGCGGATCCTCCACTAGCTGACCATGCTTCAGGTGCCAAAAGCCAGCGGTAGCTGCATCCCCCCACCAAAACCGCCAGCCCCGCACCAAGCCAAGGGCCCTGGGCTGCCGCTTAACAGCACAGCCCTGGCGAGGAGCAGGGGAGGTGGCGCGTACCGCTATCCAGCTAATCGTTGCTGAACATCTAGGGGGAGATTTTGCAGAGGGGGAAGTTTGCATCGGAGAGCAGATTTACCGATTTGGCGGGGTACCGGGAGTAGCTGGCGCCGGGTTACCCTGGGATGCTGGGCAATACATGGCACCATCACAGGGCCGCTAACGCTCGATATGACTCCAGCAAGGACGCTCACACTCGATGTAGACCGCAAGATTTAGTACTCCATTGGCGGCCTATTCCTCACTTTTGGCAGCCTTGAGAAATTGATCTACGACTGGGTATTGGCATTAAGCAACAATTCAATGGCCGAAAAGGATAAGGCGATTGACATGCCCCTTGGCAAGCGCATTGACAATATCAACAAGCTGCTTAATGAATCAAATTGTCCAACTTGCATAAAGGGAAATTAATTTTATCATGGGAGGAAGTTAGGGAAGCTCTGGAAAACCACGATTTCTGAGCTTCCGCCTCCTGAAAACCCTTGCGGTACATGCCTTCCTTTGGCCGCGGCGGGGTTTTCCAGAGTCTCCTTAGGAATAAAAGTAGAATTCGAAATATAATAGCGCATAATCTATTTGTGTTTGCGCGCGATAAGAATGGTAGGCTAAGCAGCGGAATAATGGAGGCTGAAGAGATGAAAGGAGGTTGGCCATGCGGATATGACTTGCTCCAAGTCCACGAGCTCGAGGCCGCAGCACTGGAAGCACGAGGCCTGCAAGATGAGCTGTTTGGGCGCAACTGATCTGGCAGCACATTTAATCAGGCGGTGGCACTGATACAGCGGTGGCACTAGTAAGAGTATCTGCCTCGGCACCTTGTCTACCCGCGCTGTTTATAGCTTCATTGGTTTCCCATCAGCTCAAGAGTGCCACTATTACCTTCACCATGATGGCTATCCCAGCGGTGCGGCCTGGCGTTTTGCGGCCGCCCTGCAGCAAGGCGATGCTGCCTCTGCTTTTCTTGCCGCCTTCCTGAGCAGCCAGCCCCAGGCGGAACCACTGGCCAGGGCGGAGCAGGCCGCCGACGCCGAATACCGCTACCGCTTGCAGCTACTGGCCAGCGCCAATCCGCAGCTGCAGGTGCAGTGCTGGCGGCGCATCCCAGGGGGCAGCAGCTGGAATTCCCACTGCGGGCCGATGGAACTGGCGGCGTTCATTCAGCGATTTCTACCTGGTGATCAGCTCTAACCACTTCGCATTTACCACCTCTCTGTTAACCACTTCGCTATTAACTATCCCCCGTAACTACCCATCGCGCAGGCCCATCAGCATGGGCGTGCGCCGTGGTCGAGGAGGATAGGCATTCAGCCTGTTCACAGCTGCCAGGCCACGCACTTATGCAAGTCAAGCATTGTGGCGCTCGATTATTGGCCAGGCAAGCCGCATGCCCCATCATTTCCCAAGTAAACTGTCAACCGACTGCGATTCAGAAGCCATGTTCGAGTCAACTCTGGAACCCCTTGGATAAACAGTGACAACTTCCAAGCGTTCATCATAGCGATAGGGCAAGGCCCCTGGTTTGACTAGTTGTGCTTGCGCTCTTCTGTAGGCCGCCGCTTTGGCCTCCATTGAATCTTGAATATTTTTAGTGCGCTCAACTTCGCCAGGGTGCGAATCACCGACAGCGGCTATTGGCTTGTAGCTCCCACGGTGGAGGGTCGCGATTACGTCAATACAGCCCTTGGGATTGATGCCAGCATTAGCCAAGAATTCAACTGCCATGGAATCTGCTTCATACTCATGAGATCTGGAAGTCTCGCTCATTTTTGCGTTAACCTCGCCAAGATAGCTATTTACGTCTACCATTGTTCTCTTGACAAGTTGACCTGGCAGCCCATCCATCTGGCCCAGAGATGAGGCTACTTGAGGTGCCAGGCTAGCGGCTTGCTGCATCAATTGCGAAAACATAAGATTGCCAGCATTTTGATCGCTGGCTATCCGGGAAGCGAGGACCTGGTTTTGAAAATTAGCGTTAGCTGCGGCAGAATAGTTGCCGGCGCCTGCATTAAGGCCAGCACTCGCCGCATTGAGACCGATGGCCACGGCACTCCAAAACTGCTGAGATTCATTTGCTCTTTTTGCATTTGCCACAGCAGCTGAAATTTTTTCGGCTGCTTCGTTATTTAATTGATCCAGGGCTTGCCGCTTCAACTTGGTGTGATCTTTGTGAAGGTGAGCCAATTCATGGGCGATTACACAAGACTTGCCTTATATGTTATTCGCGAGGGCGTCATACAGGGCCCTGTTGATGACTATTTTATTATTGGCGCTTGTCGCATAGGCGTTTAAGTCTGGAGTTTGGGCTGCGGCCACCTGTAGTGCCCAGATCATAAGATTATCTTCTTTGCTTGCATTTGGCAGATTTGCGGCGATGCCACATAGTGCATTTGCGCCGATGAGCTGCTTGCATGTCTGCTCGTCTAGGCTTCTCACTGCAATGGAAGCATTCTGCTTTATCGCTGGATTGGCGCTCATCAGGCGATCAAGTATTCGATATGCCGGATAGAGTTCTTGTGAAAGCTTGGCCTTTGCGGCTTCGTACACCTTCGTGGATGCATTGTTTGCTGGCAGTACTTTTTGCCTTGACTTTGCAAAAGCGCTAAATGGGATACAAGTCAACAAAATTAGGAAAAAACCTGTGAATATTCTCGTCCGATTCAAGTTAAGCGTGTTCAGCTTGAACATTGCTCCTGGACCTTGATGGCTGATTTTGGCGCTCAGCATACGAAAAAAGCTGCTTGGTTGGTGGCTGTCAAGCCTCAACTCCGTGGTGCTTACCGGTGCAGGCTCAAGAAACTCTCCTGCTTCCGGCTGAACGGCAGGATAAGCTTTGCGCCTGTGATCCCCCAGCGGTGCAGGGCCCCTCCGGCCGCTGCGTGCCGCCAGATCAGCTCATCACCGGCGTTGTAGCCGATCCAGTGCCGCTCGAACAGCTTGTCCCCATGGGGGGAAAGAAAGCAGCGGCTGCAACAACTCAATAAACGACCGCGGCACCAGAGGGTGGCGCAAGGTTTGCCAATTCACCGCTCCAGTCCGCCAACCACGCTCTTGGGCTGGAAAGGGTGCAGGATCCTTGGGCGCCAGCGATGATAGACAGCATGGAAGCAGCCCTCACCATGGAGCAACTGCAGCGCCTTCGCTGTGCGTTGCGGGTGTTTGGCTCGGTGGTGAGCGGTTCAGCAGGCCATGGCAAGGAATCTCCGGCATTCAGGCCGGGAAGGGAGTCAACTATCCATGAGCCCATTGATGAGCCACCAATCCCTGCCACCGATCGCTGGCTCTGAAGCCGAAATTCTGGCCCTGATGCAGCAGGCCGTCCCGGTGTTTCTGCCGCGCACCAATCTCCACCTAGAGCAGATCCGCTCTGGCTTTGCCTGTGCGCTCCACATGCATCAGCCCACGATTCCAGCCGGCACCAATGGAGAACTGATCTCCCACCTGCAGTTCATGCTGGAGCACCCAGGCGAGGGAGACAACCACAACGCCGAACCATTTGCCCAGTGCTACAGGCGTCTGGCCGAGATCATTCCCCAGCTGATTCAGGAAGGCTGCAATCCCAGGATCATGCTGGATTATTCGGGCAATCTGCTCTGGGGTGTTGAGCAGATGGGTCGCCAGGACATTCTCGATGCCCTGAAATTCCTCGCCTGTGATCCCTCCATGCAGCCGCATGTGGAATGGCTGGGCAGCTTCTGGAGCCACGCTGTAGCCCCCTCCACGCCGATTCCCGATCTGAAGCTGCAGATCCTGGCCTGGCAGCACCAGTTCGCGGCCCTATTTGGCCGAGAAGCCCTGCAACGGGTGAAGGGGTTCTCGCCACCGGAAATGCACCTGCCAAACCACCCCGACACCCTCTATGCCTTCGTGAAGGCGCTGCAAGAGTGCGGCTACCGCTGGCTGCTGGTGCAGGAGCACAGCGTCGAAAATTTTGATGGTTCCAGCCTGCGCCAGGAACAGAAGTTCATCCCCCAGCAGCTCGTGGCCCGCAACTCCAGCGGCGAGGTGGCCACCATCCTGGCGTTGATCAAAACCCAGGGTTCCGATACCAAGCTGGTGGGCCAAATGCAGCCCTACTACGAGGCCCTGGGGCTGGGTCACCAAGCCCTGGGCGACCGCATGATTCCGTCATTGGTGGCCCAGATTGCCGACGGCGAGAACGGCGGCGTGATGATGAATGAGTTTCCGCCGGCCTACATCCAGGCCCATCGCCGCATCGCTGGCCAGGGAGGCGACAGCAACGCCGCTATGGCAACCAACCACACTGTGGGTATTAACGACACGGTGGCAAGTAATGACACTGTGGCGATCAACGGTACGGAATACCTGGAGCTGCTGGAGGCTGCCGGGATTAAAGTCAGTGACTACCCGCAGATTCAGGCTGTGCAGCAACACAAACTCTGGCAACAGGTGGGTAGCCAGCCCAGCGCTGAATCCGTGCAGACGGCCATCGCCCAGCTCAAGGCCAGCGATTCCAGCTTCTCGATGGCCGGCGCCTCTTGGACCAACAACCTCAGCTGGGTGGAGGGCTACGCCAACGTGCTGGAGCCGATGAACCAGCTCAGTGCCCGGTTTCACCAGGTATTTGACCCCCTGGTGGCCCAGGATCCCAGGGTAACCAGCAGCCGCAACTATCAAGAAGCACTGCTATACCTGCTGCTGCTGGAAACCAGTTGCTTCCGCTACTGGGGGCAAGGCACCTGGACCGATTACGCCAGCGAGATCCACAGGCGTGGCATAGCCGCGATCGGCTAGTTAGCCCCCGGTTTCAGTGATCGACCGGTGGCGGTTATCGGCTCCACTGGCTTCAGGGCAATAGCGGCTCAGCTAGGATTAGCTGGGTTCAGCTCAACCTCAGATCCTCCAGCATCAAGGCCAGGGTTTCGCTCAATTGCAGTCGGTTGAGGGGGGAATCGGCGAGGAGGAATCGGCATTGCGCAGCAGCAAGTCGAGCTTGGATTCGAGCTTGGCGAGCCGTGCGTTCTCGATTTTCAGCTGTTCTGTTTCGTTCCTCAGCTGTTCGGTCTCGCTCTTCAGCTGTTCGGTTTCGTTCCTCAGCCGCTCGGATTCTCTGCTCGATTCGATCGCGCTCAGCTGCGCATCGACCGTTGGATGCCAATTTAACTTCGCCAAAAAGCGCCGCCAGGGCGGCAAAGAGGAGAGAAATTCAGATTTGCTGATTAACCTGGATGCTGCCCTGGGCGGGGATGTCGACATGGCTGTAGGAGGTAAAGAAGGTAATCAGAAGGATCAGGGTGCCGGCCAGCAGAGCAGCCAAGCCGGCTCGATCCAGCCAGGGGAATGACTGCTTCTGAGCAAGACCAATAGCTTCCACCATCACCGTAACAAGCCCGCCATCGAACTGATCTAATAGTACGCACGTATGCATAGGTGGGGCCTCCGTGGAATCGCGGATCGCCAGGTGGATCGCCGCTGGCTACGAGGGTGGAGCTGGTGGAAATTGAGCTGACCAGGGGCTGACCTGGCGACAGCAGGGCTCAGCCAATGACAGGGTGCGGTTGATGGCCTGGATGCCGCTGACGCTGTCGTGCAAGCATCTCGCCTGAGACTGCCCTCGACAACCGACCCAGAATCAGCTCCTGCTGCCACCAGCGCAGCCCACAAAAAAACTAATCCAAGGCCATACTCTGCTCACGATCAGATATTTACCGTCAAAAAGCCACAACCCTTGGGGCCAAATTCATCGATTTTTTCGAGATAGCCCACCAGGCTATGAGCTTATGGGAACAAGTACTGGGGGCTTAAATGAATTATCCGGGGCCTTGCCGCCCAGGTCAGCTGGGTTCAGCTCAACCTCAGATCCTCCAGCAGCAAGGCCAGGGTTTCGCTCAGTTGAAGTCGGTTGAGGGGGGAATCGGCGAGGAGGAATCGGCATTGCGCAGCAGCGAGTCGAGCTTGGATTCGAGCTTGGCGAGCCGTGCGTTCTCGCTCTTCAGCTGTTCGGTTTCGTTCCTCAGCCGCTCGGATTCTCTGCTCGATTCGATCGCGCTCAGCTGCGCATCGACCGTTGGATGCCAATTTAACTTCGCCAAAAAGCGCCGCCAGGGCGGCAAAGAGGAGAGAAATTCCGATTTGCTGATTAACCTGGAGGCTGCCGTAGGCGGGGATGTCGACATGGCTGTAGGACGTAAAGAAAGTAATCAGAAGGATCAGGGTGCCGGCCAGCAGAGCAGCCAATCCGGCTCGATCCAGCCAAGGGAATGGTTCCTTCTGAGCAAGACCAATAGCTTCCACCATCACCATAACGAGCCCGTCATCGAACCGATCTAATAGTACGCACGTATGCATCGATGTGGCCTGCGTGGAATCGCGGACCGCCAGGGGGTTCGCCGTTGGCGGTGAGGGAGGAGCTGGTGGAAATTGAGCTGACCAAGGGCTGACCTGGCAACAGCAGGGCTTGGCCAATGACAGGGTGCGGTTGATGGCCTGGATGCCGCTGACGCTGTCGTGTAAGCATCTTGCCTGGGATGGCACTCAACAGCCGACCCGCCATCAGCTCCTGATGCCGCCAGCGCAGCCCACAAAAAACCGAGCCAAGGCCATACACATCTCACCATCCAATGCTTACTATCAAATGCTTACCATCAATGAGCCACATCTCTTGGGACCCGAATGTATAGGTCTTTTCGAGATAGTCCACCAGGCTAGGAGCCTATGGGAACAGGTTTTGGGAGTTTAAATTAACAGCCTTTGGCTTATTAGCCGCCAGGGTTAGCTGGGTTCAGCTCAACCTCAGATCCTCCAGCAGCAAGGCCAGAATTTCGCTCAGTTGGAGTCGGTTGAGGGAGGAATCGGCGAGGAGGAATCGGCATTGCGCAGCAGCGAGTCGAGCTTGGATTCGAGCTTGGCGAGCCGTGCGTTCTCGTTCCTCAGCCGATCGGATTCTCTGCTCGACTCGATCGCGCTCAGCTGCGCATCGACCGTTGGATGCCAATTTAACTTCGCCAAAAAGCGCCGCCAGGGCGGCAAAGAGGAGAGAAATTCCGATTTGCTGATTAACCTGGAGGCTGCCCTGGGCGGGGATGTCGACATGGCTGTAGGACGTAAAGAAAGTAATCAGAAGTATCAGGGTGCCGGCCAGCAGAGCAGCCAAGCCGGCTCTATCCAGCCAGGGGAATGGTTCCTTCTGAGCAAGACCAATAGCTTCCACCATCACCATAACGAGCCCACCTTCGAACCGATCCACCAATAGTACGCACGTATGCATTGATGTGGCCTGCGTGGAATGGCGGACCGCCGGGGGGTTCGCCGCTGGCTACGAGGGAGGAGCTCGCTGGCCACTACCGCCTAAGCGTCTCGCCTGGGGTGGCAATCAACAGCCGGCCCGCCATCAGCTCCTGATGCCTATAGCACAGCCAATAAAAAACTTAGCCAAGGCCATAATCTGCTTACTATCAAACGCTCACAATCAAAAAAGTCGCAACCATTGGGGCCCCATGCACAGGCTTGAGCCATTCTAAGCTCGCTGAGGTGCCGGAAGTTGGAGATGAGTTCGCCGGATCTTTCGGTTGCCAAGCAGCGAATTGCGGCGGAGCTAGCAGCGCAAACCGGCAAGCTTGATCTATCCGGGCTCAAGCTCACTGAACTACCCCCAGAGCTTGGGGCCCTCACCAGCCTTCAAACCCTCGACTGCCATAATACCCAGGTGAGCGACCTGGAGCAGCTGCGGGATCTCACCAGCCTTCAGCACCTCGACTGCTTCGACACCCAGGTGAGCGACCTGGAGCCGCTGCGGGGCCTCATCAGCCTTAAGGAACTCGACTGCAGAAACACCCATGTGAGCGACCTGGGGCCGCTTCGGGGCCTCACCAGCCTTCAGAACCTCGACTGCAGCTTGAGCGTGTCTGAGGCGTTACGGCGCCTCATCAGCCGTCAGAGGCTCGACGGCAACTCCAACTGGGTGAACAGCCTGGAGCCGCTGCGGGGCCTCACCAACCTTCAGAACCTCGACTGCAGCTACACCAAGGTGAGCGACCTGGAGCCGCTGCGGGGCCTCACCAGCCTTCAGAACCTCGACTGCGGCGGCACCCAGGTGAGCGACCTGGAGCCGCTGCGGGGCCTCACCAGCCTTCAGAACCTCGACTGCGGCGGCACCGAGGTGAGCGACCTGGAGCCACTGCGGGGCCTCACCAGCCTTCAGAACCTCGACTGTGGCTGCCCCCAGGTGATCAGCCTGGAGCCGCTGCGGGGCCTCACCAGCCTTCAGAACCTCGACTGCGGCGGCACCGAGGTGAGCGACCTGGAGCCACTGCGGGGCCTCACCAGCCTTCAGAACCTCGACTGCAGGAGTACCCAGGTGAGCGACCTGGAGCCGCTGCGGGGCCTCACCAGCCTTCAGAACCTCAACTGCCACGGCACCCAGGTGAGCGACCTGGAGCCGCTGCGGGGCCTCACCAGACTTCAGGAGCTCGGCTGCATCGGCACCCAGGTGAGCGACCTGGAGCCGCTGCGGGGCCTCACCAGCCTTCAGAACCTCAACTGCCACGGCACCCAGGTGAGCGACCTGGAGCCGCTGCGGGGCCTCACCAGCCTTCAGAACCTCTACTGCAGCGGCACCCAGGTGAGCGACCTGGAGCCGCTGCGGGGCCTCACCAGCCTTCAGAACCTCGACTGCGGCGGCACCGAGGTGAGCGACCTGGAGCCGCTGCGGGGCCTCACCAGCCTTCAGCACCTCGACTGCAGCGACACCCAGGTGAGCGAACTGGAGCCACTTGTTAATCTCCTATCTCTTCAAACCCTTGAGTGCAGAAATCTCAAAATAAGTGAATTCCCCCGCAAGCTTCTTTTCAGCGAAATCCTTCAAAAACTATATCTTAGCGGCGCCAGCATCCCAGGCATCCCAGAGGAGGCTTTTTCATCCGACAAAGATGATCATTACTACAACTGCCTCCCCGCCTTCCGCGCCCACGTCCTGGATCTAGAAGTAGAAGCAATACCCATAAATAGCGTAAAAATCCTTGTGCTTGGCAATGGTGGTGTGGGCAAAACCCAGCTCTGTCGCCACCTCGCTGCAGAAGCCTTCGATCCAACGGTGCCCTCCACCCACGGCATCGCCTTGCGCACCATTGCACCGGCTTCAGAAGGGGATGCCACCTACTACCTCTGGGATTTCGGCGGCCAAGACATCTACCACAGCGCCCACACCCTGTTTATGCGCACTGCGGCGGTATTTGTGGTGCTCTGGACGCCGGAGCAGGAAGCCCTGGTGGCCAGCGACAACGACGACGATCCCCTGCAGCGCCGCCACCCGCTCACCTACTGGCTCAATTATGTGCGCACCCTCGGCCGCCCCGACTCCCCCGTGGTGGTTGTGCAAAGCCAGTGCGACACCCCCGCCCAAGCGGTGCCCGTGCTGCCTGTGGATGCGGCCCTGCTGGAAAGCTTCGGCTGCCTGAGCGTCTGCAACTTCAGCGCCCGCACCCGGCGCGGCGCCGCCAGCCTCAAGGAGGCCCTGGCCGATGCCAACGCCTACCTGCGCGATCGCGATGGCATCAGCAGCATCGGCAGGGGCCGCCACCTGGTGTGGCAACAACTGGAGGCCTGGCGCCAGGCCGATCAACAACTGCCGGCCCAGCAGCGCCTGCACCGCACCCTCAGCCAAGCGGATTTCGCCCGCCTCTGCGAACAAATCGGTGGTGTGAGTTCAACAGATGCCCTGCTGCGGTTTCTGCACAACAAGGGCGTGGTGTTTCACAGCCCGGATCTCTTTCACAACCGCATCCTTCTAGATCAATCCTGGGCGCTTGATGCGGTGTATGCGGTGTTCGAACGAGACTCCACCTATCCGCTGATCAAAGCCAGCGACGGCCGCCTCTGGCCTTCCCTGCTCGCTAATACTGTGTGGCGTAAGTATGAGCCAGAGGCCCAAGAGTTGTTCCTGAGCCTGATGCGCACCTGCGGCATCGTCTTCCCCTACCGCGAGGCGGATGCCGACCTGGGACTGGAGGCCGAATACCTGGCTCCTGATCTACTGCCGCCTAGATCTTCCCCCCAGGTGGGCAGGCAACTTCAGGGTCGCTGGCAGGGTAGCGATCCCTCCTTAACTCTCACCTACTCGTATTACTTCCTGCATGGCGGCCTGGTGCGGGCTTTGCTCTGCGACCTAGGCAACCATGCCGGCGATGGCGGTGTCTACTGGCGCTATGGCGCCTGGGTGTACGACGCTCGCCAGGGCTGTATCGCCCTGCTGGAGCAGCAGATGGAGAACGACCGCGCTGGCAGCATCTCGATCCGCTTCCAGGGTGACGGCAGCACCGAATTGGCCGATTGGTTCCAGCAACGCCTGGCCGAGCGCAACCGCCAATTTGGCTACCCCGATCTCCAACCAATCAGCTCCGGGCCCTTAGCCAGCCAAGCTCTGGCCAGCGAAAATCGCCTGCGCCTGGACCGGAGCGATGGCGGCGAAGCGACAGCCGCGCCTGCCCCCGAACTGGTGCCAGCACCGGTGGAAGCATTCCACAAACCTAGCCGGGAAGTTTTCATCTCCTATGCCCGGGGAGATGCCAGCCCCGAGGGCAAAGAACGCCAACAGATTGTGGATGGGCTTGTCGATGCCCTGCACCAGCACTCCGAGCTGATCGCGGTACGCATCGATCGCGATGAACTGCGGCCCGGTGACTTGATCAGCGCCTTCATGGATCGCCTGGCCGCCGCTGATCGGGTGATCGTGGTGATCAGCGCTAAATACCTCACTTCGGAGTATTGTATGTATGAGCTGTTCAAGATTTATCAAAACTGCTGCAAGAAAGCAGAGGATTTTCATCGACGCATCATCCCGATCATCCTGCCCGATGCGGGCCTCTCAGGGAGAATCGCCGCGCGGTTGAAGCCTGCTGGCGATTGGGATAAACAACGGGAAGAACTCGAAACCACTTTCGCCAAAAATCCTGACATCCTAGGCGAGAGAGGCTATAAAAAATATCGGCTGATTTGTGAATTCTCACGCAACACCTTCGATATGCTCGACTACCTCCTTGACCAACTCCAGTCCCGCGACTATGACCGCCAAATGGCGGAGGGATTTGCTGAACTCTGCGAGCAAATTCTGGCGGGGTGAGGAGTGGCCTGGGGCAGGGCAGGGGGTTGGTGCTGGCGGACTCGTGGGTGCAATGGATTAACCCCCAAGCCAGCGCATCACGCGATCGTCTGCTGCGGTTGCCGCCATTCCTCAATCATGGTTACATGGCGGTATTCACCCTGTTCGTATAGCTGGGTGGTGCGCACCCGATGGTCGTCGCTCACCAGGGTGATCACCTCGTGGTAGTGGGTAAGCACACCGCGCAAGTTTCGACTGCCGCTGTAGAGCATGACATGGTCACTGACTGGCCAGGCGATACCAGAAAATGCGGTGGCCTTTTCACCCGCCAGGGTTACCACCTCATCGGTGAGCGGAAACACCAGCCGGCCATCAATGAAGTGGCCGTGATATTGCGCCACAATCTCCCCGGGCGTGTCGATGCGCACGGTATTGGTTTGCAGGTACTGATCTTTGGCGATGGCGATTTCCACCCGCACCCGGTCGCGATCAACGCAGCGCCCTTCGCTGTCGATGCGCCGCGCCGTTCCCTCCCAAAGGGCACAGTGGCGGCGAAACACCAGCGGCACCCCCCAATCGTCGAGTGTGATCGGCGGAATGCTGCTGAAGCAGGGCTGAAACGGACCAGAAACGGGATCGGTCATCGGCGGCGGCTGGCGTTAAGGGCAGAATTGAAATGGCTGCCCCATCATCCCGCCACTCCCAACCCACTCCAGCAACCCAATCCACAAAGCACTTTAGGAACGCATTTCCACTAGCACCAGCTCCATTTTAGCAACACATTCCCACCACCCATTACATTTCAGAAGCCCAATTCGGTAACGCACTCTAGAAACGCACTCTAGAAACCCAATCCAGCCCAATCCAGCCAATTCCAGAAACGCTCTCCAGCCACCTATTCCATTCCATTTCAGCAACGTATTCTATTCGAATCCCGCACCCAAACCTGATTCCTCACCCTTCATTCCTGATCTCTAATTTCTAATCCCTCATCCCTAGACGTAGTTGTGGTGGGCGCGGGTCTCTCGGGTCTGGTCTGTGCCCGCCAGTTGAAGCGCCAAGGCCTGACGGTGCGGCTGCTGGAGGCCCGCGACCGCTGGGGCGGTCGCATGCACGGTCACACCAGCGCCTCCGGCCTGCGGCTCGATTTGGGCGGCCAGTGGGTAGGCGCCAGCCACCACCGGCTGATCGAGCTGCTGGCGGAGTTCGGCCTGCGTCGCTACCCCACCTATTACGACGGCCAAGGGATCTTCCACTGGCAGGGCCAGGCCCACCGGGCCGGCGTGGAGCACGACTTCCGCTCCAGCCTGCTGTTCTTCAAGTGCCAGGAATTGGATCTGCCGGCCGCCGCAGTGGCCGAAACCCTGGCCCTGCAGCGGCGCTTTCGGGAACTGGTGGAGCAGGTGCCTCCCCAGGCCCCCTGGAATGCCCCCAATGCGAGCGAGCTCGATCGGATCAGCATCGCCGCCTGGCTGCAGGGGCAGGGGGCAGGCGAACTGGCCCGTTATTCCCTCGCCTGGCTGGGGCGCCTGGGCGGCTCCGGCGGCTTTGAACCCCACGAGAGTTCGATCCTGCACCTGGCCTGGACCCAGGCCGTAGCCCCCCAGCAGGAGACGCCGGAAGCCTGGCTGGTGGAGGGGGGCGTCGCCCAGTTGGCCGCTCAACTGGCGGGCGAATTAGCGAATGAAATCCAGCTGCGGGCTCCGGTGGAGGCGATCGAGCAGGAGGGCGATGGCGGCCTGCGGCTGAGTTACGGCTGCGGCGAACAGCTGCAGCCGGCGGCGGCGGTGGTGGCGATCCCGCCGCCCCTGCGGTTGGGCATCCGTTTCAGCCCGGCCCTGCCACCGGATTGGACCGCTCTGCTGCAGCGCTCGCCCATGGGCTCGATGGTGAAGATGCTGGCGATCTACCGAGAGCCGTTCTGGCGGCGGCAGGGCCTCAACGGCCTGGGCATCGGCAACCTGCCCACCCTGGAGCTCTGCGTCGACAGCTCGCCGCCCGGTGGGCCGGGTGTGTTGGCGGGTTTCATCGCCGGCGAACGGGCCGTGGGCTGGCAGCGCCTGGGCGCGGCTGAGCGGCGGCAGGCGGTACTCAACGACCTGGTTAGCTGGTGGGGGCCCGAGGCCGCCGAACCCCAGGAATTAGTGCTCCACAACTGGAACGAAGAGAGCTGGAGCACCGGCGCCTTCACCAGCTTCCCGGCCCCCGGCACCTGGACCAGCTACGGCCGCGTGTGGCAACAAGCCCATGGCCGGGTGGTGTGGGCCGGCACCGAGGCCGCCAGCCGCTGGCCCGGCTACTTCGAAGGGGCGATCGAGGCGGGCCTGGCGGCCGCCGATCAGGTGCGGCAATTACTGGGCGGCCGCTAACGGCAGGCGAGAGAAAAACCGCCATGGGAACGGGGCTGGCCAGGCTGCGACATCGCTAGGGACCCCGGGCCGGGCGAGGGTCGGCTCCAGATGGCCCTAGATCCAGATGGCCCCAGATCCAGATGGCCCTAGATCCAGATGGCTACGGAGGGCTTCAGAGGGCATCAGAGCGGCTGGCGCCCGTCGCGGCCCCTGAGATTTATGGCGCCCGTCAGCCGCGATCGGGCGCCAGGCGCAATCGGGCGCCAGCCGCAATCCAAGCCGATGTATGGTGTATACATTAGTAGGCGGGTAATGCAGCAGTGGGGAAATGATGCAACGCACGCAGATCTATCTGTCTGATCCAGAGCGGCAAGGGCTGAGGGCCCTGGCCCAGAGCAGCGGCCGCAGCCAGAGCGAGCTGATCCGTGAAGCAATCGACAGCTTTTTGGAGAGAAATCAGCCCCAAAACCGGTTGGCCAAATTGCGACAGGGAAGAGGCCTCTGGGCTGGAGGTGACGATCCACTGGATTGGCTGGAGCTGCGCCGGGAACTCGATCGCAACGTTCCAGAAGGCGCCTGATGGCGGCCGCCGCAACGGAGCTGTTGGTGATCGACACCGATGTGTTGATCGATTACCTGCGCGATCAACCCCAGGCTGTGGCCTTCCTAGAGGGCAGCGATCGGCCCCTGGCGGCCTCGGTGGTGTCGATTGCCGAGCTGTACGTGGGCGTTCGGGAGGGGGCGGAACGCCAGCGATTGGATGTGTTTGTCTCGGCCTTCGAGGTGCTGGCGCTCGGCCAGGAGGCGGCAGTGCAGGCCGGGCTATTTCGCCGGCAGTACGGCCGTAGCCACGGCACCGGCCTGGCAGATGCCCTGATTGCCGCGATTGTGCAGACCGCCGGAGTAAGCTTGGCCACCCTCAATCGGCGTCATTTCCCGATGCTGGCCAATGTAGTGGTGCCCTATACAAAAGAGAGTTGAGCCTCCATAGGCTTCCAGCCAGTTCGGCTCGATCCACAGATCCGCTGGGGTTACAGTTTTTGCTGGCGCCATAGCTTTCTGGTGGCGTGACAGCTAGCTGCTGGCGTTACGGCTTTTCACTGATTTTATGGCCTTCCACTGGTGCCATGGCCTTCCGCTGGTGTTATGACATTCCCCTGGCGCTATGGCCTTCCGCTGGTGCTATGATATTCTGCTGGTATTATGGCCTTCCATTGATATTCCGATTTTCCACTTTCTTGGTGCTCTATAGGCTTGATCGAGGAGGTGTGGTTGATGCAGCTATAGCTCTGATTGCCATGGCTGCTGTCGCCTACCAGGGCAACAGCTCCCCATTGGCATGCCAGAAACTGCCGGAATTTTCCAGGCTGAGGGCGTCGATGCGCTCCAGCAGCCCCCGCACCGCCTGCTCGGGGCTGATGCCCTGGGGGTGAAAGCTGGTCATGCGGGTGCTCACCAGGCCGGGGTGAAGGATGGCCACGGCGATGCCGCGGGGTTTTAGGTCTATCGATAGCGACTTGCCGGCCATGCATAACGCCACCTTCGACATTCGGTAGCCGTAGGAGCCGCCGGAGCTGTTGTCGTCGATCGAGCCCATGCGGCTGGTCATCAGGATTAGCTTTGATCCGGCATGTAGTTGGCCCAACAGGGCAGCGGTGAGCCGCAGCGGGCCCACTGCATTCACCTCAAACTGGCGGCGAATGCTCTCAAGATCGAGCGCATCGAGGCTGGTGCGCTCCAGGATGCCGGCATTGTGGATCAGACCATCTAGCGGCAGGCCATCGAGCCGCTCCACCAGGCCGGCGATGGCGGCATCGGAGCTGATGTCCACCCCCGTCTCGATGCGCACCCCCAGGGCCTCCAGTTCCGGCGAAGCCGTGCGGCAGGCGGCGATAACCGCATCGCCCCGGGCCTGCAGTTGGCGGCAGTACTCGGTGCCGATGCCCCTGTTGGCGCCGGTGATCAAGAAGGTGGCCATGGAGATAAGCAGTGTGGGCAAATCGGCAGGAAGATTGGCACCGAATGGATGCAAATCAGAATGGGTGCAAAACAGAATAGGTGCAACCAGAAGGCTTCACGCAGCTGTTTGCCATCTGTCGAGGCACGTAGCTTAGATGGCTGGCGTTACATCGGTGGCACCGAAATCGTTGCACTTGCAGGCGGCAGTGCCGCCATGGCCATGGTCACCCGTACATGCTCAGCCGGTACGTGTTAAGCCAGTACATGGTCAGCCCTACGCGTTCAGCCAGTTCATGACCAGCCCGTAGTTGAGGCCGTAGCTGAGGCCGTCGCCGAGGTTGGGGCCGGCCCTGGCAATTAGGCGGCTAGCCCGTCGGTGTCAGCGGTTGACCTCAAATGGCATCTGATATCGCCCAGGCCCAAGAGATGGGCAAAGCGGCCAGGATCCAAGCCTTCGATATTGTGGCCCCAGCGAATCTCCAAGGGCAGCACTTTGGCGTGATAGGGGCCAAAAGATTGGACAAATCCAGCCCCACCCCTCCTGTCACCCTACGTTCTACCCCCTACCCTACTATCCCTCCTGTTTACCTACGCCCCACCTCCCTATCCTCCCACCTCACCACCCTCCTGCCCTCCCCGCTCCCCCATCCCTCGACCAGGAGCGATTCCCCGCGGCAATTTCAGGCTTATTTTCCTATATTCCTATATTCCTACCACATATCCTTCCGCCCTCCTATCCCACTACCCTCCTGCCCCCAAATAAGACTCCTGCAATTGCCGATCTCCCTGCAATTCCGCTGCAGCGCCTTCTAGGCGCACGCTGCCGCTTTCGAGTACCACGGCGCGGTCGGCGATGGCCAGGGCGGCGGCGGCGTTTTGCTCCACCAGCAGCATGCTGAGGCCTTCGCGATGCAGCTCGGCCAGGGTGGTCATCAGTTCGGCCACCAGCTTTGGGGCCAGGCCGAGGCTGGGTTCATCCAGCAGCAGCAGGGTGGGACGGCCCATCAGGGCGCGGGCGATCGCCAGCATCTGCTGCTCGCCGCCCGAGAGGCTGCCGGCCAGTTGGCGGCGCCGTTCCGCCAGCCGGGGGAAGAGGCCGTAGCAGCGCTCCAGGTCTGCGGCGATGGCGGCGCGGTCGCGGCGGAGCCAGGCGCCCAGCTCCAGGTTTGCGGCCACGCTCTGGCGGGCCAGCACCCGGCGACCCTCCGGGCAGTGGCCGATACCCAGCTTCACGGTGCGCTCGGTGCTCAGCCGCGCCAGGTCGGCCCCCTGCCAGAGGATGCGGCCGGCGCTGGCGGTTTCCAGCCGGGAGATCGCCCGCAGGGTGGTGGTTTTGCCGGCGCCGTTGGCCCCCAGCAGCGCCACCAGTTCACCGCGCTGCACCGTGAAGTTCACCCCCCGCAGGGCGGTGATCCCCCCGAAGCGCAAGCTGAGCTCCTGCACCTGCAGCAGCGGCGTGGATTCAAGGGCCATGGCGCCGCCGCTCATCGGGGCCCTCCAGGGCTGGGCTCATCCCAGGGCGAGCCAGCAGCCCTGGGCCCTTCTGTCCTGGCCCCCTCTGCTCGCAAGCCGGGAGTGCCAGAGCTTGCCGCTCCCTGGGCCGCAGTCTCAGAAGCCGCCGCTGTTGCTGCCGCCCCCAGGTAGGCCTCGATCACGGCTGGATCTTGACGCACCAGCTGGGGGCTGCCGAGGGCGATGCGGCGGCCGAAATTGAGCACCGCCAGCCGGTCGCAGAGCTCCATCATCAGCGGCACATGGTGCTCGATGATCAGCACCGTGAGCTGGTGGCGCTGGCGGATTTGGCGGATCAGGCCAGCGAGCTCCTGCTTCTCGCTGGGATTCATGCCCGCCGCCGGTTCATCCAGCAGCAGCAGTTCGGGCCGGCAGGCCAGGGCCCGTGCGATCTCCAGCCGCCGCCTTTGCCCGTAGGACAAATCCCCCGAGGGCCGCTCGGCCGCTTCGGCGATGCCAACGCTGGCCAGCAGCTCCAGCGCCTCCTGGCGCAGGGCCCGCTCCCGCCGCCGGAAGGCCGCCGTGCCCAGCAGCGCCTGCAATTTTGGTTGGCGGCTATGGCGGTGCAGGCCCACCCGCACGTTGTCGAGGCAGCTGAGCGAGGCGAACAGGCGCAAATTTTGAAAGGTGCGGGCCATGCCCAATGCCGCCACCCGATGGCTGGGGGCGCCGGTGATCTCGCCCCCCTTCCAGAACACGCTGCCACCACTGGGGCGGGTGATGCCGCTGATCAGGTTGAACAGCGTGGTTTTACCGGCGCCATTGGGCCCCAGCAACCCGAAGATCTCCCCCTCCCGCACCGCCAGGCTCACCCCATCCACCGCCACCAGCCCCCCGAAACGGCAGCTGAGCGCCTGGATTTCCAGTAGCGGCGGCTTAGGCGCATTCATCGGCCGGCCTCCGCTTCTGGGGGGGCGGGGGAGGAATCGGTGATGGCGGGGGAGGGAGAGCTGGTGGCGGGGTCGGTGCTGGGATTGAGGGCCGGCCCGGTGGTGGAGGGGTCGGTGCCTATAGCTGCAGTCGTCGCCGGGATCAGATAGTCGCCGGCCTGTTCGCCAGCCAGCCAGCGCTGCAGCGGTGCCGGCAGCCGCCGCTGCAGCGCAGCCAGCAGGGCCGGCGTGATCAAACCCTGGGGGAACAGGGATGGGCCCAGCAGGATCACCAGGCCAAACACGATCAGGCGCAGGTCGCCCACCGGCCGCAGCAGCTCCGGCAGGGCCGTGAGCACCAGGCCACCCACCACCGGTCCGATCCAGGTGCGCGAACCGCCGAACACCACAAAGGCGAGGCTGGTGATGCTGGCGTCGAAGTTGCCCAGTTTCGGGTTCCAGGCGTTGAGGAAATGGGCCGCCACCACGCCGGTAACCGCCGCCACCAGGGCGCTGAGCACGAAGGCCAGCCGCTTGCTGCGGGCCGTGGCGATCCCCTGGCTGGCGGCGGCGATCTCGTCGTCGCGGATGGCGGCCATCGCCAGGCCCGGCCTGGTGGCCGCCAAGCGCTGGCACAGCCAGCAGACCAGCGCCAGCAGCAGCAGGGCAAACAGGGCATAGCCGGCCGGATCGGCGAAGGGTTGCGGTATCGAGAAGATGCCCACCGCCCCGCCGGTGATCTCCAGGTTGAGGCTCACCACCCGCAGGATCTCCACCAGGGCGATGGTGGCGATGGTGAGATAGATGCCCCGCAAGCGCAGCACCAGGCTGCCGATGCCGTAGGCCAACAGGCCGCAGAGCAGCGCCGCCACCGCCATCTCCACCAGCACCGACAACAGTGGATAGCCGCCAGCTGCGGCCTCGCCAGCGCCGGCCAGGGTGCCGCCCGCCAGGGTGCCGGTCAGGGCGGGCACTCGGGTGGAGAGCAGCGCCGCCACCGTGCCGCCAATCGCATAAAAACCCGGCGTAGCCAGCGACAACTGGCCACAGGCCAAGGGCAGATACACCGACAGCCCCAGCAGGGCCCCCAGCAACATCTGCACCAGCAGGGCGGTATCGATCAAACCTTGTTCACCAGGGTTTTGCCCAGCAGACCGCTGGGCCGCAGCAGCAGCACGCCAAACAGAAACGCATAGGCGATCGCCTCCTTGTAGCCGCTCCATTCGCCCGGCACCAGCGCTTCCGCCGTGCCCACGATCAAGCCGGCCAGCACCGCCCCCGGCACGCTACCCAGCCCGCCCAGCACCAGCACCCCCAGGGCTTTGAGGCCGTAGCTGATACCGAAATAGGGGCCTGTGATGCTGAGGCTCAAGCCCACCAGCCCGCCGGAAATCCCCGCCAAAAAGCCGCTCACCGCAAAGCAGAGGCGGATCATCGCGTCGCTGTTGATGCCCAACAGCCTGGCGGTGGTGGCGTCTTCCGATACGGCCTGCAGCGCCTTGCCGCCGCGGCTGCCCTCCAGCCAGGCGGTGAGCAGCACCAGCACCAAAGCCGACACCACCAACAACACCAGCTGCACCGTGCGCACCTGGGCGCCACCGGCGCCACCGATCGACAGGGTGATCGGCAAGGCCCCCAGAGCATTGGTGGGCAGCGAATAGCCCTCCGCCCCCATCAGGATCTGGAGCAGGTTCACCACAATCACGCCGGCCCCGAGGCTGGTGATCAGGTAGAGCAGCGGTTCGGCCTGAAAGCGGCGCAGGGGCCGAAAAGCCGTGGCCTCCACCCCCAGGCTCACAAGCGCCGTGAACAGCCCCGCCAGCGGCAATGCCGCCCAGAAAGGCAATGAGAAGGGCAGCTGCAGACCCGCCAGCAGGCCATTGGCGCCCACCGCGCCGCCAATCAATAGATAAGTGAAATAAGCACCGAGGGTGAATACGGCGCCGTGGGCGAAGTTGATCACCCCCAACACCGAAAACACCAGCGTGTAACCCAGCGCAAACAGGCCATAAACGGCGCCGGTGGAGATGCCGTTCACCAGGATCTGCAGCAAGGTATCCATAGGTGGCGGCTCAGGCGAACAAAAGCCCCGGGCGCCAGCGGCCCAAGACTGCGGCATTACAAAAAAACATGTTCATGGCAGTAGCTGGAACCGACCAGACTTGCCATCGGGGTTCATGCGCACCTGGGCCACATAAAACTGCTTCTGGATCACCTCCCCCTCCGGCGAGAAGCGGATTTCCCCCAGGGGCGTTTGGTAACTGCCCTTGAGCAGAGCGGTGTTCAACTGGCGGCGCAGTTCAGGCAGCGGCAGGGAGGTCAGGGTTTTGCCGGCTGGCAGGGAGGTCTGCACGGCAGTGAGCGCTTCTGCCAACACCTGGTAGGCGGTGAAGGCCTGGGCGCTGAACTGGGGCGGGATGGCGCCACCGCGATCCTTGCTGTAAAGCGCCAGGAAGGCCTTATTGACCGGGGTGTTCGCCTCCGGGCTGTAGGCCTGGGCGATCAGCAGCCCATCGCAGTATTTTTGACAGATGGGATAGATATTCGGCGAATTCATGCCGTTGCCCACCACCAGGCTGCCCTTGTAACCCAGCTCGCGGATCTGGCGCACCAGATTGCCGCCATCGGTGGGTAGAGCCGAGATCACGATTAGATCGGGATTGCGACGCAGGGTGTCGGTGATCTGATTTTGGAAATCGGTATCGGTAACGCTGGTTTTCTGCACCGTGAGCGGCTTGAGTCCTCGCTCGGTAAGCACCGCTTGAAAAATCTTGGATTCGGAGCTGGAGTAGGCGTCGTCTTGGGCGTAGAACACTGCGGCCCGGCGGATCTGGGGATTGAGCTTCAAGGCCGCGTTGATCGAGAGGGGCGCCACCTTGGCCACCGGCGCCGACACCCGCGACACAAATGGCCCGATCTCGGGGATGCCCTTGGCGGTGTTGGAGGGTCCCACCACCGGGATGCCGCCGCGATCGGCGATCGGATCCACCGCGAAGGCCTGCTGGGAGAGGGAGGGGCCGATCAGGGCCACCACGCCGGCGTTGATCAGGCTGCGGAAGGCGTTGGTGGCGGTGGCCTCATCGCTGCCGCCGTCTTCTATCTGCAGCCGCAGCTCGGCACCCTTGCCCTGGAAATAGGTGTGGGCCAGCTGCAGGCCGATGCGCTGGTCTTGGCCGATCACGCTGGCGTTACCGGTGAGGGCGATCGCCGCGCCAATCGTGGGCGGGCCCTTGGCCCCATTGGCGCCGTTACCCGCCGGGCGGCTGGTGCAGGCGGCAAGTGCCAGGGGCAGTACCAGGGCCGTGAGCACTGGCGGAAGGACCCGGGAGAGCTGCCGCTGCCACTGCCGCTGCCTGCGCACCACGGGAAAACGCACCAGGAATATCTGCGGACCCTATCGCAGCTGGCCATCGCCCTCCCGGGGCAAACGCTGCGCCGCCGGGGGAGGCTGGGGCTTGGCGAGCGGGCAAGCGCCCTCGCGAGCCTTTTATGGTTTTGGCCATGGGCCCGCTCCAGATCGTTTGGTTCAAACGGGACCTGCGGGTGGTGGATCACCAGCCGCTGCTGCGGGCCAGTGGCCAGGGCCCCGTGCTGCCCTTGGTGGTGGTGGAGCCCCAGCTGTGGCAACAGCCCGACGCCTCCGGGCGCCAGTGGAACTTCTACGCCGAGAGCATCGAGGAATTGCGCCAGGCCCTGGCGCTGTTGGGGCAGCCGCTGGTGGTGCGGATCGGGCCGGCGGTGCAGGTGCTGGAGCGGGCCCGCCGCCGCTTTGGCATCGCGGGGTTGTGGAGCCATGAAGAGACGGGCAACGGCTGGACCTACGCCCGCGATAAGCAGGTGGCCGAGTGGGCCAAAAGCCACGGCATCACCTGGATCGAGATACCCCAATTCGGCGTGATTCGCAGATTGCAAGACCGCTCCGGCTGGGCGCGGCGCTGGGAAGAGCGGATGGCCGAACCAGTGGCGCCACCGCCGCGGGCGCTGCAGCCGCTGGTTGGCATCGAGCCGGGTTCAATTCCCGCCGCCGCCGATCTCGGCCTGGCGGCGGACCCCTGCCCAGACCGGCAGCCCGGCGGGCGGCAGCGGGGCCTGGAGCTGCTGGAGAGTTTTTTGCAGGGGCGGGGGGCCCGCTACCACCGGGAGCTTTCCAGCCCGCGCAGCGCCTTTGACAGCTGCTCGCGCCTCTCAACCCACCTGACCTGGGGCACCCTGTCGCTGCGGGAGGTGGTGCAGAGCAGCCGCCAACGCCTCAAGCGGATCAAGGCTGGCACCGCCGCCGATCGGGGCCAGTGGTTGCGGGCGCTGCGGGGTTTCGATGGGCGGCTGCACTGGCATTGCCACTTCATCCAGAAACTGGAAAGCCAGCCGAATTTGGAATTCCAAGAGCTGCATCCGCTCACCGCCGGCCTGCGCGAAAGCGACCCGGAGCGACTGGCGGCCTGGGCGGAGGGGCGCACCGGCCTGCCGTTTGTGGATGCCTGCATGAGGGCCCTGATCGCCAGCGGCTGGATCAACTTCCGGATGCGGGCGATGCTGATGTCGGTGGCCAGCTACCAGCTGTGGCTGCCCTGGCGCGATAGCGGCCTGGAGCTGGCGCGGCTGTTCGTGGACTACGAACCGGGCATCCACTGGAGCCAGTGCCAGATGCAGTCGGGCACAACAGGCATCAACACGATTCGCATCTACAACCCGATCAAGCAGGGGCAAGACCACGACCCCGATGGCCAGTTCATCCGCCGCTGGTTACCGGAACTGCGGGCCGTGCCGGCGGTGCATCTACATGAACCCTGGACGATGACGCCGGCCCTCCAGGAGCGCATCGGCTGCGTGCTGGGCCTGCACTACCCGCTGCCAATCGTGGAACCCACCGCCGCCGCCCGCCAGGCCCGGCAGCGGATCTGGGCCCAACGCCAGCAACCTGGCTTCAAGGAGCTGGCCGGAGCAATCAATCAAAAACACGGCTCCCGCCGCTCCAACCTGGCGCCCCGCACGGGTCAGCGGCGGCGGCGATCCACCGCCGGCAACGCCGCATCCAGCCAGGGGGCGATCCAGCTGGGGCTGGATTTGGATCTCGATTGAGAAAGTGTCTCAACGTTATGCCCAAATCTTCGGCAATTGGATAACGGGTCCTATAACCACTGTTTGCCACGAACACATATTGGCGACATCGACTGCGGTTGCTAGGGTTGGCTCCACTGCCTGGAAGTGGTTCACGGAATGCATGAGGAGCGGTGCTGTGGTTCACGGAAACCGTCCATGTAGCGTTGGGCATCACAGCATGGCGAATCAGTGCATGTACCAGTATCCCGTTGAGGAATGCGATGTCCGCGATCTGGACAGTCTGCGCCAGCTTCGCGTCAAGAGGGCCGAGTGGATAACTTGGCTGCGCGGCGACGACCCACATTCGATATGGCGACAAATCACGGCTCTTCTCTGGAACGACGTGCTCTTTCGAACGGTCAACGACCTGCGTCGCATTGCTCTTGAAAAACCAAATGGGGGCGTTGGTTTCAATGACGCAGTATTGCGTCTCTTCGACGCTGGCTTTGTTACAACGCAGGTCACGACAATCCGGAGGCTCACGGATCGCCAGCCCAAGGACCCCACGAAAGGAGTGATCTCACTGAGGAGGCTTGTCGCAGACATTCGCAATTATCGCCACTTGTTAACGCGAGACCTGTACGTCTCCTACGACGGACTCCCCTACGACCCCGCTCCGGTCAGAGACGCTTGGATCGATAAGAAGGCAGCAGCTGGGACTCTAAATGGAGTCGAATGCCTTACGACCACTGGCCCTACCGCCTGGGGTACTTCGCAGATGGTTCACGAGAACTTCGACAAGCTCTCCGAAAGCGGACCCGCGAAACGGTCCCGAGACGACTTGATCGCACCACAGTGGTTCGGCTGGCTGGACTCCCGCCTTGACCTCTGTGATGACATACGAAAGTACACAGACAAGTTTGTAGCGCACGCCGCAGAACCATCCAGTCGGGCAGGCTTAACCCAGGAACAAACGGGCGTCACACTCGATCGACTTCGTCATTGCCAGAAAGCTATCTACCAAGTTGCCGCTTTCGTCTATGGCCCCCTCTTGTGGGAAGGCTCATATGGCGCTGTTCCGATACCCCAGTATGACCATCTTGAGAATCTTGAGAAGGGCTGGATCGCCAAGGATTTGCTGGAAGCGGCTCACGAGCACTGGAATTGCAATCTCGACGCTATCGAGAAGTGGGAGTCCGAGGCCTTGTGGCCCGAGGCTAGCGATGGTGATGCCCAACCCCCTGCAAGCGAAACGTTGGGCCAATAGCATGGCGTTACAGTAACCAGACGCCCCGAAGGCTTGAGTGAGGCCGTCACCTCTTGGAAACGTAATCATGCCCTGAAAAGGATATGCAATGCATCTGGTGCAGCAAGAAGACAGCTGACAGAGATCTTGAACACATCTTCCCAGCTGCTTTGGGATGCCCAGACCATATGACCCTAAGCGGCAACGTTGTCTGCAAGAGATGCAATAACAAGCTTTCCAAGCTTGATCTTGCTATATGTGATGAATTTGATCTATATGCATTCTTTTCAGGCGTGCCACGCAGGGGAGGCAAGACGCCTCAGGTTCTAAATCGTGGCAACTTGATAGCCACTATTGAGCCTTCTGGTCCCAAAGTTAGTATAAACATGGATCCAGATCCATCCCCTTCACACATGAAGCTGCAGCTCGGACCTTACGGTGGTTCTCAGCGGAACGTAAAGGCAAACATTGCCATTTCAGGGGGGCTTGCGTCAATATCTGCACAAGTGCCTTTCGGCCAGGGAAAGAACTTTGTTCGTGGGCTTCTAAAGATGGCATTCAGCTGCTTCACCTACCACCTTGGACCTGAAGTGGCCTCAAGCAATAGGTTTGACCCTGTTCGGGAGTTTGTAATGCATGGCATAGGAACTAGACGCGTTCTTGTCGCTAAGGGAGATGATGGCCAATTCCTCTTGGCTTCCTATCCCCCATGGATCGGGCGAGATGGGAATTACTGTGTAGATTTCAGGATCGCAACCCTGCATTTCTTGGTTGATCTAAGTCCAGATGAAACCCATTTTTTGGAGCTGAGGCAAAAGGCAGATCATTTTTTTGACCGAATGGCTTTTTTGTGTTGCCAACCTCCCTTGTGTAGCTGCAGGCAATTGCCCAACCAGCCCCTGGAGTGGACAGGCCACCAAGAGTTCACTTCTGGTACCAGATACTCATTGCCTGCCACTCAGGGGCAGCGGTTGGGCAGACCGTCAGGCGGCGCTTGGTGCTGACTCCATTTGAGACTAGAGTGGCATTCGGAAATGCAGGATATTTCAATAGGGATTAGAATTAACTAGAAGTTAGTGACCCACTTGAGCCTCATCGGATCAATTACGGCGACTCAGGCAAGCTGCGAAAAGTGCCACTTGCGTGAAAATTGCCACGTGTGTGCAAAGTTGTTATAAACTAAACACCGGCTTGGGGCGCTATGGCAAGGGTTCAGCTGTTCCTCTCCACCGTCTCAGCTGAGTTCCTGAGCTATCGGGAGCGCCTGCGCCACCTGCTCACCCGCCCGGATGTGGAGGTGAAGGTGCAGGAGGACTTCATCGTCACCGGCGATGAAACCCTGGAGATGCTCGATCGCTACATCAAAGGCTGTGATGGCGTGATCCACCTGGTGGGCGACATGACCGGGGCGATGGCCAAGACCCCGTCGGTTGCGGCGATCGCGCAGCGCTATCCCGAGCTGGGCAGCCGCTATCCGCTGGCGGAGTTTCTGCAGCCGGATGGACCCTCGCTGAGCTACACGCAATGGGAGGCTTGGCTGGCGCTTTGGCACGGCAAGAAGCTCTACATCGCCACACCCCAGCCACAGGCCCCGCGGGATGGGGACTACCGGATGGAGCAGGAGCAACAGGCGCACCAGCAGGCCCACCTGGCTCGTTTGCGCAGCGGGGCCCGCTATCCGGGCTGCACGTTCAGCGGCCAGGACGAGCTGGCGGCGGAGGTATCCGTCTCATTTGTGCTGGATCTTTTGGTGGCAGCCGGCCTCACCCGCCGGCCGCTGACCTTGCCCTTCGCGAGCATCGGCACGTTGTTCAAGGGCCGCAGCGCCCTCATGGAAGCGCTGGAGACCGCAGACCGGCCCCTGATTTTGATCGGCGCCGGTGGTGTGGGCAAAACCCGCCTGGCGATCGAGCACGCCTGGCGGCAGATCGGTCGCTGCAATGCGGTGCTTCTGGTTAGCGCCGGCAGTGCGGAGGCGCTGAACCGCAACCTGGCCGCGCTGTGCAAAGTCGAGGCGCTGGATCTGCCAGACAAAGAGGACACAGAAGAAGCAGCCCAACGGCAGGCAGCGCTCCACTGGCTGCAGGCGAATCCCGGCTGGTTGCTGATCCTCGACAACGTCGACACACCGGAGGCTGCGGCGGAGGTGGAAGCCCTGTTGCCTCAGCTCAGCGGCGGCCAGGTGGTAATCACTACTCGCATGCGCAACTGGAGCGCGGCATTTCAGCTCCAGGAGGTGGAGGTGCTCATCCCAGAGGACGCCACCGCGTTCCTGCTGGAACGCACTGCGGATCGCCGCCGCCAGGCGCCCGACGACAGCGACTCCGCCAAGGCCATCGCCGTGGAGGATCTCGGAGGCTTCGCACTGGGGCTCGAGCAGGCCGGTGCCTACATCGGCCAGCGGCGCCTCAGCCTGAGGGACTACCGCCGCCAGTGGCAGCGCAACCGCGAAACGGTGCTGGCCTGGAATGATCCACGGTTGACGCAATACGACCGCAGCCTGGCGACTACATGGTTCACCAGTTACCAGCAGGTGAGTGAATCTGCCCGCTGCCTACTGCGACGGCTGGCCTGGCTCTCGCCAGAGCCCATACCCGAGAGCCTGCTCGCTGTGGAGGTTGCAGGAGATATGGAAGGCAGCGGCGATGGCGGGGAGGCGATCAGCCAGCTGGAGGGCTATTCCCTGGTGAACCGCTCGGCAGAAGCACCCACTTTCTCGGTGCATCGCCTGGTGCAGGAGGTGGGTCGCCTCTGGCAACAACAGCCGGACGAGCCGGAACAGAATGAACTGGAGAATGCCCTGGGGTGGCTCAATGCTGCCTTTGCGGGGAACCCACAGGATGTGCGTAGCTGGCTGGTGCTGGATCCCCTGACGCCGCATGCCAAGGCGGTGGCGGGGTTTGCGGATCAGGCGGGGATCACGAATCCGACTGTCCGGCTGATTGGGGTCCAGGGATCACTGCTGTTTTTTAAGGCGGCCTACAGCGATGCGGAGCCGCTGATGCGACGTGCCCTGGCGATCGATGAGGCCAGCTATGGCAACGATCACCCCAATGTGGCCACAGCTCTCAACAACCTGGCTTCGCTGCTGCAGGCCACCAACCGCCTGGCGGAGGCGGAGCCGCTGATGCGGCGGGTGGTGGCGATCTTTGAAATCAGCTATGGCACCGGCCATCCCAATGTGGCCACAGCTCTCAACAACCTGGCTTCGCTGCTGCAGGCCACCAACCGCCTGGCGGAGGCGGAGCCGCTGATGCGGCGGGCATTGGCGATCGATGAGGCCAGCTACGGCACCGACCATCCCAATGTGGCCATTCGTCTCAACAACCTGGCTTCGCTGCTGCAGGACACCAACCGCCTGGCGGAGGCGGAGCCGCTGATGCGGCGGGCATTGGCGATCGATGAGGCCAGCTACGGCACCGACCATCCCAATGTGGCCAGGGATCTCAACAACCTGGCTTCGCTGCTGAAGGCCACCAACCGCCTGGCGGAGGCGGAGCCGCTGATGCGGCGGGCGTTGGCGATCGTTGAAATCAGCTATGGCAACGATCACCCCAATGTGGCCACAGCTCTCAACAACCTGGCTTCGCTGCTGAAGGCCACCAACCGCCTGGCGGAGGCGGAGCCGCTGATGCGGCGGGCGTTGGCGATCGTTGAAATCAGCTATGGCAACGATCACCCCAATGTGGCCACAGCTCTCAACAACCTGGCTTCGCTGCTGAAGGCCACCAACCGCCTGGCGGAGGCGGAGCCGCTGATGCGGCGGGCATTGGCGATCGATGAGGCCAGCTACGGCACCGACCATCCCAATGTGGCCATTCGTCTCAACAACCTGGCTTCGCTGCTGCAGGACACCAACCGCCTGGCGGAGGCGGAGCCGCTGATGCGGCGGGCATTGGCGATCGATGAGGCCAGCTACGGCACCGACCATCCCAATGTGGCCATTCGTCTCAACAACCTGGCTTCGCTGCTGAAGGCCACCAACCGCCTGGCGGAGGCGGAGCCGCTGATGCGGCGGGCGTTGGCGATCTTCATCACCTTGACCCAGCAGGGCTATCAACATCCACACCTTGAGGCTGCTTTCGGCAACTACTACTCACTACTCCAGGAAATGGACTTCCCCGAATCCGAGATCAAGGCCAAGCTTCAGAGCCTCTTGGCACCATCATCATGATGGGCTTGAACAATCAAGCCGTTGCAGCCACCCCCGCCATAGTCACCCACGTCGTTCTCCTCCGCTTCCGCTCCGACTTCATCTTTAGAGTGATGGGAAAACAGAAAGCTCATCTCTTGACAGGATTAGCCACCACAAGAGTTCCAGAAAGGCATAAAGCAGAACATTAAGACATGGTCTGAGATGAGAGCAAGGTACAAATCAGAGTCTAAAGTGGGGCTTGCCGAACAAGCCCCTCAAGAGGGCAGGCCGCCATCACCCTCTTCTGCGCATCCCCAAGCTCCCTGCCTGCCACTCAGGGGCAGCGTTAGATCTACTGGCACGAAGCTCATGCGGTTAGTGCGATTGTAACATGGCTCATCATTTATCCAAAGTCAGAGCCAGGGACACTAAGCCCGAATGGATTCTCCGTGGTGGCCTTCATCGTCTTGGATTTCGATATCAACTACATAGAAAGGACCTACCAGGAAAACCAGACCTAGTGTTCCCAAAATATCGCTCAGTCATATTTGTGCATGGTTGTTTTTGGCATAGACACATGAAGTGTGTGGATGCGTCAATTCCCTCTGCAAACCAGGAGTTTTGGATCGACAAATTCTCCTCGACTATCAGACGTGACTCCAGGGTATTGCGAGAGCTGCACACACTGGGCTGGAAAACAATGGTAATTTGGGAATGCCAGCTTGAGAAAGACACCGTAGCCACAATCAATAGAGTGGCAAATTGGCTATCTATGGGCGAAATTACTTCGGATCTCTCTCTTGGCAATGAGCGTGCTATCGATAAACAGACATTAATCAGAACAGCCGCAAAGAAGGTCAGAAGCAGAACAAGGCGCTATAGTACAAGCATACTTCCTGCAAGCTTCAGCAGTTTGCCCTAAATTGAGCACATGACGACCGCAACCTACTCTGTCGTTGACTTGTTTTCGGGAGCCGGCGGCATGAGCCTCGGCTTTCATAAGCACCCTTCCTTTCAGATTATTGCTGCAGCAGACGCCGAGCTTGGAAAGCCAAGTTCAGGAAAAGGAAAACTCCAATGCAATAGTTCATATAAAGAGAACATTGGAATTTCTCCTTGTGCTTTGGATTTGTCGGAGGTCGAGCCAAAACAAATCCGTCAAGCTCTTGGCTTGAATTTAAACACCAAAATTTCAGTTCTTTCGGCATGCCCACCATGTACTGGCTTTAGCAGGGCCAATCCTGACAACCATCTTCGTG
The DNA here is from genome assembly GCA_044356375.1 of Prochlorococcaceae cyanobacterium. GTDB lineage: Bacteria > Cyanobacteriota > Cyanobacteriia > PCC-6307 > Cyanobiaceae > UBA5018. Next base: position 10,477 of record JBIKWK010000004.1, on the reverse strand, counting down.
ATGATCACCGAAACAGCCTTGTGCGCAAGTCTGCAATGTTCGCGGTTGAGCTTTCCGCAGACGTTATTGTCATGGAAAATGCACGCGAACTTATCAGAGGTAACTTTTCCGGACACTATAATTGGATGCAAAGTTATCTAAGTGACAATGGCTATAACGTCCATGGCTGTTCGTACATGCTTTCCCGGTTTGGCCTTCCGCAAATACGCGAGAGAGCGCTAATTATCGCCGCCAAAAGTAATTTTCAGTTGCGCACTCTAGATTCGCTTTGGCAAGAGTGGGAGGTGACCTCTGAGGCCGTGTCAGTTCGAAGAGCTCTCGAATCAATTAGTCCTAGCGCAGATGGCTTCGACGTTTACCCCAAATTCTCCTCTAGTGTTGTAGAAGAACGAGTTGCAGCCATTCCTAAGGATGGTGGCTCGTGGATTGACCTTCTGCAACGACAAGATAGCGATGAGCTTCTTACTGATTCCATGAAGAAAAATGTGGCCGCTAGACGCTTCGGATCTTATCCTGATGTATATGGGCGGATGGCCCTTGATAAGCCAGCTCCTACAATTAAACGCGAATGTTCTCATGTAGGGAATGGGCGCTATGTGCATCCCACTGAGAATAGGCTGTGCACTGTCAGGGAAATTGCTTCATTGCAGGGATTTCCTAATGATTATAAGTTTAACGGGTCCTCGGTCTCAAACCTGTATCGGCATCTTGGAGATGCAGTTCCCCCACTAATCTCCTTCCAGATTGCTCATGTTGTTGAGTGGATTATCTCAGGCCGTAAGCCATATATTCTTGAGACGATTCTCCCTGGAACTCATTTAAAGGCGTCAGATTTTATGCGTTCATCTCAGCTCGCTCTTGTTGCATGACTAGATTGTCATCTGCCGACCTCACAGCTTCTGAAGAGAGGAGGGTCTCAGAGTTTTTGTCCGCGCTTCGCAGTCCATGTGATGTCGAAAAGAATATAAACTCTGACTTGGTGTCTGATGACTTTGAGAGTGAATTTAGATCTAGACTTCTAGCTAATTATTGCTTTATCGGTTCACCTCTCTTTCAGGAAAGTTTTGACTCCGCGTTCATCGCTGCCTCTGAGTTTTCTGGATACAAGGTTGTACGTGCTCCAGACGGTCAAAGGTTCTGGGACGTAGGTATTAATGGAAAGAAGATCAGCCTTAAGTCATCCAAAGCAAAAAGCCTTAAAGCAAACACGCTCCACATTAGCAAACTAACAGAAGCTGCCTGGATTCAGGATTGTCGGACTGCCGTGAAAAGACAAGAGTTAACACTTAAGCTCTTTAAGGACTATACGCGAGATGTTGATTCGATTATTCAGTTAAGATTCTTTCAGGCCGCTCTGCTTTATAAGCTTGTAGAAATCCCTGTGCGGCTCTTTGATCAGGTAAATTCGATTGATCGCTCACTCTTTGCCACAGATGGCCCCTCTATTGACATACCCATTGGCAAGAGCCCGCCTGACTTCCGCTTAAAGCTTGACAGATCAGACGCAAAGATTACACTTTCTAAGATCAACAAGGAGCTATGTACTGTTCACTGTACGTGGCGTCTCACTCATTAAGAAACAGAGATCTAACATCAAGATACAGCGGACGGGAGCAAGATTTTTGATGTACGCCTAAATCGCTGCCCGCTTCTGATCTCAAACATTAGACGCCGTCATGCTCGCCAAGTCTCCACGGTGTCGCCCTTCGGAGGGTGGCGAGCTCTAACGACACGGGTTCAGGCTATCCTGTGAGGGCGTTGGCATTGGAAAACGATCATTTTAGACGGCTGGGATACGCTGTGCTCGGTGTCAACTACATTGGCATTCCATAACAATTACGTTGGCGTGTGAGGTTCGTGTAATTGGCGCCAGCGGCTCCCTGGTTGGTTGACACTCAGCAACTTAGTTCACCTCTATTTTCCTTGCCACTTCTTCTTTCACCTTTGCTCCCCTTTCCCCCCCAAGGAATTGGCCGGCTGTTCCCCCTGACCTCTTGATAAGGAGTGGGTTTGACAGCAACGCCGAACCCACTCCTCATCAGGAGGAGGAGCCGCCCCTTGCTCGATCTCGGCGTCGTAGGTCTTGAGCAGTGACAGCACCAGCGTGCCGATCGCCTCGGGCAGGACGTTCAAGCAGCGCACCTGAAGCACGCTGGGCCCATCGGCACCGCTGAGGGCCAGCATCGTGCCGAAGTCGAGGTCGTGCGTAAAGACGGCGTAGCCGTTGGCGATCGCCCACTGCATCAGGACCGTATCCGGCGCCCTTGGATCGCCGACCTCCGACCAGTGCACCGCTTCATGGCCGGCGGCCCGCAACAGAGGGATCCATTCGGTCGACAGGTTCATATCGACCAGGAGCCTGGCCATCAGCTCAGGACCAGCGCCTCTTCTCGTTCTTCCATGCGCCAGGCGGCGTACGCCAAGGCCTCATCGATGTCAGCCGCTTCCAGTTGCGGGTAAGCCTGCAGGATCCGCTCGCGGCTGCTGCCGCTGGCGATCAACCCCACGACCGTGCCCACCGTGATGCGCAGCCCGCGAATGCAGGGCTTGCCGCCCATCATGGCGGGATCATGGCTGATACGGGGAAAGGCCATGGGCCAATCGTAGGCAGAAGCCGCCAACTTGCCCCCTCAGGAGAGGGGCTGGGCGGCTCGGCCGGGCTGAAGCTGGTGTTGCACCAGGAAAGTCTCAATCCAGTCGTGGTGGCACTTCTGGTTGATCCGATCGGCGATGGTCACCGCGGCCTCGGGCACCTGGAACCGTTTGCGGAAGGCCCGGGTCAGGCTCTCCAGCTGAGGCCGGGGCAGGGCCCGGAGAGTGCTGTGGAGGTGCTGGATCGTCTCGGCATCTTGGGCCACCTGGCCGGAGTCGGCCGGGGCTGATGGCTGTGGAGATGAGACCGTGGTCTGGGTGCGGCCATGAGCCGGGGAGGCTGCTGAACTCCTGGCCGCTGGGCTCCATCACCCTGGCCCGCAGCACTGCTGACCTGACGCTGTGCCTTGTCGTAAAGGGCGAGGCCCGCCACGGCCTGCAGCAACTCATTGAGTTGGAGGTCGCCGCTGTGATCGGTGCCGACCGACACGAGCGCACCGAGGAGCGGCTTGGCTACCGCAATGGCTACCGGAGCCGCAGCCTGACCACCCAGGTTGGCGACATCGATCTGCTGATCCCCAAACTGCGGGCCGTGCCAGCGGTGCATCTACATGAAGCCTGGACGATGACGCCGGCCCTCCAGGAGCGCATCGGCTGCGTGCTGGGCCTGCACTACCCGCTGCCAATCGTGGAACCCACCGCCGCCGCCCGCCAAGCCCGCCAGCGGATCTGGGCCCAACGCCAGCAACCGGGCTTCAAGGAGCTGGCCGGGGCCATCAATCAAAAACACGGCTCCCGCCGCTCCAACCTGGCACCCCGCACGGGCCAGCGGCGGCGGCGATCCACCGCCGGCAATGCCGCATCCAGCCAGGGGGCGATCCAGCTGGGGCTGGATTTGGATCTGGATCTGAATCTCGATTGAGATAGTGCCGCAACGTTACGCCCAAATCCTCGGCAAGTGGATAACGGGTCCGATAACCACTGTTGGCAACGAACACATATTGCGGAAATCGACTGCGGTTGCTATGATTGGCTTCACTGATTGGAAGTGATTCACGGAATGAAGGAGGAGCGATGCTGTGGTTCTCGGAAACCGTCCATGTAGCGTTAGAAGGCGAAGCAAATGATCGGCAGCTTCACAGGGGATTACGGTCTTACTGCAACAGTGCTACGTTGTCTTCACATTCACACCATCACTGCACAGCAGGATGTCCATTAACAGCTTAATTTCATTGGCAAAAGAAAGGCTCGCGACAAGAGCAGTGGATCTTGGCTTGGCAACTGGCTATTATGTTGGCAATTTCTTTGGTTCAATAGGGATATTCTTTTTCGCTTTGGGATATGTAGAACACTTTCAAAGTGGCTGGCTAGGAACGAAACTAATCTCATCGATTCCTTTTGTCTCAGCTTTCTTAACAATCTTCGGAACCGTATGGACATGCATTGGAGTCCTTGCACCTCAAAATCCAAGAGAGGTCAGTGCAAGGACAAAGAATATTGCTATTCCAATGATTCTTGTAATGTGCATCGCTACCCTTGCATTTTGGCGCCATTATGGAAAACCAAATGATATTGTCTTGACTGGCCTCACGCTGATTGGATTGGCAGCAGCAGTCCTACGACTCTTATCTCATAAGGAAAGATGATGGTAGAAAACTCGCAGTCCATGATGCTTTCTATACTGCTGCCAGTTTTAAACGATGATCGCGTCTTTAAAACTATAATTCGACTTGAAGCCTTATTTTCCAGAAGTGAAACTGACTTCGAGATTATTGTCGCAGGGATCATGAGACGCCAGATTAATACGGGAAGCAAGGTGACCTATATCTTATCAACGGGCAAGAAAGGTGACAATATTAAAGCTGGCCTACAGAGATGTCATGGTCAATATGTGCTAATAATGGATGCTGATCTCCCAGTTACAGAAGATGGGTTGCTGGATTTACTTGCTTTTGCAGGCAAGGCAGAAGTTGTAGTTGGATACCGTGTCTACTCAAGAATACATTGTAAAAGTCTTTCTTATGTGTTAAGATGTTTAAGGACTTATCTGTTTAGGGGCTTGGTTCAGCATCTTCTGCCTGAGTTGTCTGGACTTGATCCTCAATTCGGGGTTAAGCTTGTGAGGCGCGAATTGGCGCTAAAATATGCATCACTAACCAAGCCTGCATGCAATCTTGCATTCGATCTCGAATTCATGCTCCGTATAATTCTGGATGGCATTATCCCCAAAGCCCTGCCTCTTTTGTACTCACATGATCCCAACTCCGTTATTAAACCACAACGTGCGGCTGTAGAGCTAATCATTAGTTTGCCAAGACTATGGATGTTGCGCAAAGCATATCAAAACTAGTTTACCAATTCCCTTCTAACAAGCCCCTAGAGTGGACAGGCCACCAAGTATTCTCTGCTATGCCACTATAAGCTCCTTGCCTGCCACTCAGGGGCGGCGTTCAAAGGATCGGAAAAACCAAGGCAAGGCCATGAGAAGGTTCGCCGGAAACTCTTTCATGTAATGATTGACATCTCTTTGATTTTTCTGATTTATCACCCAAGTCGCCGAAGAAATCTCGTCGATGTACGGACAGCCTGGTTGATTATGGCGACACACGCATACTATGCTCTTGAATCTTAGTCCTGGACTTCGCTTGTTCTGGGATCCCCAAATCCGCCACAGAAGTAATAGGCACGGGTGATTTTTCTCAGCGGTATGCCTATAGATTCTGACGTGCCTGCCCTTCAGGTCCGGCCCCTCTTGACTCGCGGGCGGTTCGTAGCAACCGCTACATGTGGTTATCGGGTCCGATATTCACTGTTCACTACGGACACATTTGCCAAAAACTGGCTGCGGTGGCAAGGGCTGGCCTGGCAACAAGGAGATGGTTATCGGACAAAAGCAGGAGCGCCGCCGTGGTTCTCGGAAACCATCCAATAAGCGTTAGCTGGCCTGAATCGACGACAGAGCGCACCAGATGTATTATTGAACTATGAGCTGCACTTCTCCACAAGCACTCTGTGACCTTGCGAAGGTCCTTAAGCGGCCCTTAACAAGGGCTTCCAAAAGGGTGCCGGGCCTTGCCCTAATTGCTCTGGCAGTTTTCAGCTCTGTTCTTTTTGTCAACAAAGCGTCGGAACGAAAACTATCAGATCTTGAGAATATTCAATTCCAAATAATCACCATGAGCATAGGGATCGCTGGATCTTATCTTCTTGGTGGAGTTACCGCAAGAGAGGCGGCCGAAGATATAGTTAGACCTCACGCTAAGAGTGCTTTCCGAAGAGTTATGGCATTGTATGCTAGCCTAGCCAGGCTTCACAAAACAATGGACAAAGTGAAGCCAGCCCTCGTCGCAACTCCACAAGCGATTGCTGCAATCGAACGATTTCAGGACTTGGTAATCGAACAGATCAATACATCGGGAAATACTATTGAGGATTGGGGTGACCTTGTCCCAGATGAAGTCGCCAAGGTCAAGGAGCAATCAGCTGCACTACAAGGAGGCACGTCAAACCAATGACAGATCTGATCCGCGGTAAAGTTGCCCAAGTCCTGAACTCACGTGAGTTGGCTCTAAATATTGGATCTGAACATGGCGTCAGAGTCGGAATGCTTTTTGATGTTATTGATCCCAAAGGAGAAGACATCCGTGATCCTGATACGGGCGAAGTTATCGGCTCGCTAGAAAGGGCAAAAGTAAGGGTTAGGATTATAACTGTCCAAGACAAGCTCTCTGTTGCATCAACATACAAGAAAGAGCGCGTCAATGTTGGCGGAGTTGGTATTGGCACATCAATTCTGCCTCAGCTATTTCTTCAGCCAGAGTATGTTACTCAATACGAGACGCTAAAGACTGAAGAAAAGACATGGGAGGATCTGTCAGAGGAAGAAAGCTACGTTAAGCACGGAGACCCCGTGGTTCAAGTGAAATCAGACCTCTCCTGATATCGTGGCCAGCTCAGCTAACATCAAGATACAGAAGACGGGTGCAGGGCGAGTTGCCAAGGCAGAAGTCTCTGCCCGCTTCTGATCTTGAGAGTTAGCTTGACGTTGCGATGCCCTTGATGCAGAGCCCTTTGTGATCTCAATGGGTTTGTGGTTACAATGATCCCAGGAGGTGTGTCATGTCAGTGCTCATTGACGAGAAGCTAGAGGAGATCGCCGCAGCTTGCCAGCGATACGGGATTGAGCGCCTATTTGTATTCGGCTCAGCTTTGAGAGAGGACTTTAGACCCGGAGAAAGTGATATTGACCTTCTTATTGAGTTTGGACCATTGGAAATCACCAAGCGCTTCCATATCTATCTTGACGCTCGCGAGGCATTTAGGAATATCTTTCAAGCTGACGTTGACTTGGTGATGAAGGGAGCAGTGAATAATAAAATTATAGCTGGCGAGATTGATCGAACAAAGCGGCTGGTTTATGGCGCGTGATCTATCTGCATATTTGCAGGATGTCATTGAAGCCTGCAATTCAATTGAAGACGTGATGAGCGGTGTCTCCTTGGAAAGATACCGAAATAAGCGCGCCGTAAGATCTGCAGTAGAGCGAGAGTTCATCATTATCGGCGAGGCCCTTAGAAGGGACCGTACCCTCGATGAGACGCTGTTTAGCTCAATAGAAAGCCTCCGTGGTGATCCCATCTCCTGAAGAGGATCAGGCGATTAATGCTGCTGCAAAGTCTGATCCAGATGCCCAGCCGCTTACACATCAGCAGCTCCACCAGGCCATGATCCCCCTTCGATCATTGCGAGGGCGCCCAAAATCACCACACACAAAGCAATTGGCTTCCATCAGGTATAGCCCTGAAGTTCTTAACTATTTCAAGAGCTTTGGAGTAGGCTGGCAGGCTAGGATGGACGCTGCTCTCAAAGAGTATGTAGCTAATCATCCTCTTTGTGATAGAGAGGAGGCTTAACTTTAAAATCCAGCGGGCGGACAACAACGCTGATAGGCACCGCTTCATGAATGCATTGGACACCTACCCGCCGCTGACTTGAGCGTCGCCCCCGCGCCAGCCTCAGCCAAGAAAAGGATCGAGAAAACTGAGCGGCCGGGCCATGGTTTCCGAGAAGCCGAGGATGCCCCGGTCGCGATGGCTATACAAAAGCGTGTCGTCGGCCTCTAGCAGGAAGGTGCCGCCCCGCTGGGTGATGAAGTCGTCGCGGGGCACGTAGGTGCGCCAGTGGCCCAGCACTTCGGTCATGTTGCGCAGCCGCACCGTGGCCAGCTCGAAGGGTCGCTGGAAGCCGCTGCCGCCCGCCCTGGCAAAGAACGAACCCCGGATTGGCGGCAGGGGGCCCGCCTGGATGGTCTCGTCGTCGGCGATGCGCTGGGGGGCGCTGCGATCGCCCGTGTAGCCCCGCAGCACCTCGGCCAGGGTGCCGGGGGAACCGATGCCGGCGCACATCAAGAGCAGGTTGGGCCAGGGCCCGCCCAAGGGCCCCAGGCCCGGGTAGAGCCCCAGGGCCCGGTGCAGCCGTGGTTCCGCCTCCATCAGCAACCGCTCGCTCGGAAAGCCCGTGAAGGCGCAAAACCGCTGGCGGCCGGCCTCCTGGCCAATGCCGATCGCCACCGTGGCGATACCGGCGGCCTCCAGCTGCGGCAGGGCCGGCACCAGGGCCTGGGCGTATTCGAGGCTGTCGAAATCCCCCAGCTGGGGCAGCAGCAGCACCAGGCGGCGGCGGCCTGGCTCCAGGCCGGGAATTTGAGCTAGGCGCGCCAGCAGCGGGGCGGGGCAGGGGCGGCCCTGGGCCAGGGGGTGGGCGTCGTCGTTCACTGGCGGGGGATGGGGAGGTTCACTCAGGCGCTGGGGGGCGCTGGAAGCAGCTGGTGGCAGCCGGTAGCTGCTGGGAGCTGGTGCTGCTGGGAGCCGCTGGGCGCTGGAGCTGGTGCCGCCGGGAGCCGTGGCTCTGGCCAAGTAGAGTTTAAGAAATGTGGGCCCTGATCGGCGTGGAATAACCTAGGCAAATGCAGTAAACACCCCACAAATTGTGGCATTTGCCATCTGAACGGTCTTGGTGGGGCGCTGGTTTTTGTTTGGGCCGCCAGCGACACCGAGGGCCCATCTGGCTACGGCACGGCCACGGCGTTGGCTCGATAGCAGTTAGCTTTCTATTTCGAAAAAAATCTTGCTGGACATTGGGCAAGGTGGCATCAACTCATTAATGACTCAATCAGCGATCTATCCACAGGCCCACCAGGCAACCACAAGTTTCCTAGGCCAGGGGTCTCAGCTGCGGCAATGGCCCACCAAGCAGCAACTATTGGCATCCATGCCCGAAAGCCTCGCCGATAAGGATGTGGGCAAAGCCTGGGGAAGCCTGGCGTTTTCCCTGTCCACTTCCCTGGCGGCCTATGGGGTGGGTTGCCTTATCCCGCTGCAATGGAGTTATGCACCTATATGGGTTGTCTATGCGGTGGTTACGGGCACCTTGGCAATGGGATGTTGGGTGTTGGCCCATGAATGCGGGCATAATGCCTTCCATCCAAACCGAACAGTTGAGAACTGCGTTGGCTTTGTACTGCACAGCTTGCTGCTCGTTCCCTACTTCCCCTGGCAGCGCAGCCATGCGGTGCACCACGCCAATTGCAACCACCTGGAATCGGGAGAAACCCATGTGCCCTCCCTGGGCGATTCCCCCTGGGCGATCTTTAGCGTCAAACTGAAGAAGCTGCTGGGGCCAACCGCCTATGGCATGGTTTCAATCGCGGTTCACCTGCTGATTGGTTGGCCTCTATATATTCTTTTTGGCATTACTGGAGGGCCCAGTCAGGGTTTTCCCACATCTCACTTCACCACTGTTTCCCTGTTTAATTCCGGGGAGCGGCAATTATTTCCCGGCAAGTGGGTTGGCTTGATGCGCATATCCAATGTGGGGGTTGCCATGGTGCTGCTCCTGTTGGTTGTGGCGATGCTGAACAGCTCCGTGCTGCGGGTGCTCTGCGTGTATGGGTTGCCCTATCTGGTGATTAATGCCTGGCTGGTTTGCTATACATGGCTGCAGCACACTGACCGGGGTATTCCTCACTTTTCTGCGGCTGAGTGGGATTGGGCTAAGGGAGCGTTGCAAACCGTAGATCGTCCCTATGGACCGATCCTCAATCTGCTGCACCATGGCATTGGTTCTACCCATGTTGCCCACCATCTCAATCCGCGCATACCGCACTACAACGCCTGGAGTGCCACTGAACTGATTCGGGCTCAATTCCCCGAGTACGTTCTCTACGATCCAACCCCCATCCATCGGGCGATGTGGAGAATTGCTCTCCATTGCAGTTTCGTTGCTAAAAACAATAACGACGGCGCCTATTATTACCGTTGAGTTCGAAGCCGGCCAAGGCCCCGCCAGCTGTTCGCCGCCCGCTCCACCTGATCCGCCAGCGGCGGCCAGGGATGCGGGCATTGGCCGCGATCTCACGCCAGCGGCAGCGTAGTTCGCTCGATAAAAGCTTCCGCCGCTGCGAACAGACGTTGCCGCCGCTCGGGTTCCAGCCGCTCCAGCAGGCGCACCATCATCGAGAGGCGGGGGTTGGCCTGGAAGAAGGCCTGGTGCCGATCGATGAAGCGCCAGTAGAGGCCGTCCCAGATTTCGCACCAGGGGCCCCGCTTGAAATCTCCCATTTTGAGGATGTAGTTGGAACCGCAGATGTAGGGCTTAGTTGCAAATATGCCGCCATCGCTCATTTGACCCATGCCGTACACATTCGGACCCATCACCCACTCGTAGGAATCCAGGTAGCGCTCCATGAACCAGCGGTGTACTGCCTGGGGCTGGATCTCGCAGAGCAGCATCAGGTTGCCGATCACCATCAGCCGCTCGATGTGGTGGTTGTAGGCCAGGCGATTCAGCCGCTCGATCGCCGTATCCAGGGGCGGCAGGCCGGTGC
>JBIKWK010000040.1:0-26123 GCA_044356375.1 Prochlorococcaceae cyanobacterium | reverse complement strand
GGGGTCTTCGCTGCGTAAAACACTATTAAGACAGGCGGCGATGTTGGCCGCTTCGTTGTAGGCGGGCACCACCACAGTGAGCGAGGTGTTAGCTAGGGCCACGGCCGCCTCAGCTGCCAACTCCGGCCGCTCCGCCAGCCTGGGCGCCCGCGCAAACAGCCGCGCCAGGCCGCTGATCAAAATCACCAGGCCCATGGCGGCGGCGGCGGCCAGAAACAGCAGCGCCCAGGCGAAGGCCTTGGCCGGATCCATGCCCTAGCCCCCAGGGAGGTTTCGCCCATAGTGGCGCGGCTCGATCGCGGCGGGATCGCCAGCACTGCCACCGCCCCCCGCCAGACCCAGGCGTGTTGCCAGGGTGCGTGGATCAGGGATCATTGCTGCAGACCTTGATCACGTAGGTCTTCGTAGAGGTTGGTGTAATTCAGGAGGATGTCGATGATTCCCTCACGCACTTCAGCAGAGTTGAGCGCCTGGCTGCTCATAAGTTGACCAGCTTGCCGCGTGCATCTTGTGGATCTTCTGGACAGATCAGATCGGCGGCCCTGCGGGCATCGCTGAGCACCTGCAGCAGCAGCTGCGGCGACTCGCGCAGCAGCTCCAGCCAGTAGCCCAGATAGGCGGCGTGGTTAGCCATGGCAGTGCCGATTTCCAGGCGATGCCCCAGCAATACCGCCCCCAGCTCGGCTACCAGCTCTTCTCGGGCATAGGCCCGGCCGCCATCGCCGCCATCGCCCATGCCACCGGATAGATCGCGGGCCAATCGGGAGCTGTGGCCTGAGGAGTGGATGGCCTCATGGGCCCAGGTGGCATAGAGGGCCGCCGCCGAATGGAAGGCCGCACGAGCGGGCAGCGCGATCCGATCCACCGCCGGCAGATAACAGGCCCGATCCCCCCCGAAGCTCACGGGCACTGGCCAACAGTTGAGCACCGCCTCGGCTGCCGCCAGCCGCTCCGGCTCCGGTCGCTGGCTCAGCCCTTCTGCTTGCCGCCGCTTTTGGATCAGCACCACGATGGCTTCCCCCTCCAGATCGGCGGCATTGAACAGCGGCACCGGCCGGTAGCTAACCCAGCTGCGTCCTGGCCCCTCGCCAGCGGCCTCTTCCCCAGCCCCGCAGCCATCAGCCCCAGCCGCTGATCCAGCCCCTGCCAGCTCACTTTCCCTGTGGTGATGCAGCTGGGGCCGCAGCACATGCACCGCCTTGCTGCCCTTGCGGGGAAAGATCCCCAACGCCTTGGCCTCGCCAAAGCCGCACCAGTAGGGCAGTGCGGAACCCCGCAGATGCATGCCCAGGGTTAGCAACACCGGATTGGCGCCGCAATAGCGACGGCCCGAGAGCAAATTCACTTGATGACCGCCTGCGGCGGCATCCCACTCGCTCCGCCAGGGGCTGGTGCCCGCCTCCAGCAGGGTGATCAGTGATGCCACCAACTTTTCTTCTGGCGAAACCTTGGCGGCGGCAGCAGCTTTTGCTGAGCGGCTGGAGCGGGATCGGGAAATAACAGGCACGGGCGCACAAACGCAGGACCGCAAGCGCCAAGGCGGCCAGCCTTAAGGGCCGGCAGCAGCGCTCACAGAAACCAATGCCACCAGGCGTCTCAACGCCTGGGGCGGGCGGGCTACCTTCGACGCCGCGGCGATCAACAAGGCCCTGAACAAGCGCTTCGCCCCGAAACGCAAACGGGCAAAGGCAAAGAAGCCGGCTTGAATGTGTCCACTTGAATAGCGAGGCCGCCGGCCATAGGGTTGGGGGCAACCGCCCGGCCTGCCCTCCATGACCAGCTCCCCAGCCGCGGCGAGCACCGCTCCAGCGGAACCCTGGCGCCTGCTGCGCTGGCCCATCTGCCAGCTGGCCCATAGGGAGCTACTCGCAGTCGGCGTGGAGCTAACCCTGATGCGGATTCCGGCCGGCAGTTTCCTGATGGGGGCAGCGGAAGATGAGGAAGGCAGCCGCGCCAATGAGCGGCCCTTGCACCGGGTGCAGGTGGGGGAGTTTCTGATGGGGCGCACGCCTGTGACCCAGGCCCAGTGGCAGGCGGTGGCGAGATGGGAGCCGAAGGAAGGGGAAAAGCCCTGGGCGATGCAGCTAGATCCAGATCCCTCCAGGTTCAATGGTGCCAACCGGCCGGTGGAAAATGTGGACTGGGGCCAAGCCCGGGAGTTTTGCCGACGGCTCAGGCAACGCACCGGCAAGAATTATCGCCTTCCCAGCGAGGCGCGCTGGGAATATGCCTGCAGGGCTGACACCACAACACCCTTTCACTGCGGCGCCACGCTCACCACAGAGTTGGCAAATTACAACGGGGAATATACTTATGGAGATGGACCAAAAGGAGCGTATCGCGAACAAACCACAGATGTTGCCAGTTTTCCCGCCAACGCCTGGGGGCTCCATGATATGCATGGCAATGTGTGGGAATGGTGCGCTGATCACTGGCATGACACCTATAATGGAGCACCTACAGATGGCAGCCCTTGGATTGACGAAAAACCAAAAAATGCAGGAAGGAGGCTGCTGCGCGGCGGCTCGTGGAACTACATCCCCGGGTACTGCCGCTCGGCTTGCCGCGGCTTCAACCACCCGGTCGACCGGCACGACGGTGTGGGGTTCCGCGTCTGTTGCCTCCCCCAGGACTAATTTCTTTACACTTTAACTCTTTAGTTCTTTACATTTGGCTGTTTTTTGCTTTTTGAGAGCAAGTAAGGAACGCAAGGCTAGATCATATTAGCGCCGAAGGCGCTTGAAATTTTCTCTCCACTTCGGCGATCAATGCTTTCATGCTGTTCTCCGAATTCCTAACAACAAATAATCGGAGAGCCTTCCACTGGCATCTGCCGGGTTGACAAAGGGGTGGCGCACTCGACTGCCATTGGACCATGGCCGAAGCACCAGCGATTCAATGGTCAGGGAATGAGCAGTGAATCGGTTAGTGTGCGACAATTACGCTTATCTCTTCTGAGTAGAGGCATGGGGGGCTCCTGCGCAGCATGTGGAAGTGCGGGTTCGCCAAGGGGATCCGACTCTTCATCCATCTTGATGAAGCTCCTGAACTTGGATGCGGGGGCAATGCGCTCCAGCACCTGGCAACCTCACAGATCTCCAGACAAATTGTGTAGAGACAAGATGCGTAGAGACAATATGCGCAGTGATAATATGGCCGTTGAGCATGAAAGCCATGTTTCCTTCTACAGGCTATCCGACAACAAGAAATATTCACGGACAAGCATCAGTATTTCTATATCATCCAGAAAAATGCATAGAGAGAAGGATATCTATATAATCCTGGCAATGGCGACGGCATTGCGGAGGGGTTGACAATTATGACTCTCCTTTGCTACATTTCAAGTACGTTTAGCGATCTCGAAAATGAGCGAAAGTTGGTGTTTGACTGGTTGGCAAAACAAGCCGATCTCTATACACCTGTAAACAGCGAAGCGCAGAGCCCTCACCCGGTTCTGAAGACATGTTTTGACGATATACACAGATGCGATATATACATCCTGCTCCTAGGTGCACGTTATGGCACAAGATCTGATAGCCAATATGGCGAAAATCTCAGCTATACGCACAACGAATTCAAGCATGCAAAAATGCTCAAAAAACCATGCTTTGCCTTTCAAATGGAAGCATCAAAAGCCTGGGATGATGTCACCCCTGCAGACGTAGAGAGCAACATTAACTTCCGAAAGGAAGTGAAAAGCTACAAGAAGGTATCAGCAGATAAATTAATTGATGAGCTATCCACATCACTGAACAAGTATGCTCGTGGATCATACGAAGAAGGCATTTCTGGCCTTGTGCCACAGCCCCCGCCGAACGAGTCGGCAAAGGTAGTTCCCATCTCCAGTGTCAATTCTCTGGAAGCTATGCCAGCGATTCAAGCGGCATTGATGATACAGCTGATGGACAAAGGCAACTCTGAAGCCGATCAGTTATTTGATTTTATTGCAGAGCTTTTTATCGAATCTTCCACCCCAGAGAGGGTTTTTGAGGCACCCTGGGCTCTTCTCTACCAAGATCTGAGTCTAGATATTGAGCCAAAAGAAAACAAGCTCTTTGGTGATCTGGGCCCTTACATCGCTGAATGCTGGGATAATGCTGAAGCAAAGCTCTATAAGTTGAAGACAGCTGGTACCATTCCAGCTTACAAGCTTCATGTAGAAATTTTTACGTGCCGGATTGCCATGAACGAGAATTTTGGACGTCTGGTTATTCCAACACAACCCAGTGATAATGGTAGACCATCGCAAAGGCCTGCTCGAACTAAATACTTGCTGTCCATGCCCTTTTTGTTACGTTCATGGGATCGCCTCAGTGCTGATTGCAGTGTTAAAAACAATCTAGAGGATCAATGGTCAAAAACCAATCAGCCTGTCACTCAGGCTATCGCCACCTGCAAATGTCCATACGTAGAAGGGCAAAGTGATGCGAGCAATCCACAGGATAGACTAGAATCATTCTACACTCGGCTTGAAAGTTATCCAGCTCATTTTCATCTGCCAGCTCTTCCCCGTGACAAAGATAATAAAGACGAGCTTTTCGATGAAATTGTCTGGAGTGGCATTCCAATTGCACTGTGGTGGGCTAATATTAGATCCACATCCATCCAGATCCTGCTGCAAAGAAGTAAACTCCTGTTTGAACAGCTAGCCGGAGAGGGTTTGCCCAATCAATTAAAAGCCGAAATAAGAGAAGACAGCAGCACAAAGAACGAAGCAACGAAAAACGAGACAGGAAAAGAAACAGAAGAAGAAACTGAAGACGAAACGGTTGAGATTTATCTCCAGCTTTCAAATTTAATGATGCATGACTTGGCGATTAGACGACGTGATTTGTTTACTAGAGAGCCAGATTGGATTCCAGATCTTGTGCTTCTGATCGATTGCCCAAACCGTTATCCCAAAAAAATTCAGACACAACAATCACAATTTTCACAATCGTGACGGCCGTGCGCTGAGCCTACTGTCGCCTAATCTGGCCCACCACGCCAGCAACCATCCCAACAGACAAATCCACTGATCTGATCTCCATGACTTCCTCCATTCCATTTGAACTGTTCACCAACGAACTGCCTGAGCAGAAAATGAATAAATCTTGTGACATACGTAGATTAGAAAAATGGCCACCAGCTCCCCCATGGCGTCAGTTTATTAAAGATGACAAACAAAAGCAAACGATGCCAGAAGATAAGGAGCAACAAGTTATCCCAGCAGATAAGGAGCGGCAACTTATTCCAGAAGATAAAGATAAAGAGCGCTGGGCAATCCTCGATAACCTTGTTCCACCAGGCTCACTAGATGCGCAAAGAGGATCGGTGTTTCGATTACCTAGAGATGGGCAGGGCTTGATTAGTGAGGATGGAAAGAGGATCCGCGATGCCGTTAATGCCGCGATCCATTTACGGCGACCACTACTGGTAACTGGTGATCCCGGATCAGGAAAAACCAGCCTGGCCTATGCCATCGCTTGGGAATTAGGGCTTGGCCCCGTCTTGAAATGGCCGATTACCGCAAGAAGCCGTTTACTTGAAGATGGCCTCTACAGCTATGATGCTTTGGGTCGATTGCAAGATACACAACTGGATCAGATGCAGGATTCAGATCCTTCCGTAATTGCCGCCGAACCTGGCGATCCTCCCCGAAGACGCACAGCCAGGTCGATCGGCGATTACATCACACTCGGGCCCGTTGGTACCGCTTTTCTGCCATCCCGTTTTCCAAGAGTGCTGTTGATTGATGAAATTGATAAATCTGATCTGCAACTCCCGAATGAGTTATTACAGCTTTTCGAAGAAGGCGAATATCTAATCAAAGAATTATTTCGCGATTCGGCTCGCCAACAAGACGATGCAAGGCGTATAGGTTCACCAGGCTCCCTAGGTGTTAAAGATTCCACGGGCTCCGCAACCGATGCGGAACAAACCACAGCTGAAATCCCGGTGCGCACCATTGAAAAGGAATCCCCTTCTGTACCAATTCGGCGAGGCATCGTTCGTTGCTGTGAATTCCCGATTGTGGTGATGACCAGCAACCGGGAGCGTGAATTTCCACCAGCGTTCAACAGGCGTTGCCTTCGCGTGGAAATGCCCAAACCAACTGAGGATAGTTTGTTGCCGTTGGTGTTGGCTCACTTTTCAGCTCTCGCGGATGAACAGAATCAAGACAATGACACCCAGCTGAAAGAGTGGATCAAAGACTTTGTTAGTGGCGACACCCGCCGGGATCGGGCGACAGATCAGCTGCTCAATGCCATATATCTGCGAACCAATGCGGCAGATCTATCGCTGACGGAGCAGCAGATCAAGGAAATCGAGCCCATCTTGTACAAGGGTTTAAAGGAAATGAGCTGAAGTTGTGAGCACTTATCCGCCTGTGGATGACGCCTGGGCCAAAGCCATCGCGGAGGTGGTTGGCTGGATTCACACCAGAGCTAAAACCAGTGAATCATTGACGGCCCGTGAGCTGGCGGAGGTGATTTGGCTGGCACCGCTGCTGCCGGAAACAGGCAAACCACAAGCTGAGGCTTTGCAGCCGGAGGCGATGGCTCTTGCGGAGGCGTCAAGGAAAAATTCCGCCTCTCTGATGCCATCCAGCGACGCTGCTGATCAGAATGAGGCGGCAAAACAAAACGAACCTCGCTGGGATCAGCGGCAAGCGGAGCAAAAAGCAGCGATTCCCTCAGCAACTCTGCTGCCCTCAGCTGCGTTGCCCTCCATGGAAGATGTGGAGCTGATGTTGCCGGTTTGGCTTGATGATCCACCTCTTCTGGGAGATCCCCTCACGGCATTGCGTGCTCTTAAACCGCTGCTCGCGGGGATGGAATCGATGACGCGATTCCGGTTGGATGAAGAGGAAACCGTGGAAGCCTTTGCGCGATCAAGGATCACACCTGCCCATGGCGGTCTGTTGCTGCCTGTGCTGCAACCGATGATCGAGCCCCGCTTTGATCTGCTGTTGGTGAAGGATGGAGGGCTGTCGATGCTGTTGTGGCAGCGGCTGATCAACGATCTGCAGAGAATGTTTCGCAGTTGTGGTGGATTTCGTAGTTTGCGCGTTGTGCCCTTGCTGGAGGGAGAGAGCCAACAACTGCTGGTGGACCGACTCTTCATCTCCAATCCTGAGCAACGGCAGCTGGTGCTGGTGATCAGTGACTGCCACGGAGAACATTGGTGGAAGGCTGAGCTCTGGGCATGGCTTGAGCGCTGCAGTGGCATGGCACCCACGGCCATCCTGCAGGTGATGCCCCGCTGGATGTGGCAACGCTCGGCGCTGGGCCTGGGCGAACCGGTATCGCTGCGAAACAGCAAGCCGGTGGTTACCACAGATTGCTATCTGCAGCGCCCGATCCATCCGCGACAGCCCCTTGGGGGGCGGAGCCGAGCGAAAACCTCCAGCTATAGCTATCAGCCCAAAAGTAACAACAGCCAGCAGCTGGCCGTGCTGACCTGTGATCCACAGGATCTCGCCCTGTGGTCGCGGGTGGTGATGGGGGATTCTCGCTTCACCATCAGTGGTGTGAGCCTGCCCGAGGCCTTCATCCCTCCAGCCAGGGCTGCGGCGAACGAGGAACCGCTGCAAGTTTTCACAAACTTTGCCACCCCCCAGGCCAAGGAGTTGTTGAGGCTGCTGGCGGCGGCACCGGTGCTCACCTTGCCCGTGATGCGCATGGTGAAGACAGCGCTGATGCTGAGCGATAAAACACCCATGGCCATGGCGGAAGTGCTGGTGAGCGGGGTGCTTAAGCGGCTGGCTTCTCATGCTCAAAGAGAGAAAGATTTGCCGGTTGAGCAATGGCAATTTGATTTCGGGCCAGGAATTAGAGAGCGGCTTCTGGAAGTGAACAGCGCCTACGACACAGTTACTGTGTTGAATGCCGTAACGAAATTGGTGGAGGCGCGTTGGAATCGCTTCAACCTGGAAACCAGCTTCCAAGCCTTTCTCAACAACCCCACGATTCTGCCGCCCGCAGGCTTGGAAGGGTTGCAAGGTTTTGCTGAGGTGGCAGCCAATATCATCGAACGGTTGGGAGGTGAATATGTGAAATTTGCCGATGATCTCCGGCGGGGAGGGCAGAAAAAACCAGTGATTCTTTGGCCTGAACACCAGTTCAGCTTTACTGAGCTTGAAGACGAAGCAGCCCAGATTCTGCAGATTCCTGAGATCGAAAACTTTTCCTTCCAAGAAGCCTGTTTGCAACCCATCAAGCTGGTTCCTTTTCACTTCGATACCACTCGACTGCAAGGTAACACCCGCATCGATCAACAAGCGGAAATTTACGGTTACAAGGAACAACTTCAGCAAGACAGTGAAGTTTGCCTCGAAATGCTCCACATCCCCGCCGGCCGCTTCACCATGGGCTCCCCCCCGGATGAACCGGAGCGCTACCAGGATGAAGGCCCTCAACACCAGGTAGAGCTGCGCGACTTCTTCCTCTCCCGCATTCCCATTACCCAAGCCCAATGGCTTGTGGTGGCCGGATGGCAGCCGCTATCAGGGGAAGAGCCTTGGCTACGCGAGCTGCACCCCGATCCGGTATCCAAACTCAACGATGCGGAGCGCTTTTTGGGGCATGAGCGCCCCGTGGTAAATGTGAGCTGGGCGGAGGCGATGGAGTTTTGTCGCCGCTTGAGCTTGCGAACGGGCAAGCATTACACCCTGCCAAGTGAGGCGCAGTGGGAATACGCCTGCCGAGCTGGCACCACCACCCCCTTTCACTTTGGCGAAACGATCAGCCCGGAGCTGGTAAATTACAACGGTAATTACACCTATGGGGAGGGTTCAAAAGGAGTTTTTCGCGAACAAACTACAGATGTACTCAGCTTCCCTGCCAACGCTTGGGGATTGCATGACATGCATGGTAATGTGTGGGAATGGTGCGCTGATCACTATCATGAAAGCTACGATCTTGGACAGCAGAAAGCGCCAGGCGACGGCAGCCCCTGGCTAGACGGGGATGGGAATGAGGGGGAGAAGGCCATCAAATTCGTGGACGACACCGATGTTCTTTACAATGGAACGACATATAAAAACTGGAGAATAACAGTTACTCCCACCTCACTTGGTTACATATATGAGACAGCCGCACCTGGGCAAGAATTTACAGGAATGTTACCAGGGCTTCCGCAAGAATCTATTGATGAGTGCCTGAGAATTGCGAAAAAAAGCATTGATAATGCTTTAAAGCAAAGTGATGGTGCTACGGGGGCAAATGATCACAGACGTGTGCTGCGCGGCGGCTCGTGGCTCAACAACCCCGGGGACTGCCGCTCGGCTTTCCGCCACTACAACCACCCGGTCAGCCAGCACGACATTGTGGGGTTCCGCGTCTGTTGCCTCCCCCAGGACTTGTTTCTTTACACTTAAACTCTTTAGTTCTTTACATTTGGCTGTTTTTTGATTTTGCAACTACATGCAACTTGCTAAAAATCTTATTGACTGGCGCCGCAGGCGCCTGAAAAAATTTTCACAAATCCCACTATGACCACCCCTGCCAGCCAAGCCATCTCCAGTGGCGAACTCCCCATCATTGAGGCCTGCTTAGACTTGATCCGCTGGTTCATTCCCCTGCTCCATCGCCTGCCCCGCCAGCACAAATTCGGCCTTGGTGATCGTCTCACAGCCAATCTATATCAGCTGCTGGAACAGTTGGTGCATGCGCGCTACGCCGCCAGCAAGCTGCCCATTCTCGAACCCCTCAAGGCCCATATCGTGGTGATACAACTACAGATTCGCCTGCTCCATCAATTCCAGCTGATCGAGCTCTCCCGCTACGAACACGCCAGCCGCCTGATCACCACAATCGCCAAACAACACAGCGGCTGGCTGCTCCAGCAACGTCGCCAAGCCAGCTGATCAGGTGTTGCACCACTCCCGCAGCGATTCACCTGCACCACTCACCGATCTCTGGCCGCGCATCACCAGCTTCGCCTCCCTCCATGCCGCTGCCCTCAACGCCCAGCGGGGCAAGCGCTACCGGCCCGCCGTGCTGGCCTTCAACGCCCATCTGGAAGCAAATCTCTTCCAGCTCCAACAGGAACTTCAAAGCTTCAGCTACACCCCCGGCCCCTACCGCCAGTTCGAAATCCGTGATCCCAAACGCCGTCTGATTTCCGCTGCGCCCTATCGCGATCGGGTGGTGCACCACGCCCTCTGCGCCGCTATCGTTCCGCCCCTTGAGCAACACTTTCTGCCCACCAGCTACGCCAATCGCCAGGGCTACGGCAGCCACAAGGCCCTGCGCCGCTTTGTGGCGGAAAGCGCCAGGCATCGCTGGGTGTTCAGCGCCGACATCCGCCTCTACTTCCCCAGCATCGATCTCACCATCCTCCGCCAGCAGCTCGCCCAACGCATCGCCTGCACCGGCAGCCTCTGGCTCCTCGATCAGATCCTGGCCAACGGAGCCACCCCCGGCCCCGCGCACCACACCTTCCCCGGAGACACCCTGCTCACGCCGCTGGAGCGCCCCTGCGGCCTGCCCATCGGCAACCTCACCAGCCAGTTCCTCGCCAATCTCCACCTCGATGCTCTCGACCACCATCTCGCCAACCTGCCTGGCATCACCGCCCACCTGCGCTACGTGGATGATGTGGCCCTCTTCGCCAACAACCTGGAGGCCCTCCGCCAGGCAAGGCGCGCGATGGAAGCCGAGCTGGAAAAGCTGCGGCTGCGGCTGCACCCGATCAAGAGCCAGCTTCGCCAGACCCGCCATGGCGTGAGCTTCGTGGGCTTTCGCGTGGTTTCTGGCCGGGTGCGCGTGCGCAACCACAATCTGCTTAAAGGCAAACGTCGCCTCCGCCTCCTGCAAGAAGGTGTGGTGACGGGCGCCCTGCCCGCAGCCACGGCTCGCGCCCGCCTGCAGAGCTGGAATGCTCACCTCCGCCATGGCCACACCTGGCGCCTGCGCCGCAGGCTCTTCGCTGGGCTGGCTTTCGCCGATGGGTTGGTCTGAAGCCAAACCAGGGGGTTAAGTTGGCTTTGGGCGGGTCGCCCAGCTGCTGCGCGGCGGCTCGTGGAACAACAACCCCGGGAACTGCCGCTCGGCTTACCGCAACAACAACCACCCGGACAACCAGCACAACAATGTGGGGTTCCGCGTCTGTTGCCTCCCCCAGCACCCTTCAACGTCCGAGCCAGGGGATGGGAATCCTCTGGGAGCACAGGAGGGGTCCAGACCCGCTCCCGTGATCACCCACCGCTCAGGCAACGGGTGTTCCGCACAGCGCCAGGTGGGCCGCCCCGGGATTCCTCGGGAACGACAGCCCACCTTTTTCGCTGGCCTTAGCCCTCATGGCGCCATCTGAACTCGCATCAATCCCGAGGGAGTTGCATCCATGACCCGCTCCACCACCAGCCAAAACCCAGCCAGCCGCTGCTTCCCCTTCCTGCTCACCCAGCAGCGCCGCACCCAGGGATACCGCGAATGGCTGACGCCCGCCAAGCAAGCAAAAGGCAAGGGGGGCGACAGCCTCACCATGCTCTGGATACCGCCGGGCCGATTCTTGATGGGCTCCCCGGCCGACGAACCGGAAAGAAGCGATGCGGAGGGGCCCCAGCACGAGGTGCGATTGCAGGGTTTTTTCATGGGCCAAACGCCCGTAACCCAAGCCCAGTGGCAAGCGGTGGCCCGTTGGCGCCCATCCGCTGGGCAGGGCTCCTGGAGCGAGCAGCTGGATCCCGACCCGATCTTGAAGCTAAGCGAGCCAAAACTGTTTCGCGGCGCTCAACGGCCTGTGGTGAATGTGAGCTGGGCTCAGGCGATGGCCTTTTGCCGCCGCCTGAGCCAACGAACAGGACGCTATTACACCCTGCCAAGTGAAGCGCAATGGGAATATGCCTGCAGGGCTGGCACCAGCACAGCCTTTCATTTCGGCGCCATGCTCACCACAGAACTTGCGAATTACGATGGGAATTACACGTATGAAGATGGCCAAAAAGGAGTTTATCGAAACCAAACCACAGATGTAATGAACTTCCCCGCCAACGCCTGGGGTCTTCATGATATGCATGGCAATGCATGGGAATGGTGCCTGGATCAATGGCATGACAACTACGAGGGTGCACCGAATGATGGCAGTGCCTGGGTTGACGATGATACCAATAATATCATTGCCAAAAATATTAATATCAAAAAAGATTACAGTTTTGGCGTAAGGCTGCTGCGCGGCGGCTCGTGGTTCAACTTCCCCGGGGACTGCCGCTCGGCTTTCCGCGACCTCAACCTCCCGGACAGCCAGCCCCTCACTGTGGGGTTCCGCGTCTGTTGCCTCCCCCAGGACTAACTTCTTTACACTTTAACTCTTTAATTCTTTACATTTGGCTGTTTTTTACTTTGATAAGCTCTAGTAAGGAACGAAAAACCTATTTGCAATAGCGCCGTTGGCGCTTGGAAATAATTTTTGCACAGCTGCCCAGGCGCTATCCGCAGGCTGATGCAACCCCAAGGAGGCTTCCCTTGCCGCTCATCTGTCGTTCACCGCGCTCCCCTGCAATGCCATGCATCAAGGTTGGCTTTGTTGCTGATCCAGCTGGCCCACTCCAGCAGGGCCACCTGGGCTGGCGGATCCAGAGGTGCACGACGAAGCTGATCGAGAACTCCAGCCTGGAAATCTGTCCGCAGCGGACCTACAAGCCCCGGAAACATGCTATAATCCACAAGTGGCCTTGGAGAATTCCAGTGTCGATGTCCCTTGAAGCCGGTGCTCGGGCGAAGCAAGAGCGAGAAACCCAATGGCTATCGGGTGCGGCGGATGGGGCCACAATCGATGCGTGGCTGCTCGCGGTCCTGGAGGACGAGGAGCTGCGGCAGCAGGTGCGGCAGCTGAAGAAAGTTGAGTTGGCCAACGTCTGGCAGCTCACCCAAACCTTTCTCCACCTTCGCCATACCCGGGATGCTGCCCCCCCTGATCCGCTGGAGGTTCATCAGCGTCTGATTGCCGGTTTGGCCGGGGAATCGCTGTTGGTCTCCTCTTCTATGTTCCTGGACACCCTTTCGGATGCCGAGGGATTCTTTGAGCTCAGCTTCAAAACCATCAAGTCGCGCCTTGGGCGCACTTTGGACACGGCAGCCAGCGAGAGGGCCATGCGTGGAGCGCGAGCCACGTTGACAGCAGCAGAGGTTTTGGGCAGCTTCGATGCGGCCCGCGCCTACATGCACACGCCAAACTTTGCCCTGGGAGGCAATACACCAGCAGAGCTGATCAAAACAAGCGCGGGTGAGCGCATCGTGCTCAACGAACTACAAGCCCAGGCCGAAGGGGGGCCTCTCTGAGCAGAGGCATGTATGTCTATCGAGCCAGTCGGCGACCTCGTTCAGATTTTGATCCACTGGACGCGAGCGCTTCGGTGGCTCGTGATGGATGGCGCTTCAACGACAAGCGCAGCCAGATTCTCTATGCGGCGGAGGTGCAGTCCCTGGCCATTCTTGAGGTCGCCAGTCGACCAGGTTGGTCGAGTTTAGCGGAGCTTACAATCGCGGCGATTGCGGTGCCGGATGGATCTGTTGTGAGCTTGGAGGATCTGGGTCTACTATTGCCCACCAACTGGAATATGCGTCCAGCGGGGCCCAATGCCCAGAGCATTGGCGGTGAATTTCTGAAGGCTGTGGATCAAGCTCACGCAGTAGGGAAACAAATTTGCGGTGTGCGGGTGCCTTCGGTGATCAGCACCACGGATTGCAATGTATTACTAGATCCCCGGCAGCGAGATCATTACAAGATTGCAGATTGGACACGCATACCATTTAACTGGCTGGTTGCAAAAGCAACTTAATGAGTTCAGGTTAATTGAGCTGTCAATTGCCTTGGCTGGGCGATAGCTTTGGCTGGACAAAAGCTTTAGCTGGGTAATAGATCCTCCACAAACTCCGAGCATTTGTCGCCACTGGTGATCAGCAGGTGATCACGGGCGCGGGTGCAGGCCACATAAAGCAGATGGCGTTCGGTGGCTACTACCTCATCGAGGTCGCTGTCGTCGGTGATGGCCATGATCCGTTCGGCGTTGGGGATCACGTCTTCATCGCAGGCCATCACGATCACAGCTCGGAACTCCAGCCCCTTGGCCAGGTGCATGGTTGAGAGGGTGGCCTTGCCGCCAAGGCGCATGGCCGCAGGCTGCAGCCGCTCGTAGGCAAGATTGGCGAGCTGCAGGGCGGCTTCAGCGCGGGGGATTTCAGCGTCGCTGCGCACGAAAATGCCAAATTCCCTGGGGGTGAGACCTTCGCGGCGCCGCTGCTCGATCCAGGCGGCCACCTGCTCGGTTTCGCTATATGTGTCATCGCATGCGCGGATTTCGGGCTCCGGGCCGTTGAAGACCGACACGGCGCCGCGGCGGTCTTGGACGTTGCCGTCTAGGTCGCGGGATTCGGGATCGAGCAGCACATCTGCTTGCCGGCGGATCTGGTGGGAGGTGCGGTAGTTGATGCGCAGGGTGCGCGAACGGCCGCGGATGTCAACGCCGTATTGGGTCCAGGAGAAGGGCTGCTGGAAGATGCGCTGGCCGAGATCCCCCGCAAAAAAAGAGCATCAATTCCCGTTCCAGCCATTGCGGCCAGCAGGCGTAGCTGGGCGGCGGTGATGTCCTGGCATTCATCCACCACGATGTGCTGATAGGGGCGGGCGCCGCTGCGATGGAGCTGCTCGGCGCTGCGATGGAATAGCTGATGCGGGGTGATCTGGCCTGAGGCCTGCAGCTCCTGGAGCACGGCAGCAAAGCCCTGCCAGAGCAGTCGGCGCTTGGCCTCGTTCAGGCGGCTCTTGCGACCGAGCCGGCGTACATCGCGATAGCCATCCCAATCGCCCAGGCCAAAGGTATCGACAATTTCGCAAAACTCCTCCACCACGAAGGCCTTCCCATACACGCGGATGATCTCTGGCGAGGCATGACCTTCAATCAGCTCCCGGAGTGCTTCATTGGCAATCAGCTGCGGTTTGCCTAGCTGGGCGGTGTGCATCCGCTCGCCCAGCTCCTGCATGGCCAGCACATCAAGGCGCTCCACCAGGCTGGGCTCCCCCTGCACAAGGCGATGGAGCTTGTCCTGCAACAGAGCCGCCAGGGGATCGGAGAAACTGGTGAGCAACACCCGGGCATCGGGGTTGGCTCGGGCCAGGTGGACAGCGCGGTGCAAAGCCACCACCGTCTTGCCCGTGCCCGCCGAACCCTGCACGCGGGTGGGGCCATTGAAGGAGCGACCCACCCAATCGGCCTGGCTGGGATGTAGAAAAACAATCCAGCGCTCCCATGGGTAATCCAGCGCTCTAGCGAGTTCCTCAGTGCCGCTGAGCACCCGGAAGCGGCGCTGGGCATCGGGGTGTTCGTAGGGATTGCCCTGATCCGGGGAGCGCAGCTCCGGCTTGGCCGGGGTAGTGCCGGTGGCCAGATCAATGATCGCTTCTGCAGCCTCGCCGGGCAGGTGGGAGGCGATCACCAGCAGCAGGTCGTCGTCGGCAGTGCGTACATCGGCAATCCATTCGGAGGGAACGCCGTAGCTGAGCAGGTCTGCTTCTGTGAGTTTGGACAGCGGACTGCTGGGTGCAGGGGCCGCCGCTGCTTCAGGGGAAACCAGGAGGGGTAGCTGGAGCTCACGAACGGTTTCGCGGATCTCAACGATCTGGGCCGCGCCGGTTACAGGATGGGTTTCGATCTTGCGCCGCGAGGCCCAGTCGTAGGCGGGGTCGTGATGGCCCACGTAGCAGAGCATCACGCTGCCCTCAACGCGATGGAAAATCAGACGGATATCGCGGCTGGCACGTGCCGACCAAAAGTTTTTGCCCTTGATGTTGTCGAGCCGGTGGCACTGCAGACCTGGATTAGCCGGATTGATCTGTAGCTCAAAAGCAGCGAGTTTTGCAGCTTTCTGTTCTTCGCCATTGAGCTTTTCCAGGCTGGCTTGGAAGCTGTCGGCGAGGAGGAAGGCCATGGGGATCAGGAGGAAAGCGACTGCTACCAGATGCAGTTGAGTTCAGGCAGGGCACGCAGCTTTTCGTCGGCGGTGATCAGCGGCCAGCGACCATGAAGCGCTGTGGCCGCGATCAGGCGATCAGCTGGATCGCCGTGCTGAAACAGGGAGCTGCGGGAGAGAACAGCGATGTCGGTGCTGATCGGCAGTACCTGCAGGCGCAGGGCCTGGAGGAGACGTGATACATACTCCACGGGTGACACATCTTCGGGAAGCAGAAGTCGGCCGCGTTCGTGAAGCAGGGCCAGCTCCCACAGCGATATATCGGCGATCGCCAGCTGGCCGTCTTGCCGGCCTTTCTCCACGGCTGCGGCGGCGCTTCTGCTGAGGCGGGAGGGAGCGTTAGCCCAGAACAGGGGGATGTGGGTGTCACAAATGATCCGCATCACCGCTCCACTCGAGATCAGCAAGCCCATGCACCACATCGCCAAGCGAGACACGGTCACGGAGATCAAGCAGCCATTGGCGAGCCTCTTCTGCGGGGTCGCACTCCGGAGCGATGCGGGCGATGACCTGGCCGCGAGAGGTGATTTGCAGTTGCTCGCCGGCCTGGACCCGCTTGAGGAAGGCGGGGAGGTTCTGCCGCAGATCGGACACGGAGACGCGGGTCACGCCGGTCACTTCATTCTGTACAAATTAATTGTACAGGTTGCAGGGAGGCGGTTGCCTGGAGCGGTTACCTGGGGCGAGGAGGATGGAGCTGAAGCTGTTCGAGAGCCGCCACGAAGTCGGCGTCGAAGCCGGCCAGCAAATTGATCAGGGCCTGGCCTCGCTGGGCGGGGATGCGCACGGCCTGGCTGTTGCCGTTAATGAACATTCGGCTAGGAAGGGCATCCATGGCGCGACCCGCCTCGTGTGTACGGATCAGTATGGTCGCGATCGCCCACGTAGCAGAGCATCACGCTGTTCTCATCGCGATGGAAGAGCGGCTTTATGCTCTTCGCCATTGAGTATGTCAAGAATCGCCTGGAGGGAGTCGGCAAACAGAAAAGCCATTCAAGACTTCCTCAGAGTCAACATAGATAACAGACCCAGAACAAAATAACGATCACTTGACCTTGCAACCAGCTGCTGCCCGTACGATGTTCGCACAGGCCTCGGCATCTGAGAGGGCGTTGTGATGCTCAAGGCGCAGGCCTAGGTAGGAACAAACGCTGGGCAAATTGGCTGGTTTCAACTGCCAGGTCTGTCGTGCAAGCCTAACGGTGCAAAGATAGGGGGCGCCTGGTGGAACCAGTCCATAGGTATTACAGCAGGCCTTCATGACACTGCTGTCAAAACTTGCGTTGTGAGCGGCGATGAAACTAACGCCGTCGAACAGCGGCCTGAATTCACGCCAGAGATCCTTGAATGTGGGCTCGCTTTTCACGTCATTCCAGGTGATGCCATGAATATTCGTGAACATGAAATGTGTCGAAGGCGGCCTGATCAATCGGTAGGTGCGTGAAACAATCTGGAGTGCCTCAACACGAATGATCGCCAACGAGCAGGCACTGTCACGAGAGCTGTTAGCGGTTTCAAAATCAAGCGCAACATACGAGGCTGCACTGGAAAATGTAGGCAAGTGGCTGGTTGAACTTGCCGATAACCGCGGCGAGGAAGATGAACGAGCCTCACTGCGTATTGGGGTCAAACCAGCCTGGAGTAATGCCAATTCAGCTTTTTTCAGGAAGAGCCGTTCCTCTCTTTCCAAATTGGCTGCACCCCAGCGACGCTTGTATTCTTGCAGGATCTGAAAACGGCTCACGTCAGCAGCTGGCCAACCAAGTGAGCGCAATCTCGAGGTATCGTCTGCATGAGGATCAGTCATGAGCCGAGTGCGGCAGAGCTGAGTATAACCTTAGAAAAGGCAGCTTTGCGCGTAAATGTTATGGCCAGAATCCTCTCCGGTGTGGCGCCAGTGCTTCTGCAATCGAGGCCATCGGATCAGGGGATGGTCCGCCTGCCGCAGCGACACTGGCATCAGGGACAGGCAACTCTGCCGCCAGTCTGCACCTAAAATAAGCACATCTGCGGCACAACAGAAGCACTTGCAGTCAAGAGTTTTGGGCCTATGCACTGGGTGCATGGTTTCAGCCCCCCAGCTGTGGCGGGCTGACTACCCGGCCCCAACACCATGCCGAACCGGTTACTCAGCCTCGCCAAGCTCGGCGCGGAGGACCAGGGCTATCTCAACTGAGAGCCGCAGGTGCTGAGCCAAGCGCTCAAATATGCTCACTGGTACTTAGTAATTATCTCCGTACTTGACATCTGTTGTTGCATTCATCAGTTCAACAGTGGTTTGATAGCCACTTTTTACCGTAAATTCGTGTTGATCACCAATATCTTTTAGGGCAACTACATCAAATTTAGGTGCGGTAATCCAGCTAAAACCCTTGCCAAAGGTATTGTCAGGATTAACGACATACCAATGGCAGGCGGTGTCTGGCACGGCAACCGAACATTTCGTCCAATCGTTGTCCCACTGGGGCACCTGCACAAAGGAAATGGCCGCGAACAGAAACCCAAAAAAGCTCAGAAACACAGTCTTGGTACAACTATTAACTATTGTAACATGGATGATCGGGTTTGGGCCTCTGCCGCTGCTACGAGCGAGAGACCATTCCGCCTCAGGAATCCGCCAATGATGCGGCGAACACCGTGATGCAGTCCTCGACAACCAGGCTGGTGTCGGCCTCGTTGTCGACCCGGAACCGTCCCCAGGTGGCCACGGCTTCGGAGCTGCGGGATCGCAGCGGCCAATCGAGGCGCTGGCCCCCATAGGTGAGCCCCACGCAGGTCAAGCTGGCGTTGTCGCCAAGCAGACTCCAAAGCACGGATATCTGGCTGCGGTCGTAGGGCATCCGGCTGAGCTCCTCGGGACAGTCAGCGATCGATCCAGGCCCCAGGCTGAGCTGGAGGCCGCGCTCCCAGCTGAGAAAGGTGCCGTCGTGGGTGGGATAAAACCAGCAGGTGGCATTGCTCAGCTCGCTCAGCGCCACGCAATCGAGGCGATGCAGCACTGAGGGATCCTCAGGATCCCCGCCATAAACCCCGAGCCAGTGATGCTGCGGCTGGATGCCAACAACCACCGCATCGCAGAGCAACTGGGTGCCCTCGCTGTTGCGGCGTTTATCGCCGGTGAGGCTGCCATCCAAAGGCAGCAGCCCCAGGTCGGGATGGGCGGCCCCCCGGCTGAAGATCCGCAGCGCGAAACCGGTGGAGGGTTCTGAGGCCTGGGCCTCCTGCAGCGCTTCCAGGGAGGTGGAGCCCTGCGGCAACTGCGTGGCGGGAGCCACCACAAAGAGCAGAGGTGGGTTCATGGCCATGGCTGTAGCGGGCGCAATCAAACTGGCTGAGATGCGGGAGCTCACTCTGACCGGTTCCGGGCGTATCCGTCGGCTTATGGTCCGTCGGCTTATGGACAGCCGCCAGTCGAGGCGTCAACTTTCAAGGCAGAGGGGGCGGCCATGGGAATGACGGGCTCAATCGTGCTGGCTGCCGATGATCCGACCGCTCTGGCTCGTTTTTATGGCGGTCTGCTGGAGGTGGAGCCAAAGCCGGGCCTGAGCCCCAGCCACTGGCGGCTGCCCTGGCCAGCTGGCGGCTGGCTGGAGGTGTACGGGCCATCGCGCAGCCGGCCGCAGCCGCGGCAGCAGGGGCGCCTGGCTCTCTGCCTGCAACGTGAAGCGGATGGAACAGGCACGGTTGCGCTGCTCAACGCCTGGATCACCACGGCCCTTCTCCTGGGCGCCTCCGCGCTGGATCCGGCGCGACAGGAATCCTTTGGGGCAGAAGCCTGGCTGCTCGATCCGGAGGGCAACCGCCTACTGCTGCTGGTATTGCCCTGATGGTCGGGTGAATTGCGGATACGCAAGCGTTGCTTGTATCGGCGATCAGAATTAGATAGATAGATAGATAGATAGATAGATAGATAGTTTATGGCTGTAAGTGGAGGTGCCGCAGGCTAGATGCGGCACCCGTTCAATCCGCCTGGCAGCGGATCAGTTCGGCATCAGAACTGTATCAATCACGTGGATCGTGCCGTTGGTAGCTGCGATGTCGGCCTTGACGACGGTGGCGCCGTTGATCAAGACCTTGCCACCTACGGTCTTAATCGTGACCGATTGACCGTTCAATGTCATTGCGCTCGAGAGCTTGACGACATCGGCAGCTTTCACATTTCCGGCTACGACGTGATAAGTAAGAATGGACGTTAGCTTCTGCTTGTTCGCAGGCTTCAGCAGCGACTCCACAGTGCCAGCCGGCAGCTTCGCGAAGGCCTCATCGGTGGGAGCAAAAACGGTGAATGGGCCTTTCCCCTTCAATGTTTCGACGAGCCCGGCAGCCGCGAGCGCAGTGGTGAGCGTCTTGAAGCTGCCCGCAGAAACAGCCGTGTCAACGATGTCCTTAGTGGGCATTTTGGAACCCCCTGCGAGAGCGCTTGTTGAAGCAATAAGGCTCAGAGATAGAGCGGCGACGCCTGCGCGCAGCGAGCGATTGAGAACTAACATTGGAAATGGTGATTAACTTGGGAATATTTAAACCCGTATAAATTTAGGCGCGCCGAGTGGGTGACTGTGCCTCCGCGCAGCAAATTGTCAGCGAATTCGATGCGTTGCATCCCAGGGCTGAGGTTGCGTGTTACGTCAGGCCAGAGCAGCGGGGCTGCGAAGACCGTGAGGCAATCCTGAATACGGGGCTGCTATCGGCTCAGCAGAGTCCACCCGGAAGCTGGTGTTGCCCTTGCTATGACTCGCCGGCGGGCCCATCATGGTTGCAACGGGATGTGGTTGCAACGGGATTTGGAGGCTTCATTGATGCATGGCCACCCCCCTGAGCAGCAGCGAAAAGCGCGCTGACGATGTCGCGGCTGAGGGGGCGGGGTCTGCCAGCGTTCTTCCAGCAAGAGAGCGGCATCAGGACTGGGCACGGAGCCATCCGGCAGACGGAACGTCCACCGGGCGATCTCAGAGCAAGTAGCCCGGCCTTGCACGGAAAAATGCCCTGTCCTTGATGGAGACAAAGAAAGGCAACTCGTGAGCATCTGAGCGATGGCCGATCAAGCGGAGCTGGAGCGCTAGCCAACACCAACGGCACCGGTGAACGGGAAACGCTCGAGAAGCTGGGGGCTTCCTGTTGCGCGGCCTCAGCGCTGGCCTGGCCTGGCTGGTGTTTCTGCCGCGGGAGCGTCGGTTGCCGCCGGTAGCTACGGAGCCACTGGGCTGATCCTCAGCTCGGCGCAGCCGGTGGCTGGATCGAGCCCACGGCGAAACCGCCACTGCAGCAGCAAGCCCAGCACCAGCTCGGCTGTGGTGCGCACCAGCGAGCCATGGCAGAGGTGACCGCCGATCACCGCTCCGCTGCTGTCGGCGATGGTGATGTGCAGGTGGGCGCCATCGGCCGAGAGGGTGCCGGCCAGGCTGAGGATCTCCAGATCGCCACTGATCGTGGTGGCCGCGGCCGCCCCCGCGAAGCGCAACTGGGCCAACGACAGGCTGCCGACGGCGCTGATTACACAGCCAGCCTGCTCCTGCTGCTGACCCATCCAGACCTCCAAGGCCCGGCGCAGATCGTCTCCGGGCTGCAGCCGCAGCGGCACCACCTTCATGGGCCCGGCCCCTCCACGAGCTGCTGAACCATCACCAGGGCATCCACGAATCCGAGCCGCTGGTGGCGGAACGCCCCGGGCAGGCTGCCCACCACCTGAAAGCCGTTGCGCTGCCAGCACTGGATGCCGGCGGTGTTGGTGCTCACCACCAGGTTGAACTGCATCGCCCGAAAGCCCAGCCGACGGGCCGCCTGCAGCGAGTGCTGACACAACCGGCTGCCGATCCGCTGGCGGCGGCAGCGCTCGGCCACCACAAAACCGGCATTGGCCACATGGGCGCCAAGAGCGAGGGAGTTGGGCCTGAGGTAGTAGCTGCCCACCAAAGCCCCTGCCGCATCAACGGCCACCAGCACCGCCTGGCTCTGCTCCACCCAACACACCTGCGCCTCGGCCTCGCTGATCGCCGGGTCGTGGGGGAAGGTTTCGCCGGCGCGGAACACAGGCTCCAGCAGCGCCCACAGCGCCGGCCAGTCGGCAGCCCCATAGGGTCGGATCTGCAGTGGCGGGGTGGGCGACGCTAGTAGCGGGGTGGGCTGGGTCAGTGGCGGGGTGGGCGGGGCCAGCGGCGAAAGGAATCGAAGCCTTGATTGTGCCGTCTGCAGAGCTGTGGGCACACTGCCCTGGTTGCGTAAATTCCCAATGGGAAGGCGCCCCGTGGGGGGCGCCTTAGCACCGGTTGCGGATCACGGCCTTGGCAGTTGGGGCAGGAGCCGTTCGGGTGTCTGGGGGTTTAGGCGTGGGCTGTCTGGGGCCTGGCAGGCAAGGGAAGGGGATCGCGTTGGGGAGAAGAGATGCTCGGGGCTTGACCTTCTCGGTTGTGATCCCAGCTCGGGTTATGCAGCCCGAGGGGTGAAGTGGCGGGAGTTAAAACTGGCGTATCGCTCACTGCGGCTACGGGATGGCCTTCGCGCCAGACCATCGAGTTCACTTTGGGTTTCACGCATCTTGGGCGCACCTCCGCTGGTCGCACCGGCTCGGGTGATCCCTGGCCGGACTCTCTTGGAGGGTGGGGGACGGGTTGGCTCCCGGGCCTCCCCCCTCAACTACAAATTACGCCTATTTTCAGGCGGTGGTGGCCTGCAGGAGTGCCTATTCCCGTACCGCGGCCCCGCCGGAAATCCCAGGGGCGGGTGATGCCCCCCTCCACCTGCCACACCCCGTAGCGATGGCGGCTGGCGCGGTACTCAGCATCCAGATACTCCTTCTCATCACAGCTACTCAAATACTGGCGGTAGGCAAAGGCCTGGCCGTCTTCCACCATCGCCAGGCCGATATTGATATCGCTGATCACCTCGGCCACGGTGCGGCCGTAGCGATCGATGGTCTTGGCAGCGAGGGTGACCTCGCGACCCAGAGGCAGCCGCTGCTGCAGGTAGCGCCGGGCCTGCTGGCCGTAGGGACTCTGGGCCGCCTCAGGGGCATCGATGCAGGCCAGCCGCACGGTGATGGTCCGGCCGCCGGAAAGCACGCCAATGGTGTCGCCGTCGCCGATCGAGACCACCTCCCCCCGCAGGGTCTGGGCCACCACCAGCGCCGTTTGAGCTTGAGCCGTTGCCGCCGGAAAGGCAGCCGCCGGCCCCAGCAGCAGCATCAGAAGCAGCCAGCGCCATGCCATATGTGGATTCTGCCCGGATTGCAGCCCATTCCCCCTCAGCCCAGGCCGGCCAGCCGAATCAGGTCGCCCGGGTTGCGGATAGATACCGCGCTTTGCTCTCGCAGCGCCCTGGGCGGTTCCATCCAAGATGGGAGCAATCGGGCGGGGGTGACCTTGAAGGTGATCGTGGATCTGTGCGTGGTGCCGATCGGCGTGGGCGTGCACCTGTCGCCCTACATCGCCGCCTGCGAGAAGGTGCTCACCGAGGCGGGGCTAAAAATTCAACTCCACCCCAATGGCACCGCCATCGAGGGCGAATGGGAACCTGTGTTCGCCGCTATCGAGGCCTGCCATCAGGCGGTACACGCCATGGGCTGCCCCCGCGTTTACACCACCGTGAAGGTAAATACCCGCACCGATAAGGACCAGAGCCTGGAGGACAAAGTGGCCAGCGTTCAGGCGCTGCTGTGATGCCAGGTGATGGGGAGCAAGTAACGGAAGTGCTGCACTTCTGGTTTGCCGAAAGCCTGCCGCGCCAGATCTGGCTGATGCCGCTGATGCACAGAGAAGACCTGGCGGTGCAGGAGGCGGCGTTGCCATTGTTCGAGCATTTCAGCGATCCTCGCACCGCCGACTTCGCCCGCAGCCACAGGGACGTGATCGCCCGCTTTGGCCGCTTCCCCCACCGCAATGCCGCTCTGGGGGGGTCGAGCGCTGAAAAGCTGGCCTTTCTGCAGACGCCGGGCTCAGGTTTCTGAACACCGGCTCAGCGATCAGGATCGTTGAGTTGGCTTGTAAAACAGAGGCTCCTTGCCAAGATGCCCAGTGCGGACCGCTCTCGCTTAATTCCGCACCGGCTTGCGACAATTCGGCGATGCGAAACGCTCAGGACCCAGGCACCACCTGGATTTAATGCAGTTTAAGCATAATTTTCTCCGTATTCCCCTCTGCTACTGGCGGCAGCTCCGGACCAACCACCGATCAGGAGGCTCTGCAGGAGGATTTCCTCGGCGCACTGGAAGCCCTGGGAGGCTCGGCGGGTGACGGCAAGCTGCGCGATCTGCTGGGCTGGGACGAAGCCGTCTACGAAGCTGTGAAGGAGCAGCTGGTCTCCTCAGGCCAACTCCAGAGCGGCCGCGGCCGGGGAGGGTCCGTGAGCCTGGCGGGCAGCACGATGGCAGAAGGCTCCGAGCAAGCCGGCATCGATTACCTCAGCAGCCGGCCTGGGCGATCGCCTCGGGCTACGCCGTCTGCTCCGTCACCAGGGCCGCAACCCACCGGCAAACAGAACCTTTCGGCCCTCATCTGGAGCGTGGCCGACCTGTTGCGGGGCGACTACAAACAGAGCGACTACGGCAAGGTGATCCTGCCGTTCACGGTGTTGCGCCGGCTCGACTGCGTGCTGGAACCCAGCAAAGATGCGGTGCTGGCCGAGAAGCAGCTGCGCGAGGGCCAGGGGCTCGACCCCGAACCCATCCTTTAGGACGGCTTTTCCTGAGCCTCCCCTTACTCCCTGAGCCGTTCAATCGGCGCACCAGCAGCTGCCCGTCCCCCACCACCAGCAAAGCTGTTCGCCTCGCCGTTCAGCTCCAACAGCTAGAAACCCAGTTCGAGTTCAGCGGCGAAACGCTGATCGGTTGAAGCCATCGGATCAGCCCCGCTCACCAGATCACCTGCAACGGGTGTTCCATCCAACCCAGCCGGATCCATTCGCAACTCCAGGGCAGTTGGTCCACCAGCTCGTCACCCTGGCGATGCTCAAGTTGCAGCACCCAGGCGCCGGGACGGGTGGAGAGCAGACCCCGCCTTTGCAGCATTTGCTGGCGCAGATCGGCCGGCTCCTCCCCGAATAGCCCCGCCCCATGGACGAGCACCGCCTGGAGCAGATTTTCCGCTTCGGCCTGGTCGGCTTCGCTGAGGGGTGCTTCCAGGCCATAGGGGCCATCGGGCAGGGCCCCGCAGAGCAGCTTCGCCAGGGTGAGGCGCCATTCGGGGGGATCGGGATCGCCATCCACCAAAAATCCCAGCAGGGCCATGGCCCGCTGCCGCTGCGCCTCGCTGCCAAACAGCCCTGTTGCCGTGAGCAGCTCCAGGCGGCTGAACAGGGTTTCGAAAAATGGCCACAGCAACACCAGTCCAGCACCATCAACGGCCAGCTCGTCGTCAACGGCGGTGCGGTTCGGGGGGGCTGGAGCAGTTGAGTGGGGTGCTGGAGAAGTGGGTTGGTGCTCTGTAGCAGTGGGCCGGGGGGCTGGAGTTTCCGATTGGGTTTGGGTAGGCGGCGCCCCCTGCACTCGCCGCTGGCTTGGCAGCTCTGTTGGCAGCTCTGTTGTTAACTCAGCTGGTAACTCGGCTGTTAGCTGGGCTGGCAATGGCCTGGCCTTGGGGAACTGCAGCGCCAGGGGCGGCGGCGGATAAGGCGGAATCGTGGGCGCTGGCGGGGCCGTAGGCGCTGGCGGGGCCGTAGGCGGTGGCGGGGCCGTAGGCGGTGGCGGGGCCGTAGGCGGTTCCGGTGGCGGGGGAGTGGGCTGAGGGGCTGCCCCAGGTTCAGGTCCCGCTCCAAGGGCTGCCGCCACCGCCGCCTCCAGGCGGGGCCGCTGCTGGGGGCTGGCGGCGGCCAACAGGCGCCTGAGTGCCACCGGGTTTGCACCTGGCTGGGCCGTAATCAGCTGGCGCAGCAGGGGCGCCAAGGCCTGTGGCGGCAGGGCCAGGGCTTGCTCGATGGCGGCGTCGAGGGCTTGGCGATGGTCTGAATCAAGGGCTTGGTTCCGGCTATCGCCTTGCTGATCGTTGGTGCCCTTTCCGTTGACAGCTTGTCGGTTGCCAACTTGTGCGAGATCAACCTGGGCGAGGTCAACCTGGGCATTGTCAACTTGGGCATTGTCAACCCGAGCATTGTCAACTTGGGCATTGTCAACCTGAGCATTGGGTTGCTCAGGGATGGGATGTGCAGGTTTGGCCCCTTTGGCGGCGGCGGGCCAACGGCCTG
>JBIKWK010000008.1:0-83210 GCA_044356375.1 Prochlorococcaceae cyanobacterium | reverse complement strand
AAGGGCTGCCGCCACCGCCGCCTCCAGGCGGGGCCGTTGCTGGGGGCTGGCGGCGACCAGCAGGCGCCCCAGGGCCACCGGGTTTGCACCTGGTTGGGCCGCCAGCTGGCGCAGCAGGGGCGCCAAGACCTGGGGCGGCAGGGCCAGGGCTTGCTCGATGGCGACAGTGATCAGCTGCCGATCGTGGCGCGGCGCCCACCAGGGAAGCGTGCCAGTGGCACTGAACAGGGCCAGCAACTCCAGGTCGCGATCGCCGATTACCGCGCTGGCTTTGGTGTGAGCTGGGCCCGCCGCCGCTTCTATTGGCAACGCGGCCTGCCCTGGATCCCTTGGACTGGGCGGCGATGACAGGGGCGATGACAAGTCCGATGACTGGGGCGATGACGGGGGCTGGGGCGGCGGGATTCGGCTGGCCAGGGCCTGCCGCAGGGCCTGCTCCAGTCGCTGCGGCAGCTGCAGCTCCAGATCCTCGTCAGCGAAAGTCCCCAACTCCAGCTCCAACCGCTCAATCCGGTGCAGGTGTTGGGAGGGGCTGAGCTCACTGAACACACGATCCAGCAGGCCCTCAAGCTCCTCTCGATGCAGGTGGCTGAGGCGATCGATCAGCCTGCGGGCGAAGAGCTCCTTCTCGGTTTCAATCTCCAGCTCCAGTCGATGCAGCCGATGGCTGGGAGTTGCTGGGGGGCCATCCCCCTGGCGCGGGGCGTAATTCAATTGGAGGGGGCTGAATGGTCGGTAGGAACTGGCATCACAGAGTTACATCAAATGGATCACATCCGAAGGGCTGAGCCCAAAGGAATCACATCCAAGGGGTTGAACCCATGGACAGCATCTACATGATTTATATCTACGATGATTACCGAGCATTCATCTCTATACGATTGGATTTGCGAGATTGAATCCGTGGAATTGCCCACATGAGAGAATGTGCGCATGATCGCCTCTACAGAATTTAATTCAGGGGATTGCGACCGAGAAATTGCGTAAGCGGGATTGCAATGCTGGGACCGCATTAAAGGAATCGCAATGATAGAATTACATTGATAGAATTACATTGATAGGATTACATAATTTGGATTACATTTGTGTGGTTAAATCACTGGTATCGTCACGGGAATCTTCCAGTTGCCGGTGGCATCCGCTGAGCTGATCACCAGATCCAGAATGGTGGTCTCGGCCAGTGGGCCTGGCTCCAGCTCCACCGGGTTGGCGGGGTCCTGGCCGCCGGCTTGGGGCGCCGTCAGCTCAGTGTTTCTCAGCATCAACTGAGCCTGTTCATTGGGGCTCAGGCCCCACACCCGTACCGTGGCGAAGCCAGCGGCGGCCCCTGGCGTCGGTGCCACGGCCACCCAGAGCGGGCCCCGCCGCAGGTGGGCGCTGGTGCCGGTATGGGCCCAGCTCACCCGCACCGCCGCCGCCCGCAGGTCCGCCAGGGTGGCATTGGTCTCGAGGGCAGAACCATCGGAGCCGGCCAGGGCCAGGTCGAGTTCTAAGCGCAGCCAGCCAATCCCCCTGGTGGCGGGTGGATTCTCCGGAGTTTGCCGGTGCACATACACCGGCAGAGCCAGGGGCTGACCATCGCCACCTGAACCGCCACTGTCTCCGCCTCCACTGTCTCCGCCTCCACTGTCTCCGCCTCCACTGTCTCCGCCTCCACTGTCTCCGCCTCCACTGCCACCATCGCCGCTACCTCCACCATCGCCGCTACTGCCACTGCCCAGGAAGCTGTAAAAGCAGCCGGGCTCGCCGCCCAGCAGCAGCCAGCGGCTTGCAGCGGAGCCAAACTGGGGGGTATCGATCCCGGCGCAATCGGCCACCAGAGCCAGCCGTTTCTCTGGATCCGGCCTGGTGAGCTGGCTTACCAGCTGCCTCATCAGCACCTGGCTGGCGGCGCTGGCCTTGGCCAGGTCGCTACCTACCGGACCAAGGCTGTGCTGCTTGCTGCCGATCACCATCAAATAGGCATCCGCCCTGGCCTGGCCTAGGGACAGCCGCAATTGGCCATCGCCACCACCCTTCTGTTGGCCATCGGTTCCCTTTTTGGGCTGACCCCTGCCGATCCAACCAGCTGCGGCTGGATCGGCAGGCGCAGGCGACACCGGCGCCCGCAGAAGCCGATCTGCTGGGGGCAGCCACCGCTCGCCATCCAAGACAGGTGGCAGGGTGCTGACTTGCGGGGTTGCTGCCTGCGAGCTGGTGGCTTGCGGCAGATCGTCTGCGAACAGCAGGTCGTCGAAAATGAACGGCTTTGACCAAGCCTTGTAGGTAACGCTGCTCTGGGAGGGAGTGATGGTGTCTCCCACCAACAAGATGCTCGGCTCGGCTGGCTCCAGAACCGCCTGGGCCGCCGTGATCGACAAATCGGGATTGGCCCGCACCCGCAGCGGCAGGATCCCATTGAGATAGCCAGTGGCAATTTGCACCCCCTGGTCATCGAGGCGGCGGGTCCCCCGCACCAGCAGATCCACGTCTTCCGTGGCTTTGGTGTAAACAAGCACCAGGCGGCCACCGGTACCCAGCAACTGTGGTGAGAGCAGGGTTTGCTCAGCCAGGGGCCTGTCGCGGTCCACAGCTGCGATCAGCCCATATTTCACATCCTTTTGGGTATCTAGCAACTCCACCTCGGCGGTGGCGCCCCAATCCATCAGGTGGGCCGGCGCATCGGCCTGCAGAGGGTTGAAATTCAACAACCGCAGCGGCAGATCGGAGTTTACCCCCTGGGCGATGGCCAGGGGACAGCTCAGAGCCGGACGCAATGGCGCCGTGGCGGTGGCTGGGCTAGGGGCCAGCTCCAGCTGCAGGGAGGTGGCGCCCGCCAATGCACCGCTGGTCAAAAGCAGCTGCCCTTGATCGTTGGCGCTGCCCTGATCGAGCTGCTGCTCCCCCTGGAAAATGCTGCCCTGCCGTCCGGGCTGCAGGCCTTTCACCAACACCTGGACACTCTCGCCCCGCCCCACTGCCGCAGGCTGCACCAGCACCCTGATGGGCGCCAGGGCCATGGTGGTCTCCACGCCGGAGAGCAGTAGGCGGGCGCCTACTTGCAGCCCCTCCAAATTGGCTGGATCGGCGCTGAACTCTGCCCGCGGCGGCCCGCTATCAGCGGCGGCCACCACTAAATCCACTTCCAATCGCAGCCTCTCGATGCCCCGGATGCCGCCGGGGGCGTCTTGGCGCTGATGCACTGGTAGCGGAACCGCCAATTGCTCAACGGTGCCGTTGGCCAGGGCCTGGCTGAGGGTGTAGGCAACGCCTGGCTGTCCGCCCAGCAGAGACCAAACGCAAGTACCTTCCAGCTCCCGCCGCAGGATCAGCTGCAGCTGGGCATCGGGACGCACCAGCACCGCTGCGGCCTGCTGCAGGGTTACCAGGCTGGTCGCCTCGCGCCCGTCGTCGCTGCAGAAGGGGTTGAGACGATGGGATTTGCGGCCCTGGACTACCACCAACAGGTTGTCAGCAACGCCGTTGAGGGGGATGCTGGCCCTGGCGCCGGTACCAAGAACGCTTTGCGCTGCCGGCTGGAAGTCAGTGAGGCCGCTGCCGGTATTTATGTCGGTGTCGGGGTGGCGCAAGCGGATGCTGCGCTCGCCATCGCGTAGCTCAATGGCCCCCCTGGGATTCGCCCAATGATCGTTGATATCAGTCGAATCATCGGGATCATTCGGAACATTGAATAGCCAATCAGCGTCCAGCAGCGGACGGCTGCGCAGCAGGTATTCAACGCTCTTCTGGCTGCCTGCACCCTCACTTTCGCTAGCGCCAATCTGCAGCGAGGCGGTAGCCTTCAAGTCCACAACCGGGCTGGAGAACAGCACAGACAGATCGGGATTGGCCCGCACCCGCAGCGGCAGGATTTTAGTGAGTACCTGCTTATCTGATATTGCGGCCGTGTGATTTGTAGCCTGCTTAGCTGTTTTTTTGCCAAACTTCTGGAGGCTTGCTCTCACTGCCAGATCCCGATCCTCAGCGGCGGTAACCTTAGCTTCCAACACAATGGCGCCAGAGTTGCCAATCACCGCTTCGCTGAGAAGGGTGTGATCCTCAAATTTTTTGGCTCGCTCAGAGTTATCGATCAGTTCGTATCGCACCCCCGGCTGGCTGGCCTCCACCAGCACCCTGATCTTTTGGCCATAGCTAGCCAGGCGAGCATCAGCCTCAGAGGAGAGCCGGGGCAGCTCATCTGGCTGATTATTTATTAGTTGATCATCTGTTATTTGAACAGCTGCTGGAAGATCTGCCGCTGGCAAGTTAGCTACTGATAAGTTGGCTGCCGGCCAGTCAACTGTCGGCAGGTCAGCCTGTAAAAGTTTCAGGTTGAGATTAGGATCCACACCTTCCACCACCACTATTGTGCCAGCAAGTAGGGTGGCAACCTGGCGACCATTGTCGGCAGTTGCTATAGACACTACAGGGGCGTTAACCCCAGGGGTTACGATAGCCAGCGAACCAGGCGGATGGAGCACACTGGCCTGCACCCGCAGGATTAAGTTTGCAGTGATCGGTGGCGTGGTGAGCTCTAATTCCCCACCATTACCATCAGCATAGCGATAAGTATTAGGGATATCAGTGCTACTGCCCATGCTGCATTCAGGCGCGACCCATTTGCCTGTAGTGGCGCTGATGCGTTCACCGCTATCGGCCTTGATCAACTGATAGCGAACCCCCTTTTGGCTAAAGGGCAGCTTGATCACAGCTGGCTGGTTGGTGGCCACCATCAGCTGATTGGTAAGGGGGATATCCCGCAGGGGCCAAGGCAGGCCCAGTTCCAACATGCTGATCAACCGATCGCGGCTGTCGCGTAAACGCAAAGCCAGCAAGGGCTGATCAGGGGAGCCGCCGCCCAGGGTGGCGCGGCGATAGCAGGCGAGCAGGCTACGAAAGCCAGCCCATGCCTGCAGTAATTGGCTCCAATCGTCCTGCCCCTGCCCACTCTCGCTGGGCTGATCCGAGAACCAGTGCAATTCGGCAGCCAGGTGGGCGGGTAGCTCCTCCCGCAGGGTGCGGGCCACCAACAGCTCAAATGGCGCAACTGCCGAGTTTTTTGTGGGGGCGGTGTAATCGCTCAAAGGCATTGCATCGATCACCAAGCCCTCGTTGATCACCACGCTCACCCGGTGACTCCAGGGATCAGGCCTGGCCACATCAGAGAGAAAGGGAATCGGATCTTCGTCTGGCTGCACCCGCTGGGCGCTGTCTTCCGCTATCGGCCGCAGCAGCAGGTGCTCGATCACCAGCAGCGCCGGACTGCCATCGGCGCCGAGGGGCAAGCCCAATTTGCGGCGCAGCCGTTCGGCGAAGGCGCCCTGGGCAGCTTCCCCAACCAGGGCAGGCTCTGATGCCAGGGCGGGATCTAGTGGCAACAGGTTGGGGCCGGAACCCCGGCCGCCACTAAGGGGGGCGATGCGGCGCAGGAAGGCGGAACGATCGGCCACCAAGGCTTTGGCGTCGGCTTTGGCTGGCCCCGGCAGCTGTTGGTAGATGCCAAGCTGCTCACCGAAGCGGCTGAGCAGGTGGGCCAGCAGGGCGGGGCGGTTGGTATTTGCGCCCCCGACAGGGGCTGAGTGCAGCGCCTGGCGCAACCAGGCCTCAGGCGAATCGCCGCCAACCCGGCGCAGGCCCGCTAGATCCAGTTCCGGGTCATCCGCCAGCAGCACCGCGTAGGTGTCGAGGGGATGGGGATCATCCGCCGCCACCGGTGAGAGCAGTTTTGGGGCCAGGGCCAGCTGGGCCTGACTATTGGCCAGCAGTTGATCGAAAAACAGCAGGTAGGCCCGCAGCTGCTGAACCTGGCTGCGCCGCTCCCCGGAGGCACCGGCGGGCAGGCCTGCAAGACCCACCCCATAGACGGCGGGTAACTGGCGGGCCAGGGAGACCTGGCTGATCAACTGGCGTTGCCGCCCCTGGGCAACAGGAGCAGAGGGGATGCTGGCTCCAGCCGCTGCCGGGCCAGTCGCCGTTGCGCTGGAAACAGCGACCTCCTTGACGTTGCTGGTGGATTGGCATTCCAGCGGCAGGCCGCGGTGCAGCAGCTCGATCTGGGGATTGGCCGCCAGGCGGGCACCGCCTGCTTCAGGTAAGGCAAGATACCAGGGTTGAAAGGGCCCAGCGGCGTCTTTAGCCAGTTCCAGGGAGCACACCTGCCGCACTTCGGGTAGCCCTTTGAGCGCCTTGATCAGATCGGCGCAGCGCAGGCCGGGGCTGCGGGCCGAAGCCCTGGCCGAGCTGGCGGCCGCTCCAATCACGCTGTTCAAACAATTGTGGATCGCGGTGAATAGCTGATCGGTGGAACCAGCCGGCTCCACCTCCAGCTTGGCCTGCACAAATACCTGAAAGGGCATGTGCAAGGCCAACTCAAAATCCCGCCCCAGCAGGCGGGAGCCATGCACACGGCTGGCTACCTGCAACAAAAAACTGGCCCCGTCGCCCGGCTGGTTAGAGCCCAGCTGGTTAGTGCCCAGCTGGTTAGTGCCCCGCTGGACGGACAGGCGCAGCACGCCCTTTGGCATCACACTTTTTTGATCGAGGCCGGCCAGGCCGCGCTCCAGATCGAGATCGCCACGGCCCCCTGGGCGGGGGCGGAAGTAGAGCGGCAGGGCTGGCTGATCCACGGCCCGCACCAGCGACACCTCAGCCCCCAGGGAGCGCAGCAGGGCGATCAAATCCGCCTCGGTGACCGGATCCCCCACCAGGATGTCGGCTGGTCCAGGTTGCCAATCGGGGCCGGCACTGGCCAGCAGATCTTCGATCGGAAAATCGATCCGATAGGCCAGTTCGGTGAGCGCAAAACAGAGCTGCTCCAGGATCGTGATGCCAGGATCGTGAGTGTTGAAATCACTCCACTGATCGCCGCAGAGCCGCCCCAACAACTCCAACGCCTCCGCCCGAAGCCCGGCATAACTGAGGGCGGGATGGGGGTTGGGGTCTAGGGTGATGGAGGTTGCAAGCATTTAATGAATCCCCAATCAAGAAAAATTCACAGCGCAGAACAGCGTTTTAATAGCAAGAAAACGCCAAAGAAAATAGAATTTTAAGCTCGAGCTTAGGCTAGCATTGCACAATACATGCATAGAGACTAACTTAAAGAATGAATATCCATGGATTTTGGCTACAAATTTATTACGATAAGAGACCTTAAATCGCCATACCAGCAAGCGCCAACAGTCCCAGACTCAGCTCTCCATTGGACTTTAAATACGTGATTACCGGCAGCAAGGCTATCCAGCCACATAAGGGCAACGTCTCGCAACTCCCAGCCATTATTATTAAATTCGTGCAACGTAAAAGCCTTTTCAATATTATCAATTAAGAGTCGG
Source organism: Prochlorococcaceae cyanobacterium (assembly GCA_044356375.1). Taxonomy (GTDB): domain Bacteria; phylum Cyanobacteriota; class Cyanobacteriia; order PCC-6307; family Cyanobiaceae; genus UBA5018. Next base: position 75,900 of record JBIKWK010000008.1, on the reverse strand, counting down.
AATCTTGCCCTCGAATTTACAGGTAACGCTTGCACCCCACCAGCCTTGAACAGGACAAGTACGGGACCACTAATATCTGTAGTGACAATCATTTGCGGCATGTCGGTCCAAGTATCTGATGTTATTCTAAGCGAATCAGTCGCAGCGACTTGAATTCGCACATTTTGCGACTCGACTTTACCACCAACCTTCAGATTACCCTGTACATTGACTGCGGAAATAGGTCCCCAACCCATATCTCTTCCTATGGTAAATTGATTTTTACCACCTTCGTAATACAAAAAGCTTGCCAGTCTAACGCCCGAGTCGTGTACCGCTATTTCCGTATTATCCAAGGCTTCGAGCAGCAGGCCAGCGGTATTAGTGCTCCAATTATTTCCACCACCATAGTTTCTGTCGATACCGCCAATGGTCAACGAACCAGGTGCCATGAAATTCCTCATGCAAGCAATGTTTTGACCTTCGGCACTGGTTATAGATACATTACCAGTGATTTGTAGCTTAGCGACTGGAGCATCCGTCCCAATGCCCACGTTGCCGGCGCCATCCAGCACTAGATCCTTGAATTCCAATGGCTGTCTAATAAAAAACATTTTGTTACCATTTACATGAATTGACCAGTCATTATGGTCGGTATCAATAAAATCAATCTGTGGCGCACTCCCCTTTATCGCTAGTTGACCAACACCGCTCATTGCACTATCTGGATCCTTGACTCCACTGCCTCTTACGGTCAAATTCCCCTTAATAATGGCATTTCCAGTCCCACCTTCAACGCCAAATAATGCATTCATACCTGAAGAAAAAATATGAAAATCTCGCGATTCATGCAGGTGCATCCCAAAACCTTGGCGTCTAAAAAAACCTTGAGATGAATCATGCTTCACCACACCCTCATCCCAATTATTAGGAATATCTCTAAGCCAAACCAGCTTGGGCCATTCAATAAAATCGCTAGTAGTAAAACCACCGAGTCTTACAGATCCATTAACATCCAGCTTGTACCCAGGTGTCGCAGTACCAATACCCACATTTTTATTAATGCTATTCAGGCAAAAAGCATCAGTGCTCATGGCAATATTGCCGGTTGTCGTAAGCGCTGCCAAGCTAGTTGCACCTGTTGCTGTGAGCGTAGAATTAACAACCAATTTATCAGTGGTTGCGGTGAATGCTACTCTCAAATTCCCATTAACATTTAAGACATCCCAAATGCTAACACTTCTTACCCCACCAGCAGACTTATTCCCAACAATCATCAAGGTTTTGTAGTTAGATACATCATTAGATATCTCAGCACCATTAGTTTTGTCATCTGGAAAGCCACTCCATTGTGAGGAATAACGGATGGGATTAGATGCGGCAAGTATGTCGAGTTGACCGCCAACTATTACTGTTTCAGAAATTTTCATTCCCCCTTGAACTGTTAACTTAGCGTCTGCTTGGGTTGTACCAATACCCACATTGCCCGATGTCGCATCAAGAAAAAGACGGGTAGTTATAACACCATCCTTATCGGTATTGGCCAGGGCAAATCCAGCTTTACTGTCAGCGCTTGCTTTGTTGTCGGCGCTTAACTGAATCTGCCAAGCTGAACCAGTAGCATCTGGAGAATCAAAAAATCGCAATATGGGCTTATTTGGCTGCTGGCGCACCAGGCCAAGGGGTTCGTTTGGAAGCTTGAGCAGGCCATCATCGGCCTGATTCAAGCTGGCGTCGATCAGATCGGCGAAGTCGGCCTGGGTGGGTATGGCATTACGTACAAAGCGATTCTTGATCGCTTGACGATTTTTTGTGGTGGGATTTGGCATGATTTTTTCCGGTGAAAAGATGAAAGTAATTTGGTTAAGCAATCTGAAAGTCAAGGCCAATTTTCATCATATTTATCCCGATACTCGAATCTGTGAGAGTAGCATGAGGAGACACGAACTCGATGTCATGGCTGGAATAGGAGATCAAAACCGAATCGCCCTGGGGAGCCAGCAAACTGGTATCACTGACAACCAAAGGCCTGCCGCCATCATTTAATAAATATAATTTAATATTTTCAAGATAATCTACGTAAGACAGCGATTCGATGGCTGCCGCAATATCGGTAACGAAAACCATGCCGCCGATGCTCATGTCCCCATCGGCGTTATCTGCCCAGGGGGAGAGCAGCCCAATTAGCTCCTGCTGGAGCTGCTGTTCGGCATAGGCCCTATCCACCCCATCCTGCAGACACACCCATAGGCGCACCTTCACATGGAAATAGATGGGATTGCGCACGCTTATATCAATTTCCGGCGGACAGCGCTCCCGCAGATAAGCCTCCATCAACTCCAGCAGGTCCACCGGAGCTCCGGGGGAGAACAAATTGCCGTTCTGTTGCTGGCGCAGGTTCGGTATCACCAGCACTTCCACCCTTTCACTACCCTGGGCAGGCAGACAGATCACCCTGTGCAATTGGTTGCTGAATTTATCCCACAACAGCCGCTCGTAATCCCAGCTGGCCAGGGCCCGGCCCTTGTGGCGCAGCTGTTCCGCCACCCGCATCCGTAGCTCCGTTTCCGCCTCAGCAGCCAGGCCGCCGCAGGAATTGAACGGCTGGCGGATTGAAGCAATTTGCCCATTCGCCTCCACCAAAGCCTCAATGCTGTGGGGAGGCAGTGGTCGCAGGTAATGGTCCGGGCCATGGTCTTGGGGCAGGAATACCGCTTCCACGGCCTGGGTTTGGATCGCCAGAATCGTGGCGTAGGCCCGCAGCGGCCCCAGCAGGCTGGCCCGTAGCCACAGCCGCTCTGGAGGCAATTGGCAACCAGCAGCCACCATTGGTAAATCGAAACGCAGGATGCCTGAATGAAGTAGGCCATCAGTGCCGTCTTCCCGCACCTGCAAAGGTAGCCATTCAGCTCCATCGAGCACCTGCCAATTCACGGCTGGCTGCGGACGCTCTCCCCGGGCACTGCCCTCCGCCAGCTGGAAGGCCAGCGTGATGGGCTGAGGCGGTTGGACTCCCTCCAGGCCGATGTACAGCTCGCCAGGATTGGGATAGCTGGGCAGGAGCAATGGAGCCAAGTGGCCACTGGAGCTAGTGCTGTTGATGGGGCCAACAGCCGCTGAGCGGTCAATAATTTTTTGCGGATTCTGGCCAAGCCAGAAAGGCACCTCGCCGAATGGATGAATATGCATGAGCTGACCTAGAGCAGAGTTTATACTACTTAGATTCTGACAACGGCTATAGCTTACTTGGAGCTTTTCCAACAAAGGAGTATAAGGCTCTGGCACGGTATAATCAGAATAGTCAATGTTAACAATCTCGGATCGTCTGCTGGTCGAGCCGCCGGTTGCAGAATTATATTTTTGCAAAACCATATCCGGATTGGCAGCAGCAGGAGGCTTGATAGCAGCAGCAGTAGACATACTGGAAACAGGAGTTGAAAGATTGATGGTGTCATTTCTAGTAGCTTCTATCATCAAAAATGCCTCGAATGCTGCCTTTTTGCTGATGGCTAGTGCTAGTTGTTGAGCCTTCTGGGCCACGAGTGAGGGATAGCGCCCATGGCCAAAATCGGTGGGGGTCAACCGCCATCGCCAAACTCGCTGCTGCAGCCGTAAGTCTTCGCCATCGCTCTCCGCAAGAGAGATTGGCATGGCTTTATTCGGGGTCAGAGAATTTAAATCAATCTGCAGGCTTGCTTTAGCCTTTGCGACTGCATTAGCCTTGGAATCTGCATTAGCCTTAGCATCCGCATTGGCCTCAGCATCGGAATCAACATCGGTACTTAAATTAGTTTTGACATCTGAATTGCCAACCACATCTAAAGCAGTTTTAAATAACGCAACATCCGACTGTTCATAAATGGGGGGCTTATTTTGATGAATTAGACTCACTTCCGCCTGGCAAGCCGCCGCAGAAAATTCGGGAGCAATAGCAGCACCGCTGCTATTGCAGTTATAGTTGTAATTCATGTCCTTTGGCAGCATTAGCCAGCTGCCCTGGAAGCTGAGCTGTTCCAGATCCCCATCCAGTATTTCTGGATGGCTGATGTAAAAGCTGCTGCCCACCACTGGGCTACTGCCAAAGGGCTGAAAGGGTTGCAGCGGATCCAGCGGCGTGCCGTCCTGCTGCAGGCGCAGCCCCAGCAGCTCCTGCACCTCCACCCGTAGCTGAGCGGTCGCCAACCGCAGCCGCTCAAAGCCGCCGCAACTCCGCCAGCAAGTTCCCTTGTCTGTAATCTCCCGCCAAGGTCGCAGCCTTATCCGCAACTTGGCTAATTCGCCGGTGGCCAAGGGAGCCAGGGCCGGCGCGGCCGGTTCGAGATTCAACCTGAACTGCAGCACCGCCAGCTTCGCGGCATTGTCGAGAGGCTTTGTATTGGTTAGTTTCCAGTAGCTGCTGGGATCCTCTGCCGGCCTAGGGTCCATGAGGATGGCTTGATCAATCGGCACCGCCAGCCAACCCTCAGCCGTACTCAGTTCCACCAGCAAGGCTCCATTAAGACCGCTGCCACTTGTCGTAAAGGAGTTGGGAACTTCGCCGGCGTAGTTGTGGGCGCCAACCAGCTCTGGAGTGGCTTTTGGCCAATCGGCAGGTTTGAGTTTCGCCCTTGCGCCAGGCAGAGACCCCAACAGCGATTGGATCGAAAAGTCGCTGGCCTCCAGGCCCAGGGTGAGGGTGATGCTGCGCTTGCCTTCGGCCAGGCCCAACAACCGGCTCGCCAGGCCAAATCCCGGTCCAGGTTCTGGCGGTGCGTCCGATTCCGCCGCCATGGCAAAACAGGGTTCCAGTGTCTTACCGGCCGCCAAGGCTTCGCTCTCCACCTGTTGGTGATGGGCCTGTAATTGGCGCCATTCCACCAGGCCCAGCGGTGGCGGCTGCCAGCCCACTATCGCCCCCTGGACCGACTCCAAAATGGACACTATGTCATTCCAGCTGCTGCGACGCGGCGCTGAGCCAGGTTGGAGCAGCAGAGCTTGAAATTGATCCAGCTGCTCTAATTGTCCATTTCCTAGATAGGGAGCCAGGCGGGTTTTGCTGCTCTTCCAGCGCTCCATCGCCTTTGACTGATTATATATTTCCTGGTCCTCGCCTACAAAAGTGGTGCCTTGTCCCGGTGAATTAGCATTAATACCCAAATCTTCAAGACCCGAATCTTTGCGATCCAATTCACTGATCACCAACCGCAAACAGGCATCAAAAGCTTCGTAGCTGTTCGCTCCAGCAGAGCACTGCCCACGGCAGGTGGCAAACTGGTGCTGACGTTGCCTCGTCTGCAGAGCCAGATGGGCGGCGGTAAGGATTTCAAAGATGCCATTCCAGGCCGCCTGTTCAGCGGATTTCTCAGGAACCGGTGCCTTGTTAGTTGGTGGCACCAAAATTTCCACTAGCAAAGCCAATTGCAGCAATCGCTCTGCAGGCATGGCGAACCAATCCTCTAGACTGGATAACAATTCGTAGAGGCACTTAACCACGGCTTCAGGTGTAGAAGCTGTTTCAAGTGTAGAAACAGCCTCAGGCGCAAGCCTTGTGTCAGAGCCTTGATCACTTGCCGGAGCCCAGGGCATAGCCTGGTTGAAAGCGGCACAAAATTCTCGGGCCGCGGCTTCGTAATATACTTTAACTTCGCCTTTAGCCTTGGCTTGGGCCCTAGCCTTAGCATCATTATTTGTCTTGGCTACGTTATTGACATTAACTTCACTACCAGTTCCTGTATCACCGTTATACTTGACTTCAGTAGAGATAAAGTTATCGGCAATCAATAGAGCTCGATCTAAGTTATCTGCAAAATCACTGGAATTCGAGCCTGATTGACTGGGATCTAATCGCCAGGTCATTACCTGGCGGCGGCGTTGGCCACACCTTTGCAGTATCCAGTTAATCTGACGCCACTCATTATCAATATGTAACTTTATTGGCATAAGCTGATAAAAACCAAGTAGCTTCCCATTGAACGTGGCATCACTAGCAGGACTTATGCTATCACCACTCGTACTATCACTTTCGCTTGATGCCGAACCCCTCATCAAGCAGCTCGCACTATCAAGCAAATTTTCGAGATAGTTTGTTACATCAATAATTTCACGCTGTAAATATAAATCATCAATGCAATTAAGCTCGGCAACTGGGACTGCGGGCCAGTCGATAGACATGCTCTTATTGCCGAAAATACTAGCATAAAAACTACGTTCAAAATTACGTGGCTCTGAAAAACTCATCATCGATAATTTAGGCAAATTACCCTTATCAAGTTTTTCCTTTTCCGAGTCAGATAAACGATCGACGCCAAGTATGTTATTTATAAATCTCCATTCATCCTCTGATTCGCTATCACTTCGCTGCGAATACAAGTACATTAGCCGCTTAAACTCCTGGAGCTCCAGCCGCATCTCATCCCAGCTAAATCTAAGCAGCGGCAAAAAAGAGGTAATAAACCTGCAATCTATCACTTTATCATTCGTCATCTTTTTTTCATCCACTTTATTATAATATTCTTGACCGGTTATTCCCTGCAGCTTCAATTCAGGTAAACTATTCTTTGTTCCCGGATTTCTATAAACCAAATGTAGCATGTTGGTGAGGGCGGTGGAGGCATCGGGTTCGATGGCTTTCACAGATTCCAAGTTGGTGGTCTGGCGCAACACCTGCACTGCCCGCAACTCCCTCACCTGGGCATGGTTTACATATAGATCTGTAGCAGTGCTGTAAAAGCGTTCGAGCCCTTGGCTATCGGCGCTGGCCCTTAGCAGGGTGCCGGCCGGCAGTAGCAGGCCCGCCGCCTGGTTGGACAGCTCAAAAGAAACAGTTACCCTGTCTGGCTGGGCTGCTCGGGGGGTAAATCCCAGCTTGGTATTGAAATAATGATCCAGATGCCGCGCCGTAAACTCGTTAAGCAGTGCTCGGCTGTGGCGCTGCAGGCGAATAAAAGCCAAAAGTAGGGCAAAGTGGGGCCTACCAAGCCAGCGGCGCTGAAGTTCGCTGAATTCCCAGGTCTCTTTTTCCCCGGCGGCAAAACTAGCGATTGCCTGAGCCGTTAATGCTATTGCATCATGATTGTTGACACCAAACGCAGCAGCTGGGTCACAAAATTTTCTCCAGTCGCCAACTTCGTTAGCATCTTCTTGGCCAGTCTTAAACCTAATCCATGGGGCTATTTGTTGGATAAATAACAACAGATCTGCTTCAGTGTGGGGGTCGATAGCCACCAAAGCAGGATCAGGAGCCTCTGCCAATCTCAGCTGAGCCGTACTGCCACTACCTCGCAAATCGAGAAGGCAAGATAATGAAGTGCGGCGTCGAACCATGACAGGGATTTGCTCCTTAGGAAATGAGGAATTTCAAGGCGGGAAGAGGTTTAGCAAACAAATAACTAGCAATAAATAACCGAAATGAGCTGGCGGGCAGTCCCAATCCCCAGGGTAGTTTTTATTCCATAGTGGTGGCCTCATTTAGGTAAAAAGGAAACACCATATTAAAGCGAGAATTTGTGGCGGGAATCATGTAGTCCAGGGAGATGTCAACAACTCCAGCATACCTACGATTTTGGCTTAGGTCAATAGCTAGCAGCAGTATCCTAGGCTCATGCAATAGAATTGCTTCCCTAATTGAGCTCGTAATTGTATCTGCAAAGTCTTGATCCATTTCTTCAAACAACCATTCATCTAGTTTCGATCCATAGGCCTCTTGCATTATTCTTTCGCCCCTAGATGTGGCGAACAATAAGCCAAGGGATTGGTGAATATCCTCTTCATTTGATACCATGATAACATCCATACCTCCTGGAGTGAAAGTTGGCGGAAAAGACCAGCCAGTACCAAGAAAACTTTCAGGAATATTTGCGGTCATGACTGGGGCTCCAGATCGGATAATTCATCTTTGCTCTCTGCGGCAAAATCTTGACCAGAACTAACTCCTAATGCCTGAGAGTCAAGCTGAGTTCTTGCTTGGCTCTGCAATTGGCCAATAATTCCGTAGACAGTTTTGAATGGCAGATTTCCTAATGCATCAAGAATAACATTCACTTCATCAAGAGTGAATTCCAATTTGATCGTTTGAGATTTGTTGTTAGTCATGATTGGTGGTTTGATTGATTGGTTGATTGGTTGATTAATTGACTGGCTGGCTGGTTGATTAATTGATTGACCGGCTGGTTGGTTGGTTGGTTGGTTGGTTGGTTGGTTGGATGTTTGGTTGGATGTTTGGTTGATTGGTTGATTGGTTGATTAGTGACTTGAATGCTTAGTAAATTGGCTAATTATTAGCTTAATTATTTAGTTGTGTGGCTGCCCATAGATTGGTTAGTTGCCAGCTTGACAATTTAGTTGATTAGTGGTTTGGTTAATCTACTGATTTGATTGAATGGCAGATCTTTTGACTTATTGGAAGTCCGAATAAATTAACGAAAGACTAGAACAGTCATTGTCAAGCGAATTTCAGATCATATCGGCACCTTCAATACTTGATTCTTATAGAGATACCATTTCAGAAGAAATTTCAACCAGCGGTTGATCGAAAATAAAACTAAAAATACTTCAATTAAGACACAAATGTTTGATGCTGGCATAAATATTGCCGATATATATTCATGCCGCAAGAAATAAAAGGATACTAAACCCAAGGGAATTATGGGATTATCAAGGGAAATAAGTTTAATCGTTGTGAGCAAAGTCATGATTTATGTCTAATTAATTTTTACCAAGCTGCCTTGTATTTCCAATATCCCGTCGGAGTTAAGATTGGTTTGTGCAGCTCCTTTCATCGTCAATGTCGCATCAGCGGTTAATTCAGCTTGGGCAGCTTTAATAGTGCATTTTGATGTGCCATTTATGCTTATTTCCGTTCCCTTTAAAACTGCCTTATTATTTCCCAGCAATATCAGCTCTTTTTTACTGTCTAGTTTAATCATTCCCTTAGCTTCTAGCTTAATATCTTTATTACTGCTTATTGTAATACCTTTATTATTCATGATAATTTTATTCCCATGCTGATCTTTGATAGTTATTGTTTTTTCTTTTTCGTCTAAGCTAATCATGTTTTTATAATCGCTATTTGCATCTCCGGAAGCAGTTGTCTCAAGTCTTAAAGCCGGGGCCTTATCATCAAAAACAATTCTGGTGCCAGAACGGCTAACAATGGCCCGCTGTGAATTTGTTTTCTCAGCCATCTCAACAGGCTTTGGGGGTTTATTGTGTTTACTGAATAGTGAGCCCATTATCAATGGTTGCCGTGGATCATCGTTGAGAAAGCCAATTACCACCTCATCTCCCACCTCAGGACGAAACACCATCCCCCGTCCCAGACCCGCATCTGGAGTTAACAGCCGCGCCCAGATCAGCCCTTTGTCTTCAGCTATATGGGGCATTTTCACCTGCACTCGCATTTGTCCCTTGGGGTCCAGGTCTAGGGAGGCCACGGTGCCAATTTGCAGGCCAGTCACAGGAGGGACCAGGCCCCCCGCCGCCACTTCCACCAGCTCGGGAGTACGCGCAAACCAATCCGCTTGAAGACCAATCTGCAATTCGCTGCACCATCCTTCTTCATTAAAGCGATGAGTTACTGCTGAAACTAGTACTTTACCATTAAAACGCTTGCCCACTCCTTTCATCTCAACAGTATCTAATGGTTCTATAAATGTACTACCATCTATCAATGCTGTACCTTTTAACAGTGACAAACGACTTTTAAGTAGTCTTGCATTTGCCCAGGCCTGCAATTCAGCTTGCTCCATCGGCACGGCACTAACTAAGGTAGAGTCTTGACAGTCAAGACTCTTCACTAAAGCTTGATCAGAGCTGCTGCCCACGGAAAAAGTTGCACTCTTGCCTTTAACCGGGGCTGTTGCGGCTATTTTTTCTAGATCCCAGGCTTTAACAGAAATCGAGCTCCACTGATTTTGACCATCTATTTCTAATTCAAGCTCGCGCGTATCGTCAAGTCCATAATTTAGTACTCTCTTAGGTTCAGACAAGGCTAATTTGCGGACGTGTAGCTGCCCATTACTAATTTGCACAGCTGCACCCAATACATCCGCCCTCGACACAATAAAGTCCCAATTTGTTACGTTATACTGAACCAGCTCTGGGTGCAGTATTTCCGAGGATTCTAATTTTCCCGCCTTTAAACCGGCTGCATTAAGAATTTTTCGCCAAGCATCCTTATCTTTCATATCTTTATAAACTGCAAAATTGCGTCCTTGGGTTAAACAAATAGCCTTGTCAACTAGGTTGATTCTTAGTCGACTTGTGTCACCACGTGCTTCCACTGTATGGCGTATTAGCACACCTTCAAAAATCCTTACGGGTGCTGGCCCTGATTCAAGATAACCCATGGCAATAGTGATTAAACAACCAGGTTTAAAGAGTGGTCCATCACTAAGTTCAAATCTTCTGTCAGGTAGGTTACCATCTAGTATGGTCACTGAAGCCTGGGGAATTCGGTTTAACTCCAGTCGCACTTCAACTTCAATCACCTGTACGAGTTGATCAAGTGGTTTGCCATTGCAAGTGATTTGCACAACCGGAAGCAAATTACTATCAATCTTAGCCCCAGTATTTAAAGTCATTCTGTGGTACCTCCGGGAGTTGTCAGGGGAGGAAAATACAACTCTATACCCGGTGCAAGCCAACTAAAGCTGTCGAGATTGTTGATTTGAGCTATTTGTAAGTAAGCATCTGTGCTACCATAGTATTTGAAACAGAGAGACGTAAGTGATTCGCCTGCCAATACTACATGCCGATGGGTCAGATCAGGTGATGACAATCTTAATTGTGACTTATGCTTCCTAGGATCAATGTCTTCAACAAAGTTGGCCTGGATCTCCGCCAACAAAGGCTTACCATCTCTACCAATCAAAGGATAAGTAAGTTCATAATCTTTTAACCTGGCTTCTAGAACTGATTCAATACCTACCTGACCCCAGGATAACCTAAGAAATGCAGGCTCATGAGATGAACTATTTATTTGCTGACAGAGTTTAAAAAAACTTTCTACATCTTTATCCGGGTTAGATTTATTACCGCTGTATATATCTGCGGCACCATATTGACCAAAATCAATGCCGTTAAAACAAAGCGTTACAGATAGTAGCCTGGAACGACTAGCATAGAATCGGGCTTGTGCAGAGCTAGTTGAAATTCCTTGACTATTTTGAAAAATATTATCTTGTTTAATTTTCAAGCTTTCTGGTTTATATTCTGTTTTTAATGAATTTGGGGTACTGGGAACAGGTCGCTTTCTAGCCCTATCCAAAAAGGCTGTGATCTTAAATCTTGATGGCTTTGTGATCTCTAGTAATGGCATGGTTTAAGTTCCCCTTAGCGCTCCTTGAGACGGGCCAATTGCCTCAACACAGCCCTGGTACATTTAGCCACCAAATCAGCCTCACTAACAATTGGATATTCAGATGGGGAAACATGAGTGGGGGTATTCACTCCATTATTAAACGATTCAAAATTAGAAAAAGACTCCTGGCTTGCCCTGGGCTGGACAACAGCACGTATCACGAGAGTGTGAATTTCAATGGTCATCAAATCCTCATCATCTTCATGTGTGAATAAGTAAGCTCTAGGTTATCTATTAGCACATTTTCATTTGTTGCATCCAGGGTATCCATTGTCCATGAAACTGGATAGGCTTCATAAAAGATCCAAGCCCCGGTAGGAATGCCAGTTTCGGAATATATGATTACCATGACATCTGATCGACGAAATTTAAATTGATTGAAAACTTCTTCAACCTGCCTAGAAAGAATTGACAATGGCACAAGCCCCCTGCTCAGGGTAAGATTTTTATACTGTATCCCCTTTGGAATGTATCTTTTTTCATTTGGATTTGCTGCATTTTTACTCTGATCTTGTTCTATTGTAGCCCCAATCCCTGACACAGATTTAAATCTTATATCGAGCAGATTTGGTATTCCAGCCGTAATAAAAAGTACACTAAACCGATGGGACATCGGCAGATTGAAAGCATCAATACTGCTTGTCGGTGGCAGGGAGAAGCTCATAGGTTGCTAGTTTAGATGTTTAATCGACCAGCCTGATGCCATTACTTCCAGCGTGTCCATGGCAACTTCACTACCCTTAGCATCAAAGCTACCGACACTAAGTTTAACCGGTACAGCTTTTTTCGCTGACCAGCTAATCACTGCTTGGCCACGGGCATCGCAGAGAAGAACCTGGAGAGGCCTTGAGTCTCCCCTAGATAGCCAGCCATGCAGAGCTGTATCATTTTCGACTACTCCTTGTTGTAGCGTCAGGGTTGAATATGCATCAACATAATAAGAAACTAACTGCTCACCCTGCAAAAACGAAAGTCCATCGCGATAGGTTTTGGTTTTCCTTTCCCATGCCAGGCCATCAACTTTAGAAAAGCGCATAGTGATAGCACCTACAACTACCCGATAGTTGTAAGATAGCAATGGGTACTCAGATTTTCGAGGCAGGGAAGTAGTCATGATTAAGATTCTTCCATGGTGATAAAGTCAGCCTGAAGGTCTAGTGTTTCGATAGCTGCATCATTTGATTTTGCGTCAAAGCTTGGTGCTGTTAACTTGATCGGAAATGCATTAGCCGCTTTCCAAGAGATTACTGGATTTCCCTTTTCATCACAGAGGCGAATAAATACATCTTTTTTATCAATCTGGTTTGTTTGTACTGTTTTAATCCATCCATACAGTGCTTTGAGGCTAATTTTTTTAACAAGCCCTTTCTTTAAACTAAGTGTAACCGCACTTTGTTGGCCTGGAAAATACATTGTTCGCGGACCCGCGACATTACCAGTTTGGCTTTCCTTGTAAGTTCCCAGTTCATAGCCTATAACTAGACCCGATACTTCAGAAAATGCAACTGCTTCTGTGCCGATTTCCACGCGATAGTTATATACCGGTAATGGATAGGTTGAAGCCACTGTAGCAGCATTGTCAGCCATGGTTGATTTGATCCTTGTGGAGTGAGGTTAAATGAGACAAACTCTTGGCGTAATTAAGCTGTCTATGCAGCTTGTTTGTGAGAGAACCGAATGATAATAAATTCGGCTGGTCGAGTAGCCGCTAGGCCAATAACAATAATCATTTTACCTTCATTGACGTCGGTTTGAGTCATTGTTTTGCTGAGGCCAATATCCACAAAATAAGCCTCCTCAGCGCTGGCTCCCTGCAGGGCTCCCCGCTGCCACAGGCTATAAAGATAGCTATCGATCATTCCTTTCACTTTGAGCCATGTTGAAATATCATTGGGTTCAAATACGGCAAATGCAGTGGCTTTGTTGATGTTTTCTTCTACAGCTGCGAAAAGTCTTCTTACGGATACATAGCGCCACTCGTTGCTATTGCCGGCCATGGTACGGGCACCCCAGATGAGATTTCCACGGCCTGGGAATGATCTGATTATATTTATTGATTTACCAGAGTTATCTATATTTAGTCCCGCTTGTTCTTCGTCCGTAAAATTATATACTGGAGCAATTACCGATTGCAAAGGGACATTCGCTGGCGCTTTCCACACACCTCTCGTGCCGTCTACACTGGTAATTGCACCAGCAACAGCAGCACTTGGCGGTAAAATTAACCTAAAAGTACTCATGAACTTTATGGCTTGATTATAAAGTGATGTGTCAGCATTTTGCAAGTCAACGAGTTTTTTATCTTCAATAGTGACTAGTTTTTCGTCAACAAAGTATGAAATTGACGATTTCAATGCAGGAGCATAGGTGGCCGAATAGGACAATTGTGACTCTGTTAAAGATACACCTTTGCGAAAATTTATAGTTTTAGCTTTGTCATATTTGCCGACCCTATCCATTGGATTAAGATCTAGTATAGCAAATCTATCCTTTAATTTTGAGGCTTGTTCTATAGCTTCTTGATACACCTCATATTTTTCTAGTTCCACTAGTCCATTTGCATCTGGTATCACAATTAATGTGGGTTCATCTTCTCGCTCAAGTCTGGCAATGCCACTTTTTAACTCATTAGCATTTATACCTTTACTGCCCATGCTGCCTACAGATATTACATAGCAACGACCACCTCCGTTACGAAAGTAATGATCAATTGAATACCAAAGATAAAAATCAGGCTCGCTAAACTCAGTCAATTCAGCTGAACCCGTTGAGGCGGATGAAGCAGTTGGAGCTGTTGCGCCCGCTGCAGCCGTTGAACTGGATGAGCCGGCTGAACTCGCCGAGCCCGCTGAAGCCGTTGGGGATACTGAGCTCGCTGAAGCCGCTGAGCCCGATTTTTTTGTGAATGAGAAACCCGAGTTAGATTTCGTTAAAGTGCCCTCTAGGGGCAGCGTTTTGCCAAAATGTTCCTCGTACTCGTGCAAAGAGTTTATTTCTAGGCAAACTGGCTCTGATCCCGTACCAGGTTTGATGAGTGTGTAACCTATAAATGCTGGAATTGCCGTGCTATTCTCAACCACTGATGGCGGCAGCGTTGAAACTTCTTCAACATAAATTCCAGGTGTGGCGTAGGTTACTGTCATGATTGTGTGAAGGTTTGGTGTGAGGAGCTAAGCTTGAGCTGGTGCTGACTGGTTTAATGCTGACTAGCTGAATGTTAACGGGGTTGAATGCTGAAGAGCTGATTATTTATAAGGTGGTGACAATATTTATCCGCTGTTAAAAAGTTTTTCAGAACTAGATTCTCTTATCACAAAAGTTTTCTCTTGTTTCTCATTGCTATGGCTTTCCAATTTTTGATCTGCATTTTGACAATATTTGAACCTTAGCTCTTTAACTTCTATTGTAGATTTTTCATCTAAACCTTCAATTACAAGCAGGTTTGCACGATATAATACAGAAGGTGTTTGAGGGGATTTTAGGGTGCTCCATAGCTCGTTTTGCTGGGAAAAGGTTTGAGAAATTAATTCCATTTGGAGCGTATAAAGTTTATTTTCAACTACAAGATTTATCATTCTTTCCTTCTGGAAATAAGTTATGATGCCAGCCAATTTGTTCCATGATTGTTTGTAATCATTATAGGATCCTGCAAATAGTATGTATAATGATAGGCTCACAGGAGGGTTTACCTCCATGACTGGTCCATTAGGATCTTGAGGGTTTTGACGTCTTCGATAAGGATCAGGATTTTTAAATACTCTTTCTTCTTCTATATTCACAAGAATTAGAGTTATTGCATTGACTTCAAGATCCAATTTTTCTAAGCTAAATTTAGGGAATAGGGTACTCGGCTTGCCGTCTTCAGTTTTATTGATCTCATCAATTTTTTTGCGTAGTTCATCAAGGATACTGCCAATCATTTTATCAACTCCTCGATGATTATATTGTGACAACTAAAGAATTTGAAAGTATTTATGATACAGTTTTGTCGGAAATGCAATCTACAAAAAAGTGTATGTCTTTTAGGTATAAATATTTTATTAGTTTTTTTATGACTGTGTGATATTGTTTTCATTGGTTTCTAGCTAGAGCATCTAAATTTACCCTGGCGTTTGGGTGAGTACCTTCTCTGGCCGCCCCTGTAATAATTCTTAAACTTGTGAGTCTGCCTTTAATCGTAAATTTGTAATTGTTGCTACCAGTATAGAGATTAAGTCTGCCAACCTTTGGTTGGTAGATGCTAAGTACTGAAAGCTGTGATCTGCCCCTGATAAGATTCATGAGTTTACTTGAACTCTAATGCGATAGTAATAGGCAGTGGCTGAAAGTTATGAGTGTCTAGCAACCGCTGCAGCTTTTGAGTATTTAGCGGTTAAATGCATAAGATTTTCGTCTGTTGCGAAAGCGCGGCCCAGGGGTCAGCAGGCTTGAAGCTGCAATTTTGGAGTATAAAAGCCGCAGCAGCCCCACCGCTGTTGATCAATCTTAATAAATGCAGTTTATGCATGGTTGCAGCAACACACCAGCAAAACCAGTGCTAAAGAGGCATAGATTAAATCGGTCGCCTATTGATATTCGCTATTAATTAATTTTTTTTCAGAGAGCTAGGTAATAGTGTTGTCGTTAGCATCAGAAAGAAAGTCAAGTTGATTCATGCATGGACACGGATAGGAGTAGATGCATTAATATAGATATTTTCTAGCTTTAGGAAGCCTCTGAGAAAATCGAGCCATGGCCAATAGAGGCGTGATGAAGCAATGGCTATCATCTAGCTGACTGGGGCAACAAAATAGCGGAATTTCAGAGCTTCCTTAGCGCGGCCAGAGCTCCCTTACTCAGGCTTGCTCCTCGCTCTGGCAACTTCAGCCAAGTAACTTTTCCCAGATCTTTGCCCAGGGCTTAGGCCAAGGCAGCTGCCGGCAACCGTGGTGGCAGCCTGGGGTCATGAGTGATCGGAGTGAAGCAACCGCTGCAGCCTTCTGAATTCCGAGACTGGCAAGGCCCCTCGGTGGAGGTTCAGCCCAGGCGGGGCAGCTGGCGCGCCTTTTTGCAAGTGCTGGGCCCCGCCTACCTGGTGGCGATCGGCTACATGGATCCGGGCAACTGGGCCACGGATCTGGCGGCGGGCTCCACCCTCGGCTACCGGCTCCTCTGGGTTGTGGCCCTCTCCAGCCTGATCGCCACCCTGTTGCAGTCGCTTTGCTGTCGGCTGGGGATCGCCACCGGCATGGACCTGGCCCAGGCCAGTGCCCGCCTGCTGCCTGGCCGCTGGCGCTTGCCCCTGTGGCTGATGGCTGAGCTGGCGATCATCGCCTGTGATCTGGCCGAGCTGGTGGGTAGCGCCATCGCCCTGCAGCTGTTGTTTGGTCTGCCCTTGGCCTGGGGCGTGGCCCTCACCGTGGCCGACACGCTGCTGCTGCTGTTGCTGCAGCAATGGGGCGTAAGGGGTTTGGAACTGGTGGCGATCAGCTTGATCGCCCTGGTGGGGGGCTGTTTTGCGGTGGAACTGCTGCTACTGAAGCCGGATTGGGGCGAGGTGATCCAGGGCTTTTGGCCCCGCGGCATCAACCCTCATCAAGGTAATGAATTGTTTTTAGCCGCTGGCATCTTGGGGGCCACGGTGATGCCCCACAACCTCTATTTGCATTCCTCTTTGGTGCAGTCCAGGCGCTGGCCCATCGATCCGATGGCCCGCCACTGGGCCCTGCGCTACAGCACCTGGGATGCGGTATTGGCATTGAGTTTGGCTTTTTTAATTAACTGCTCAATCCTGATCCTGGCCGCCGGCAGCTTCCATGGCCAACAGCTACAGCCGGTGGCCGATCTGCACGAAGCCTACCGGCTGCTCACCCCCACCCTGGGCACCGCAATGGCCAGCACTTTGTTCGCGGTGGCCCTGCTGGCGGCCGGCCAGAGCTCCAGCCTCACCGCCACCCTGGCCGGTCAAATCGTGATGGATGGCTTTCTGCAAATTCACCTACCCGACTGGCAACGCCGGCTGCTCACCCGCTGCCTGGCCCTGGTGCCAGCCCTGGGCACCGTGCTTTTGCTGGGGGAATCGGCCATCAACCAGTTGCTGATACTCAGTCAGGTGGTGCTCAGTTTGCAACTGCCCTTTGCGGTTATTCCCCTGATTCTGTTTTGCAGCAGGCCGGGCCTGATGGGTAACCTGCTGGCGCCCCCCTGGCTGGTGATCCTCAGCTGGGGCTGCGCCGCCCTGATCTTGGCGATAAATACCAGCTTGCTGCTCTCCCTGGTTTTTTAATTAGCTCTCCCTGATTTTCTAATTTTTGTATCTTCTGGGAATATTGAAAAGCAAGTTAAATGCTCGTTGGCATCTAAGCACTGGCATATTCACAGTGCCTTCAATCAGTCAATGGGCATTGTCTGGATCTAGGGCGGCCAACACCAGCGGCAGGGCCGCCAGCAGCAGCACCGTAACGGAAAGAGGAAGCGCCGCCAACAGAAGCAGGCCAATGACCACCGCAAACGCCCGCGCAAATCGATAAAGCCAGAATCTTTTTTTCGAGGAATTATCGCTGCAGTTAACTTTGACTAATTCAGCGGTGTCAAGGACAGCAGTAACCGCAGAACGTCGGCGGCGGATATTTTTTCTTGATCTATCTTTGCTTGACCCATCTTTGCTTAATCTATTACTAGTTAGCCGGTTGCTTGTTGGCCGGTTGTTGGTTGGGCTGTTGTTGGTTGGTCGATTATCATTATTGTTGATCTGATTAATTGCGGTCATCAGTACAGGGTTTTTGGCCAGCCTGGTCAGCCTGGGGGCATCTGTCCGGCGATTTGCCAAGCAAAACCTTGGTGAGTGTGCCAGTGAATAAATTGGCAGGATTCTTTTGGATTTATGGCCGCCCAGTTCGATGGCAAGCAAGGTGCTAGCGCCGGAGCCGATTCGCCAGCAAACCCCCAGCCCCCAATGATGCCAACAGCAGCAGCGGCCCTTCCCCCAGCTGGTCGTAGACGGTGAGGCCAGATAACTGTTGAATTTCGAACAGGCCACTGCTGGGTCTGCCCGCTGGCAGCTGGGCCACCACCTGGCCGCGGGCATTCACCAGCAGGCTCGGTCCGGTGTTGGCGGCACTCACCAGCCAGCGGCCGCTCTCTATCGCCCGCAGCTGGGCCAGGGCCGCGAATTGCTGCTGCAGCATCGCTGGATAGGGATCGAGATTGGCACTGGCCAGCAGCCAAAGCCCGCCGGCGGCGCTGGCCCTGGCCAGGGCCTGGCCGTCGGAGAGCTCATAACAAATTGCCCCGCCGATGGCGCCCGCCGGCCTGGTCAGCAGCCGCGACGGCGGCCCTGGTTGCAGGCCCCCCACCGCCGATAGGCCGCTCCAGCGGATCAAACCCGCCAATGGCACCCATTCGCCCAGGGGCACCAGGCGGTGCTTATCCAGCCAATTACTGGGCTGCAACTCCCCAGGCGGGAAACGCAATAAAGCACTGCGCTGTTCCGCTTCCCCCTGGCGCTCTTGAACGCGGAAGCCACCGCTGATCAATTCCACCGCCGCCGGCGCCGCCAATTCCGCCGGCAAAGCCAAGGCCCCCTCCGGCAGCAACACCGACGCCACCTGGCGCTCAGCCCCCTCGGCCAGGGCCGCATCAAGCCGCGCCCTCAGCAGTTGTTGCTGAAACCAACTGAACTTCTCGCGGGTGGGAATCGCCGGCTGCAACACCAGCAGCCGCTCGCTATGGCCCTGCTCCAGCGGCTGAGCCGCCAACAGCCCGGCCCCCAGGACGTGGCCAGCGGCAACAAACGCCGCGGTAATCGCCACCCAAACCAGTGGCTTTTTGGCATCCAGGCAACGGCTTATCCCCCAGCCAATCAGCAGCTGCACCGCCGCCACCAGGCCGGCGCCGCCCAGGGAGGCCAGCCCCGCCAGGGGCCGATCGCCCGGCAGGGCCGAGGCCCCCAACCCCAGCCAGAACAGGGGTCCACTGGCCAGGGCCACCTCCGCCAGGCCCCAGCAGCTGGCCAGCAGCAGCGCCCCCGCCGGCGATCGCGGCCGCAGCCGCCGGGCCAGCGCCAGCCAACCGGCCACCCCGATCCCGGCTGCCAGGGCGCAAACCAGCAGCAGCAGCAGGCAGAGGGGCAGGCTGAGGGGGGCTGGCACGCCGATCCAGTCGAGGGGGTGCAACCCCAGCAACCAGCGATGGCTCACCCCGATCGCCGCCAGGCCCCAGAGCAGGCCGGCCGGCAGCGGTGGCGCCGTCTCCACCAGCCCCCAAAGGCCCGCCAGGGCCAGCCAGAGCAGCGGCGGCCAGCCCAGCGGCGGCAAGGCCAATGCCGCCAGGCCGCCGCTCAGGGGCGCCACCAGCCACCAGCGCCCCTGAGCGTTAACAATCAGCGCCACCAGCGCCCCTGGCTTCTTCCCCTCCAAGCCCCTGGCTGTCAATTGGCGCTCCCCTTGGCCGTGCAGCGTAAAAACCGCCATGGTGCCCATGGGCCGCCCAGCGAACAGGCTTCGCCATCACTACCCAGTTCAGGCTGCACGCCTCACGCTTCAAATCCGCCCTCGCCAATCTCCCGCAGAACCACCGCTATGGATTCCAACAACCTGTTGCAGATGTTGCTACTGCGGGGGCTGGGCACCACCAACCTGGTGGCCGATCGGCTGCATTACGTGAGCCAGGAATGGGTGCAGAGCGGCCGGCTCGATCCCCGTCATGCCCAAGCCCTGGTGGATGACGTGCTGCGGGCCCTGCGCGGCGAATCGCCCGGGCTGGAGCAGGAGGCCGAGCGGCAGTTGGAGCGCAACCGCGACCAACTGCTCCAGGATCTGGGCCTGGCCAGGCAGCGGGAGCTAGACGAGCTGCGCGGTCGCATCGATCGGTTGGAGCAGGCCCAGAGGATGCAGCTGACCAGGGCTGAAATCCCCGATTGATTCCCGGGACAGCCACCGGTAGGCCGCCCGGCACCACGGGCCTTGCTGCTGGTGTGTGGCTGTTGGTATCTGACCGCTGGCTGCTGGCTGCTGGCTACTGGCTGCTGGCTACTGGCTGCTGGCTGCTGGCTGCTGGCTGCTGGCTGCTAATCACTGGGAGCGACCAATCGCTCCGATGTTCCGGGCGAACCGACGAGCCGACGAGCCGGCAGAATTCCAGCAACTTCGGGTTGGCGATGCGAGACATCCTGATCTCTTCCGCGGTCTTTGTGGCCTGCCTGCTTCTGGCCCTGGTGAGCCAGTTGGTCAGTCCCACCAGCGTCCAGGCGGCCCCCCCGGGGGACGCCGGTGCCGCCTCCCTAACGAGCGCTGCCATTGTTGGCGGCAGCGCTGGCATTGCCAATGCCGTCAGGGGCAGCACTGGCGGCAGCCCCGCCGTTGCCAGCCAGCAGGCCAGGGGCCTTGGCCGCTACGAGCTCGATCCCGAAGACCCCAACCCCACACTTTTCGCCATGGCTCCCGATTCCGCCTCCCCCAGCAGCGCCGCGGCAACTAGCGCCGCAGCCGACAGCGACCTCGCCCAGGCCGGAGCCCTGGGCGGCGATCTGGTGGCCCCCAAGGAGCTCACCACCGCCACGGGTCTGCGGATTACCGATCTGGTTGTTGGCAGTGGCGATGAGGCCGTCAGCGGTAAGTCGGTTTCGGTGAACTACCGCGGCACCCTCACCGATGGCCGCGAATTTGATAGCAGCTACGGCCGTGGTCCCTTCTCCTTCCCCCTGGGTGGTGGTCGGGTGATCAAGGGATGGGATGAAGGTGTGGCCGGCATGAAGGTGGGCGGCAAGCGCAAGCTGGTGATCCCCCCAGATCTGGCCTACGGCGAACGCGGCGCCGGCGGCGTGATCCCCGCCAATGCCACCTTGATTTTTGAGGTGGAACTGCTCCAGGTAGGCCGCTGAATTTTGCCCCCAGGCCGGCTTATGACCCCGGCCAAGACCATTTCCAAGCAAACCCCTCAACTAAATGCACCCATGGCCTGAGCCAAAGCCTTTGGCTCTGCAGCTCAGGCCCCACTGCTCATGACTGTTAGGCAGGGCGCCTAAGTGAGCTGCATTGGGCCATGGTCGAAAGCTCATGGCTGCCGGTCATGGCTTTTGGGTGATGTCACCCGGATGATGGCTCCTGGGTGATGGCTCCAGGGCGATGGCTCCCGGGTCGGGGTTACCAGATCATGCTTACTAGAGGCTGGCCCCTTGTTGTTAGCCTTGGCGCCTGGCTGCGGGATTGAGAGAGGGCTGGCTAAATCTTTATCGATCGTTAGGATGCCAGCCGCCGTCGGGCACTCCGGCAGGCACTCTTTTGCATACCACCTTGTCCCATGGCTCACACGCTGCCCGCGCTGCCCTACGACCTCGACGCGCTCGAACCCCACATTTCCCGCGCCACCCTCGAGTTTCACCACGGCAAGCATCACGCGGCCTACGTGACCAACCTCAACAACCTGATCTCCGGCACTGAGCTGGAAAACAGCAGCCTCGAAGAAACCATCGTCGCCGTAGCCGGTGATGCCGGCAAGGCGGGCATCTTCAACAACGCCGCCCAGGTTTGGAACCACAGCTTCTACTGGCAGTGCATCAAACCTGCCGGTGGCGGTGCCCCCAGCGGCGCCCTGCTCGACAAGATCAATGCCGACCTAGGCAGCTTTGAAGCCTTTGTTGAGCAGTTCAAAGCCGCCGGCGCCACCCAGTTCGGCAGTGGCTGGGCCTGGCTGGTGCTCGATAACGGCAGCTTGAAGGTCACCAAGACCGCCAACGCCGACCTGCCCCTGGCCCATGGCCAAACCGCCCTGCTCACCATGGACGTGTGGGAGCACGCCTACTACCTCGACTATCAGAATCGTCGTCCCGATTACATGACCACCTTCCTGGAAAAGCTGGTTAACTGGGATTTTGTAGCTGCCAACCTGGCCGCCGCCTGATCTCCATCACCTGGTCAGCTGGGCTGGGCTGGGCGCTAGCTAGCTCATCCATCAGCGCTGACGGCTCATTGCTTTAGCCGAAAAACGGCTTTAGCCGAAGAACGTCTTTAGCTGAATAACATCTTTAACTGAACTAAAACCTCAGGCAGTCCATAGCTCTCAAGCTGTGCTCCAGCCAGCCCAATCTATTTGTCACCCACCCCCTGACTAGTCAGGGGGTTTTTATTTGCCCCCTAACGACTGGGTTGGCAATGCAATATAGGCTCAAATGATAACTACTGATTTGACACAAAGTTAGCCAGCTCCACACTGCGTCAATCAGGCATTGGCAAAAGCCAGGATCAGCCCTAAGCCGAACTCAGATCCACCCTGTACCTTGGCCTACACTTGAGCCTACACTTGAGCCTACACTTGAGCCTACACTTGAGCCTGCACTTGAGCCTGCACTTGGGCCTGCACTTGGGAAAGTTGGCAGAGCGCATCGAAAATAGCAAATATTACTATTTCAGGATCCAAAAATCATTGGATGAGTCGCTGCTCCACGGACCACCCGAAGCAGATGATCAATCTTTTCTAGACTGCCAGCAATTAAGCTTTGGTAGCTTCGGAAAAGCCATGGAAGATTTGACAGCTCTGGCAGTTTTGGCGGCTTCTAAAATGCAGAAAGCTCTGGAAACCTTGACAAATTTGGCAAATTCTGTCATGCAAAAACCTTAAAAAGCCTCAGTAACGGCTAAGGGAAACCCAAGGCCGCGAAGGCTTGAGGTAGTAGGCTTGAGGTAGCAGGTTTGAGGTGGCAAACTTGAGATGGCAAGCTGGCCTAAATCGCTATCTTCCTGTGTCTCCCTAGGCTATTGAGTTATCATCAGTCTATAAAATCAGTGAGGCTTAGGGATTATCGAAGTGTGCTTCTGGCCTTGAGGATTCCAATACCGCTTCTGGCGGTATCCACATAGCGTCGCCATAGGAGAAGAATCTGTAATTTTTTTCGATAGCTTCTGCGTAGAGATTCAATAGGCGGCGACGGCCGATCAGGGCGCTCACCAACAGCAGTAATGAGCTCTTGGGCAGGTGGAAGTTGGTGAGGAGACCCTGCACCACCGCAAAGCGATAGCCAGGCTGAATCACCAAATTGACGGGCCCGGTATGGACCGCCAGCTGGCCGCCATGCAGCTGGGCCACCGCCTCCAAACTGCGCACGCTGGTGGTGCCCACGGCGATCACCCTGCCGCCACGGCTACGGCAGGCGGCCACGGCCTCCACCAGGGCTGAGGTCACCTCCACCCATTCGCTGTGCAGCTGTAACTGGCTGAGGTCGTCCGTTTCCACCGGGCGAAAGGTGCCCAGGCCCACGTGCAAGGTGGTGGTGGCGATTTGCACGCCTCTGGCCTTGATCGCCGCCAACAGTTGCTCGCTGAGGTGCAACCCGGCCGTGGGCGCCGCTACGGCTCCCGGACGAGCCGCGTAGCAGGTTTGGTAACGGTCGTTGTCTTCATCATTGTGGCTGTGGATGTAAGGGGGTAGAGGAATCGCCCCATAACGCACTAGCAGCGGCTCCAGGGCCGCCGCATCCAGGCAGTCGCTAGGAAATTGCACGATCCGCCCACCGGTTTCGGGCTCCTGGGCCAGCACCTGCAGGCGCAGGTTGGGCTGGCCACTGGCCTGCACTTCAATCCAATCACCGGGATTGAGCTTTTTGGCCGGCTTAGCCAGACATAGCCACTGACCCGGGCCAGCTGAGCTGTGAGATTGAGTTTGGTGAGCTGATTCTATCTGGTTGGCTGGCTGATTCTGGCCAGGAGCGGGTAGCCAGGGTTCCAGCACCAGCAGCTCCACCGCTCCACCATTGGCTCGACGGCCCTGCAGACGGGCCCTGAGTACCCGGGTGTCGTTCACCACCAGCAGGTCGCCGGAAAGCAGCTCCTGATGCAGATCCCACACCTGGAGATGGCGCGCCTGGGCAACAACCCCGGGGCCTGCTGCCTGGATCATCGCGCCAAGGCCATCGACTGGATTGGCCGAATCAATTGGCTCAACGGCGAGCAGCTTGGCGGCATGGCGCGGTTCGAGCGGCCGCTGGGCAATCCGCTCTTGAGGCAGCTCAAAGTGATAACTAGATAGCTGCTGATCATCAGGATCCAACTTGGCCAAATCAGGATTCATCTCGGATAGAGCCGATTAAGGGCTTGGCTGCCGCAGAGACCAAAGCTAACAGTTATTCAGTTGCGTTGACTACCGAGGGACTCCGGAAAAGCCATGGCCAAACCTGCCGGGATCAGACCATCGGCTAACTGCCAATCATAGAAGCTAAAGCCGTCAACCTGGTGGTTATCAAACAACAGGGAAAATTACAAGCGTCAGCAATCCAATGAAACGAGAAATCCTGCCAGGAGCAGAGCAACCAACAGGCAATGAACCATACTAACTAAATTGCTAATCTTCCACCAAATAAATTGTCAACTCCCACAATAACTAAAGTGGTAACTATCGTACTCATTAAATTACTAAATCTTGCACCAACTAAATTACCAACTAAAGTATCAAGCAAATTGCCAACTCCCGTACCAACTAAGTTGGCAACTGTTCTACTAAGGAGCCTCTGAAAAACCGCCATTTCGTCGACCCAGCCAGCTGATAGCCATTGCGGCATCAGGGCTGCATTGGCTGTGGCTCAGGTTTTTCAGAGCTTCCCCAACTACGTTGGCAACTATCGTACTAAACAAAAAATTCATTGCCGACGTGGTCGCCAAGGCAAATACCCGAAAGACACCATAAACAACATCGGATTAACCAGCGATATAAACATTAAACCAACCGCCGAGAGTACCACTGGGCAAACAGCCGCCATACCACGGAAGCAACTTAAAGAAGACACTAGATAGCCCTCAGCCGCCATGCCACGGAGGCAACTTAAAGAAGACACTAGATAGTCCTCTGACAAACAAAAATATTGCTCTGGCACTTAGCGCAAAGAATCTATGTTTTAGAAAGCAAGGCTTTCGGGTGCAGTTTCAATCAATTGAGCCAAATCCTTGAGGAAGGCGGCGGCATGGGCTCCGTAGATGGTGCGATGGTCACAGGTGAGGTTCACCTGCATCTGATTTTTAACTGAAATCGAGCCATCCTTGGCGGCCACCACCGTGGGCCGCGAGGCGGCAACGGCCAGGATGGCGCCGGTGCCCGGCGGCAAAATCGCATCGAAGCGATCCACGCCAAACATCCCCAGGTTGGAAAGGGTGAAGGTGCCGGTGCTGTACTCCTCTGGCTTGAGTTGCTTACTGCGGGCTCGGGCCACCAGATCGGCCCAGTTGCGAGCCAGGGAATAGATATCTGTACTGTCGGTATTGGCCAGCACCGGCGTGATCAGTCCGCCGTCCTCCATCGCCACCGCCACCGCCACATTCACGGCGACGGGATAGAACATGCCCGCATCGGTGGTGGTGGCATTCACCTGGGGATGGCGGGCCAGCACCACTCCCACCGCCTTGGCCAGCAGGGCAGTCATCGTGACCCCCTTGCCCTTCACTTTTTTGTAGAAGGCGTCCAGTTTGTCGGTGGTGATCGTGTAGCCCACGCGGAAACAGGGCGCCGCCAGGCTGGCGACCATGCTGCGGTTCACCGCCTGCTGCAACGTATTGAAGGCCACGGTTTCCCCGGGCCGGCCAAAAGCCTGACCGACAGCAGCGGCGGGGGCGGCCGCCGCCGGGGGGCTGGCGGCAGCGGCGCCGGTGCCCGAGCTGACGCTGGCAGCCACCGCTGGCCCACTGCCTTCCGCCACCCGGGGAACGCTGATCGGTTGGCCGCTTGCGGCCAGCACGTCTTCCGCCTGAATACGGCCATGGGGGCCGCTGCCCCGCAGGGCCTCCAGGGCCACGCCCAGCTGGCCAGCCAGTTTCTTGGCCCGCGGCGATGCCACCACCCTGCCGCCATTGCTAGCCACGGCTTGGGGCGCAGGGGTTGCGGCGACAGCGGCCGGCGCCACTACCGGGGCCGGCACGGGGGGAGCAGCGACCACTTGGGCAGCGGCCACAGGCTCGACCGCTGCCACGGGGGCGGCCGGGGCCGGGCTGGCGGCGGCGGGAGCCGCTGGGGCCTTGGCTACGGCGGCGGCGATTTCGGCCTCGCTGTCCACGATCAGGCCGATGGTCTCTCCCACCGGAGCGGTGCCGCCGGCAGGCATCAGCACCGCCGCCAAGAAGCCCCCATGGAAGGCCTCCACATCCATGTCGGCCTTGTCAGATTCCACCACCAGCACCGACTCGCCTCGCTCCACCCGCTGACCGGGTTGCTTGAGCCACTCCACGATCTTGCCCTCCGTCATGGTGGAGGACAGGGCCGGCATGAAGATGTCGTGGGTGGCCAACGGAGCACTGCGGCTTATTTGTGCCGCATTTTACGAGGATCATCCGCCGCCGCCGCCAGCCGCCCCGAATTCTTTAGCGCTTCAGCCAGGGCCTAGCGGACATGGCCAAGCAGGCGGCAACAGCCACGGCGTACCTGGCAATCACTAAACGCCCTATCCGCCCCTGATTGGGCACAGATTTTTTCAGTAAATTATAGCTAGATCCGATTAATTAGCGGCGGGCAAAATAGCCTTGTCCCCTTGGTTTGGATTAGTCACCATTGGCAAGCCAGCCTTGATGATATAGCCTTAATCTACCTACTTTGATCATGCGGCCCCAATCCACCAGCTTTGATTGGGTAGCCACCATTACAGCAGTTTTGATCTGGCGGCCATAAGGGCACCTCGAAAAAATCGATATCTCACCGCTCTCATGAACTGAGAAACGTTGCGGCGACTGTCTGTTCCACGACTCGCAGGAGCAAAACGGGAAATTTTTCGGAGTGCCAATAATTCACCTTCTCCATGGTTTCGCGATCAAATAAGCATGGCCGAAACAGAGCAGATACTTGCCTGCCACTGATCTTGCGCAGCCGTGATGGGCAGTTTTTTAAGCTGCCCTGGGGTGCCGCTTGCTTGCTTGCTTGCTTGCTTGCTTGCTTGCTTGTACTTGTCTATTCGGCGCTACTTATTCTCCGCCTTCTATGGCCTCGACCACGCCATCGCGTACTAGTAATGACACCTGTAATTTCTGCACCAGGTTGTCGCCCACCCCCACTTCGCAGTAGCTCTCCAGCTGGCCCTGCTCCACCACCTCCTCCATGGCCAGTTCACGCACCTGGCGTTGCTGCTCCAGCACCTGGCGCTTTTGCTCTTCCAGTTCGGCCCGCTTGGTGGCCACCTGCTGTTGCACGCCGATCACCTGGTCCTGCACCCGGGGATCGAGGGGATTGGCGCTCTGGCGACGGATTTCATCGACCAGTTGCTGGCCTTCCTGCTCCAGCTGGGCCAGCTGGCTGTCGAAGTTGCTGATGGCGTTGCTCAGCTCCCTTTCGGCGTCCTCCTTCCAGCGGGGGGTGACTACGGCGCGCACGCTGATGCTGCGCTTGATCGTGAGCATGCCGTTGGCCATGGAAGTGGGTAATCGTCGCCCAGGCTGACAGCCCGAGCGACCGCCAGCAAGTTTCAGCCCTGGGCGCGGGGGGCGTAGATGGAGTCGATGGCGGCGGCATCGCGGCTGGCGATGCGATCGCGGCGTTGTTTCAGGGTTTGGGTGAGCAGCCCGTTCTCCAGGCTGAAGGGCTCCACCAGGGCCACCCCGGCCAGCCGCTCATCGGCGCGGCTGCCGGGCCGAGCCGCCAGGCGGCGATTGAGGCGGCCGGTGATCGCCTTGCGCAGGGCGGCGGTATCCAGGGCGACGGTGGCTGTCGCCGGGGCCGGCTCTGCAGGCGGATTCTCTACAGGCAGTGGCAGGCCCAGCTCTCGGGCGTAGTCCCGCAGCGCCTCCGGCCGGGGCACCACCAGGGCCCCGAGCGACTTGCGGTCTTGGCCCACCACCATCACCTGCTCCACCAGCGAGCAGGCCACCAGACACTCTTCCAACGGCCCAGGTTCGATGTTCTCGCCGCTGCTGAGCACGATCGTGTCCTTGGCCCGGCCGCTCAGCACCAGGGAGCCATCGGCCAGCAGATAGCCGAGGTCGCCGGTGTCAAACCAACCCTCGCCATCGAGCGCTTTGGCCGTGGCCTCTGGCTTGTGCCAGTAGCCGGCCATCACCTGGGGGCCCCTGGCCAGCACCAGGCCCCGACCGCCCTGGGGCAGGGGGCTGCGGCTGTCGGGATCCACAACTTTGATGGCGGTGCCCGGCAGCGGTTGGCCGGCGCTGCCGCGCCGATTGGTCCAGCGGCGGCGACAGGTGAGCACCGGACTGGTCTCGGTGAGGCCGTAGCCCACCAACAACTCAATCCCAATGGCCTCGAAAAAACCATCCACGTGAATCGCCAGGGCACCGCCGCCGCTGATGGCCAGGCGCAGCTCGCCGCCCACCAGCTGCCGGCGCACCTGGGGCCAGATCAGGGCTGTCGCCAGCAGGTGCAGGGGCCAGCGCAGGCCAGCTTCCAGGGCGGCCAGCAGCCGCTGCGGCGGCTGCTCGGGCACCAGGGTGAGATCGAGACATTGGCGCCGCCGCAGGCCGTAGGCGCGGCTGTTGGCCAGGGCGGCGCGGATGAGACGCTGACGGCGACTGGCCATGGCGGCCAGGGCGTCCTCGAAGCCCCCCAGCAGCGCCTCCCACAGCCGCGGCACGCTGATCAGGTACTGGGGCCGCACCCGCCCCAGGTCGGCCCTCATCTGCTTGAGGTTGGTGTAGGTCTGATGGCAGCCGCAGGAGAGCAAAAAGTATTCGGCGCTGCGCTCATAGGCATGCCAGATCGGCAACACGCTCACCACCCGATCGCCGGGGTTGGGTTGCACCGCCACCCCCAGGCAGCGAAGCTGATGCAGCAGGTTGGCGTGGCTCAGGGGCACTCCCTTTGGTTCACCGGTGGTGCCGGAGGTGTAGAGGATCGTGGCGATGCGGCTGGGATCGGCCTCCGGCCAGGGCGTTGTCGCCCCCGGGCTGGCCAGGGCGCTTTCGCCCAGGGCCAGCAGTTCAGCCCAGCTGGCCAAAGTTGTCCCCGTTCCAGTAGCTGTACCAACCTGTCCAGTAGCGGCACCAGCTAATTCAGCCGCCCCGGCAGCA
Source organism: Prochlorococcaceae cyanobacterium (assembly GCA_044356375.1). GTDB lineage: Bacteria > Cyanobacteriota > Cyanobacteriia > PCC-6307 > Cyanobiaceae > UBA5018. The sequence continues at coordinate 46,623 of JBIKWK010000008.1, read as the reverse complement.
GCTGCTTCCCCTCGCTCCCCCTCCAGTAGCACCACCAGGCGCAGGGGGCCGGTCGGCTGGCTGGCCAGGGCCAGCTTCTCCAGCAGGGACTCAGATTCCACCACCAGCGCCACGGCGCCGCAATCGCGCAGGATGTATCGCAATTCCTCCACCGGTGCGGCGCTGCCGCGCACCGCATCGGCTGCCCCCAGCCGCATCAGCCCCTGGTCGGCCAGCAGCCAGCGGGAGCCGTTTTCGGCGAACAGGGCCACCACCTCCCCCGGCCGCACCCCCAGGGCGGCAAAGCCGGCGGCGGCCGTCTCGATGCCCTGGTGCAGTTGGCGAAAGCTGAGCCGCACCGCCGGGCGGGCGTGGGGGGCATCCAAGGCCGGGGAATCTCCGTAAAGCCGCGCCAGGGGCTCCCAGAGTTGCTCCAGGCCGCTGAGGCCACTCCAGTCGCTGCGCTGGGCCAGGGCCTGGCGGTCCGCCGCAGTGGTGGACCAGGGCATCTTGACGGGGCTGGCGGCAGACACGGGCGCGGGCACGCGACGATCGCCCCAGGCTTACCACCCCTGCAGCTGTTCCCGGGGCCCCGGGGCGCGCAGGGCCAGGCCAAAGCGATCGGCGAAGACCGCCAGCAGGCGTGGCGCCACGGCGGCGGCGGAGAGCTGGGGCCGCCAGTCCAGCAGTCGCCCCACCGACCGATCGACCAGGCCGCAGGGCACCACCCGGGAGAAGCCAGCCAAGTTGCAGTCCACATTCAGGGCCAGGCCGTGCTGGCTGATCCAGCGCTTGGCCCCCACGCCGATGGCCGCCAGCTTGTGCCCCTCCAGCCAGACGCCGGTGAGGCCGGCCTGGCGCTCGGCGGCCAGCCCGTATTCGGCCAGCAGATCGATGACCACCTGTTCCAATTGCCGCAGATATAGGTGCAGATCCGCGCCATGGCGCTGCAGGTTCAGCACCGGGTAGAGCACCAGCTGGCCCGGGCAGTGGTGGGTGACCTCGCCACCGCGGTCGATGCGGTGCAGGGGCAGGGGCGGATGGGCGGGATCAAAGCGCAGAAAGCCTGGGTCGGCGCCACGGCCCAGGGTGTAACAGGCCTCGTGCTGCAACAGGATTACGGCATCGGGGCCTTCTGGTTGCAGCAACAGCCGCTGCTGCAGCTGCCGCTGGGCCTGCCAGCCCCGCTCGAACGGCACCAATTGCTTCGGTTCAAAAAGGATTGCATCGAGCCGAGAACCCATGGACAAGCTTCCCTAGCGTTGGTGAGCCCCTGCACCGGAGGCGGTTGCCATCTGATGAAACTGCTCATCCACGGCCGCAATCTTGACGTGACCCCGGCGATCCGGGAATACACCGAGACCAAGCTCACCCGCGCCATCACCAACCACGAAGGCCTGGTCAAGGAAGCTGATGTGCATCTGTCTGTGGCGCGCAACCCGAGCGTGCCCCAGCAAATTGTCGAGGTCACGATGTATGCCAACGGCACGGTTATACGCGCCCAGGAGAAAAGCGAAAATCTCTACGCCAGCATCGATCTGGTAGCCAGTAAATTAACTCGCCAGTTGAATCGCTATAAGGAGCGGCTGCTGGATTCCCAGCAGGGGCCCGTGCATCGCTCGGCCCGCGATGAGGAGCTGGGGGCCGCCAGCCTGCCGCCACCTGGCGCCAGCCTCACCGATGGGCTGCAACCGGAGCTGCCCAGCCCCGGCGTGCGGCGCAAGTATTTCGACATGCCACCGATGAGCCTCGATGATGCCCTGCATCAATTGGAGCTGATCGACCATGATTTTTATGTTTTTCGCGATAAAGAAACCAACCAATTGCAGGTGGCCTATCGCCGCAATCATGGTGGCTTCGGTGTGATTCAGGCCAAGGCGTGAGCCAAGACCTCCCCGACCTGGCCCCCCTGATCGACCATGCCCTGCTGGATCCCCACCTGGGCAAGGAGGCCATCCTGCGCTGCTGCGACGAGGCCCGCCACTTCGGCTTTGCCGGCGTTTGCGTCGCCTCCCGCTGGCTGGCGGTGGCCCGGGAACGGCTGCCGCTCCAGGGCGCTGGCAGGGGGGCCAGCCCCCTGTTGATCGGCGTGGTGGGCTTCCCCTTCGGGGCGGTGCCAGCGGCGATCAAGCTGGCCGAGGCGGAGGCAGCGGCAGCAGCCGGCGCCGACGAACTGGACGTGGTCCCCGATTTCGGGGCCCTCGCCGACCGGGACAGCGCCAGCCTCCAGGCCGATCTCGAGCCCATCTGCGAACTGGGCCTGCCGGTGAAGGTGATCCTGGAGGTGGGCCGCCTGGAGCCGGAGGCCCTGGCGCTGCTGGTGGAGGTGAGCATCGATGTGGGCGCCCGCTTCCTCAAGACCGGCAGCGGCTACGGGGCGCCGGTCACCGCCGACCAGGTGAGCCAGCTGTGCGGTCTGGCCCGGGGCCGGGCCGCCGTGAAGGCCTCCGGTGGCATCGCCGATTTGGAGCAGGCCTATGGGCTGGTGTCGGCGGGGGCGATCAGGTTGGGCACCAGCCGCGGCGTCGCCCTGATGCGGGCGCTGCGCTCCCGTGCCTGATTGGCGGCTGCAGGGATTGGCGCTCAGCTGCAGGCCCCTGGGGGAACAGGATCGGCTGCTCACCCTGCTCAGCGACGCCGAGGGCATCACCCGCCTGGCGGTGCCAGGGGCGCGCCGGCCCAACAGCAGCCTGGCGGCGGCGGTGCCCCTGGCCCAGCTGCAACTGCAGGTGGGCGGCAAAGTTGGCGGGCTGGCGCGGGTGCGGCAGCTGCGGGTGTTGCGCAACTACGCCCCGCTGGCGGAGCGGCTGGAGAGCCTGGCGGCAGCCCAGGCCCTGGCGGAGCTGAGCTTGGCCATGGTGCCGGTGGGCAATCCGGTGGAGGGTTTGCTGGGCAACCTCACCATGCAGCTGGGCCGGCTGGAGCAGCTGGTGCAAGACAAGGGAGCCAATGCCGAGCTGTTGGCCATCGCCGTGCAGGGGGCGGTGCACCAGTTGGCCCTGGGGGGCTTTGCCCTGCCCCTGGCCAGCTGCGCCCGCAGCGGTGAACCCCTGGCCCCCCCCCTGGGGGACTGGCAATGGCGCTGCAGTGTGCTGCCCGATGAGGGGCTGGTGATCGGGGCGGTGCCGGGCTGCCAGCTGGCGCTGAACGCTTCCGAATTGGCCCTGCTGCAGCGGTTGTTGCGGCCGGTGCTGCCAAGGCGCCGCGATGGGGAGCTGATGGGGCCCCCGGCGGTGTGGTTGCGGCTGCTGGATCTGGTGGAGCTGTGGTGCAAATACCACCTGGAGCGGCCGCCCCGGGCCTTCCGGCTGCTGCGCAGTGGCTTCCTGCCTGAAGCATCATGACCGGGTCAGGAAAAGGACGGCAGCGCTTGAGCAATAGCCAGGAAACCAGCGGTTTCCAGCCCAGGGGTGCCACGGGTCTGCCGGGGGTGCTGGCGATACCGGACTTCCGTCGCCTGTGGATCGGCCAGATCTTTTCGCAACTGGCCGACAAGTTCTACATCGTGTTGATGGTGTTTCTGATCGCCCAAACCTGGGTGGGCAGCTCACCGGAGGCAAATCCAGCCCTGGCCGAGGCGGCCAGCGCCATGCGCCTGGAGCTGCCGGAAAACCGAGCCCAGATGATCACCCTGCTGGCCACCGGAATTTATGTGGCCAACACAATCCCGGCGATGCTGCTGGGCACGGTGGCGGGGGCCTGGGCCGATCGCTGGCCCAAACGGGGCGTGATGGTGGCCTCCAACGGCCTGCGGGCCCTGCTGGTGATGCTGGCGCCGCTGTGCCTGCTGGAGGGCCCCAGCTGGCTGGGCCTCAGCTGGGGCTACTGGGGCCTGGTGGCGATGACCTTCATGGAGTCGGTGCTCACCCAGTTTTTCGCGCCGGCGGAGCAGGCGGCGATGCCGCTGCTGGTGCCGGGGGAGTTGCTGTTGCCGGCCAATTCGCTATATCAGGCCACCAGCATGGCGGCCACGATTTTGGGTTTTGCGCTGGGCGATCCGGTGTTGCGGCTGCTGCACAAGCTGCTGGCGGCCATCGGCATCAGCGGCGGCGAATTTTTGCTGTTGCCCTTCTGCTACGGCATGGCGGCGCTGGTGATCAGCAGCCTGCAGCTGCAGGAGCCACCCCGCCAGCCCCGCAGCTCCAGCCTCTGGGAGGAAATCGGCGAGGGCCTGCAGGTGCTGCGCGAACGCCCCAGCGTGCGCAACGCCATGCTGCATCTGGTGCTGCTCTACAGCCTGCTGGCGGCGCTTTATGTGTTGGCGATCAGCCTGGCCGCTTCGATTGCGTCCCTGGGGCCCACCCGCTTTGGCACCCTGCTGGCGATGAGCGGTTTGGGGCTGGCGGCCGGCGCCCTGGCGGTGGCGCAACTGGGCCATCGCTTCCACCGCCGCCACCTGGCGAGCGCCGGTTTGGCCACGATCGCCTGCAGTTTGGTGCTGCTTGGCCAGCTGAGGGGCAACCTCAGCGGCACCCTGCTGCTCTGTGTGGTGTTGGGGGTGGGCGCTTCGCTGCTGGCGATTCCAGCCCAAACCACCATCCAGGAGGACACGCCGGAGGACCAGCGGGGCAAGGTGTTCGGGCTGCAGAACAACCTGATCAACATCGCCTTGAGCCTGCCCCTGGTGCTGGCCGGCACGCTGGTTAGTAGCTACGGCCTGCTGCCGGTGCTCTGGACCCTGGCCGGCATCGCCCTGCTGGCGGCCCTGGCGGAGAAGCCCTGGCAGCGCAGTTAGCCGCTGTTAGCTTTGGCTGACGCAACTGCACACCAGTCCTGGTGGTCGATCTGGTGACCCACATCGCCTGGCTAGGTAAAAAATCTCCCTTTTGCGGCAACGTCACCTACGGGCTCACGATCACCGAGGCGTTGCGCAACCGCGGTCATCGGATCAGTTTTATCCACTTCGATACGCCGGCCAGCTTCCCCCTGCGCCGCGACGACTCGGATAACCCTCTTATGCCATGGCAAACCGCCAGCCCGACGCCGGCGGCAGTAAGCGCTAATTCAGCCGCAACCGCCCTGAGCGGCGCCAACTCACAGGTAGCTGTCAACTTTCAGTCCCACAGCAGCTCCCAAGCCGCTGCCAGTGCCCGGGCCAGCGCCAATTTTCTGAGCGGTGCCAACTCCCGGGCCACGGCCAGTGCCCAGGCCGGTGTCGATGCTCCGCAAACCGCCGAGGCGCTGGCCAATCCCGAGGTGGCCCTCACCTACCTGATGAAGAGCCAGGTGTACACGGTGCCGGCCCCCGGTGCCCAGCGGGAGCTGCGGGAGTCGCTGGAGCGGCTGCGGCCCGATGTGGTGCACGCCAGCCTCACCCTCTCGCCGCTGGATTTCCTGCTGCCGGATCTATGCGAGCAACTGGGCTTGCCGCTGGTGGCCACCTTCCATCCAGCCTTCGACGCCGGCCTGCGCAACCTCACCGCCGGCACCACCCAGCTGATGTATCAGCTGTATGCCCCCTCCCTGGCCCACTACGACCGGGTGATTGTGTTTTCCGAGCTGCAGGCAGAGCTGCTCAATCGGCTGGGGGTGAAGGAAAACCGGCTGGCGGTGATTCCCAATGGCGTAGACCCCAAGCAATGGGCGCCGGCCGGATTGGAGCAGCCCTCGGTGAGCCAGGAACTGGCCGCCCTGCAGCGCCAGTTTGGCAATGAGCGGATATTTTTGTATATGGGCCGCATCGCTCCCGAAAAGAATGTGGAGGCGCTACTAAAAGCCTGGCGGCTGGTGCAGCTGCCGGGTTGCCGCCTGGTGGTGGTGGGCGATGGAACGATGCGCCAACAGTTGATGCAGAGTTATGGAGAAGAAGACCGAGTGCTCTGGTGGGGCCATGAGCCAGATCGGCTGCGGCGGCTGGCGCTATTGCAATTAGCGGAAGTATTTATTTTGCCCTCGCTGGTGGAGGGGCTGAGCCTGGCGCTGCTGGAGGCGATGGCCAGCGGCACGGCCTGCATCGCCACCGATGCCGGCGCCGATGGCGAAGTGCTGGAGGGGGGCGCCGGCATCGTGATCAGCACCCAAGCGGTCACCACCCAACTGCGCACTTTGCTGCCACTGCTACGCGACCAGCCGGTACTCAGCGCCGAACTGGGCCGCCGCGCCCGGGCCCGGGTACTGGAGCGCTACAGCCTCAGCCACAACATCGACGCCCTGGAAAAGCTCTATGGCCAATTACTGCACCCTGGTGAGCTGGTGGGGTGATGGTTGTTTTTTGGCGTGGTTGGGGCGTGGTGGGGTTGATTAAAAAAAGGGGGGTGGCCAGGGTTAAGTAGGTCGCCATAAATAAAACGACCTAGGTTACGGTTTGTAAAGTTAGCTAAACTGATAGGGGCCGGGCAAAATAGCCATTCTTGGCAGCTCTATTCTCAATACCCTGAACCACATGATATGCAAGCTCAGGAATATCAGAAAACATCCTTCCCGCGAGTTCGTCTCGTTTTAGATGAAGCCACTCAAGTTCAATCAGATTCATCTCTGAGCAGTACGGTGGCAAGAAAAACAGATAGAGGCATTTGGCTCGCCACTCCTCCCAGTGCTTTTGAGTGTATTTACTGAGATGGATTGAACCGTTGTCTTGGACTATCACCCTAATTTTGCCACTTTTCTTAAACTCCAGCTCGGCCTCGTCAGCTTGAGCATTGAGCATGGCTACATAATGATGGCTCTTCAATGAGCCAACAACAAGCGTATATAGAAACGCCATCATTGGCTGCCAAATTCCCAGAATGCTAATGCGTTGTCCCCTATTTTTAGTCTGCTCTTGTCTTTTTTGTTCACCGCGAAAATAATAGCTGTAGGAAGAGTCGCTCCATTGACAGAAGCCAGATTCATCAAGGTAGTATAAGTCAACAATCCCTGCGGCAGAGGCGTTTTCAAGCATCTGGAGCTCTGCCTGTTTTATCTCCTTCAGTGCTATGTCTTGCTTGCGTCGATGGCTTTGGCGTGTGCGCTTCCAGCAGATCCCCTTTTTTTAAGGAGTCTTCTCAGGTGACTTGTGCTTAAGGTGACTTTTCGATTGTTGCTAAGTTTACCGGCAAGCTGTTGGCTTGTATGGGTCTTCTCCTCGTCTCGGATAATCTCATCTAAATGAGTCATATCTTCTTCTGTCCATCGTCGAGGCCTGCCACGACCTTGAGCATCCCATAAGCCTCCGAGCCCACCGCTTTCCCATCGCTTAAGTGTTCTTCGAACAGTTTCTTTCGTCCAATTTAAGTAGATTGAGATTGTTTCAACATAGTCTCCCCTGGCGCTCATTCTCACAACCTGCGCACGGTCTTTGACACGTTGTGGCACATCCTTGGCTCTATGAAGCTCTCTCAAGGTGCGATCTTCCTCGGGAGTCAGAAAAACTCGAAGCCTCGCGCTCATAAGGACCTCTCAATACGGAAATAAATCCTATGATACATCAAAATTGTCGACGGCCCAACCTCGAAAAATTTTTGCCAACCTACTTAGTGCGCCAACATGGGGGGCTGGCGTGGGTAAATCCCAGGGATGGGCCAGGGCTTTGGCTGAAGTGGGCATGCTTGGCTAGTTGCAGTGCTTCAATGCCTGACCGTGACAGCCCAGCTGTGACGAGCGATCGCCAGTGGGCGATTGGGGCTGCAGGTGCAAAAGATGAGCGGTGCAGGTGGGCTAAAACTAAGAATTATTTCAGAACTCATCCCCCCCCCCTTTTTTTTAATTCCGTAGCCACAAAATAGACATGCCGCTAGGTTCAACAACAGCAATGGATTTTCTTGATTTTCTTGATATATTCAACCTGACGAAGCACCTTGAAAGGATTAGGAGAAGGAATCAGTTAAATGAATACGTGACAAATAATATGGGTCATGACTCATACAACCAGCTCTACTATGACGCTTTCCTGAGAGCTATAGAAAGTGGAGGGCCTCTCCCGCAGCTTCCTTTTCCCGACCCTGATACCGACCCTGATACCGACCCTACTTCCAGCCCACCCGGATCTAATACCGACTCTAATACCGGATCTAATACCGACTCTAATACCGACTCTAATACCGACTCTAATACCGACTCTAATACCGACCCTATTCCCGACCCTATTCCCGACCCTATTCCCGACCCTATTCCCGACCCTATTCCCGACCCTGATACCGACCCTGATACCGACCCTGATACCGACCCTGATACCGACCCTGATACCGACCCTGATACCGACCCTGATACCGACCCTGATACCGACCCTATTCCCGACCCTGATACCGACCCTGATACCGACCCTATTCCCGACCCTGATACCGACCCTATTCCCGACCCTGATACCGACCCTATTCCCGACCCTGATACCGACACTGATACCGACCCTATTCCCGACCCTCCCTGCCTCTCCGCCGGCACCCTGATCCGCACCCCCTCTGGTAATCGCCCGGTACAAGAGCTGCAAATTGGCGATCTAGTGCTCACTCCTGATGGCCCGCTGCCGCTCAAGTTCCTGGGCATTTCCACCCGCCATGTGAATAATCTCAAGGCAACTGGTAGGATGCCCATCCGCCTCCATGCGGGGGTATTTGGCGACAGTCTGCCCTCGGCGGATATCTATTGCACTCCCAGCCATGCCTTTGCCCTGGGCAATTGCCTGGTGGAAGCGCAGGCCTTGATCAATGGCCAGTCCATCTACCAACTGGAAGAGCTGAGCGAATATGATCAGCGCCGCCAAATCGAGCCGCACAGCCCCCTGGCTGAACAAAAAGAGGCTGATTCCTTCACCTACTACTCCCTGGAATTTGAACAGCATGTGCTGGTGTGGGCCAACGACCTGCTCACCGAGAGTTATCTGCCCACCTACCGCGATGGGGAGCTAACAAGAGTAGCCTGGAACAATTATGACAACTACTTAAGCCTCTATGAATCATCTGAAACAATGGAGGAATTGCCCATGCCCCGAATTCCCTTCTCGCGGCAAATACCGCTGCGCATCCGCGAGCAGTTTGGCTTGGACAGCATCTATGGCCCCAGCACTTCAGGCGCCAACCGCGAAGAGTTGTGCCTCACGCTATGAGGGCTCATAGCTGCGCGGTTTTCACCACCTTGGCGAGCCTCCAAGGAAGGTCTGGAAAACCGCCAATATTGCGACCCTCCCCATGGAAACCCATGCTGCAGCGGGGCTCCATTAGCTGTGGCTCAGATTTTCTAGAGCTTCGCTAAGCCAGGCTGGCTGGGGTAACCCAGCCGGGTCCGGGCAAATGCTCCGGGCTGATTGGCCACACCGATTGGCCTTTCTGCTGGGCTAAGGCTCTGGGCTCTAGGGCTGGGCTTATCGGCTGGGCTTATGGACTGTGCCCCAGGGCTGAGCCCACAATTTGAGGCCTCCATCGGATAGCTGCTCTGGCCAGGGGTAGCGGGAGAATGGCCGCCAGCTCCCAGCAATGCCTTGTCCCTAGCTGCCACCACCACTGGCTCACCTACTGGCCCCAGCCCTAGCCAGACGCCGCCCAACTGGGTGGCCAGCGGCCATCCAATCGGCTGGTTGATCGAGCGGTTGCTGGCCCTGGAGCCGTTGCGGCAGCTGTTGTTTTGGCAGGCCCGGCGGCTGATCATTCGCACCGCCGAGCGCCGCGGCATCGATTGGCGGGCCAGGCGGGAACATTTGCGCACCCAGGCCGCACCGCTGCTGCAGGGCAGTGGTGATCCAGTCACCTCCACGCCTGGCTACTACCGGGCCCGCTTCCACGCCTACCAGCTGGGCAACCTCTGCTGGGAGGCGGCCTGCGAAGCGGAACAGGCCACCGATGCCATGGCCCTGCGGATTTGGCCGGCGGAACTGCTCAGCCCAAGCCAGGCGCAGCAGCGGCTGCGGGCCGCGATCATGGCCGCCATCGCCCCCAGCCTCAGCCTGCCGGTGCGGCGGGCCCTGGATCTGGGCTGCTCGGTGGGGGTGAGCACCAGATCGCTCAAGGATTGGCTGGATGAAAGGGAAGCTGCCGATGTGCGGGTGGAAGGTCTGGATCTTTCACCTGAAATGTTGGCCGTAGCCTGGGCTAGAGAAGCGGAGGCCTCGCCAGCCCGGCCGATCGCCGCCTGGCACCACGCCGCCGCTGAAGCCAGCGGCCTGGCCAGCGCCAGCTATGAGCTGATCACGCTGCAATTTGTTTGCCATGAATTGCCCAGCAGCGCCACCGCCGCCGTGCTCGCCGAAGCCCATCGGTTGCTGCGGCCCGGCGGCGTGCTGGCCATGGTGGATCAAGACCCGGAATCCGAGCTGATCCGCCGCCTGCCGGCCCCGATCGCCACCCTGCTCAAGAGCACCGAGCCCTACCTGGAGCAATACTTCAGCCTGGATATGTCGGCGGCCCTGCAGGCAGCCGGTTTCCACTCCCTGCGGCGAGTGGCCTGCGATCCCCGCCACCGGGTGCTGGTGGCGGTGGCCTGAGGGTGGCCGTGGCTTGAGGATTGATTGTGACCTAAGGGTTGATTGTGACCTGAGGGTTGCTTTCAGCTGAGGGTTGCCTTTAGCTAAACATTGCCCGCCAGGCCTGCTCCTGCAGCCTGGCTTCCGGCGTACCCTCCAGGGGGAAACCAGCCATGAAATCCTTATCGCTGGCAGGTTGATAGGGGCCCTGTTTGAGCTCAAACACCACCGTGTTTGGCTCCAGTGCCACCAGGGTGTGATAGCTGCCGGTGGCCAACTCCACCCCCCGCAGGGGCCCGCCAGCGGCAATCACTCGCCGCTCGATTACCGCGCCGCTGGCATCAAGCAGCAGCAGGCCCAAAGACCCCTGCAATACCAGCACAAACTCAAAGCCCGCCGCCGGATCCTGGCGTAGATGGCGGTGGGGTCTTACGTAAGTGCCCGGCTGCAGGGCATTGAGAAAGCGCTGCACCAGATCATCAAGGCCGTGCAGGTTGTGGTTGCTGCGCAGGCGCGGGCTGGCCGCCGCCGCCTCACAAACCGTCGCCAATAGATCGGTGTCGATGGGGGTAAGCGCCGAGGGGATAAGTGCTAAATCCTCGACTCCGGTAACTGGGCTGTTCATGCTGTTGCCAATTCAGCGCAGATTGCTGAAAAAGCGGCGGCTGGGTCGCTGGCGGCCGTGATCGGTCGACCGATCACCAACTGGCTGGCCCCAGCGGCGATCGCCGCCGCCGGTGTGAGCACCCGCCGCTGATCGCCAGGGCTGGCCCCCGCCGGCCGAATCCCCGGAGTCACCAGCGCAAAGGGGGCAGGATGGGCCGCCCGCAATGCAGTCACTTCCAAGGGGGAGCAGACGCAGCCGCCGATGCCGGCGCTGGCGGCCAGGGCGGCCAGCCGGGGCACATAGCTGCTAATCGGTTCGGCGATCGCCAGTTCGGCGGCAAAGGGCTCCTGCTCCCAGCTGGTGAGCACGGTCACGGCCAGCAGGGTGGGCGGCACCTGGCCGGCGGCGCTGGCCGCCTCCATTGCGGCTTCCTGGCCGGCCTGGAGGGCGTCGCGGCCTGCTGCGGCATGCACGGTGATCAGTTCGGCCCCCAACCTGCTGGCGCTGCGGCAGGCGCCGGCCATGGTGGCCGGGATGTCGTGGAACTTCAGGTCTAGAAACACCCGCTTGCCCTGCTGCCGCAACTGGCTCACCACCTCCGGGCCGGCAGCGGTGAACAGCTCCAGCCCCACCTTCACCCAGCGCAAATCGGGAATCGAGGCTGCCAGGGCCAGCGCCTGCTCAGCTCCAATGCCGTCGAGAGCCACGATCAGCCGCTCGGCGGCAGCGGAAAGCCGCTCCGCGGCAAGGGGCAGCCGCTCCGCGGCAGTGGGCAACAGCTCTGCCATGGCTCCATCTCGGCCTCGATCAATTCTCGCCGAACGCCGCTGGGGCCCCAGCGGCAGCTGGAGAAAGGCGCCCCAAGCTTCAGCGGCTACAGAGCCCCAGCGGCAGCTGCTAGATGGCCCCAGGAGCAAACCACGGCGGCTCCTGGCGGCAGCTGCTAAAAATCCCCCAATGGCAATTGGTGAGTGGGCCCCAGCAGCGCCCCCAGCAGCCAACCCCAGCAGCACTTGGGCTGTCCTTAACCACACGACTATTTCACAAGCCGCCGTCTAATTCACCAGCCGCCGAAATGTCTTCTTGCCGAGTTGCAGCACCTTGCCCTCCAGTTCGCTGGCGTCGCTAAACAGCTGGTTCACATCTGTGAGCTTCTGGCCATCCAGCCGCACGCCGCCGTTCTGGATCTGTCGCCGGGCCTCGCTGCTGGTGCAGATGCCTACAGCGCTGAGCAGATAGAAGGCTTTGGCCGGGAAGTTCACCGCCGCCAGGGAGGCATCGGGCACCGATGCGCCGCCCCCTGCATCTGCGCCGGAGCTTGCACCATCGGCATCTGGCCGCAACACCAAATTGCCCGCATCCGCCTGGGCCTGCAGGGCGGCAAACTCGCCATGGCGACTGGCGGTTACGGCCAGGGCCATCGCCTTTTGACGCTGCCTGGGATTGCTGGGCAGGGCCGCTAAATCCAAATTCGTGAGCAGCGTTAGATATTCCTCCACCGCCGCATCGGGTACTTTTTCCAGCTTTGAATACATGGTGAGCGCATCATCGGCAAGCCCCACCGTGTTGCCCAGGCTCTTGCTCATCTTCTGCACCCCATCGAGCCCCGGCAGGATCGGCAGCAACATGCCAAATTGGGGTCGCTGGCTGAAATGACGCTGCAGGTCGCGGCCCATGGCCACGTTGAACTTTTGATCGGTGCCGCCCAGCTCCACATCCGCCTGCACCGCCACCGAGTCGTAGCCCTGCAGCAGCGGGTAGAGAAATTCGTGTAGGGAAATTGGCGTGCCGCCGCCGTAGCGATTGGCAAAGTCCTCCTTGGCCAGCATCTGACCCACGGTGCTGATCCCCAGCAGTTCGATCACCTCCGGCAGGTTCATGCCCGCCAGCCATTCGCCATTGCGCCGCACCTCCAGCCGCCCGGGGGTTTGGAAATCCAACAGCGCCCGCTGCGGATCCTGGCCCAGGCCCAGCTGCACCAGATAGGTTTCGGCGTTGGCCTCGACCTGGGCGGCGCTCAGCTGCACCCGGGTGGCGCTCTTGCCGGTGGGGTCGCCGATGCGTGCGGTGAAATCACCAATAATAAGAACGGCGGTGTGGCCAGCATCCTGAAAGGCCCGCAGCTTGCGGAACAGGATCGAGTGGCCCAGGTGGATGTCGGAGCCGGTGGGGTCGATGCCCAATTTCACCCGCAGCGGCCGGCCGGCGGCCTCGACCTCCGCCAGGCGGGCCGCTAGCGATTGGTCGACGGCGCCCACCGCTTCCGGGCCAGTGCCCAGGTCGGCGGCGGGGAACAGGTCGGCCACCCCCCTCTCCAGCCAGGTGGGCAGATTCCAGGCGGCTTGGGCCATCGTGCTAGCGGGCCCCCGGCGCCCCTGCATCTGGGGCGGATCGTAGGCATTGGCCCTGCTCAGCCGGACCAGCTCAGCCCTGGGGCTCCAGCTGGCTCTTCATTCGCTCCAGGGTCTGGTGCATTTGGATGAACATCGTTTCGGGGGTGAGCCCGAACTGGCCCAACTGGGTGCGCAGCTGTTCCACTGTGAGCTTGGCCTGGAAATCTTCCGATAGCTCGAAGCGCTTCATGAACACGCGGTAGCGGTCCATCATCGACTCCATCTGCTCGATGTAGAGCTTCTTGCCCTCCCGATCGAATTTGCCGTAGTCACTGCCCAGCTGCATCAGCTGCTGGTAGTCGCCAAACAGGTGCTTGGCCTCGTCTTGAACGATTTCCGAGTCGAAGAACGCCATGGGCCAGGCGATACGGCGCCGTAGAAAGCTGATGTGATTCTGGGGATCTGTGGGCGGCCATGGGAGTGCGGATCCACGCATCCCCGCTACCTTCGCTGTACAGCACCTTGGCGCTCCCCGCAGCATGGCTCAGCGGCACTGGCTGGATCCCCTGGCGCGGCGCCTGCTGCTGGCCACCGGCCAGCTGGCGCCACCACCTCCGCCACCAACGGCGCCAACGGCACCGCCAACCCCGGCAGCAGCGGCAGGCCAGGCTGGCCCTGGCCTCTCTAACCAGCTAAATGGCCAGCTCAAACCCGATCAGCGGCCCCTGGAGGGGCAGCCATTGGATCGCGAAGCACTGGAGCGTGAATCGTTGGAGCGTGAATCGCTGGACCGCGAATTGGTGGAGCGAGAGCTGTTGGCCCTGAAACTGAGCCAAAATCCTGCCCTGCGCCTGCGCGATGCCGCCGAGGTGCGCCATGCCGCCGCCCTCGGCTGGCGCCTGGATGTGAACCGCGCCACCAGGACCGATTGGTTGCGGCTGCCGGGCCTAAGCCCCGCCCAGGTGGACCTGCTGCTGCGGCTCCAGGCCGGCGGCGTGCAGCTGAGCGGCCCGGAAGATCTCAAAAATTTGTTGGAACTAAGCCAATCCCAGCTGGCGACCTGGTTGCCGCTGCTGGAATTCCGCTGGTATGGGGAAGCCCCCACCACCAGCTCCTCGCCGCCGCCGTTGGATCTCAACCGGGCCCGGCCGATTGATTTGCTGGCCCTGGGGCTCTCGCGCGAGCGCATCCGCCGCCTGCTGCGGGAGCGGGCCCGCTCCCCCTTCCTCGATCTGGCCGAGCTGCAGCAGCGCTTGCAGTTGCCGCCCGAGCTGGTGGAGAGCTGGATCGGCCGGGTGCGCTTCTCGCAGGGGCCCTGCGGCCCGGTGCTGCCCTCACCCCCCCGCCGCCCCTAACCCATGCGTCAGGGCGACCTGTTCTCCGGCTGGCAGCCGGCCAGCTCCATGGCCAGCTCTATGGCCAGCTCCAACGTCGGCGACGCTGGCGGCGGTGCTGGCGGCGAGTTGCCGCTGCTGGCCCATCAACTGCTGGCCTGGCAGCGGTTGGTGGCCAGCCACCAGGGGCCCCTGTTCGCCGGGGCGGCCATGGCGCCGCTGCAGGCCAGCCTGTTCGCCGCCGCCCCATCGCCCGAGGCCCAGGCGGCCGCTTTTGATCCGCTGGCCCTGCGCCCCCAGCCCCTGAGCTTCTGGCGCTGGCCCCAGGCGCCCCAGGCCGGAGCGGCCATCTATTTAGTGATCGATCGCCCGCCGGGGCTGGAGCAGCCCCTGGTGCTCTACGTGGGTGAAACCGGCCGGGCCGATCGGCGCTGGAAGGGGGAGCACGACTGCAAGCGCTACTTGACGGCCTATGGAGAGGCCCTGGCCAAGGCCGCCCTGGAGGGCAGGCCCAGCATCCGCTTCTGGCTGGATGTGCCGGCCGCCATCCAGCCCAGGCGGGCCCTGGAGCAGGCCCTGATTCGGCGCTGGCTGCCGCCCTTCAACAAAGAGACCCGCCAGCGCTGGGCCACGCCGTTCACCGCCGAGCTCGACCTGGAGTAGGGAGAGCTGGTGTGGCAGCCAGGATGGCAGTTAGGGGGTGCAGCCGGGCTGGCTAGCATTACCAGCTGATCAGGGTCCGGTGCATGGAGATTCGCTGCCTTCCCCACGAGCTCGCGGCGGCCCTGGGGAGCTGGAGCGACCAGGCCCTGGCCGTGGGGCTATTCGCCGGCGGAGAAGACGCGCCTGCTGACCACCCGCTGCTCCAGGCCCTCACCGATCGCTACGGCCCCGAGTTGCTGGCCCGGCTAGCCCAACGGCGCTTCAAGGGGCAGCTGGGCGATTGTGCCTGCCTGGAATTTTTGTCTGAGCTGCCCGGCAGCTTGATCCTGGTGGGTCTTGGCGATCCCGCCAGTTTCGCCATCGCCTCCCTGCGCGCCGCCGCCGCCAGCGCCGCTACGGCGGCCAGGGCCGCCGGCTGCACCAGTTTGGGCCTGGCCATGCCGCTGGAGGGGATCGAGGGCGCCACGGCGGCGGCGGTCCTGGGCCAAGCCGTGCGGCTGGCCACCTACAGCGACCAGCGCTTCAAGAGTGAGCCCGATCGGGCCGCGCCCCGGCTGGGGCAGCTCACCCTGGTGGGCCTGGAGCCGGGGGCGACCGCCGGGCTGGCCCACCTGGACGCCATCTGCGCCGGCGTTGAACTGGCCCGGGAGCTGGTGGCCGCACCGCCCAATGTGGCCAACCCCCAGCACCTGGCGGACACCGCCGCCCAGATCGCCAGCCACCATCACCTGGAGCTGAATTTGCTGGAGCGCGACGACTGCGCCGAATTGGCCATGGGCGCCTACCTGGCCGTGGCCCAGGGGTCGGCCCTGCCGCCCAAGTTCATCCACCTGATCTATCGGCCCGATGGTCCGGTGACCCGCCGGGTGGCTCTGGTGGGCAAGGGACTCACCTTTGATTCCGGCGGCTACAACCTCAAGACCGGCGGCTCCCAGATCGAGATGATGAAGTACGACATGGGCGGTAGCGCGGCGGTGCTGGGCACCGCCCGGGCCATCGGCCAGATCCGGCCCGCCGGATTGGAGCTGCACGTGATCGTGGCCGCCTGCGAAAACATGATCAATGGCGATGCGGTGCATCCCGGCGACATCGTTACCGCCTCCAATGGCAAGACGATCGAGATCAACAACACCGACGCCGAGGGCCGGCTGACCCTGGCCGATGCCCTGGTCTATGCCTGTCGCTTGGAACCAGATGTGGTGGTGGACCTGGCCACCCTCACCGGTGCCTGTGTGATCGCCCTGGGGGAGGAGATTGCCGGCCTCTGGTCCAGCAGCGATGGCCTGGCCGATGCGCTGTTGCAAGCCGGCGGCAGCGGCGGGGAAGACCTCTGGCGCATGCCCCTGAGGAAGTCCTACAAGCAGGGCCTCAAGAGCCAATTCGCGGACATGAAGAACACCGGTCCCAGGCCCGGGGGCTCGATCACAGCAGCCCTGTTTCTGCAGGATTTCGTCAGCAAGGATCTGCCCTGGGCCCACCTGGATATCGCCGGCACCGTCTGGAGCGACAAGGGCCGCGGCAGCGAGCCCGCCGGCGCCACCGGCTTTGGCGTGCGCACCTTGGTGAACTGGTTGATGGCCGGTGCCCCCAGCCAAGTCGGCGCCTAGGTTGAAGTGCAGCTAGGGGTGGGCCGATGGCTGTTCAGAAGATCCGCTGGTATGTGAAGGCCCAGCTCGGTGTGCTGATGTTGCCGGCGGGTCTCTGCCTGTTCGGCGAAGCGATCATCCGCAGGGGCATGGAGCAGTTGGCCTCCAGGGCCCAACTGGTCGCCGCCAATGGGGAGGCCCTGTCGCTGACCATGTTGCGGGCCCCTGGTCCCTGGTTCTGGTACGGCAGTTTTGGGCTGATCTTGATCACGGCCGGCGTGGGCTTGATGATCGAAAGTGGCCTGCTGCGGGGCTATCCAGGCCGCCAGTGATTTTGTGATTGGTTATTGCGAAATTTTAAAATTTTAAGGATGCTCTGAAGAACCCTAGCCGCTGCCCATCGAGCCACGATGCCGCAATGGCACTCAGCTGGCTGGGGCGACGAAATGCCGGTTATTCAGAGCCTCCACAAAGAGCACCTCCAAAAAAACCAATCTCCCTGAACTCAAGGCGTCATAATAATTTATTCACCTAGATTTAAGGCCTCAGGATAATTTATTAATCTAGATTCAAAGCATCAGAATAGTTTATTTTCCTAGATTCAAGGCATCAGAATCATTGGGTATACTGGCTTGTCCCTGACTTGCGGGGGGCGAGTCCGGCAATTTCAGGAACGGTGGTTTTCCAGAGTCACCGGTTTTCCAGAGTCACCTAGGGCTCACGGTGCCCTTGGCCAGCGGACCCATGGCTAGACATTTTTTGGTGCTAAGGGGGTTTGGTGCCACGAGGCCGCTGGCCTAATGGTCGATGCTGCGGGTTCGATGCTGCGGGGTCGGAGCCGCAGGTTCGGCGCCACGGGGTCGATGCCCTTTGGGTTCGATGTTTTGAGGATTAGATCCTGTCAGTGGTTTTTTGGCTGCCAGTGGTTTTTTGGCTGCCAGCGGTTTGGAGCTGGTTCCGTTGGTACTGGTCCGTTGGTTTTAGTCCGTTGGCTTTGCTTTGGGGCTTAGGCGGCCCCTACCACGCTCTTCTGCTTTCCCCCTCGGGCCAAGGGCAGTTTTGATTGCCCCATGCTGGCCAGCAGTTGGTCGGGGGATTCCAGGGCATGGATCTGCCAGCGGGCCCGGTCACTGCAGAGGGGCAGTAATCGATCCAGGTCGTCGGCGGCCTGTTTGGGGCTGGCGTAGGGCCCGATGTGCCGGGTCTGCAGGCCGTCACGAATTATCAGCAGGTACATACGCCGCTGGTGCAGGGGCCTTTTCACGTTAGGTCTGCCGCCAAACAATTTTCAGTTGCAAAATCGTTGCTGATACTCCTGTCATAGGCAAAACATCCACTGGAATCTTCCATATCTTCTCAGGTTTTCCTGGGCGATGGCCCTAGGAACTGACGTTGGTAGCCGGCATATTTGCATCAGACTTTATCGACCCCCACACCTGCTGCAGGCGGCGGTCCCGTCCACAGGACCAGCGGTAGTAGCCATAACGAGCTCCGTGGCGCTCCGCGTAGTTTTGGTGGTATTCCTCCGCTGGCCAGAACCGCTGGAGCGGTTTGATTTGCACGGCCAGGGCTGATCTGGCCAATCCCAACCGCCTGGCGGCGGCGGCGGCACTGGCCTGGGCCTGCTGGGCCTGTTGCTTGCCACTGGTGAAGATCACAGGCCGGTAGGAATCGCCCCGATCGCAAAACTGACCGCCGCCATCCAGAGGATCGATGTTGCGCCAATAGGCCTTGAGCAGGGCCCCGTAGCTGAGCCGATCGGGATCAAATCGCACCCGCACACTTTCTTGATGGCCCGTCCCCCCGGCCGATACCTGGTGGTAGCTGGGATTGGTCAACTTGCCGCCGCTGTATCCGCTCTCCGCCGTCAACACTCCAGGCAACACCTCTAAGTCGTGTTCCAGACACCAAAAGCAGCCTCCGGCAAACACCGCCTCCTGGGCCGGAGCCGCCAGGGCCGGCAGGGGGGCCAGCAGTGAAATCAATAATGGCGCCAAAATCAAAAATCGCGCCATCTTTAACAATGGCGTCAATAGTGGCGCTAACACCGGCGACAATAGTGGCTTTGCCGGTAGTGGCGTTGCTGGTAGTGGTGTTGCTGGACACGACAAAGATGGCCTTCCCAGCCTTGGCTTTGCTGCGCGAGAGCCCCTGGTATAGCTACTGCTGCCATCATTTATAGCTCCAATACCAGCTCCACCCAGCTCGAAAGAATTCATTCCTGGTAAAAAACTCGGGGTCAAAAAACTCGGCATCAAAAAAACTCAGTTCAGCCATGGCGGCTTGCGGGCGCCACCAGATCCAGGATGGCAGCCGCGGCCCGGTGGGTGACCCCGGGCTCCCCCAATTCGCGCCGCAACCTTTGATAGCCCTCCAGCATGCGGCGGCGGGCGATGCCGGCGGGATCCAGGAGCGGTGCGGCCTCAGCCACGATGGCCTCGGCGCTGAGCTGATCCTGCAGCAGTTCAGGCACCAACCGCTCCCGCAACACCAGGTTTACCGGTGAGATGTGGGGCACGTTGAAGCGCAGCAGGTGTTGGGCCACAAACGCCGTCACCCGGCTCACCCTGTAGACCACCACCTGGGGCACCCCCCGCAGCGCCAACTCCAGATTCGCCGTGCCCGACTTGGCCAGGGCCAGATCCGCGGCGGCGCAGAGGTCGGGCTTGAGGCGATCCGCGTCACTCGCCGCAATAACCCTTGCCCTGACGCCCTCTTTGGCCAGAACGGCGGTGAGTTCCGCTTCGAATCCACTCAGGCCAGTGGGTACCAGCACCTCCAGGCTGGGATGGCGGCGCTGCAGCTCGGCCGCCGCCGCCGCCATGGCCGGCAGCAAATAGTGCAGTTCCTGGCGCCTTGAGGCCGGCAACAACAGCAGCACGGGCACTTGGGCATCCAGCCCCAGGCGCTGGCGAGCCTGTTCGCGGCTGGGCAGCTCGGCCAGGGTGTCCAGCAGGGGATGGCCCACCCAGGTGACGGAGGCCCCACGCTCGCCGTAGAAGCTGGCTTCCTCCGGGAAGATCGCCAAGATCCGGTCGCTAAAGCCGATCAGCCTTGTGGTGCCTCCATCCCCCAGGCTGAAGGCCCATTCCTGGGGCGCTATGTAATAGGTGATCGGTACCTGGGGATAGAGACTTTTGAGGCGCAGGCCCAGGTTGATATTGGCGCCCATGTAGTCGATAAGCACCACGCCATCGGGGGGATTGCTGGTCAGCCAGCGGCGCAACCGCCGCTGTAGCCGCAGCGTCGGCAAAATCAGGGGCAGGGCTTCCCAGAGGCCGATGGCCCCCATCGATGCGGTGTCGGCGATCAGCTGCGCCCCGGCCTGGCGCATCCGCTCCCCCCCCAGGGCCACCAGCTCCAGCGTCAGGTTCCGCTGGCTGGCTTCGCTGCGCAGGGCTCGAATCAACAGACTGCCCTGCAGATCCCCGGATACTTCACCGGTGCTTACCAGCAGGCGCACCATCAGCGCTGGGCGGGAGTAGGGCCCCGCCGGCCGGGACCGGTGGAGGCCTCCAAAAAGGCCACCAACTGCTCGCCCGCCTCCAGCAGCTCCAGTTCCCGGGCGGCGGCCAGGGCCGAGGCCATCACCCGATCGCTGCGGTAGAGCAGGGTCCAGAGTTGCTGCAGCTGGCGCAGCTGGGCGCCGTCGTCGCGATCGGCAAGGCCACTGCGGCGAATCCCCAGTCGGTTCAAGCCCCGCAGGCGGCTGGGATGGCCTTCCACCATGGTGAAGGGGGGCACGTCGCGGTCGATGCGGCTCATGCCACCCAGCATCGCCATGCTGCCGATGTGGACAAATTGGTGGATGCCCAGCACCCCACCGATCACCGCTCGATCACCGATCACCACATGGCCGGCTACGGCCACGCCGTTGGCGATCACGATCCGATCGCCCAGCTGACAGTTGTGGCCTATGTGGCTGTAGGCCATCAGCAGGTTGGAGTTGCCCAGTCGCGTCTGTTCCTGGCCAGAGGTGGCCCGGTTGATCGTGACGCACTCGCGAATGCTGTTGTCGTCGCCGATCACCACTTCGGTGGGGTCACCGGCGTACTTGAGATCCTGGGGCTCCAGGCCGATGCAGGCCCCTGGAAACACCATGTTGCCGCGACCCATCCGCACCCGGCCGTCGATCACCACATGGGGGCCGATTCTGCAGCCATCGCCGAGTTCCACCTCCGCGCCAATCACGGCATAGGGACCGATCTGCACCTCGGCGCCCAGCTGGGCGCCTGGATCGACCACTGCGGTGGGATGGATCTTGGTGGCCATGGCTGTGCTCCCCATCGTCTCAGTCCACCAGGGAGAACAGCAGTTCCCCGGCGCATACAAGTTGACCATCCACACTGGCCTCGGCATGGACCTTGCCAAATCGTCGGCGTTTGAGGCTGAGCAGCTCGCAGGTAATGAATAGCTGATCTCCGGGCACCACAGGCCGACGGAAGCGCACCCCATCGATGCCGGCAAACACGAACAGGCCCTTGGGCAGGTCTGGCATCTGGGTGACGATCAGACCGCCCACCTGGGCCATGGCCTCCACGATCAAGACGCCGGGCATCAGCGGCCGGCCAGGGAAATGGCCCTGGAACTGGGGTTCGTTGAGGGTGACGTTCTTGATCGCCACCGCCCGCTTGCCGGGCTCGTGTTCCAGCACCCGATCGACCAGGGCGAAGGGGTAGCGGTGTGGCAAGAGTCCCAGGATTTGCTCGCTGGAGAGCACGGGCACTAGGGGGGCGGGGGCGCTGATGGACAAGGAAGCAGGGATTTGGATAACGGGCGGGATTAGCTGGCAGGGCCCCCAAGGGCATTTGGCTGGCGGCCAGTCTCCCGGCTTGCCAGGGCGGTGGCCAGGGCCGTGTGCAGGCCGTGGGAACCGCGATAGGCGAACACCTGGGCCCGGGGCAAGCCGGCCAGGGCCAAGTCTCCCAGCAGGTCCAGCAGTTTATGGCGGACTGGCTCGTCGGAGAAGCGCAGGGGCGGATTTAGCCAGTGGTCTCCGTCGCAGACCAGGGCGTTGTCGAGGGCGCCGCCCTGGATCAAGCCCGCCGCCAGCAACTGCTCCACCTGCTCGCGAAAGCCAAAGGTGCGGGCCGGGGCGATCTGCTCCACGAACAGGTCTGGAGTCAACTGCAACGAAAACAGCTGTCGGCCGATGGCCGGCTGCGGAAATTCAATCGCCGCACCGATCGATAGCCGCTCCGCAGGTAGGGCGGTGACGAAACTGCTGCCCCGCCACAGGGTGATCGGTTCCCCCAGGGGGGTGCCGATGAACCGCGGACCCATGGCCACCAGACCGGCCTCGGCGATCGCCTCCACCCAGGGCAGGCCCGAGCCATCCAGCAGCGGAATCTCCTCCCCCGTCACCAGGATCTCCGCCTGGTTGACGCCGCAGCCAGCCAGGGCCGCCAGCAGGTGCTCCACGGTGGCCAGCCGACCGCTATCGAGGGCCAGGCAGGTGCAGAGCTGGGTGGCAGAGACCAGGGAGGGCGACAGCCGCTGCAGGGGTTGCGGGGACCGCCCATCCAGCCGTCCCACCCAATAGCCTTCGCGCTCGCTGGCCTGCAGCCGCACGCGGCCGCTGGCGCCGCCATGGAGCCCTACGCCGCTGCGCTCCACGGCTTGCCCCAGGGTCCAGGCCCCGGAGTAATCGCTGGGCCAGATGGCCATCAGAATTTCCAGCCCACGCCCAGGTTGAAACGCCAGTCGCCGCTGAAATCCTTACTGGCCACCTCCAGCCGCAGGGGCCCCACCGGGGTGGTCAAAATCAGGCCTGTGCCCACCGAAAAACCACTGCCAGGTTTGCTCAACAGGCCACCGGGATTGCCGCTCACATTTGCCTGGGTGCCGAAGGCGGTGCCGCCATCCACGAATAATTCACCGCTCACAATCCTGAAGATGGGGAATCTGTATTCCAGGGTGGCTTCCCCAAAGCTCTTGCCAACGCCCAGGTCACAGTCATAAAAACCCCTCACCGAGTTGGCGCCACCTAGGCAGAAGGACTCATAGCTGGGCATGTTGCCGATGTTTGAGCCAGCGGTAACCTGGAAGGCCAAGGCCTGTTTGCAGTCAGCAGCTTCTCCTTTTTTGGGACGGCAGCCCTTATAGATCTTTAGCCAATTAACTGGAATATATTGGGTGAAGCTGCCCCGCAGGCGATTGAAGGTGGGCGAATCTTCGCCTACGGAGATGAACTGTTCAGTGCCGAGGCTCAGGAAGTTACCCGAAGTGGGATTGCGAGTATCGTTAAGGGTATTCATGGTGGCAGCCGCCCTAATGCCAACGAGCTGGTTATGGCTAGCACAATTATAGGCAATACAGATTACGTTGTTAACCGTGGTGGTTCCACCATTGAAATTTTGGGGACCAACGGCATAGGGCATTGATTCGCCCGCAAAATTAACCGGTGTAACCTGCTGGGCATTGACCCCCAGCACCAGGCTCCAGGGGGCGCGCTTGAATGGATTGCCGCCATTGAGGGGGCGCACCAATTGCAGGCTGCCTCCGAAGCGCTGAATGGCGACGGTGTTGCCATCCAGGGCGAACCAGTTGTTGTTCACTCCCAGGCCGGCCACTGAACCCGCCGCTACGGCGTCATTAATCGAGCCGAAAGTTTTGCCCAGGGGGTTGGTAGTGGAAAAAATATTGTAAGCAGAAGCCGTAGAAGGCGCCGCGTAAAAGCCGTTGGATACATCTGATACTGTAGTGAATTGACCGTTATCTTGGCTCTGATAAATTTGAGGCACATCTCTGCTTAGAAAAAACCTGGCGCGAAATGCCGTGCGATATTTATCGCCCTTGATCCAGGGGTCAGTGAAGGAGATATCGGTTAAGCCGCCGAACTGACCATAGGTAAAATTAATTGATCCATCCCATGCCCGCCCGGCAAGGTTGCTTTCCTGCAGTTGCACTTGGCCGAAAACACCTTGGCTTTGGCTATAGCCCAAGCCGCCGGAAAGGCTGCCGGTGGATTGTTCCACCACCCCCAGTTGGATCACCACATTGCCGGGCTCCGCCGCCACGGGCTTCAAGGTCACTTTTACGTCGCTGAACAGTCCCGTGCCGTAGATGCGCTTGATGTCCTCCTCCAGCTCCCGGCGGTTGAACACCTGACCGGTCTTGATCGACACCTCGCGGCTGATCACCCAGGGCTTGGTCTTACCCTTGATCGGCTCGCCTTTGGCATTGGTGGATTCCCCCTCCTTGTTGAGGAATTTCACCTCCACCCCGGCCACGGTGCCCTCCCGCACCAGCAGCTCCACTGTGCCATCGGGATTTACCCGCTGGGGTCCGGTGACCCGGGCCAAGGAATAGCCCTGGTCGGCGTACCAGCGCTGCAACTCCTGCATTCGGCTTTGCAGGCTGTTGAGGTTGAGGGTTCTGCCGTAATCGGCTGCAAAGGTATCGGCCACCACCTGAGAAGGGATCCTGGCGCTGACCGGATCGAGGCTTACTTTTTTCAGTACGGGGTTGGCGACCACATTGACCACCAGGCGAACCCCCAGCGGGCCGTCCACCGGCTGAATGCGCACGTCCGAGAACCAACCACTGGCATAGATGGCCGATAGGTCCGTCTGCAATTCACTGCGGCTGACCCTGGTGCCAGGAGTGGCGGCCATCGCCCCGTAGGCGGCCAGTTCAAGCCGTTCCCGCTCTGGATGGTTCTCCAGGCCTTCGATTACCACCTCCGAGATCAAGACCCTCGGCTCGGCTATGGCTGCCGGTGCCGAGGCATTTGGGTTTGCGGGGGCCTGCTGCGGGGCGGCACTGGGGCTGGCGGGTTTTGCCCCCGCAGGGGCTGGCTGGGCGCCGGGACTGTCCTGGCTGCTAGGGCTGGATGCAGGGGTGCCGGCGCCAGCGGGTTTTGGCACCCCCGGCTGGGCCAGGGCTGGGCTTACCCCCAGCAGAGCCGCGCCGCACCAGCCGATCAACAGTTGGGCTGGAACAGACCCTGACGCACGCAAGCCGGCCATCTGCAAAATCACGGTGCGGCCCGGCCGCAAATGAGGCTGACCTTACCGGTAGACCCGTGGTTCCGGACAGACCCCCTGGACCCGTTTGAGAACCTCCCCGTAGGCCTCGACAACTCCGCCCAGATCCTGGCGAAAGCGATCCTTGTCCAAAATCCGCTCCTGACTGTCGGCGATGCCGCGGTCCCAGAGGCGGCAATTGTCGGGACTGATCTCATCGGCCAGCAGTAACTGGCCGTCGGCGCTGTAGCCCAGCTCAATTTTGAAATCCACCAGCTCCAGCTCAATGCCGGCGAACAACTGCCGCAGAGCATCGTTCACCCGCCAGGCCAGCTGTTCAATCTCGCTTCGCTGGCCGTCGTCCACCAGGCCCAGCAGGCGCAGGCGGGCCTCGCTGAGCAGCGGATCGCCCAGGCCGTCATCTTTGTAGTAGAGATCCAGCAGGGGTCGCTCCAGGCGAGTGCCAGGGGCAATGGGCAGCTGTTTACAAAGGGAGCCGGCGGCGATATTACGGATCACCACCTCCAGCGGCACCACCCGCACGGGGCGGACCAGCATCCAGTGCCCTCCTGCCGCGCATTGGTCGCCTGCCGGGTCATCGGGGGCCGGGTCATCGGGGGTCTCGTCATCGGGGGCCTCGTCATCGGGGGCAGTGGCGGGCGGCAGCCCCAAAAAGTGGGTGGGGATGCCCTGCAGTTCCAGATGTTCGAACAGCAGGGCTGAAATCTGGCAGTTCAGAGCCCCCTTGCCGCTGAGCTGGGCTTTCTTCTGGGCATTGAAGGCGGTGGCGTCATCCTTGAACTCCACCGCCAGCAGATCGGCCTGGTCGGTGGAGTAGACGCGCTTGGCCTTCCCTTCATGCAGCAGGGGGCCGAGGGAGTAAGCGCTCATGGCTGAGGGGAGAGAGGGGGGGTGGCGGCGTGGCCACCTGGGGCCCGGGGAGAGCGCAGCTGCAGCTCCAGCTCCTGGACGCGCCGCCGGGCGGTTGGGTCCTGGCGGCGCAAGCCCAGCTCACCGTAGGCGTCGTCGATGCGCGGGCTGAGTCGTGCCCGTCGTTGGGCGGCGCGAGCTCGCGCCTTGGCACCGTCTTCGCTGGGCGGTAGGGCCAGTTGACGATCGAGGATCTCCGCCACCAGGGACCAGGCCCCGGCTGCCGCCGCCTGGTCGAGGGCCAACTCCAGTAATCGCTCCCGCTCGGCGGTCGGCAATTCCGGCATCAATTGCACGGCTCGATTGATGCGGTTGGCGGTCGCCAGACCGGGTTGGCGACCGGAGAGCAACACCTCTGCCGCCGCTTTGGGTTGCTCCAGGGATTCCAATTCCGCGGCCAGCAGGTCCAGGGCCGCCCGGCTGGTGACAGTGCCATCCTCGTTGCGCTGTACGGGCAACAGCAGGGTTTCCAGTCGCGCCAGCTCACCCTGGGCCAGCTGGCGCAGGGCCATCGCCGCCCGCCAGTGATCCAGGCCGGCATGGGCGGCCCGCCACTCCAGCAGCAACCACTGGAAACGCTCCCCCCCCTGGGCTGGGCCGTAGCGCTCCAACACCCGCAGGGCGGCCTGGGGGGCCTGGCAGCTGAGCAGGGCATCGGCATTGGCCAGCACCACCGCCAACGGCTGGGGAGCGGGCTTGATCGCCAGCAGGCGCCGCTGCAGCTGTTGCAATTGGGTCGTGTAGCCCTGATCCAACAGCCGCGGGCAGGCGGCCGCCAGCTGGTCGAGGTCGCCATGGCGCAGGAGGGCGGCAAAGGCCCGCTCCGCCTCGCTGGGCTTGGGTTTGGCCCCGCGGGCCTGGGCGGGGCTCGCTGCCAGGGCCGCCACCAGCACCAGGGCCAGCCAGCCCCGGCGGCTGGCCCTGGGGCTGGAGGCCGCTTGGGCCCAGGAAGCAGCCTGAGCCCATGAAGCAGCCCGGGCCCAGGAAACCGCCAGTGGAGATCTGCCTGGAGCTGCCGCCATGTATAGAAGAGGGCACGGCGGCCCGCTGCGCGCCGTTCAACCTAGAAGACCCGCCAAAGGCACCTCCGTCCCCCCAGGCCATGACCACCGTCTCCCCCAGCCCCCGAACGCCGGCCCGAATTCTGGTGGTGGGCGGCGGCGGGCGCGAAAATGCCCTGGCCTGGGCCCTGACCCGCAGCGATGGCGTCGAGCAGGTGTGGGTGGCGCCGGGTAATGGCGGAACGCTGGAGCTGGAGGGTTGTCGCCAGCTGCCCATCGCCGAATCCGACCAGCAGGGACTGCTAGCGGCCTGCCGTGAATTGTGGGTGGAGTTGGTGGTGGTGGGGCCCGAGGCCCCCCTGGCGGCCGGCCTGGCCGATCACCTGCGGGCTGCGGGCCTGGCGGTGTTCGGCCCCGGTGCCGATGGGGCCCAGCTGGAGGCCAGCAAGCATTGGGCCAAGACCCTGATGCGGGAGGCGGGCGTGCCCACCGCCGGCCATTGGCCCGCCACCGACCTGGAGCAGGCCATGGCGCTCCTGGAGGCCCAGGGGAAGCCCCTGGTGGTCAAGGCCGATGGCCTGGCGGCAGGCAAAGGCGTCACCGTTTCAGAAACCATGCAGGAGGCGCGCGACGCCATCGCCGATATTTTTGCGGGTCGCTTTGCCCAGGCCAAGGGTGCCGCCCTGGTGTTGGAGGAGCGCACCAGCGGTCCCGAGGTGTCCGTCTTCGCCCTCACCGATGGGGAGCGCCTGGTGCTGTTGCCGCCCGCCCAGGATCACAAGCGCATCGGCGAGGGGGACACCGGCCCCAACACCGGTGGCATGGGCGCCTATGCGCCGGCCCCATTGCTGGATGAGGCCGGGCTGGAGCTGGTGCGCCAGCTGGTACTGGAGCCCACCCTGGGGGCGCTGCGGCGGCGGGGCATCGACTACCGAGGCGTGATCTACGCCGGTTTGATGCTCACTGAAAATGGTCCGAGTGTGATCGAATTCAACTGTCGCTTTGGCGATCCTGAATGTGAAACCCTGATGCCGCTTTTAGGCCCCGAGCTGGCTGCGGTGCTGCTGGCCTGTGCCACGGGCAGCCTGGATCAGGCGCCACCACTCACCATTGCCCCCGGTTGCAGCGCCTGCGTAATCGCCGCCGCCGCCGGCTACCCCGGCAAGATTCGCACTGGCGACTCAATCCACAACAGCCTGTTGCCCTCCGATAATCTGCAGCTGTTCCACGCCGGTACCCAGCGTCAAGCAGATGGCAGCTGTGTCAGCAGCGGTGGCCGGGTGTTGGCGGTGGTGGCCCAGGCGGAGGATTTCGATACCGCCTTTGGGCGGGCCTATGGGGGCCTGGAGCAGGTGCAGTTTGAGGGAATGAATTTTCGTCGCGACATTGGTCACCAGGTGCGCGGTCGATGAACGGCTCCCCGGTGGATGTGGATAGATCTAACTGGCGCCAATTGCTGGCCCGTTGGTGGTCTGAATTCAGTCTGCAAACCAAATTGCTGGCCGTGGCCACCCTGGTGGTGAGCCTGTTGATGACGGGTATCACCTTCTTGGCCCTCAATGGCATTCAGCGGGATGCGCGCTTTAGTGATACGCGCTATGGTCGAGACCTAGGCCTGCTGCTGTCGGCAAACGTCACGCCGCTGGTGGCCGAAGGCAAGGATCGAGAACTGGCAGAAGTGGCCGATAGATTTTGGCATTCCAGCTCCAGTCTGCGCTATATCTTTTTTGCTGATCCCCTTGGGCTCATTTATCTTGGCATACCGATAGGAGCCAACTCTGGCAGCAGTGAGCTATTGCTGAGCCGGCGGCTGGAGTTGCCCCCTGAACTGCGTCAACATCCCGACGTTACCCTGGTACGACAACACCTAACCCCGGATGGTCAAGTAACAGATGTATTTGTGCCGATGGTGAGTGATGGTAATTATTTGGGAGTTTTGGCGCTGGGTGTCAATCCCAACGAGACGCTACTGGCCAGTGCCGCACTGACCCGTGAGGTAACAGTAGCGGTATTTATCTCAATCTGGGCTTTAGTGATTCTAGGAGCAGTATTTAATGCCCTGACAATTACTAGGCCGGTGAAGGAATTACTGCAGGGGGTAAGAGAGGTGGCCGGCGGTCGCTTTGAGACTCGCATCAGCCTGCCGGTGGGTGGTGAGCTAGGTGAATTACTCCAGGGTTTCAATACGATGGCCTCCCAATTAGAGGTCTATAAAGCTGCCAATATCGAAGAGCTTACCGCTGCCCAGGTTAAGCAGCAGTCATTGATTGCCACCATGGCCGATGGGGCGGTGTTGCTGGATGGCGAGGGTCGCATTGTGCTGGTGAATCCCACCGCCCGGAGGCTGTTTCGCTGGGAGGGCCGCAGCCTCGATGGCAACTTGTTGATCGCCGAGTTGCCGGATTTGCTTGCCATGGAGTTGCAGTCTCCCCTGGAGAGTCTGGAGAGCCTGGAGCGGGAATCAGCAGATGTGCGTTGCAGCTTCGGTGAGCCTGCCCGCACTCTTCGCATTGTTTTGCAATCCGTCAGTGATGCCAATGGCGAATCGCTAAAGGGTATTGCAATGACGATCCAAGACCTCACTCGGGAAGTGGAATTAAATGCCGCCCAGGCCCGTTTTATTAGCAATGTATCCCACGAACTGCGCACGCCGCTATCTAATATAAAAAGCTATGTGGAGACCCTCCATGATCTGAGCGATCAACTAAGCGAGTCAGAGAAGCTTGAATTCCTTGGTATTGCCAACGCAGAGACCGATCGTCTCACGCGGTTGGTGAACGATGTGCTTGATTTATCCAGGCTCGAATCCGATGGTAAATGGAATTTTGAGCCTCTTTCTATTGTGCCAGCCATCGAACAGACGCTGCGTACTTATCGTCTAAATGCCGATGAAAAGGGCGTCCAGCTGATCATGAAAGCCGATCCCCAGCTACCCCGGGTGCTTGCTAATTGGGATTTACTATTGCAGGTGTTCGACAATCTGCTGGGTAATGCACTTAAATTTACATCTTCTGGTGGCTGCCTCGTTTTTAGAGCTTACCCCTGGCCTGATCATTGTCCGTTGGAACTTGCGGTTCCGCCCAACGAAAACCCCTCCTGTGATCTAAGTTCGCCACTTCCTAGGCTACGCATCGAAATTGCCGATAGTGGCTGCGGTATTTCTAGCTTGGAACAGGATCGTATCTTCGAGCGATTCTACCGAGTTGAGAACACAGTCCATACGGAAGCAGGCACAGGCCTTGGCCTATCAATTGTTAGGGGCATTCTTAATAAGCATGGCACTCAGATAAGGATGGCCAGCGAGCTGGGGATAGGTACAACATTTTGGTTTGATTTGCCCCTGGAGAATTCCGATACGGATGAGCTGCAACTACAGGCTGAACGCCGTCACCATGAGCTAAACTGGCAGGCAACTCAGGCTTGAATAGTCTGGTTTTTAGCTACTAGAAACTTGATAGTAGGACATCTCAAAAATTTCAAAATCTTACCGCTCTCATAAACTGGGAGGTATTGCTTCGACTGGCTGGTCGATGACTCGCGGGAGCCAAGCTGACAATTTTTCTAAGTGCCCAGTATTTATTTTTTGCTTAAGAACACTTCGAAACTTCTCAGATTATGTTGGATTCACAACGAAAGTGGCCTTGTTAAGGCAAAGCGTCATGGGAAATACTCGGGGAGGATCACCAATTTTTTGATCTGCCTTGAGCTAGATGAAAAACTTCCATGTGATGCCGGCATTAATGGACATCTTGAAGAATTCCAGATCTCATTTTGCTGAAATGATTCTGCCAACTTGGCTGCTCTGCTGAGTTGGCAGCCCGCCATCGGCTGCATGTCTTAGGTTCCTCACACTTCTCTGCCGGAGGAGGCCATGCAGTTTTTACATAATCAAGTGCTGGGTAATCGCAACATTACCGCCTTAGATTCCTGGAATCCATTGCGGCTCAAGGCTTCTTGCTGACTGGCTTGCTGACTAGCTTGCTGACTGGGGGGGGTGGAAGCGCCTGCCAGAGCCCCTATCAGGCACTGATCTATTGTTAAATTTTCAAACAGCGCAGCAAGTTAAGACTTGCATCAATATCAGATCCGTAAATTTCTGGTGGTAATCTTGCGGCTTCAGCAAACCTATCTACCATGGCACTGTCTTCTGATATTAGTGAAATCAAATCTCACTATACAGTTGTAGTTATTGGTTCTGGATACGGTGGATCTATTGCCGCATCGCGCATGGCTCGCGCGGGCCAAACTGTATGCTTACTTGAAAGAGGTCGAGAGATAGAACCGGGTGAATATCCAAATACCGCAGATACTGCCGCTGCTGAAATGCAATTAGATCTTCCAGGTCGGCATATTGGATCCCATGCGGGCCTTTTTGATTTTAGAGTTAATAAGGAAATGAATGTATTAATTGGCTGTGGACTGGGGGGCACATCACTGATCAATGCCAACGTTTCGCTTAAAGCAGAACATCGAGTACTTGGCTCATCATCTTGGCCCAGGGAATTCAGAGAAGATATTGATACTCTTGTCGAAGATGGTTATAAAAAAGCACAAGAAATGCTTAAGCCAATGCCCTATCCCGAAATATATCCAAAACTCAAAAAGCTAGAAGCCCTAGAAGCTTCATCCAAAAATCTAGGTGGTAAATTTTATCGACCACCTATCAATGTTAATTTCGATCAATTCCCAGGGGGAATCAACCATGTTGGCGTAGAACAACAACCCTGCAATAATTGCGGAGACTGTGTTTCGGGTTGCAACTATAAAGCTAAAAATACCACGCTAATGAACTATCTGCCAGATGCTTGCAACCATGGTGCCGAAATATTTACAAAAGTATCCGTTCGATTTCTGGAAAAACAGGGAAAGAGATGGCTAGTCCATTATCAAGTTGTCGATGCTGATCGAGAAATTTTTGATGCTCCCACTCTTTTTGTGAGTGCTGATATCGTAATTCTCAGCGCTGGCAGCTTGGGATCTACTGAGATTCTAATGAGATCTAAAAATCAGGGACTATTAGTATCTGATCAGTTGGGACAGCATTTCTCTGGCAATGGAGATGTATTAGCCTTTGGCTACAACTGTGACCAAACAATCAATGGCATAGGTTTTGGTAAGTTTTCTCCCAGGGGGCGTGAGCCAGTGGGTCCTTGTATTACTGGCATAATAGATCAACGTGATCTAGCCAGTGAAGACGAGGCTATGGTTATAGAAGAGGGATCGATACCTGGCGCTCTCTCTAAGTTACTGCCAGTAACCATGGCAGCTGCTAATTTAGCCCTGGGGCAAGATACTCAAAGAGGCGTTGTTAATCGCATTTCCCAATGGATTCGCCAACAAGTTTCCATAATCTTTGGCTCATACAAGGGTGCTCTTAAAAATACCCAAACATATTTAGTTATGTCCCATGATCAGGGCTCCGGTAGAATGATGCTAGTTGAAGATAGAATAAGAATTTCATGGCCCACGGCCGGCACGACACCATTTCTGAAGACAATTAGTAATCGCTTACAATCTGCCACAATTCCTATTGGTGGAATTTATCTTCGCAATCCAATTTGGTCGAAGTTGTTTGGCCATGATATGGTTACTGTTCATCCAATTGGTGGATGCATCATGGGTGAAACCGCCGAAGCGGGAGTTGTAAATCACAAGCATCAGGTATTTTCATCTAATTCTGGCGATCAAGTCCATGAGGGTCTATACATAAGCGATGGCTCAGTGATACCAACACCACTGGCAGTCAATCCATTGCTGACTATTTCTGCAATTACTGAACGCGCTTGCTCATTAATTGCCAAGGACTATTCCTGGAATATCAATTATAGCTTGCCATCTCAAGCAAAAAGACAACAAGATTCTGCTAAAATTGGCATTCAATTTACAGAGACTATGCGGGGCTACTTTAAGCCAGGAATAGTCAATAATTATCAGTCTGGTTTTGAGGCCGGGAAACAAGGTAATTCTCCCATTGAGTTTACGCTTACTGTAGTATCAGATGATCTTGAAGAAATGCTTAAAAACTATCAACATGAAGCAAAAATGGTAGGCACAGTCACTGCACCTGCACTCTCAGACAGTGCTTTGACAGTAAAAAATGGAACATTTCATCTATTCACGTTTGACCCTGTGCTGGTAAATTCTCGTCAAATGTTATATGAAATGACGATGGTTGCCGAGAGTGGCGAGGAATATCATTTTTGTGGATTTAAAGAAATAAAAAATGATAATGGCATTGATTTATGGCCTGATACTACCACTTTGTATATTACCATTTATTACGGAGCTACCAAGCAAAGTCCAGTTTTGGGCCAGGGCATACTTCATATAAAGTTGCTGGATTTTGCTAGGCAAATGACAACTTTTGAGGTAATTAATGCCCCGAATAAGGCAGCTAAAGTTAAGGCAATAGCAAAATTTGGCAGTTTTTTTGCAGGCAGATTATTTGATGTCTATGGTGGTATTTTTGCTAAACCATCTGTATTTGCTCCTGATGCCCCACCCCGCGAAAAGAGGCCGCTTCGAACCTGTTCGCCACAACTCTACAGTTTTAAGACGGAAGATGGTGTACAGTTGCAACTTACACGTTATCAATCACCTCAAGCTAGTGCCAGCAGATTACCAGTAATGCTCTGCCACGGACTTGGAGTATCTAGTTTAATTTTTGCAATTGATACAATTGAGACAACGTTAGTTGAATACCTTTACGAACGTGGTTACGATGTCTGGCTTTTAGACTACCGATCCAGTATCGCTTATCCCGAAAATGCCCAACTGCAATCCAGTGCCGATGTGATTGCTCACCAAGATTATCCAGCTGCTGTGGCAAAAGTTCTTGCTATTTCTGGCGCTCCTGAATTGGATGTCGTAGTTCATTGTTATGGTTCTACTACATTCTTCATGGCAATGCTTTCAGGTCTACAGGGAGTTAGATCAGCTGTTAGTTCCCAAATAGCCACGCATATGAAAGTCCCTTCTCTCACGGCTTTGAAGTCTGGATTGCATGTTCCTCAAGTTCTTGATGCATTAGGAATTAAGACCCTGACTGCTGCTGCTACCGAAGATGAGGTTTGGTGGGAAAAACTTTTTGATCGCGCTCTCAAACTATACCCCGCAAGCGCAGGTCCTGGAGATACTAATCCAGTCAGTCGCCGCATTGCGTTCCTTTATGGACCCCTTTATGAAATCAGCCAATTAAATACTCAAACCTACAATTCCCTTCATGAGATGTTTGGATTAGGAGCCATTACAGCCTTTGAGCATCTTATTGCCATGATACGCGCAGGCCACTTAGTTGATCAGCAAAATAATGATACATATATCACTGACGAGAACCTAAAGAAACTAGCTATACCAATAACTTTTATACATGGAGCAAAAAATCAATGTTGGCTGCCCGAAAGCACTGAAATAACATTGAAATTACTGCAGGAGCACAATCCAAATATACGTTACCGGCGACATTTGATTAATGACTACGGTCATATTGATTGTATCTTTGGCATGAACGCCAGTCGTGATGTTTTCCCATATATCCATGAACACCTAAGCTCGCTTGCATGAATAAATTCTTATCTCCCTTTTTATTCAAAATAATTCTCCGCAATTGTCCCTTAGCTTCCCCAGAGCAATAAAATAAGGGCACCTCAAAAAATCCCAGATCTCTCCGATCTCATGGCACAAGAAGTCCCGCAGCGACTTGCTTTTCTCTGACTAGCAGGGGCGAAATGGGGAATTTTTCGAGGTGCACATAAGCATTTACAAGCCTATATAAAAAATTCTGGGAAGCTCAGGAAGTTCAAGAAGCTCGCAAAAATCCGAGCCACAACCGATAAAGTCTCGATCCCACAAGAGTGGCCATGGCATTAGGGACACCGAAATCAGAGATTTCCTGAGCCTCAGTAATTAAAATAATTTTATGTATTTTAATTACTTCACTTTTCCAACCAGCCTAAACTCATGAACTCCGAACTCAATCCACTGCAAAGCACAAAAGAGTTTCTGCAAAACATATGGCAGTCTGTGGTTTTTAAAGTCTCTTCATTTTTATTTATTTCCAGCATTCTTGTCTTAGGTTTTAGTTTATGGAAAAATCTCGGGGAAGCCAAGCCCGTACCGATTTTTTCTAATATAGAAGAGCACTATAAATATGGTGTTATTGGATTGGGACAACAGTCTAGAATACCCTATTGGATTTGGAGGGTTTTGCCTACAATGTTTCCGGAAAAACTTCCCGAACCTGGAAATTTAGCATCACTAGGTTTCATATATGAATCCGAACAGCCTCCTGAATTGCCTACGGGAATTCCCATTGGTTTGGCTTATCGACAAGTAGGTTATCCTTCCGTTGAGCCTAACTGTGCTCTTTGCCATACGGGCACAATTAGAAAGGGTGCTGACCTGAAGTCGCAGTTATTACTTGGAGCACCTGCTCACGAATTGGATTTGCAGCGTTTTCAGCAATTCCTTGCCGATTGTGCCAATGATCCAAAGTTTACTACACATAACCTCATGGCAGCTATCAACGAAATACATCCTATGGGACCTATAGAATCATTAACCTATAAATATTTTATTTTGCCAGTTGCTAAAAAAGGACTTATACAGCAAGCTGTTGACTACTCCTGGCAATCTAAACGGCCCGCTCAGGGGCGAGGACGGGTCGATACTTTTAATCCTACTAAATTTAATGTCTATCATTTTCCTGATGATGGAACCATCGGAACTACTGATTTACCCCAAGTATGGAATCAGAAAGATAGACAAGATATGTATCTACATTGGGATGGAAATAATAACAGATTAATCCAAAGAAATTATGCGGCAGCCATGGCAGTTGGAGCAACTCCGAAATCTGTTTTACCTGATAGCTTTGCCCGTGTTACAAGTTTTCTTGATTCTCTTGATTCTCCTGCTTATCCCTTTTCAATTGACCAGGACAAATCAAACCGCGGCAAGTCCATATTTGATGGCAAATGCGCATCATGTCATGCATTTACAGGCGAACATGTCGGACAAGTAACTCCGGTTAACCTAGTGGGAACTGATCCCCACCGTTTAGATTCTTTTACGCAAGGATTAGTAGATAAGTTTCACCAAAAGGGTTTTGAGCCCTGGACTAAACTTGATGCATACCGTAAGACAAATGGGTATAGTAACACCCCACTTGATGGTATTTGGGCTCGTGGCCCATATCTGCATAATGGCTCTGTACCAAGTCTTTGGGATTTACTGCAACCTGAAGATGCACGACCCAAGACATTTTATCGAGGCTACAATGTGCTTGATCCTGCTAATGTTAGATTTGTCTCCACCGGTCCCGAAGCGGAAAAGGTAGGTTTTAAATTTGATGTAAATATTCCCGGAAATAGTAACCAAGGCCATTTATATGGAGTTGAGCTTGATAGCACTTGATTACCCATCAAGCTCCGCGACTCAGGGAGGGCCGACCCAAATCGCTTGACCTCACAAGCTGCTCCGCTCTATCCCAGGAATAATGTCGGCTCTCCACGGAGTGATCCGGGTAATCAAGTGATAGCAATGACAAAACGGATCTTGTCGAGTATTTAAAGGGTATTTGATTTATGATTATCCCTTTGTTGCAGTATTTGTCTCCAACCGTAGATAAAGTAAAAATGTTTATCATGCTTCCGAAAGCCAAGGGCAAGATCGGCACCTTAAAGCTTTTGCACCATGAAATCCGCGAGATCAGAAATTTTTGCAGGGCACCTCGAAAAATTGCCAATTTCGCACCTGCGAGTCAGGTGCAAGCCAGTCATCGCAATACTTCTTGCGCTGTGGATCCGGTGAGATTTGGGATTTTTCGAGGTGCCATAAAAGAGGATTAATTAGAATAAATTTTAAGCATCATCCTTGAACTGGCACATCTATTATCCTGGAGATAAATCTGGAGGCTGTCGATAGGCGATTCAGCGCTTATCTAGATGCTTTTCCGGGTGGCCCTGCCAAGCTCGTCAGTTCTCTTTTGAACTTGCTAAAAAACTTTCCAACCAAACCAAATTTACCATCATGTCAAATCAGTCACTTTCCAATTCATTAGCCCTATCAAAATTGCCTAAATCATTTTCATTTGGTGTTGCTACGGCAGATCATCAGTGTGAAGCATACATAGATGATTTGCGGGATATTCAAGATGTTTGGGAGCGTGAGCGAAAGCTTACCCTGCGCCAATCAGCCACTGATTTTTGGAATCGTTACCGTGAAGATATCGATCTGGCCAAGGGGATGGGCTGTAAAATGTTTAGAATATCTTTAGCCTGGTCTAGGCTAGAGCCTAGCCAAGGAAATTATAGCGATACCGCTTTCTCTCACTACCGTGATTTGATTTTGGCAATCCGCGCAGCAGGTATGCAGCCAATTGTTACGCTTCATCATTACACTTGGCCATTGCATGTTGAGAACAGGGGAGGTAGTATTGATCCAAGTTTTCCGGAAATTTTTAGACAATATGTTGAACAAGCTGTCTTGAGACTTGGCGACTTAGTGGATTATTGGGTTACTTTTAATGAACCAAATCAGTTGATTTACGGCTATTTTAAAGCTGGTGACTATCATTTGCCCCCTGGAAATCCGCCGGGAACAAGCATAGCCAAGCAAATGGATCAGGTTAAGCGCTTAATCCCCAATTTATTTATTGCCAATAAACTTGCTCGCCAGACTATCCAGGCTAAATATCCATCAGCAAAGATTGGGGCCAATCCTTTTTTGCTGGGTCTGCCACCATTGTCGCGCTGGTTTGTTGACTGGCAAGTGACAAATTTAAAATCAGTAGACTGGGAAAAGCAAGGATATAGATATACTGAACAGTCAATACTCTGGCCTAGGGATGTGGATATAGTTGTGGGCATGCTGACCAGGACAAAAGAGCGTCAAAGTATTATTGATTTTTCTGAGGATTATTTTATTGATGGGTTGCAATTATTGGTTCGCCATCAAAGTAATTTTGCTAATATTGACGACTTGAAAGGCCAGGCGATTGCCATTGTGCGTGGATCTACCCAGGAGGATGCCCTGCGCAAATATCTACCTGGCTCCCTCAGCAGGCTGGTTAATCACTATGAAGAAGGAATTAATTTGCTTGAAGCAGGAGAAGTTGCGGCGGTCTTGGCTGACAAAGTGCGCCTGCTAAGTACTGTAAAATTGAGCGATAAGTTCCAGCTGCTTGGCGATATATTAGTTCCTCAAAAGTATGCCGTAGGAGTGGCCAAGGGCAATCCCCAGCTGCTTGATGTTGTCAACTGTGCCGTTCGTGAATTTAGAGAGAGTAATGACTTTGATAAAAGTTTCGAGGATTATCTCTCTGCTTTAGCTGCTGATAAGCCAGACATGTCGAACACACGAAGATATGTTGATGTTTCAATATCATCAGATATCGAGCGTGAACCAGGAAAGATTGGCGTAAATTTGTATGCCAATAAAGATGCAAACTCTTGGCTTGGTAAAATCAGAAAAAGAGGTTATCTTATTGCAGCGGTAAGATCAAATATTCCAGGCATGGGGTTCAAGAATCCTCGAAATGGTGAGTACGAAGGCCTGGAAATTAATTTGGTACGCCAGATTGCCGCTATAATTTTTGGCGACCAAAATAAGGTGCAATTTAAATCTGTACGTAGTCGACAAAGAATTAATTCACTGAAATCACCTCTGCAGGCTTTTGATCCTTTGTTGAGGTCAATTAGTGTACTTTCTTCTGTATTTAACAGCAACTGGTGGAACCTGGGAATGGCTGGCAAGTTGCCAAGCTTTCTTTGTCCATCAGATTGTGTCGGTCAGCTTGACTATGTCGGATTGGACTACTATTGGGGCTCTAAAAGTTTACTGCCTGGACCAGTTCTCAAATTAATCAAGGCTTCACAAGGGGTTTATTCAAAGGCACCGGTATGGTCCCAGGGACTTTACAGTCTGCTGAAGCAGCACGCCCGACTTTTTCCTGGCATGGAAATTATTGTTGTAGAGAATGGTTGCGTAGATCAGGCTAGTAATATTAAGCGTGAAGAGTATATAGAAGAACATGTGCAACAATTGGTTCGTGCCCATCAAGACGGTGTACCAATTAAGGCTTACGTGTGCTGGTCTATCACAAGTAATCGAGAATGGGGATTGCGCTTTGGCGCGGATAGCGACTTCGGTCTTTTTCATATAGATTTAGATACTGATCCAAGCCTGAAAAGATATCCAACAAGCGCATCTAATGCCTATAAAAATATTATTAATCGACATGCGAGTATTTAATGTTGGTACAGGGCGGACTGGACTGGATTTTTCGGAGTGGTGCGATAAAAGTACTGGCGATTGGGTTGGGGACTTTCTGCTTTTCCCCTAATTGGGGCTTCCTGAAAAAGGCAAGCCCCTTTGGGATTCACCTGGTTTAAACTGTTCAGAGCTGGAAAACCGGCCGGGAAGCTGGCGGCTATTGATTGCTGTTACTGCTGATAGCCACGAATACACTGGTGGGCGCAAATATACCGGAAGCGGCATCGCGGTCAGCTATCCCGTGTCAAAAGCCATGGATCTCTCCGCCTACGGGGGCGCCAGCTCCTGCATCCGCTTCCAGAAGGTGCTCTTGCGGCCATGGCCCGAGCGGATGGCGGCCAGATAGGCCTGGTGGCTGGGGATTTCGCCGCAGGCGTCGATGCGCTTGCTGAGCAATGCGCAGGCCTGCAGGTGGCGGGCTCCATGGCCGTGGCGGTTGGCGCGGGCCTCGGCGAGGCGGGGAAAGATCGAGCTATGGGTCCACATCTGGACTAACCTGGCTTCATGCCTGGAGCCCTCCATGCGCACCGTCAACATTCACGAGGCCAAGACCCAGTTCTCCAGATTGATCGACGCCGCCCATGCCGGCGAAACGATCCTGGTGGCCAAGGACGGCAAACCCTGGGCACGGCTGGTGCCGCTGGAAATCGATCGCCCCCGACGGCAGCCTGGGCTGCTGCGGGGGCAACTGGGTGAGAAGCGATGGCATCGGGGGCTGTGGGCTTGCATCGGCAGCTGATCCCTGCCCCCACTGGCAACCGCTGGCGCCAGTGGGGCAGAGCGTAGATGCTCAGCGGAAATAAACCATTAACCACAATAAACGTTAGAATAAAATAAACCAAGTTTGCTTTAAGGGCTGGGCGGCCCTGGCGCTAGGCCCTACGGGCCACCCAGTGGCCGGTTATCCAGCAAGCGCTTTTCGAAACCAGCCGACACACTGCTATGGCTGCCCTTTTGCGCTCCGCTGCCGCCGTGACCCTGCCCGCCTGGCCCAAGGTCTCCCAAGCGATCGGGTGCACCCTGCTGGCCATGGGCCTGGGGGCCCTGGGCCTGGCGGCATGGCGGGCCGGCCATCCGCCCCTACCGGCTGAATATGCAACCCTGCGGGCGGTGATGGGGCAGTTGGCGCAACATAACTCCCTGGGGCAAAATCCAATTGGCTTCTCGATCAACAACGGCTCCTACGCTTCCACCCTGGCCCAGATGCGGGGTTTTTGCAAAGAAGAAAACTGCGACTTCTACGCCCAGCTGGATCCCTACAAAAACTACAGCAAAGACTGGGATGAGATCAGCCGCCAGAGCTATACGCTAGGAGATGTAGAAGGCTGGTCTACCGCCAACGGCAGCATCGAAATCCCCCGGGCCGCCTTCCGAATCTACGGCCGCCGCAGCGGCTGGTTGGCCTGCACCGTGGCCCACGAAATCGCCCATATCCAGCGCCATCACCTTTTTACGGCGAGCTATTACGCCAACAACACCATCCGCTCTGCAAGCGTCCCGAAACAAGAGCAGCTAAACTATGCAAAATCCCGAGAGCAGGAGCTGGAGGCAGACCGCGATGCCGCCTTGATGATGGCCCGGGCCGGCTACGGGGGGCGCATCTGCTTGGATGCCCTTATTTTTGCCAATAAATCCAGCGGTGATGGCAGCGCCACCGAGCCCAAATCCACCCATCCCGGCTACGATGACCGCATCAAAGCGATAACCAAATTTTATGCTCACCTGGAAAAGCATCCCCCCGCCAAAACCAGCGGCACCCCCGGCCAGTTTCACTACAGCCCCGCCGATAATCTGCTGAGCTTTAGCCCCTCCCAAAACCGAAGCTAAGCTACCGAAGCTAAGTTAGGCCAATGTTCCGTTTTCTACTAAACCTGCTCTGGTTCCTACTCGGTGGCCTGGTGATGGGCCTGGGCTGGTGGCTGGTGGGCGCGATCGCCGCCCTCACAATCGTGGGTATCCCCTGGGCCCGGGCCTGCTTTGTGATCGGCAGCTTCTCCTTTTGGCCCTTTGGCCAGGAGGCCGTGAGCCGGCGGGAACTCACCGGCCAGGAAGATCTCGGCACCGGGCCCCTGGGGCTGCTCGTCAACGTGATCTGGTTTGTAGTGGCCGGCTGGTGGCTAGCGATTGGTCACCTGGCATCCGCCCTGGCCTGCTTTATCTCGATCATTGGCATCCCCTTTGGCCTCCAGCACATCAAATTGGCGCTGATAGCCCTGGCACCAATCGGCATGCAGGTGGTGCCCAGGGATCGACGCTGATTCGGCAAGCTGCTGGGCGGAGCAGCTCCCTGGGTGGAGCGGTCTATATGGGTGGCTGTGGCGGGTGGCCATGGCGGGGTGCTGTGGCGGGATGGGGTTGACGCGGCAGCCTGCTGGTGCAATCCGGCCCCAAGTTGGAGGCAGCGCTGTCCGTCGCGCTGACTGCTTTACCATGCTGGTGATCCTCCATGCCCTAGCGGCCACCGCGGCTCTGGCGGTCGCCATCGTGGTGGTGGTGGCGCTGCTGCGGCTGGTGGATCAACCGCAGGCGAGGGTAGCCCAGAAGTCAATTAGATCATTCACCCGATTGATCACCCTCCAACGTCCTCGACGAAGAGGGCGCTGACCAGCTGGCTGGCCAGTGTTGGCCAGGGTTGAAAGCCGCTTGGGGAGCGGCAGCTGTCCTCTCCCATTACACCCTCGAATTCTGGCACCGCAGTTCGCTGTTCACCATGAAGTTGACGATCTGCAGATGCAACAAGCCCCTAGACGCAGCTAATCGGTCGCATAAATGGGCCATTCACCGTCAATAGCAAATAAGGCCAATATTTTAATGACTATGGATTGCCCAATAGAGTGACCAATGATCGAAACCCTTAAGTTGGAAATCATCGAATCCCAGAAAAGCAGATTAGAATTATTTAAATGGAAGTTAATAATTTCCGCCGGTCTAGGAATATTCGGCTTGGGAATTGGACCTGGATTGACCCAGCCAGTAAGTACCTATGAACCCATATTTTCATCAATGCATTTAGTTCTATGCATAATTCCACTAGCATGCAATTATGTGGACTTATTATGTGTAAATATTCAGCTAAGAATGCTGGTAATAGGAAAATTTTTCGAAGAAATTAGTGAAAAAACCTCTAGCGAAGTTCCTTTTTTTAAATTATATGAGTCATACTGCAGTAATCATCGATATGCATATAGTCTTGATGATCTCGCGCAGTTTGGATCAACTATTATCGTCTCTTCGTTAATTATTGCAGTAGGTTGTATTCACTGGAATCAATCAAGAACTTTTCTAACCCTTACTACTTTTGGGGCACTAGGCATGATTTTAACATTTTTAACACATAAAACTTATCGCAGACTATGTGCTAAGCTGTAGCCAAAGCATGTCCGCACACCTACACTAACAAGCATAATCACAATGACTTCACCTTCAAATCAACCATTGCAAAAAATCCCAAGGGAAGACTACAACTTGCAAGATATTAGCGACATCCAAAGTTTGCTAGAAAAACATAAAGTATTTGAACTTACTTGCCTGGCCAATGGGCTGTTTCCAGCCTCTGCATCTGCCGATGCTATAACTACAGGATATAAAAATATTTGGATTCGAGACAATATTTTTATTGCCTATGCTAATTATATTTCAGGTAAATCCGATATCGCCCTCAAGAATGTACGTACATTACTGCAATATTTCAAAAAATATCGCTTTCGCTTTGAGCGCGTGATTGATGCACAGGTAAAACCAAGTTCCAGCATGGAGCGACCACATATCAGATTTGATGGTATTAAACTTGAAGAACTTGATGAGGAATGGGAACATGCCCAAAATGATGCATTGGGATATTTTTTGTGGTTATTTTCTAAGCTACATGCAGAAGGAGAAGAGGTGAGTAAAAATTTCCTAGATGCAGATGACCTAGAAATATTAGCCCTATTTCCACTTTATTTTGAGGTAATACATTTTTGGGAAGATGAAGATAGTGGACATTGGGAAGAAGCGCCGAAACTTGAAGCCTCAAGTATTGGTGTTGTTGTCGCCGGCTTGAAAGAATTAAAAAATTTAATTATGAAAATATCATCATCACTGTCCGATGCTTGTCAATACAAAGGAAAAATTATTGATGTACAACGGCTGGATCGACTCATTCAATGCGGATATTCAGCTTTGGACGGCATTTTGCCATCTGAATGCATTCAAGCATCGCCCAAATATAGGCGTTATGACAGTGCATTATTGTTTTTAGTCTATCCGTTGGAAGTTGTCTCAGGGGACTTGGTCAGCCAAATAGTCACAGACATAATTACCAACTTGCAGGGTGACTTTGGTATTCGTAGATATATAGGTGATGATTTTTGGTGCCGTGATTTTCAGAATCTTCCCAAAAATATACAAAACTCTAAACATACAGATCGTCAGGGGTGGTTGCGCGAGCATGCCATAGAGATAGTCTTTGGCGAAGAGGCACAATGGTGTATTTTTGATCCAATAATCTCATCATATTATGGACACAAGTATCAATCTGAATCCGGCAGCCTGGACGACCTCCGCATGCAAATTCAATATTTTAATCGCTCGCTTAGACAAATCACCAGAGAAGGATATATGGTAAAAGAAAAATCCTCAGATGGCATCAGCAAAGATATCAAAATTGCAGAAAATAAGTGCCCTGAACTCTACTATATTCAGGAGGGGCGCTACTCTCCAAACACGTCAACGCCACTGCTGTGGACTCAGGCTAATTTATTAATTGCATTTGCTGCAATGAGACAAAGTCTGGCCAAAAAAATTGCTAAATAAATTGATTGGAAACCATGGCTGCTGCTGCGCAACATCTCAAAATATTGGCCATGATTTGAATGTCTGTCACAGTGAGCATCAGTTGGATTTCTTTCCTATCCATACGATCTCCTGAGCTGCAATTCACTGCAAAATTTCTCATGTTTGCCTCATATATTGAGCCCAAAATCAGTTCAATCTTCCATATTTCTCATGTATTATGTAATGGTTGTCAATGAGAGTTTTATGAGTACTGTCAAAACAGGAATGGGTGCCATGCCAATCGCATCTGGAGGCGTAGGGTTCAGGGTATGGGCTCCGTTCGCCCAGAGGATATTTGTTGCCGGAGAGTTTAATGGATGGTCTGATAGTGCTGATCAACTTCAGTCAGAAGGCAATGGAAATTGGTCTGGCGATATTGTTTCTGCAAATATAGGACACCAGTATCGCTATGTAATTCACCCCTTTGGCGGTGGAACTCCGATTTGGCGCACTGATCCTCGTGCCAGACGA
This sequence comes from Prochlorococcaceae cyanobacterium, assembly GCA_044356375.1. Lineage (GTDB taxonomy): Bacteria > Cyanobacteriota > Cyanobacteriia > PCC-6307 > Cyanobiaceae > UBA5018. The sequence continues at coordinate 2,295 of JBIKWK010000008.1, read as the reverse complement.
GTCAATTCTGAAGATGACCCTGCCGATGCAACTATTAAGCGGAAAAACAATGGTTACGTAGTTAAGCCAGCCTATATTTGGGATTCTGGTGCTTTTGAGATGCCTGGCTTCAATGAACTTGTTATCTATCAATTGCATGTGGCTAGCTTTAATGCCAAAGGCAGTGCAGGAAGCTTTGATAGCCTGGTTGAAAAGCTAGATTACCAAAAAAATTGGGAATTAATGCGATCGAACTCCTGCCAATTATTGGGTTTCAAGGTAAGCATTCCCTGGGGTACAACCCGGCATTCCCATTTGATATTGAGAGCAGCTATGGCGGAGATACTGGATTTCGAAATTTTATCAAAGCAGCTCATAGCCAGGGAATGGCGGTAATTGTAGATGTTGTATATAATCATTTTGGACCCGAGGATCTAGATGCGTCATTACGCCGAATTGATGGATGGTACGAGGGGGAGGGAGATAGAATATATTTTTATAACCGTCCGCCTCAAAAAGACTGGTTTGGTCCTCGACCAGATTATGGACGCCCGGAAGTGCGGGATTTTATTCGCGATAATATCCGTATGTGGCTTGATGAATATCACGTTGATGGATTTCGATTCGACTCAACTATTGGGATCCGCAATGCGCGTGGTTATAACAACGATCACTGCAATGATATCTACGATGGCTGGTTATTGTTGCAGGATCTGAACAGCGTGATCAAGTGTCAGCCATCAGCCAAGATTACCATAGCAGAGGATTTACAAGATAACGAGTGGATTACTAAGCCTGGTTTCTTTGGTGGGGCGGATTTTGATGCTCAATGGGTAAGTAAATTCTACCAAAGTATTCATAGTACTGTTATTGCTCCGGCTGACAATAATCGAAATATGATTACAGTTCAAGATGCAATTAAACAGCGATATGAATCAGACGCCTTTAGTCGTATACTATTTAGTGAAAACCATGATCAAGTGCATGCCGACAAGGGTAATCGTCGATTGCCCGATGCAATTGACTGGGGGCATGCAGATGGGTATCATGCTCGCAAGCGATCGACGTTAGCAGCAGCAATTGTCATGACTTCTCCTGGAATTCCCATGATCTTCCAGGGTCAGGAGTTTCTGGAGTGGCTGGCATGGACTGACAAAACTGCGTTGGATTGGGAGAAAAAAGATAGCTTAATAGGCGGAAAAATTTTAAATCTATATCGTGACTTAATTCAGCTACGGCGTAACTGGAATAATAATTCGCGGGGATTGCGTGGGCAGCATGTTCATGTTCACCATGTGAATGATAATGATAAGACAATTGCCTATCATCGATGGGAGAATGGAGGGGCTGGAGACGACGTAGTTGTGGTTCTAAACTTTGGGCATAAGACCTTCGCAAGCTACAGCATTGGCTTCCCGAGGGAAGGCGTGTGGTGGAGCCACTTTACTAGCGATTCAAGTAGCTATAGCCCTGATTTTTATAACTTTGGCGGCTATCTGACTACTGCACATGCTGCCGATTCCGATGATCCAGATCATATGCCGTGTCGGGGAAATATTGGAATTGCTCCCTATTCAGCATTGATATTTTCACAATAAAATTGTCCAGGTTTTTTGATGGATGAAGTGATTGTCGGCGGACAGGGCCGAGGCGTACTGGGGCCTGGCCACCTTTGCCCTGGTGTATTGCGAGCTGCCCGGCCCAGGCGTCGAGGCGGCAGGTGTCAAGGTGTTGATGCGCCATCCTGCGGCTGCTTGCCCTAGATCAATTCGAGCCGGCCGCTCAATAAAAGGCACCTACCTCAGTTCAGCGAAACAGTCCAGTGCCATAATTTAGAGGTGATGGGATGGCTGACGCGCTCAACTCCAAGGGCCTAGGAGATCGCCAAGAAGTTTTCCATGGCGGTGGATCAAGGCCTGTTTCGTAAACTTTGGCTGACGATCTAGTGCTTTAGCCTAGGTAGACTCTGAACAGCTGCCATTTCGTCGCCCCAGCCAGCTGAGAGCCATTGCGGCATAGGGGCTCCATTGATCATGGCTCGGTTTGCCCAGAGCTTCCCCAGTGCTTTTAACCAGTGCTTTACTAGCGTATCGACCTATTTCTCTCCCCAGTAGCTTAACCAGCACTTTTAACTAGCACTTCGAGCTAAAGCTTTTGGCTAATGCTTTGAGTTAGAGCTTTGACCCACTACTTAGGGCTTCCTGAAAAAGGCAAAACCATTGCGCCGCAGCTGGTTTCAGCTGCTCAGAGCTGGTAAACTGGCCGGGAAGCTGGCAGTTATTGAATGCTGCTAGTGCTGATAGCCACAAATGTACC
>JBIKWK010000130.1:0-2937 GCA_044356375.1 Prochlorococcaceae cyanobacterium | reverse complement strand
CGATTGGCGGGATTTCAGTCGATCCGGACCGGCATGCAGGCGGTGATGCACGACATCACGACGCTGCTGGCCATGGCGATGCGGCAGCCCAACCCTGCACCGGTTTGAAACTTTGAATCAGCCCTGTCCTTCGCCCCAAGCGAATGAGACATCAGCTAGCCATCGGAAAATCAAAAAATGGCACTAGCAAATTCTATTGCGCCAGCATAAGGATAGTTAACTCCGGAAAATTTACTTGTTGCGGGCACTTCGAAATTGTCCTTTCCGCTCGCCAGAGCGAGTAGCGGGCAACGGCAGCCCATTCTGAGACTGGGATAGCGTAGTCCGAGGAAGATACTGATTTCATCGCAAGGTCGCCGGGAAACGTTGGTGCGCCAAAGGAGAAATAACAGATCGGACGGAAGGTCGATCTGTTACTTAAATAGTTGTGTTATGCGCTATTGGGAGAGAACAGATCGTTGTTTTGCATTATTCGAAAGGTGATCTATATTTTAATTTCCATGTTTTGGGGGAGTGAGAGGCGGGGGCGGAGGCTGCAAGACAGCTACTTGCAAAAAACAAAGGCCTCTGGAGGTTATCTGTTGAGATGCGGATCTTCGCGCAATCCACTCGAGTGGAAAGTTCACTACTGGTTAAACGCTTCGACCCAGGATCCATGCCTACAACTCAGTGGCAGCATTAAGCATCAATCACATATGACGCATTCCCCAACCAACTGCCCATACCGTGGCAGTATGTTGTCACAAACAAAAAATGCTTGGGGCATACAAACCAACTAACCGACATGAAGGGCCGTGTCGGCTCTGCTGCTCGCGAAAGCCATTCACTGCTGCAAGGCGTCTAAACTGACGGATAAATTCTCAGCTCTCCGTGGCAGCCTCCCCCTGCCAAGACCTGCGCCGCTGGGGCAACTCCCTCGGGGTGCGCCTTCCCGCCACCATCGCTCGGCAGGCACACCTCCAAGACAGCCAGATCATGCAACTAAAGGTGATACCTGAGGGTGTGCTGATCCGGCCCGTGCAACCCCGCCTCAGCCTGGCCGAGCGCCTGGCGTCCTATGGGCCCATGGCCGGCGAGCCCACAGAAGCGGATTAGCCTGCACTACAGACGACTACAAGCCATGGCACAGACGCGAGGGGCCGGCACGCCCCAGGCTGTGAGCTTGCCAGCGGAGTTACTGGAGCGCATCGATCGCTACGCCGTCCGCTTGGAGGCGGAACTGCACCTGTCGGTGAGCCGCAGCGACGCCCTGCGCCGGTTGCTCACCATGGCCCTGGAAGACGCGGAAGACACCGCTGATGCGGAAGTAATTCTGCGGGCCAACGAACCGCGGCTGAGCTGGGAGAAGCTCAAAACCAGCTTGGCGCCACGGCCTGAGGCCCAGGGATCTTGACCTACCGGGTTGAATTCGTGAGCTCAGCCGCCAAGAGCTACAGCCGCCTGGATCCGGTGCTGCAGCGGCGTGATCCGCCTGTCGATCCACAGCCTGGAGGCAGGCAGCGGCCCAGATCCCGCGGGATCAATCACGACCTGGCAAAGCGTCTAAACTGATGGATAAAGCCCAGCCCTCTGTGGCAGACCAACCCCCCCGCCAGGACCTGCGCCGCTGGGGCAACTCCCTCGGGGTGCGCCTTCCCGCCGCCATCGCTCGGGAGGCACACCTCCACGACAACCAGACCGTGGAACTAAAGGTGATACCTGAAGGTGTGCTGATCCGGCCCGTGCAACCCCGCCTCAGCCTGGCCGAGCGCCTGGCGGCCTATGGGCCCATGCCCGGCGAGCCCACAGAAGCGATGGCCTGGGATCCCATCGGCGCCGAGTTAATCGAATGACACCGCCACGGCGGCAGGTCGCCTGGCTGCCGGATCGGGGCGAGGTGATCTGGATCAACCACAACCCCCAGGCCGGCCGTGAGATGAAAGACCACCACTCTCAGCGAAGCAGCTCGAGCCGGTGCTGGAGATCGTGGGGCAGATCCTGGGCTTCCTGACCTGAAAGGGCGCGACAGGCCGCCAGCCGCCCCAGGTTTGCGTACGGTATCCTGTACAGGCTTGGCTGATTTGTCATGGACGCCATTTCCTACACAACTGCCCGGGCCAACCTCGCGCAGACGATGAAGCGTGTCTGTGCGGACCACGAGCCATTGATTATCACCCGCAACGGCGAACCATCGGTGGTGATGCTGTCGCTCGATGACTTCAAGGCTCTGGAGGAAACCGCATATCTGCTGCGCTCCCCCAACAATGCCCGTCGATTGATGGACGCCATCGACAGCCTGAATGCAGGTGGCGGCCAGGAGCATGCCCTGGCGGAATGAAGTTGGTTTTTGCGGAACAAGCCCGGGAGGATTATCTCCATTGGCAAGCCACCGATCGCAAACTTCTCAAGCGGATTCATACCTTGATCAAGGAAGCCAGCCGTACCCCGTTTGCAGGTTCCGGCAAGCTCGAAGCTCTCAAGCATGCCCTATCCGGCTACTGGTCACGGCGCATCAATGACGAACATCGAATGGTTTACAGAGTTGACGGCGACAGTCTGCTTATTGCCCAGCTTCGCTATCATTACTGAGGCGGATAGCGTGGCTGATCAACACCCAGCAGCTCCATCACTCCTTGGGCAACGCAGTCAGACGCATCTTTTGGGAGTTCTGGAGCTACTTCACGGTAGGGATGTAGACGGAGTGAGCAGTAATAAGCTGCCGCAATTGTCATCCACAGAGCCTCTGCATCTCTGACCGGCCGAAACGGATGGTTGGTCACATCTCGGTGGCCACCCCTCGCGGGCCGTCCCTCTCAAGGTCTCGACGGCTGTGCTGGCGTCCCCTGAAGTGGTGTAATTCCCCCGGTCCCCCCACCCCGGTGTAGCCGGGGTGGGGGGACGCATCTCAGGCGACTGGCTCCGGCTGGTGTTGCAAGAGGTGGGCAGGTCCGTTTCCCT
>JBIKWK010000129.1:0-3039 GCA_044356375.1 Prochlorococcaceae cyanobacterium | reverse complement strand
TCCAGAAGCTGCTGGCGCCGCTGACGCTGGGCTCTGCGATCAGCCGATGCCGAGCGCTCCACAAAAGGAACATTCCAAATGAGTCAACAAACACACTAGGAGTAACAGGATTGACGAGTCAACGCGCATTCTGACGACAGCAAACCATTCTGAGACTGCAGCTCATTCCAGCCGCTGCTCCAGTTGCTCCAGCCTGCTGCGCACCTGCTGCAGGTCCTGGCGGGTGAGCCAGCGGGGACTGCCCTGCTGCTCGGAGCCATTGCGCAACAGATAGGAGGGATGAAACAGGGGCATCAACCAGCGACCCGCCAGGACATCACCGCTGCCCTGGCGCCACTGGCCCCGCAGTTTGGTTATGCCACCCCTGATGCCAAGTACGCCCTCCAATGCCGAGGCGCCCGCCAGCAGGATCAGCGGCGGATTCACCAGGGAGATCTGGCGATCCAGCCAGGGCCGGCAGGCGGCCATTTCCGCGCCGGTGGGCTTGCGGTTGTTGGTGGGGCGACACTTCACCACATTGCAGATGTAGAGCTCTCGGTTGGAGTCGAGGTTGACGCCAGCCAGCAATTGATCGAGCAGCTGGCCGGCACGTCCCACAAATGGCAGGCCGCTGGCATCTTCCTGGGCGCCGGGAGCTTCGCCGATCAGCATCAATCGGGCCCCGGGATTGCCGCGGCTGAGCACCACCTGCTGGCGCCCCTCCGCCAGGTCGCAGCGGCGGCAGGCGGCGCAGGCTGCCCCCAGGCCCTCCAGGCTGAGATTGGTGTTGGCCGCCACCGCCACCGCGCCCATGGGGGCATCGCCAGTCATGGGCTCATTGCCAGCCATAGGCCCGTTGCTGCTCATGGGGTCATCGCCACCCATGGAGTCATCGCCACCCATGGAGTGATCGCCACCCATGGAGTGATCGCCATTGGCATCCCAGCAATCCCGCCCCTGCATGGTTGGGTCTACTCGCCGGGCCAGCGGAGCCCAGCTCGGGCATAGGGCAGTATGGGATTTAAGTGTTAGCTGGCCGCAGCGATGCTCTCTGCTCGGGCCAAAGCGCTGCGGCCCTCCCTCACCTTGGCCATTGCGGCCAAGGCCAAACAGCTCAAGGCCGAAGGCCGCGACATCTGCAGTCTCAGTGCCGGCGAGCCGGACTTTGAGACCCCCGCCTTCATCCGGGCCGCCGCGTCCAAGGCCCTGGAGGCGGGCCATACCCGCTATGGCCCCGCCGCGGGCGAACCGGCCCTGCGCCAGGCGATCGCGGCCAAGCTCAGCGGCGAGAACCTGGTGCCCACCAGTCCCGACCAGGTGCTGGTGACCAACGGTGGCAAGCAGGCCCTCTACAACTTGTTTCAGGTGCTGTTGGAGCCCGGTGACACGCTGCTGTTGCCAGCCCCCTACTGGCTGAGCTACCCGGACATGGCCCGCTTGGCCGGGGCCGGTGTCACCACCATCCCCTGCGGCGCCGACCAGGGCTTCCACCTCGATGCCGCGGCCCTGGAGTCCGCCATCACCCCCGCCAGCAAATTGCTGGTGCTCAACAGTCCCGGCAATCCCACCGGCGCCGTGCTCAGCCGCCAGGAGCTGGAGAGCATCGCCGCCGTATTGCGACGCCATCCGCAGCTGGCGGTGGTCAGCGATGAGATCTATGAATATCTGGTGGCCCCGGGCCACCAGCACCACAGCCTGGCGGCCGTGGCCCCGGACCTGGCCGATCGCGTCTTCATCGTTGGAGGCTGCGCCAAGGGCTGGGCGATGACCGGTTGGCGCATCGGCTGGTTGGCGGGCAATCGGGCCGTGGTGGCAGCGGCCATCGCCCTGCAGAGTCAGAGCACCAGCAATGTGTGCAGCTTTGCTCAGTACGGCGCCCTGGCGGCGGTGCAGGGCCCCCGAGACTGCGTGCGAGAGATGGCCGCCAGCTTTGATTTCCGTCGTGAGCGGCTCTGCCAGGGCCTGCTGCAGTTGCCTGGCGTGAGCCTGTATCCCCCGGAGGGAGCCTTCTATGCCTTTCCCGATCTGAGTGCCCACGGCTTGGACTCGGTGACCCTGTGCAACCGACTGCTCGATGAGGTGGGCCTGGCGGTGGTGCCGGGGGCGGCATTCGGGGAAGACCGCTGCATCCGCCTGTCGTGCGCCGCCTCCAAGGAGGCCATCGACGATGGCCTGGAGCGGCTGCGGGGGTTTTTAGCGTCGCTCTAGGGGTGATCTTGATTTCCGGCCAATAGCCCCAGACCCCAGGCCATAGCCCCAGACCCCAGTCCATAGCCCCAGGCCATAGCCTCAGGCTCCAGATCCCAGGGCCCAGATCCCAGGCCATAGCTCCAGTCCCCAGGGCTCCAGGCCCATGGACTGGCGCCCATGGAGACCCAGGGCGCCAGTCCATGGGGCCCATCCGCCGAGCCCCTTCTCCCCTCTCCCTCGCTTTGATCGCCATGCACCTGCGCGCCCTGCCGCCCTTTCGCCAGCTGAGCCAAGGGCAGCGGCTAACGCCCGCAGGCAAACGGCTGAGGGCCGTGGTGGCGGGGATCTCTTTGACCCTGCTGACGCTGGCGCTGCCCCAGACCCTGCCTGGCCCCAGGGCTGGGGGGGGCGGTCCTTGGCTGGCCGCTGCCCGGGCCCAGGCGGGCAAGGAGCAGCCCCTGCTGCGCATCGGCGCCATCCCCGATCAAAACCCCGAGAAACTGAACCGCCTCTACGGCCTGGTGGCCGCCGCCCTGGAGCGCCAGTTGGGGGTGAAGGTGAAATATCTGCCGGTGACGGACTACGCGGCGGCGGTAACCGCCTTTCGCACCGGGGATCTCGACCTGGTGTGGTTCGGGGGACTCACCGGCGTGCAGGCCAAATTGCAGAAACCAGGGGCTCGCATGCTGGCCCAGCGAGACATCGACGCGCAGTTTTATAGCGTGTTCGTCGCTAATATCAATAGTGGTTTACAGCCGATTCGCTCCCAGGAAGGCTTGAAAAGCTTGCAGGGCAAGCGCTTCACCTTCGGCTCGGAGAGTTCCACCTCCGGCCGTCTGATGCCCCAGTACTTCCTCCAGAAGGCCGGCG
>JBIKWK010000090.1:0-11254 GCA_044356375.1 Prochlorococcaceae cyanobacterium | reverse complement strand
GGCTCCAGCAGCACCGCCGCCACCCGGGGCCCCTCGGCTTCGCAGAGGGCCAGCAGGGATTCAAAGGCGGCGATGTCGTTGTAGGGGAAGTGGCGGAAACCCTGCACCATCGGCTCAAAGCCCTGGTGGTATTTGGGTTGGCCGGTGGCGGTGACGGCGGCGAGGGTGCGGCCGTGGAAGCTGGCGTTGGCGGTGAGGATCAGGGGTTCGGCGATGCCCCGCACCGTGTGGCCGTGCTTGCGGGCCAGCTTGATGGCGGCCTCGTTGGCCTCGGCGCCGGAGTTGCAGAAGAACACCCGATCCAGGCAGCTGCGGGCGGCGATCAGCTCGGCCAGCTGCTCCTGCTCGGGAATTCGATAGAGGTTGGAGACGTGCTGCAGGGTGTCCAGCTGGCGGCAGAGGGCACGCTTGAGGCGTCGATCGCTATGGCCGAGGCAGCAGACGGCGATGCCAGCCACACAGTCGAGGTAGCGCTTGCCGGCGGAGTCCCAAACCCACACCCCCCGGCCGCGCACCAGCTCCACCGGGAAGCGGGCGTAGGTGTCCATCACCGGGCTAGGGGCCATGGGCTCGTCGGTTGCTGGCCTGGTGGGCCAGGGGTTCTGGAGGGATGGGAGCGGTGGGACTCGAACCCACATGCCCGAAGGCGCTCGATTTTGAGTCGAGTCCGTCTGCCAATTCCGGCACGCTCCCTCACCTTGCAGCTTACGTGCCGCCGGTCGGGGCCGCTGCCCGGGCGCCGTACGGGCCAGCTGCCGAGGGGTCGGGTCAGCCGACCAGGCCGTGATTAGTTGCTGAAGGTCAGCTGCTGAAGGTCAGTTGGTGGTGAGAAGTGGGGACTGGCTCGACAGCCGCTGCAGGCGGGCACCCACGCCACTGAGTTTTTGCTCCAGCTGGGCGTAGCCGCGATCCAGGTAATCGAGACCGCGCACGGTGGTGGTGCCATCGGCGGCCAGGCCGGCCAACACCATGGCGGCGGAGGCGCGCAGATCGGTGCCTTTCACCGGGGCGCCGCTGAGCCGCGCCACCCCTTCCACCACGGCGGTGTTGCCCTGGCTGCGGATGTCGGCCCCCATGCGTTGCAGCTCCGCCACGTGCTGGAGCCGATTTTCAAAGATGCTTTCGGTGATCATGCTGCTGCCCTGCACCGTGGTGAGCAGGCTCATGAACGGTGCCTGCAGGTCGGTGGGGAAGCCGGGGAAGGGCTGGGTGCGCAGGTCGACGGCCCGCAGCTGGGGCACATGGCGCCGGCTGGCCAAGATGGTGGTGACGCCGCCATCGTGGTGCAGCAGACAGCCGCTCTCCTCAAGTTTGGTGAGCACGGCGCCCAGATGCTCGGGGATCAGGGGCGCCACCCGCAGATCGGAGCGGGTGATCGCCGCCGCCAACAGGAAGGTGCCGGCCTCGATGCGATCGGGGATCACGGAGTAGTCGGCCCCGTGCAGCCGCTCCACGCCAACGATGGTGATGGTGGGCGTGCCGGCGCCGCGCACCTGGGCTCCCATGGCCAGCAGCAGGCCGGCCAGATCGCTCACCTCTGGTTCGAGGGCTGCGTTGTCGATCACCGTTTCGCCCTCGGCGAGGGCGGCGGCCATCATCAAGGTTTCGGTGGCGCCAACGCTGGGGCAGTCCAGGTGGATGCGGCAGCCCTTGAGACGGCGGTAGCGGCCGGGTAGGGCGGCGGTGACCACGCCGTGCTCGATGCTCACCTGGGCCCCTAGAGCCTTGAGGCCGCGCACGTGTTCCACCACGGGGCGGCTACCAATTTTGCAGCCGCCGGGCAGGGGCACCTTGGCCATGCCGGTGCGGGCCAGCAGCGGACCGATACAAAAGAAACTGGCCCGCAGGCTGTTCACCAGCTCGTAGGGGGCGGTGGAGTTGTTGATCCCCTCGCCATTGAGCTCGAGGCCATCGGCGTGCTGCACCACCCGTGCGCCCAGGCTGGTGAGCACCTCGGCCATGGCGGCGATGTCGGTGAGCGCCGGCACATTGCGCAGCCGGATGGTGTCCCGGCTCAGCAGGCAGGCGGTCATCAGCACCAGGGCTGAGTTTTTGGCACCGCTCACCAGCAGCTCACCATTGAGTTGGCGGCCGCCAGAAATCTCTAATACGGGATTTGTGATTGCTTGGGCGGGGGAGCCGGTCAGGGTGATCAACGCAGCTCCTGCCGTTTGTGGGCGCATCTTCTCAACAAATCAGAGGGCCGTCTAGGAGGCCGCAGCCGGAACTGGCTCGCCCCGTTTCCGCCGCCCCGACGCCCCGCCGCCTCGCCATAGCGGTTGCCGCGACCGCCATGGCTTAAGGTTGCCTGGTCGCCGACGCGACAGCCACGCGGATGTGGCGGAATTGGTAGACGCGCTAGTTTCAGGTACTAGTGGCAGCAATGTCGTGGGAGTTCAAGTCTCCCCATCCGCACTCTATTCATGATCATCCTCAAAATCACCAATTCTTCTGAATTAGTCGCCGCAAAATTGGGGCGATTTTTAGAGATGCTCACCCCCGACATGCTCGACCACAACGCTGTGGAAAATGAGCTAATCAAGCAGCTTGTGGCTAATCTCAAGGCCGAGGGAGTGAAAGGCGAGTTGGCTGCCGTGAGTGGGCTCGAATTGGATAATGGCGAACTGCGGCTCCATGACGGCATGAAGGTGCGCCAGCACCGCCAGTTTTAAGCGGCTGTGGCTGAGGGGTTGATAACCAGCCGGCGCAATCCCCTGGTGGGGCGCCTGCGCCAGCTGCACCAGGCCAAGGGGCGCCGCCAGGCCGGGCTGTTGCTGCTGGAGGGCACCCACCTGCTGCAGGAGGTGCTGCGGCTGCGGTTGCGGCCCCGGGAGCTACTGGCCACCGAGCTCTGGTGTGAACGCCATGGCCAGCTGCTGGCAGCCCTGCCGGCTGGGTTGCGGCCGCAACTGGTAACGGCGGAGGTGTTGGCGGCGGTGAGCACCACCGAGCACCCGGATGGGGTGGTGTTGACCATTGAGCCCCCCTCCCCCCGCATCGGCCCAGAGCCGCCCAGTTGGGTGCTGGCCCTGGATCGGCTGCAGGATCCAGGCAATCTCGGCACCCTGCTGCGCACCGCCCTGGCGGCGGGCGTGGAGCAGGTGTGGCTGGCGGACGGAGCTGATCCGTTGCAACCAAAGGTGTTGCGGGCCTCGGCCGGGGCGGCCTTGGCCCTGCCGCTGCTGCGCGGCGATGGCCCGGCCCTGGCCGACAGGTTGGTGCGGGCGGCCGCCGCCGGTTGCCAGGTGGTGGCGGCGGTGGTGACGCCCGGGGCCATCCCCTATTGGCAACACGACTGGAGCCTGCCCACGGTGCTGCTGCTCGGCAATGAGGGGGCGGGGTTGGCGCCGGAATTATTGGCCCTGGCCAGCCGCCAGCTCACCATTCCCCACAGCGCGGCGGTGGAGTCGCTGAATGTGGCGGTGGCCGCCGCCCCGCTGCTGCTGGAGCGTTGGCGTCAGAATTTCAGCCGCTGACGGGAGAGGATGGCGGCATCTGCGCTGCGGCTCGGTGAGCGAAGCCACCTTCGATTTTGACGTAATTGTGATCGGTGCCGGCTATGGGGGCTTTGATGCCGCCAAGCACGGCGCCGACCACGGCCTGCGGGTGGCGATCGTGGAGGCCCGCGACATGGGCGGCACCTGCGTCAATCGCGGCTGCGTGCCCTCCAAGGCGCTGCTGGCGGCCAGCGGTCGGGTGCGGGAGCTGGCCGATGCCGAGCACCTGGCCGGCTTTGGCATCCATGCGGCGCCGGTGCGCTTTGAGCGGCAGAAGATCGCCGACCACGCCAACCAGCTGGTGGCCACGATCCGCACCAACCTCACCAAGACCCTGGAGCGCGCTGGCGTGCAGATCATGCGGGGCAAGGGGCGACTGGAGGGGCCCCAGCGGGTGGCGGTGCGCGAGAGCGGCAGCGGCATCGAGCGGATCTACAGCGCTCGCCACGTGATCCTGGCCACCGGCTCCGATCCGTTTGTGCCGCCGGGGATCGTCACCGATGGCCGCACCGTATTCACCAGCGACGAGGCGATCAACCTTGAGTGGCTGCCGCGCTGGATCGCCATCGTGGGCAGTGGCTATATCGGCCTGGAATTTGCCGATGTGTACACGGCCCTGGGCTGTGAGGTAACCATGATCGAGGCCCTGGATCGGGTGATGCCCACCTTTGATCCGGATATCGCCAAGATCGCCGCCCGGCACCTGATCGACGGCCGCGAAATCGATGCCCTGGCCGGGGTGCTGGCCAAGTCGATCACCCCCGGTTGCCCGGTGCGGATCGAGCTGGTGGAGATGGCCAGCCGCGAGCCGGTGGAAACCCTGGAGGTGGATGCGGTGCTGGTGGCCACCGGCCGGGTGCCCACCAGCAAGGAGCTCAACCTGGCCGCCGTGGGGGTGAGCACCCAGCGGGGCTTCATCGCGGTGGATGACGCCATGCGGGTGCTGGAGAACAACGAGCCGGGCGCGGCGGTGGTGCCGAATTTATGGGCGGTGGGCGATGTCACCGGCAAGATGATGCTGGCCCATACGGCCGCGGCCCAGGGCACGGTGGCGATTGACAACATCTTGGGCCATGCCCGCCAGATCGATTACCGATCAATACCGGCGGCCACCTTCACCCATCCCGAGATCAGTTCGGTGGGATTGAGTGAAGCAGATGCCAAGGCCCTGGCCGCCAAGGAGGGTTTTGAGCTGGGGTCTGTACGCAGCTATTTCAAGGCCAATTCCAAGGCTCTGGCTGAACTGGAGAGCGACGGATTGATGAAGTTGTTATTTAATAAAGCCAGCGGCGAGGTGCTCGGCGCCCACATCTACGGGCTGCATGCCGCCGACTTGATCCAGGAGATTGCCAATGCCATCGCCCGGCGCCAGAGCGTGGTGCAATTGGCCACCGAGGTGCACACCCATCCCACCTTGAGTGAGGTGGTGGAAGTGGCCTACAAACAGGCGGCGATGGCGGTGGTGGCCTGAGATGGAAATTCGTCGTCGTCCCCCTAACCCGAGCGTGCGGGTGGCCCATCTGGAATACGGCATCCCCCATCCAGATCAGCAGCCGCGCCACATCTTGGAGGAGATTGTTTGGGAGAAAGACCGGGAGGTGGAGCAGGCCCGCCAGCGGGTGGGTTTGGATAAGTTGCAGAAGCAGGTGGCCGATCTACCGCCCACCCGCGATTTTGTGGCGGCACTAAAGGCCAGCTGCCGCAAGCCGGCGGTGATCGCCGAGGTGAAGAAGGCCAGCCCCAGCAAGGGGGTGATCCGCGCCGATTTCGATCCGGAGGCGATTGCCCGCGCCTACCAATTGGGCGGCGCCAGTTGTCTGTCGGTGCTCACCGATAAAAAGTTTTTTCAGGGGGGCTTTGAGGTGCTGGTGGCGGTGCGCGGCGCCGTGGATCTGCCCCTGCTGTGCAAGGAATTCATCCTCACCCCCTATCAGCTGTATCACGCCCGCGCCTGCGGTGCCGATGCCGTTTTATTGATTGCAGCTATCCTCAGCGATGCCGACCTGCGCTACCTGCTCAAGGTGGCCCACAGCCTGCAGCTGGCGGTGTTGCTGGAGGTGCACGACGAGGAGGAAATGGAGCGGGCGCTGGCCCTCGATGGGGTGAAGCTGATCGGCATCAACAACCGCGATCTGAGCAGCTTCCACACGGATTTGGCCACCACCGAGCGGCTGATGGCCAGCTACGGCGATCGGATCCGCGCCAAGGGGGCCCTGCTGGTGAGTGAATCGGGGCTGTTCAGCCGCGACGATCTCGATCGGGTGCAAAACGCCGGCGCCGATGCGGTGCTGGTGGGCGAATCGCTGATGCGCCAAGACGACGTGACCGCCGCATTGGAGAGCCTGATTAACGGCTAGGGGCCTCGCCTCAACCAGCTCCTGGGCTGGATCAGGGCGGGCGCACGGCGGTAGGGCCCGGAACTAGGGGCCATCTAGGCTGGGGTGATGTCGGATGTTAAGGCTATTTCTCAAGCTACTGTTGATTTTGCCTCCCTCGGGCTGGGGGAGCCAATTCTCAAGGCTGTTGCCGAAAAGGGCTACACCCAGCCTTCCCCAATCCAGGGGCAATGTATTCCCGCCGTATTGGCCGGCCGCGACGTGATGGCCGCCGCCCAGACGGGCACTGGCAAAACTGCGGGTTTTACGCTGCCGATGTTGGAGCTGCTGCGCCATGGGCCCCAGGCCCGCGCTGGCGTGGTGCGCGCCCTGGTGCTCACCCCCACCCGCGAGCTGGCCGCCCAGGTGGCCGAGAGCGTGAGGGCCTATGGCCGTTATCTAAACCTGCGCAGTGATGTGGTGTTTGGCGGGGTGAAGATCAACCCCCAGATGATCCGCCTGCAGCGGGGCACCGACATCCTGGTGGCCACGCCGGGAAGGCTGATGGACCTGCAGCAGCAGCGGGCCCTGCGGCTGGATCGGGTGGAGATCCTGGTGCTCGATGAAGCCGATCGCATGCTCGATATGGGTTTCATCCGCGACATCCACAAAATCCTGGCCTTGATGCCGCCTAAACGGCAAAACCTGCTGTTTTCCGCCACCTTTTCAACCGATATCAGAAGGCTGGCCACGGGGCTGTTGCAGCAGCCGGTGCAGCTGCAGGCGACGCCTGAAAACCGCGCCGCCCCCACGGTGGAGCACCTGCTGCACCCCTGCGACATGGATCGCAAGGGGGATCTGCTCAGCCATCTGATCCGCGCCAATAACTGGCAGCAGGTGTTGGTGTTCTCGCGCACCAAACACGGGGCCAATCGGATGGCCGAACGGCTGGAGAAGGAGGGCATGGCCGCCGCCGCCATCCACGGCAACAAGAGCCAGGGCGCCCGCACCAGAGCCCTCTCAGAATTTAAGAGCGGTGCCCTGCGGGTGCTGGTGGCCACGGATCTGGCGGCCCGCGGCATCGATATCCACCAGTTGCCCCACGTGATCAACCTGGATCTGCCCAACCACGCCGAGGACTACGTTCACCGGATTGGCCGCACCGGCCGGGCCGGCCACAGCGGCCAGGCGATTTCGCTGGTGGCCGCCGAGGAATGCGAGCTGCTGCGGGCGATTGAACGGCTGCTCGGCAATCCATTGCCCCGCCAGGAGGTGGCAGGTTTCGAGCCGAAGGTGCTCAAGGCCGCTCCCCTGGATCTCAGTGGCGGCCGCGGCAAGGGCCGCCAGCCTGGCGGCTCCGGCAACCGCAGCCGCAGCAATCACCCGACTGCTGCTGCCGCCAGCCCCAGGCGCACTGGCCGGCGCCCCATGGCCGGTCGTTGATCGCCGGGCAGTTCAGGGCGAGGCAATAGGTGTAATCGCCGATTGCGTGGCAACGCCAGATGGGCGATTCTGTATTTACGAACTCAGGAGGCGCCCACGATGGACGACACGCCACCCCGCCAGCAACCGGAAGCAAGCTGACTGCAGGCCCCTGCTCCAACAGTCTCCAACCAATCGGGGCGGGCCGTCCGGTGTGACAAGAGGATTTTTATCCATTTGGGCGTCACGCCGGTCGGCACTCCATTCGCACCGCTTCAGGTGCCCCAAGGAACCCAAACTGCCCCATCCTGGATCATTAGGCCCCAGGCGCCAAGGCCAGCAGCTTCACTGCAACGCAAAAAACTGGCAATTTTCATGCCAAACAAAGGGACGGCTTCCTAAGCCCCTGGGTTGCTCCTCCGGGGGCTTTTTAATGGTATTTGCGCAAGCGGAGAGAGCGATAGGCGGTTCGTTTGGTAAGGGCTTGTGGCGGTGGCGCCCGCCAGTTAGCTATCAATTTCGATGCGCTGGGGCCTGCGGGCCGTATCAATCAGCAGGTTTTGTAGTAGCTCCCTGCTGCAGATCAGTAGGTGGGCCATGGCCGTCGCAGTGAGCCTTGGCTCGGCGATCGGGTCGCCACGACCCTGGGCCAGGCTGCGCAAAATCACCGCCAGTTCACGGCTGATGTTGGCGGCCATCTCCGCCGTGCTCTCCCGAGCCATTGGCTTGCTATTTTCCATCGGCCCACTATGGCGGGCTTAGGCTAAGCAGGGCCGTTGGCCAGCGGCGGGAATCCTCTAACTGACACTTCCCAGTTCCCCATTACCGCCAGTCGCCATCAAGCCATGATCAATTCCATGGACTACAAGGGCTACACGGCGAGCATGGCCTTCGATACTGAAGACAAGATTATCGTTGGTCGTGTTCTGGGCATTGTCGACATCATCTCGTTTCATGGCGAGTCTGTAGCAGAGTTTGAGTTCAACTTTCATGCAGCCATCGAAGACTATCTAGCCGCATCCCAGGCACTGGGTTCTGCGCCAGAGAAGCCCGCAAGCGGTAAACTAATGCTGCGCATCTCACCTGAGATACATGCGGCAGCTCTCAAGGCTGCCGCCCGGAGCGGAACCAGCCTCAACAAGTGGGCGGAGCAGGCACTTGGCAAAGCGGCTCGAAAACCATCTACTCGAGCCGTCTCCTTTCAACAACGCCAAACCCTTCGTCAAAGCCGATCCGCTACGGCAAGCAAGGTAAGCCCAACCTAAGCCACTCGATACAGTTTCTCAGCCCAAATCTATGCTTCCAACCTACAAGTAATGCCACCTGCCTGATCACAGCCCCAGCGCCCCCACAGGCACCACGGCGATACCATCCGCCCGCCGGTAGCCGTAGCCGCTACCGCAGACCACCGCCAGGAAGGCGGGTTCTCCGGTGCGGCGGGTATCAATCTGCTGGCGAAAGCGCAGCAGGCCGGCGGCTGCGGCTTCCACCTGGCCCTGGCCCAGCTTCACCTCGATTGCGCCCCAGCGGCCATCGCGCAGCTGCACGATCGCGTCTACTTCAATGCCGTAGTCGTCGCGGTAGTGGAACACCTCGCCATCGAGCGCCTGGGCCAGCACCCGCAGGTCGCGGATCACCAGCGACTCGAACAGCAACCCCAGCCACTCCAGATCCTTGAGCAGCCGATCGGGGCTGCCACCCAGGGCCGCCACCGCCAGGGAGGGGTCGCAGAAATGGCGCCGGGGTGCCTGGCGCAGGGCTGCCTTTGACCGCAGATGGGGGCGCCAGGCGGGCTGGTTTTCCATCACCATCAGTCGTTCCAAGGCCTTCAAGTGGTCGGCCACGGTGCGCGAGTCGAGGGGCCCATCGGCGCCGCCGGCATCGGCCGCCAGGGTGGCCAGGCTCACCTCGGTGGCCACGTTGCGGCCGAGGGAGCGCAGCAGGGCCGCCAGTCGCTGGGGATCCCGCCGCCGCCCATCCAGCCTCTGCACGTCCACCTGGCGCACCTGCTCCAGGTAGTCGCGGGCGGCCCGGGAGGCCGCCGCCAGGGGCCGCTCCAGCTGGGCCGGCCAGCCGCCGCGGCAGATGAGCTCGGCAAGATCTGCCACGCCCAACCCCGGATCGGCGCAGCTGGGCGGCTGCCCCTCCAGCAGCGCTGCCAGGGAGACGCCGCCCTGGCCGGCGCCACTTTCCACCAGGCTCATCGGCCGCAGCCGCAGAAACGAAAAGCGCCCCGCTCCGGTGTGGCGCTCGGCGTCATCGGCCGGTACCGCCGAACCGGTGAGCAGAAATTGCCCGGGCGCATCCACGGCATCCACCGCCCGCCGCACCTGGTTCCATAGCGCCGGCTCCACCTGCCACTCATCCAGCAGCCGGGGCCGAGGCCCCGCCAGCACCAGGGCCGGATCCACCGCCAGGGCCTGGCGGGCGCCGAGGTCCACATCCAGCAGCACCGTGGAGGCGGCCAGCTGCTGGGCCAGGCGGGTCTTACCGCAGGCTTTGGGGCCTTCGATCACCACCGCGCCAGCTGCGGCCAAACAGTCCCGCAGCTCAGCGTCGGCGATGCGTGGGCGGTAACCGGAGGCCATGGGGCGGCAGTCAATGCAGCAGATGCCGGGATCCTAATGCAGGAAAAACTGGCCTGCCAATGCAGGAAAAGCCGAGCCTCCAATGCAGGAAAAGCCGAGCCTCCGATGCAGGAAAAACTGGCCTGCTGATGCAAAAAAACTGGTTAGCCGATGCGGGAAAAGCCGAGATGCTTCCCAGGCTGCAGATGAGCGCTGCAGAGGGTGGTGGGAATCAGGTGCGCTGAGGGGTCTCTTCCTACGCTGGAAGCAGCTTTGCTGTGCGGTTCATGGTCGCCCCGCCCCGCCCCCGGGAGCTCAGGGATCCCCCTGGGCTTGTCGATGGCTTGACGCTGCCGATGGCGCTCACCGCCAGCCTGCGCCTCACCCCCGACCAGTTTGCCCAGGTGTGCGCTGCCAACCCGGATGCGGTGCTGGAGCTGGCCGCCGATGGCTCCCTGATTCCCATCACCCCCACAGGCAGCGAAACGGGCGCCCGCAATGGCGAACTCTTTTTTCAAATCAAAACCTGGGCGCGAGCCAGGGGAGGCTGGATGGCATTCGACAGCTCCACCGGCTTCCGCCTGCCCGATAACTCCGTACTCAGCCCGGATGCTTCCCTGGTGGCCCTGGCGCGCTGGCAGGCCCTCAGCGCCAATGAGCGCCGCGGTTTCGCGCCCTTGTGCCCCGATCTGGTGGTGGAGCTTGCCAGTCCTAGCGATGAAGGCCCCCGGGGCCTCACCGCCCTGCGCCGCAAGATGGCCGCTTACCAGCGCAATGGCGCCCGGCTGGGCTGGCTGCTGATCCCGGAGGAGCAAGCGGTGGAGGTGTGGGGTCCCCAGCAGGCAGGGGCCGAGACCCCGCAACGGATCGCGCCAGCGTCAAGCATCTCGGCGGACCCTTTGTTCCCGGGTCTGGTGATCAACCTGGATGAGCTTTGGGCGAGCTGAAGACGATTTGTAGGTAAGGGTTAGCTGAATCGGTGAGCAGAAATTGCCCAGGCGCATCGACGGCATCCACGGCCCGCCGCACCCTGATTCATAGAGCCGGCTCCACCTGCCATTCATCCAGCAGCACCGTGGAGGCGGCAAGCTGCAATGATTTACACCCATGCGCTAAATCCAGGCCCGCTGGGCGTTTGCAGCCCTGCCGACCTTTTGTAACACAGCGAACCCTTATAGGCGGACCCGCCCATCAAACCCGGAATGATTCCGACTTGTGTGAACTTCTTGTAATCGCAAGCGATCTCACAGGTGCATTCCGCTTGCCTCCCGCTTTTAGGCGGCCAAAACAGCGGAGAAGGGGGTATTATGCGGATCCGCCTAAGAAAGCGTTGGACCAAGCCGCTACGCGGCAGATTCAAGAATTAAGCATAGCCTATCACCTCGTGCGACAGGGTGCAAGGCCAAGGATGCTTAACAAAACCAGAAGAATCCATGGTTCATGGTTCTGGTGA
>JBIKWK010000089.1:0-11268 GCA_044356375.1 Prochlorococcaceae cyanobacterium | reverse complement strand
CAGCTGCTGGAGCAGGAGCTGGGGGAGCGCTGCGCCGAGATCATTGACATCGAGGCCAGCCCCCTCGGCTCCGCCAGCCTGGCCCAGGTGCATCGCGCCAGCCTGCGCAGCGGCCGCCAGGTGGTGCTCAAGGTGCAGCGCCCTGGCCTGGAGCACCTGTTTCGCCTCGATTTACAGGTGATGCAACAGGTGGCGGCCGTCGTGCAGCGCCATCCCCGCTGGGGCCGCGGTCGCGACTGGGTGGGCATCGCCCAGGAATGCCGCCGGGTGCTGCTGCGCGAACTCGATTTCCGCCTGGAGGCCGAACACGCCGCCCGCTTCCGCCAGCAATTTCTCGACGATCCCGGCATCCGCATCCCCGCCGTGATCTGGGAGCTGAGCAGCCGGCGGGTGCTCTGTCTCGACTACCTGCCAGGTATCAAAATCACCGACCGCCAGGCCCTGGTAGAGGCGGGCATCGATCCGGCGGCCGTGGCCGAGAAAGGGGCGGCCAGCTATCTGCAGCAATTGGTGCGCTTTGGCTTCTTCCACGCCGATCCCCACCCCGGCAACCTGGCGGTGGCCGCCGATGGCGGCCTGATCTACTACGACTTCGGCATGATGGGCCAGCTGTCGGGCCGCCTGCGCTCCCGCCTGGGGCGCATGGTCACCGCCGCCGCCGCCCGGGATGCCGCCGCCCTGGTGGATGAAATGCAGGGGGCTGGCGTCATCGCCGAAGGCATCGATCCAGGCCCCGTGCGTCGATTGGTGCGGGTGATGCTCAACGAGGCGCTCACGCCGCCCTTCTCCGCCAACGTGCTGGAAAAGATCACCGGCGATCTCTACGACCTGGTCTACGGCCAGCCCTTCCGGCTGCCGGCCGAGCTGATCTTCGTGATGCGAGCCCTGTCCACCTTTGAGGGGGTCGGCCGCAGCCTCGATCCCGGCTTTAGCCTCATTGCCATCGCCCGGCCCTACCTGCTGCCCCTGATGACCTCCAGCGGAAAGGGAAGCAACGAACTGTTCAACGAGCTCTCCCGCCAGGCCGCCGAGGTGGGCAGCCGCGCCCTTGGCATTCCCCGTCGCCTGGATGAAAGCCTGGCCCGCATCGAACAGGGCGACCTGCAGGTGCAGATCCGGGCCGGCGAAACCGACCGCCTGCTGCGGCGCCTGGCCCTGGCCCAACAAAATTCCGGCCAGGCATTTCTGTTGGGCGGCCTGGCGGTGGCGGCGGCCCTGCTGGTGACCAGCAGCCGGCCGGCGCTGGTGGCGCTGCCGCTGCTGCTGGGCCTGCCGGTGGGGCTGGGCTGGCTGCGGGGCCAGGCCCGCCTGGCCCGCGACGGCCGCCTCGATCAGCTCAGCCGCTGAAGCCGGCGGCCATGGAGCTTCAGCAAAAGCCCACCTACCTGGAACTCCAGGCGGTGGAGGCCTACCTGGGGCCTCGCCAGGTGTTCCGCGAGCTCAGCCTGCAGCTGAGGCGGGGCGAGCACACCGCCATCCTCGGCCCCAACGGTGCCGGCAAGAGTGCTCTCATCAAGCTGCTCAGCCGCGAGCTCTACCCAGTGGTCAAGCCTGGATCCTGGCTGCGCATCTTCGGGGAGGAGCGGGTGAATCTCTGGGATCTGCGCGCCCGCATCGGCCTGGTTTCCCAGGATCTGCAGGCCGGCTACAGCGGCGGCGTGCTGGCCAGCGATGTGGTGCTCTCGGGCTACTTCGGCTCGGTGGGGCTGGGCCGCAGCCATCTGGTTACCGCCAGCCAACGCCAGCGGGTGCGGCAATTGATGGAGGAGCTGGGCCTGGCCGATTTGGCGCAACGCCCCTACGCCCAGCTCTCCGATGGCCAGCGGCGGCGCCTGCTGCTGGCCCGAGCCCTGGTGCATGGCCCCCAGGTGCTGGTGCTGGATGAACCCACCAACGGCCTAGACCTCAAGGCCAAGCACCAATTACTGGCGATCCTGCGCCAGCTCAGCCAGTCCGGCACCACCCTGTTGCTGGTAACCCACCAAATTGAGGCGATCATCCCCGAAATCGTTCGCTGCGTACTGCTCAAGCAGGGAGTGGTGGTGGGCGATGGCCCCAGCAGCGAACTGCTGCGGGACGCCCCCCTCAGCGACCTGTTCGACACCCCCCTGCAGGTGGTGAGCTCTGGCGGCTATCGCCAGGTGCTGCCGGCCGCGGCCGCAACCCCAGCCGACGAGGGCTGAGGGGGGAGCAACTTTTAGCCGGGCACACCTCTGGTTGAAAACACATTTTAGGTGATCACAATTTTGAGTTGATCATCTAAAGGATGTGATCACAACGCATTCAAGCTGTTGGAGCTGAACGGCGAGTCGGAAAACTTTGCTGGTGGTGGGGGGGGGCTGGTTCGCAGGAGAATTAACACAAACCTGCCACGTCGGCCATGGGATTCGGCCTTGAAAGCCGCACGGAGATAGCCTTCTTGGCTAACGCTGCACCCAGCTCAGTGCCAGGATTGGCCAGGAGCTGCTAATTGAATTCCTTGCCCCGCCCAGCGCCGCAGGCGCCCCGCTACTGCCTCAGCTTCACGGCAGCAGGGCTGAAGCCTGAGCTGGCTGCTGTGATCGCTGGCATCCACTTGGAGGCGGGCGACTGGGCGCGCACGAAAGCCACCGTGCTGGAACGCAATGCCCTGCAGGCTCGCTCGGCTAGCAGCGGCAAACGGCTGGAATCGGAACTGCGGCAGCGGCTGCAGTGCCTCACCGCCCCCCAGCTGCAGCTGCTGGCGAAGGGGAGCAGCGATGAGCGCAGTGCCATGGCCTGGCTGGCGGTGCTCAAGCGCATTCAGATAGCGGCCGACCTGACCCGCCAGCTGCTGCTGGGCAAGCTCAGCGGCCTGGATCCGGTGCTGCGCCGCTCGGACATGGCGGCCTTCTACGAGGACTGCGAGCGCGATCACCCCGAGCTGGCGGCCCTTGCGCCTTCCTCTCAGCAGAAGGTGCGCTCGGCGTTACTGCAGATGCTCAGGGATGCCGGTCTCCTGGCCGGCAAAGCGGGCAAGGGCGGAACGCTCGGCACGGTGCAGCGGCCGCTGCTTTCGACTCAGGTGCAGGAGCTGGTGGCCAGCGACGATCCAGCGCTGTTGGTGGGATTTCTGCACCACGCACCGGCAACGCCCCCTAAAAGCCGGAATGTTTCTACTTCGCCGAAGACATCTTCTGGTGCAGCGGCGAAACCCAAAGCCAAGGCAGCCGCTAAACAGGCCTCACCTGCCCGGAGGGCGAAATCATGAACAGCGTCACCGGCCTCGACAAGCGTCTACAGGAGGTGCTCACCCGCCCCGAGTTCCTGGAGATGCGGGGTGTGGCCAAGGAGGTGCCGATCTTCATCCAGACCTACAGCCCCGCCGATGAAGACCAGTTGCGGCTGGTGGTGAAGAGAGCCGAGCAGTACCTGCGCAAGCAGGGCCTGCGGGTGAAGCACGTGGACCTGTTTGAGCTGTTGCTGCAGCTACTGGAGGCCAAGGGCTACCTGGAGGTGGTGCTGCAGGAGGAGGCGAGCTGGAGCAAGAGCGATTTGTTCGACACCCTGCAAAACGTGGCGGAGCCCAGCTCGGCCCTGGTGCCGAAGTTGATCGAGGAGCTGGGGGATGACACCCAGATCAGCCTGATCACCGGTTCGGGTCGGGTGTATCCCTTCCTGCGCACCCACACGATCCTGGAAGCGCTGCAGCCGGCGATGGTGCGCCACCCGGTAGTGATCTTTTTTCCGGGCGAGTACTCCCAGGACGCCGACGGCGGCTCCTACCTGCGGCTGTTCGGCACCAGTGCCGTCAGCAAGATCGAAAACCCGCATTACCGCGCCACCAACCTCGACTACTTCGATATCAAGAGCTCATGACTGCCACCACCATCCAAGAGCTCTTCGCCAAGCCGGTTGATCGCCCGATCGATGGGGTGATCAAGGCCGACGACGAACGGCATCTGCAGGTTGAACTGGATGAATATGTGGTCACCCGTGAGGTGAGCAAAGGGCTGGGCGCCTTCACCGATGCCTACCTGCACAACCCCACCGCCAATGGCGTGTGGATCTCGGGGTTCTTTGGGTCAGGTAAGTCGCACCTGCTGAAGATGCTCTCGCTGATGCTGGATGGCGAAAAGCGAATCGGTGCCGAGCAGAACAGCGAGCGGGGCAGCCGGCCGGTGGAGATCCTGCTGCCGAAGGTGGAGGACGAGATCATCCGCGCCGACCTCAAGAAGGCCGCCGCGATCCCGGCCCGCAGCCTGCTGTTCAACATCGATCAGAAGTTCGATGGCATCGGTGGCACCCACGAGGCACCAATCCTTGAGGTGTTCATGAAGGTGCTCAATGAGCTGCAGGGCTACTACGGCAACCAGGGCTATGTGGCCCAGTTCGAGCACGACCTGAACAGGCGCGGCCAGTTTGAGACATTTAAGGATACCTACGAGCGGGTGAATGGCCGCAGCTGGACCCACGATCGCGATGCCCTGGCCACGGTGACCAAGCGCAGCTTCGCCAAGGCCTACGCCACGCAGTTCGGCGGCAGCGAAGACGAAGCTGTCAAAGTTGTCAATGACGCCAAGGACAACTATCGCCTCTCGATCGAAGCATTCGCGAGCCGGGTGAAGGAATACCTGGACAGCCAGCCAGCGGGCTTTCGGCTCAATTTTTTTGTGGATGAGGCGGGCCAGTTCATCGGCCAGGAACGCAGTCGCCTGTTGAACCTGCAAACTGTGGTGGAAAGCCTGGCCACCGCCACCAATGGCCGGGCTGCGGTATTCATCACCTCCCAGGCCGACTTGGAGGGAATCCTGGGTCAAGTGAAGTTTGAGCAGGCCGATGATCTGAGCAAAATCCAGGGCCGCTTCAAGACCAAGCTCACCCTTGCCAGCGCCGATGTGCAGGAGGTGATCCAGCGGCGCCTGCTGGCAAAAAATCCGACTGAACCGGAGCAGCTGATCAACATCTACGAGCAGGAGAAAGACAATTTTACGACTCTGTTCCGATTTGGTGATGGCTCAATCCAACTCAAGGGCTGGAGCGACTGCCAGAGCTTCTGCGGGCTCTATCCCTTTCACCCCTACCAGCTGAGTCTGTTCCAGACCGCAATTCAAACCCTGGCGAGCCACAGCATCTTTGAGGGCCGCAACATGGCCGTGGGAGAGCGCTCGATGCTCTCGGTGTTCCAGGAGGTGGCCAAGGCGATCAAGGAACTGCCGGTGGGGCGCCTGGCCAGCTTTGACCAGCTTTACGACGGTATTCGCGATGTGATCCGGGCCGACAAGCAGCAGACGATGGTTACGGCCCAGAACCAGGTGGGGCCTCTGGAGCTGCGCATCCTCAAGGCGTTGTTTCTGCTCAAGTGGGTGCCGCAGTTCAAGAGCACGGCGCGCAATATTGCAATTTTGTTAATAAGTGAGCCCAACTTCGACATCCGCGCCCATGAGCAGGCGGTTAAAGATGCCTTGATCAATCTGGAGAGCCAGAGCTACCTGCAGCGCAGCGGTGAGATCTACGAGTTCCTCACCGACAAGGAAAAGGATGTGGAACAGGAGATCAAGCGCACCGAGGTGCCGGAATCGGTGGTGATCAAAACCCTGCAAGGCATTGTGTTTGACGACGTGCTGCGCAGTAACAAAATTCGCTTTGAAGACAACGGCAACGACTACCCCTTCGCCCAGAAGATCGATGACGGCCTGATCAAGGGCAAGGACAGCGATGTGGTGGTGAACCTGGTGACGCCGGAGCATCCGAACTACGGCCAGGAGGCGGTGCTCCACAGCCGCAACATGGGGGGCAGCGAGCTGATGGCGATCCTGCCAGCGAAAGCCCGGCTGCTGGATCAAATCCGCAGCTACTTGAAAACAGATTTGTATATCCGCCAGCACAGCGGCGGCGACGACGAGCTGCTGAACGCCATCCTGGCGGTGCGGGCCCGGCAGAACACCAGCCGCCGCCAGGAGATCAACTTGCTGGCAGCGGACCTGCTGCGCAAAGCCCCGTTGGTGGTGAACGGCCAGACCCTCTCGGTGGGCGAGGGAGAGCCAGCCAACCGCTTCAGCAAGGCTTACCAGGAGCTGATCCGCTCGGCCTTCCCCAAGCTGAAGATGATCCGTGGGGTGTTCAACGAAGCCACCGTGGCCCAGGTGGTAAGGGAGCAGGACGATCTGCTCGATGGCCTGGCGATTCAGCTCTCGGAGGCGGAGCAGGAGCTGCTCGTGGATGTGGAGCGCCAGCAGAAGCTGGCCGAGCGCCTCAGCGCCGACGAGCTAATACGCAAGTTCGAGGCGCGGCCCTACGGCTGGAGTAAATGGGCCACGCTCACCTTCATCGCCCGGATGTATCGGCTCGGGAAGCTGGAGCTGCGTGAGAAGGAGCTGCTCAGCAGCGTGGCGGTGATCGAGGCGCTCACCAACAGCCGCAAGCTGGGCGGCGTGAGCGTACGGCTATCAGAGGTCCACGACCCCAAGCTGGTTAATGATCTCAAGGGCTTACATCAGGAGCTGTTCAACGGCCAGAACCCAGGCACCGACCCCCGTACAACCTGCGAGGCCTTCCGCATGGCGATGGCCGAGGAGGCCCAGGATCTGCGGGAGATCGCAGCCCAAGCCGCCAGCTATCCATTCCTCACTGCGGTGAAGCCTTGGGCCGAGCAGGCCGAGGCGCTCTCAAAAAAGGACGACAGCTACCTGCTCAACCAGCTGAACTCCTACAAAGAGGCCTGGCTGGATGCGGAAGAAGACCTGCTCACACCGCTGAAGCAATTCCTCAAGGGCAACCAAAAGGAGGTGTACAACCAGGTGCGGTTGTTTGAGAGCCGCTATGGCGATGAATTCGCCGATTTGCCGGCCGAACTGGTAACACCGCTGCGAAAGCTGCTGGCAAGCGACAAGCCCTATGCCGGCGGCCTGATCCCCCAGGCCAATACCGCCATGGCGGAGCTGCAGAAGCAGCTGGAGCAACGGCTGCAGCAGGCCCAGGCAGACGCCCTGCAGCAGATCAGCGAGCAGGAAGAGCGCCTCAAGGCCGATGCCCACTTCCAGAAGCTCGATGCGGATCAGCAGGCCGAGGTGCTGGCACCCGCTGCCACTGCCAAGGCCGAGGTGCAGGGTGCCAGCAAGCCCGGCACGACGGTGTTGCGACTGAACCGCTACCGCACGGATGAGGTGCCCAAACAGCTGCAACGCATGGCGGCATTGGCGGCCCCCAAGGATGCACCGCAGCCTGCAGCGATCACGGTGGTGGCGGCCTCAGCCCTGAAGGTGAACTGCCCGCTCAGCCAGATCACCAACGAGGCGGAGCTGCAGCAGTGGCTGGAGGCCCTGGGCGCGGCGGCCCGCAGGCAGCTCGACCAGGGGCATCGGATCAGCCTGTGAGCCGCCCAGAACCCAACCCCCGACAAGCAATTACTAGTGGCGCCCGGACCGATCTCCGGCCTCCCCATGGCCCGCCAGCCCTATGAAAACGATCTCACCCGCCCAGCGTGGCGCCGTCGTCGAAGCTGATCAGCGCGGCCTGTGTGACCTAGATCCGTCGATCCTTGAAAAGGATTTGCTGATCACCAGCGAAAACCGCTATTTCTGCTTCTCCCTCGGCTATTTGCCGCAATTCCCGCTGGTGGCGGCTCTGCGGGCGGAACTGCGGCTCGATTTCACCGCCCATACACCGCTGCTGGATCCTGTGTCGGTGCAGGTGAAGCCGCTGCTGGCGGATTTCATGGAGCTGGACACGCAGCTGGTGGACCACCAGGTGGTTGTGCTCCAGGAGACCCTGGTGGAGAAGGTGGCCATCGCTCCTTCGCTGTCGCGTGAGGCCCGCCAAGCCATCGAAACAGCCGGATACCTGCCGCAGTCACTGGCGGACCTGACGGAGGGGTTGCAGTCATGACCCGCTCAATCGGGCGCAATCAGCTCGAGGCCAGGGAAGGCCTGGCGATAGCGGCGCCGGTCGCGGGTGAGCAGGGGGACCCGCTCCACCAGGGCATGGGCGCCGATCAGAAAATCCGCCAATATCGTCTGGCGCGAACCACCCCGGGCCCGGTAATCGGCGTGGGCGCGAGCGGCCAGGAAGGCGGCCTCGCGGGGGATGGGGCGGTAGGTATAGAGATGGGCCGGCAGGAGGTCGTCCACGGTCTCGATCGCGCCTGTGGCGAAGGCGATCTCGGCATAGACAATCGGATTGATCATCAGCAGGCCGCGGTCGAGCCAGCGGCTGAGTTGCTCTTCGCTCCACGCCTGCCAAAGGGGATCAGCCGTGATCACATCGAGGATCACATTGGAATCCACGAACACCATCAGGACTGCTCTTCACCTCGGGTGAGGGCGAGCAGCTCATCGGTGCTGAGGCGAGTGCGTAGGCGGACCCCCCGCAGCCGTTGCAGCCCTTCGCTGCCGGGCGAGCCATTCGGAGATTCCTTTTCGATCAACACCCGGCCGTTCTCCACCACGAAACGCACCTGGGTGTGGGGCAACAGGCCGCACTGCTCGCGGATCTCCTGGGGAATGGTGACCTGCCCCTTGCTGGTGATCCGCATGGCCCCACGCGCTCACAACAGTAAGAATCTTACCGGCCAGATCGTCTCGTGCCTCTGGGCGTATCAGAACCCGCATGGGTGCAACCGCGATGTAGCGCCCTGTCAGAGCGCCTGTTCCAGCTCCTCCAACACCTTCTCCCGCACCACCCCCAACCACCCCATGCCCGTCAACACCGCCGCCCTCAAAACCTTCGCCCCGGCGATGCGCCGGCAGCTGTTGGAGGCGGTGGGCCGCAAATTGGATCTGCTGCTGATCAGCCAGACCCCCGACACGCTCAGCACCTACGCCAGCCAGATCGCCGAGCTGCGCGACCAGGAGGCGAACAACCGCGGGCAGCTGCTGGAGCGGGTGGCCTACACCTGGTTCAACCGTCTCTGCGCCCTGCGCTATCTCGATGCCAGGGGCTGGCATCCGTTTGGTTGCAAGGTACTGATGCCGGCCACGGCGGCGGAAAGTCAGCCGGAACTGCTCAAGCTGATGCGCTCGGGGGCCCTGCCTGCAGCGTTGCAAAACCAGGCCAACACCAGCCGGCTCAACGGCCTGCTCGATGGCCAGATCGCACCAGCGATTGCCGGCGCCGATCCCCAGTGTGAGGTATATCGCGAGTTGATCCTGGTGGTGTGCCGCTCCTATCACCAGCTGCTGCCGAATCTGTTTGAAGAGCTGGATGATGCCAGCGAGTTGTTGCTGCCAGACGACCTACTCAGCGATGGCTCGATTGCCGGCGGCTTTCGCCATCAGATCAGCGATAGCGATTGCGACGACGTGGAAATCATCGGCTGGCTGTATCAGTTTTACATCTCCGAAAAGAAGGACCAGGTGATCGGCAAGGTGGTGAAATCGGAAGATATTCCGGCCGCCACCCAGCTGTTCACGCCGAACTGGATCGTGAAGTACATGGTGCAGAACTCCTTGGGGGCGCAGTGGCTGGCCACCTATCCGGCTTCAGCGCTCAAGGGCCAGATGGAGTACTACATCGAGCCCGCTGAGCAGACGGATGACGTGAAAGCGCAATTGGCGGCGATCACACCGGAATCACTCAACCCCGAAGAGCTCACCCTGATCGATCCGGCCTGCGGTTCGGGCCATATTTTGGTGGAAGCCTATGAGCTGTTCAAGGCGATCTATCTGGAGCGTGGCTATCAACAACGGGAGATTCCGCAGCTGATCCTGGAGAAGAATCTGTTTGGCCTTGACATCGACGAGCGGGCGGCCCAGCTGACCAGCTTTGCGCTGATGATGAAGGGCCGAGGCGATGATCGGCGCCTGTTTGAGCGCGGCATCCAGCTCAATGTGATGGCGTTGGTGAACAGTGATGGGCTGGATGTGGAGGCGTTGGCCAATGCCATTAACCTTGCGGACCATGGCCTGAAGCTGGCGGACCTTGTGGAGCTGAAACAACTGTTTGAACACGCCACCACCTTTGGTTCGTTGATTCAGGTGCCCGGGAGGTTGGCAGAGAAGTTGCCGGCGATGAGGCGGTTGAGTGAGCTGAAGGGGCAGGAGATGATTGTGGCGAAGGGATTGAAGTGCCTGGAGCCGCTGGTGCGGCAGGCTGAGTTATTGGCGGCGCGATATGACGCGGTGGTAGCGAATCCGCCATACGTTGGAAACAAATATCACATTCCTATTTTGAAGAAGTTTTTGAAAGAGCGCTACGAGGGATACGACAAAGACCTGTTCTCCGCATTCATTGATCGTGGCCTGGTGTTAAGCAAAAGGTACGGGCGTCTTGGATTCATGTCTCCATTTGTCTGGATGTTTATATCAAGTCACGAGCGACTGCGCAACAGGCTTATCAGTATGGAGCTAATCACCACATTAGTTCAGCTTGAATACTCCGGTTTCGAGGGGGCGACAGTCCCAATCTGTACGTTTACCCTTCGGAAGGGACGGATTAGTGGTTATAGAGGATCTTACATTCGCTTATCAGATTTCCGCGGAGCAAGCAATCAAGGCCCGAAAGTCCTCGAAGCGATTAAGAACTCGGACTGCGGCTGGATGTTTAGCGCGGACCAAGATGATTTCAAGAAGATTCCTGGCAGACCACTGGCATACTGGGCCACTGCTGGAGTATTTAATGCATTCAAAGCACATCCTGCATTGTCTGAGGCAGGAAATACCCGACTTCCGATGACCACAGGAGACAACGGCCGTTTCCTGCGGCAATGGCACGAAGTGGCAATCGACCGGATTGGATTTGGATGTCGTTCACGAAAGGACTCGGCAGCGTCCAGCAAGCGATGGTTTCCATGCAACAAGGGCGGCCCGTTTAGGCGTTGGTATGGAAACAATTGTATAGTCATTGATTGGGAGAACGACGGCGAGCGAATTTTAGACCTAAATACTCAGCTATATGGGTCTCCAAGTCGTAATATCCGAAGTATGGATGTTTACTTTCGGGAGTCTATCACTTGGTCAAGTGTCAGTAGCTCAACCTTTAGCGCCCGGCATTCGCCAGAAGGATTCCTTTTTGCAACGGGTGGTTCGTGCGCTTTCCCAGAGGCCAAAGATCGAGAACTTGTGCTGGGTGCTTTACTATCGAATGTATCCGACTACTTACTTCAGTTCCTCAGTCCAACGTTAAATTTTGAGGTTGGGACGGTTGGGATTCTTCCTTTGGCGAAACCGAGCCAACAAGAAAAGGTATCGCGTTGACTCATGCGAATTGTTACCCATCTAGTTGACGCCCCGCCGGCATTGACTTCTTGCTGTGGAGCTGGCTGTTTTCCTGGTCCCGGATTGCCCCCATCTGCTGGCCGACCACCTGTTCGGC
>JBIKWK010000028.1:0-38409 GCA_044356375.1 Prochlorococcaceae cyanobacterium | reverse complement strand
AAGGCTTCTGCCATCAGATGGACTGATTTGCAAGCCGTCGTATAGACGGAGCTGGGGGAGGCGTCATCGTGCATCCACGACCGCCAGGTCCCTAATTCGCTCTCTGGTGTTTTTCAGGAAGCCCTATTTAAAGTATCATTGAAAATGGTGACCAATTTCCTACAGGAGTCGCCCCTAATTAGCATCAGGGTTTTATCTAGGAATCACCTACAGAAACGAACCGTAATTAATGAATCAAATGGCGCCTTACTGGTGTACTCGGAAAATCCAAGGAAGAACTGGGTATAATATTTCTCTTGGATCTTGAGATCAGCCTCTTCATCCGTCAGCCCCAACTGCTGCTTGGCATAGAACGATCCGAAAGCTAGCCTGACTGGGTTAGTAGGGGCGCCAACATTTGTGCTTAACTGAGATAAATAATTCACCTCCGACTCTTGCCAAGTTATGAGCTCAGCAAGCAGCAGCCAGCGTTTTGCGGGGGCAAGTGTGTCGCCAAAAGGCAAGCAGAAGGCTTAGAGGCAGGTCATCCAGACTCCCTTTTAGACTACATCTCAACTTCTTTACTTCATTTATTCTATACAGGTTAAATATTTTGAGTTGGGGCGCTGACCCGCTCAATCCATATGGCCGAGCCAGGATTAGGAAAGACTTGAGGACATTCTGCTCTGATTTCCCTTTTATAAGCCGGTGCGAATCTAGAATTCCAAAACTTTACTCGAAAATCATTATTATACATCAGAAAAGCGCGTAGTGCGTAGGCTTCATTCCACGCATAGTTTTCTTCTATCCACATATCCGGATATTCAAAGTGGTTCATTATGTCGTGAATATGCACCAAAGTGCCAACGGGAATTCGTGGTAATATAGAAAAGAATTCGTAATGTACATCACTGCCAGTCTTCAGTACGTGGGTACTATCAATCACGAGGAGGTCATTAGCTGACAGACCATCAAAAATATCAAGTCCCACATCTTGAACGGGACTTTCAATTAAAGTAATTCTTTCAAGATCTGAAGGCTTAAGAAGTTCAATGAGTCTTTTCGGAAAAGGCTCAATGCAAGTAACCTCTGTTTCTGCTTCGATTTTAAAGTGCTCTAGCGAATCAAGTATACATGCTGTTGTAAATCCACTGCCGATCTCTATTATGCGTCTTGGCCTATAGTTATTTATCATCATTCTCAAGACAACTGCATCCCCTATGGGGTAAGGACCACCTTCCACTCTATAGCGGTTCCCTGGCGTGCGCCCATGCGCAAAGGGAGTGGCCTTGACGCAGTCTAGATTTTTAAGCCATAGGCTTCTCATATCATGCAAATCTATTGGAATACCATCTATACAATTCGCTCCTTGCTTTCGCATGTTAACTACGTACTCTTTAACTTTAGCCGGGTCGGGTATGGGCGAATAGAAATGCCCAGGAGTCCATTTAACTTTTACCCCGAGCAAATCCTGGACATATTTCGTAGAAGCCAATGCACTTATCGCCGAAACAGGATCACTAGAATACTGAGCAATTGAGGCTCTTAAATAATTCGTTTCTCGCGGCGTTGGAGCTCTGCGTAGTACATTCAAGAAAAAACTTTTGATAAAATCCGCCGCAAAGTCAGCACTCTCCACTTGATCCATCAAAAGATTATTTGGTATTTTAATAGCCTTTTGGGGCTGGCGAAAAGAGCACAGTCTTTATTGCATCAAAAATTAATCTCCTTTATCAGGGCTTCCTAACAAACACTGGCCAGCAAGTCAGGAGGCTGGCGATCGTGGATGCACGATAACGCCGCATTGAAGTCATTTTATACGACGAACTGCTAAAATTCTTGTGCAAAAAACGAAGAAGGGCGACTTGATGGAGCGTGGAACGTTGCTATCAGTTAGGGCTTACTCAGGAAACTAGATCGCCTGGCTCAAAACACAATCCCAATTTCTGCAGCTGGATAAACTAGTCACAACTCGGGGCAATTACATCAGTATTAATATTTTCATGGATCCCACTGAGTCGTTGACGATATTCAGATGGCACAGTACTGGCCTGAAATTTAGTGGGGGTAACGCCCCAACAAAGATCATGCAATGCCTGCAATTGATGCAATCGTTTCAGCCTTAGTCGCGTGCGACTACGCCAGTCTGGCTTGGTGAATTCAGAATCAAAATCGGTATCACCATCTCTGAGCTGATAGATGAGTTCCGTCTGATGCCATACAGGTACATCTGGTAAAATGTCCTTGATCATCAATAACTCGCCCCAGCCTGGATGGCCGATCACTAGATCCGGCTCTAGCCCCTCCTCCAGTAAATGCGACACCAAGCCACCTAAGGCTTCTGCCCGGAAGCACTTGGCCTGGAGGTCTGTCACCCAGGGATGGCAGGCCGGCACTTCACCGCAAGGTCTTGGGTCATAGCGATGCAAATTCACCCCAGGTATTGGTTTAGCCGTCGAGGTCCCGTTCGCCGTCACCCGATCACCAAGCCGAACCAGCTCCACAGCCAGATGGGGAAACTGGCCCGAAAAGTTTTGGTGAAGAAACAAAACGTGGCGAGACACCGCGATCCCTCTCAACAGACGTTGCAATAGCAACGTTTCCAACTAGAATATTTGATGGCAACTAGAATATTTGATGGCAACTGGAAAAGTTGATGGCAACTGGACCAGATAGAGGATTTATTGAGTTCATTTTCCCATAGCTGCGAGCTGCCAAGAGATGAAGTCGATACTCCTCGCTCAGGTTGCCGCTAAAATCATCACATCTGCAACACAAATAGCCAAGGCGGCAGGCTAGGTTAACAAAATCTGCGGCAATAAAGGCAACTAAAAATCAGCTTTCTCCCCCAGGGAAGCCGGTAGCGTTCCGAAGCCGGCATGGCTCTCGACCTATCAAACCATGGGATTCTCGTTTTTTTGAGCTGCCCTAAAAATGTCCCGGAAGAACTATCTTTGAGCGGCACTGAAGCTGACCCGGCAGAGTTGCCAAAGTCTAGTGGGCAAACTCTTGCCCCATTTCAGCCACTTAACTGAATCATCGGTTATCACACCACGAAAATCGGGCCTTCCGAACCAGGTCGTGAGGGCCGAATCAGTTTGGACGGTCTGCACGCACCTGGCATCGATTTGAGTGGGGCACATTGGGTTCAACGGGGGCGCAGCCAACGGTTGCCCTCACGCTTTTCATCCATCAGTAAACCTTCCCAAACAAATCGCCATGCTGAGCCTGCGTACCGCTTCCCCTTTTGACCTGTTCGACCGCCTGGAGCAGCAGCTGCATACGGCAGAACGGGTTCCCGCTGCTGAAGTGCATGAAACCGCTGATGCCTATGAGGTGGTGCTTGAACTGCCTGGTGTCAGCAAAAAGGCAATCACTGTCAAGGCCACCGATCACAATCTGCTGGTGAGCGCTGAACGGCTTTCCAGCCAGCAACCCACGAAGCAAACGGCCCCTGCGGCGGAAGCTGGAAATCGCTCCGAGACAGGCCGTGACCTGTTGCTGAGTGAATTTCGTCATGGCACTTGCAGCCGCAGCTTTCGCTTCCCGGCCGAAATTGACCGCGACCATCTGGTAGCCACCTACCGAGACGGACTACTAAGCGTGCACGTGCCCAAGGCCCGCAAGCTGACTACGGTGTCCGTGAACGTTGAGGACTAGTGGCTGGCGGCCTGTGCTCGTGCCGGCCAGCCCTTTAGCTGAGTCAGGTTGGGGTTAGCTGTCGCGGGGTAGTTGCCGGGCTGACAGCTAGTAGGTGCTGGGGCTTGGCCTCAAGTTGGCAGGCCCCAGATCCGATTTGGCGTCAGTAGCTGAGCTTCCGCCACGGGCTCCGTCCACCACAGCCTCTATCAGTCACGGCCGCTATCAGTCACGGCCTCCATCCGCCACGACCTCCACCAGCCTCAATCCTCCTCATCGGTACCGCCGAGGGGAATTAGCTTGATCTGCTTGCGGCCCAGCTTGATCTCAAACTCGTCGCCAGGCTTGAAGTCAAGCTGGACCGTGTAGGCGCGCCCCACCATGAGATTGCCATTGAACTGCACCTTGGTGTGGTAGGTGAGCTGCCGACCTCTGCGGCCCTTCCCCTTACCGGAAGGCTCGCCAAGGCTCACGCCCTTTGCCTCCAGCAGGGCTTCATAGAAGGCGGTGAAGTTAAGGCGTTCACCTCCGTCCGCCTTAGTGCTGACGTAGCCACAGCTCCGCACTAGCTCGGATTTGGAGGCTTCCCCCATATCCTTGACTTTGGCGAGCAGTTCAGGTCCGGTGAGCATGGGAAAACCTCATGTATGCACACATACTAGCTATCGGTTTGTCGCTGTCCAGGGGCACATCTCCTGTCTCAACCCCACCAGATGGCGAGTGCTCTGGCTGATTTGCTCAGAAATGGGGGCTTACCACTGTGGTCAGTAGATGAACTGGGGTTGTGCAGCAGAGCTTCCCCTACTCAGGGCTATGCCGTTCCAGCTTCGTTGTGAGCCAGCTAACCACCCCCGACTGGTGACTCGCCCTGGTGAAGTGGCCCCATCCCTCCCTGGTGGCAGAGTCCCATCCGAATGCCAGTGGGCGGCCCAGAGTGCTTGTCCGGCAGTGGGTTTAGGCGCCACTTGGTTGAAAAATGAGGCCCCAGCAAGTTTTTCTGGGCCGCTTACGCCGAAGGCCACGGCTTGGAATCCAGAGGAAAGCAGGCCATAATTTGACTTCGGCTAGCCTTTTCCTGGCTTTGAGCTCTGCATCACCGGTAGGCCAAGGCTGGCGGCCACCGATCGAGTAAGTGCCGATCGGGGGACTGGCAAACTGGCGTCAACCAGCCCCGGGGATGGCAGGCGGAAACCGGCCAATGGCTTAATTTGATGTAGATATGATGCGTGGTTATGGGCAATATCTGCAGCGGTGATTGCTGAATAGC
Source organism: Prochlorococcaceae cyanobacterium (assembly GCA_044356375.1). Taxonomy (GTDB): domain Bacteria; phylum Cyanobacteriota; class Cyanobacteriia; order PCC-6307; family Cyanobiaceae; genus UBA5018. The sequence goes on along the minus strand of JBIKWK010000028.1, from coordinate 33,524 downwards.
GGCGAGCCCGCCACTTGCTTGACTTCACCCGCCGCTGGACTGATTTCTGACAGCCTTCAGGGGCCAAGGCTAAGCAAGGGACTTTGCCCACCCCGCCACCACCCCCGGGCTGCCGCGTTTGCCGAACCATGCCATAGATTGACAATAAGTTTTGCCAACGGGAGTCCGGGGAAGACTTGCCCGTAAGAATTATTTACACAACCCATCGTATCTTCGCCCATTGCACAGGGATCACAGGTTTAATATTGCGACATATAATTTATGCTTTTTGAGTTCAAGAAGCTATGCCCGGCTTGCCTGGTACAAAGGCGCTCAGCCCATAAGCCCTGGCCTTGGGGGCACTGGCCCTAGAGAAATTGATCAACTAACCCGACGCATCGATGCTCTGCGACTGGTGGTGCGCGATCTGGGGGAGCAACTGCCTCGGACTGACCTTCCACCTGAAGCCAGTGCAATGGTGTGGCGGCGGCTGCAAGATCTCTATCTGGAGGTGTTCGCCATCTCGACCGCATTTACTCCCTGGTCTCGCCAATGAGCCATGCATATACTTTTGTATAGACTACTTTTTCGAGCAATCACATAAATAATCGCTTGAATAATAGTCATTTCATATCAGTTTCTGGCTATTGACTGGATTTCCAGTCATTTGATGACAAACTTGCTGGCTATTGTTAGATACTAGGCATTCCATGGGCTACCTGCAGACCATTGATTAGTTTCTTCTATGTTTGGCGAATTATTCGCTGGCCATTGTTGCGATGTTCAGCTTTTTTTGATCAGATTATCGGTTGGCGTCACTAAAATAACTGGCATCTAATGACATGCCATGACGACGATGGCAAGGGTGGCTTGTCAACCCTTTAAATGGCACCTGGAAAAATCGTTGGTTTCACCCCTGCAAGTCAGGAGAAAGTCAGTCATTTAAATACTTATTGCGCTGTGGCTCCAATGAGATTTGGGATTTTCCGAACTGCCCTGAAATCACCAAGGCGCTCCTGGGAAGCTCTGGAAAACCCTAGCCAAGACCAAGAGAGCCATTGCGCCGCAAGGTGTTCTCAGGTGATAGAATTATATAAATTGCGATTTTACTAGGGTCTCCCTAGGAAAAAGTTTTCGTTACTGTGGGGCCAATTACCTAGTGGGGGTGTGATTTTTAGTGATGGAACTTAGATTTTTGAAAGCCGGTGACTGGATTTGAACCTGCGACCTACTGATTACGAATCAGTTGCTCTACCGCTGAGCTACACCGGCACAGAGGAGAAACTAGCATTCAGGCCCGCCGTGCCGTGCAAGGCCCATGGATTCCAAGCCCCGACCGTCGGATGTCCGTCTAGATCCAGCCATGAGGGCCAGGCTGCTCCAGGAAGCCCGCACTCCCTGGCGAGGTTTGCGCAGGGCCCTGTGGCTCGCCTTCAGCGCCTCCGCCGGCCTGGGACTGGCCACGATGGCCATGCGCGGTGCCGCTGGGGCCACGGTGGCTTCAACCGATCTGTTGATCCAGATCGCTGCCCTGTTGATCTTTGGAGGCCTGCTCTGGTTCGACCGCAATGCCGACATCGACGCTGAGACCTAGACCGGTGACATCTGAGTCGGTGACATCTAGACCGGTGAGATCTAGATCGGTGACGGCTGAGGGGCTCACTGGCTTCGGTTCCAGCTCGGACTGGCTCGGGGCTGGCTGCTGAGGTTCAACAGCTGATGAACCAAGCGCGGCTCCCCGGGGTGGATCGGCAACAAGCGGAGACCACAGCAGCAGCGGTAGGCCCAGGCAGAGCCGTTGCTCCTGCAACTGCTGGGGGCTCAAGGGGCCGATGGACTCAAGGCTGGCTGGCGAACGCGTCAGCAGCACGATTGCCTGCCCCAGTTGTTGCCACTGCCATAGCAACAGGGCCAGCAAGGGAACGCTGAGCAACAGCACCACCAGCCGGCTAGCGGTAGGCAATGGCGCCAGCGGAGCCGCCAGGGCGGCATTGACATCCAGCCACCAGAAACAAACCAGCAGCAGGACGGCGCCAATCACCACCGACAGGCGTGGGCTGAGACCGCTTTGCCAGGCGGACAAGCTGCGCTGGTTCGCGCTGCGAGCCCGCAGCGGCACCTGGGCAAACAACAGCGAAAAAAGATCGGCGGGATAGCGCCATAGCAGCAACGCTGGACCGAGGGCACCGATGCCCCAGGCCAGTAGCCGCTCCAGGGCTGGCACCGGTCCCGGGTCTGCAGCAGCCAAGAGCAGCAGGATCAGCAGCAGCTCGAGCGGCATGGCTGCAGCTCCCAGCAGCTGCAGCCAGATCATCGGTTCGCGGCGGGCGTTCACCACGACAGTGCGACTCAGAGGCTCAAGGTGCGCCGCTGGGTGACCAACTTGAAGGCCTCCACCCGGTCGCCCTCCCTCCAGGCATTGAAGCGATCGCAACCAATGCCGCACTCGAAGCCCGTGGCCACCTCCTTGACGTCGTCTTTGCTGCGACGCAGGGAATCAAGATCCCCCTGGAAGACCACCTCCTTGCCGCGATGGACGCGCACCTTGCAATTGCGCTGCAGTTTGCCATTGGTGACATAGCAACCCGCCACGGCATTGCGGCCAATCATGAACACGGCGCGCACCTCTGCCTCGCCGAGACCCTCCTCCACCAGCTCCGGTTCCAGCAGGCCCTCCATGGCCATTTGGATGTCTTCCAGCAGCTTGTAGATCACGTCGTAGTCGCGCACATCCACGCCCGTGGCATCGGCGGAGCGCCTGGCCCCAGGGGCCATGGAGGTGTTGAAGCCAACGATCACGGCGCCGGAGGCGGCCGCCAGATCGACGTCGGTCTCGGTGATCTCGCCAGGGGCGGAGAGCAGCACCCGCACCTGTACCTCCTTCTGGGGTAGCTGTTCGAGGGCACCGAGGATGGCCTCGACAGAGCCCTGCACGTCGGCCTTGAGGATCAAGTTGAGCTCCTTGAGGTCGCCATCGCTGACCTTGCTGGACATCGAGGCCAGCGAGACGCGGCGGGAGGCCATCTGCTGGGCCAGACGGGTGGCCCGGGCCTCGGAGGCCCGATCGCCCACCACGGCGCGGGCACTCTTTTCGTCGGGATACACCTCGAATTCGTCGCCGGCGGTGGGCACTTCGCTGAAGCCGAGGGCCTCGACGGCGTAGGAGGGGCCGGCGGCCTTCACCCGGCCGCCGGTGTCATCCACCATGGCGCGCACCTTGCCCAGCACCGGCCCCGCAGCCACCACATCGCCAGTGCGCAGGGTGCCGTTCTGGATCAGCAGGGTGGCCACAGGTCCCTTGGCCTTGTCCAGGTGGGCCTCGATCACAGTGCCCTTGGCCAGTCGATCCGGGTTGGCCTGGAGGTCTTCCACCTCCGACACCAGCAGGATCATCTCCAGCAGAGTATCGATGTTTTCGCCCTTGATGGCACTCACCGGCACCATCACTGTGTTGCCGCCCCAGTCTTCGGCCACCAACTGCTGACCGGATAGTTCCTGCTTCACCCGCTCGGGGGAAGCGCCCACCTTGTCGATCTTGTTGATCGCCACCACGATCGGCACCTCGGCGGCCCGGGCGTGGCTGATCGCTTCCAGGGTCTGGGGCCGGACGCCGTCGTCGGCGGCCACCACCAGCACGGCCACGTCGGTCACCTTGGTGCCGCGGGCACGCATCGCCGTAAAGGCCTCGTGACCCGGGGTGTCGAGGAAGGTGATCTTGCGCAGCTCACCCCCCACCTCGAGCTCCACTTGATAAGCACCGATGTGCTGGGTGATGCCACCGGCTTCGCCAGCGGCCACCCTGGTCTTGCGGATGGCATCGAGCAGGCTCGTCTTGCCGTGGTCCACGTGACCCATCACGGTCACCACCGGTGGCCGGCGAATCAGATGTTGGAGATCGCTCTCCTCGATCATCTCGACGGTCTTGCGGGCGGCGGCCTGAACGTCGTCCTCCAGCACCGGCACGCCGAATTCATCGGACACCGTCTCGATCGTGGACATGTCCAGGGTCTGGGTGACCGTGGCGATGATCCCTTTGAAGAAGAGGCTCTTGATGATTTCGGAGCTCTCCACGCCAAGCTTGTCGGCCAGCTCCTGCACCGTGAGGTTGCCCTCCGGCACGATCAACATTTCCGGCCGCTGGGCCTTGGCTTCGCGAGAAGCCCGCAGCTCCATGGCGCGGCGGCGCTGGCGCTGGCGGGTGGTCTCCTTCTTGCGCTTGCGCACCGCCACGGTGGGCTTGGCGGCAGCGGCGGCCAAGCCCCTGGGCTTGCTGGGGCGGGCCAAACTGGCCGAGAGCACCATGGCTTCCTGCTCACCGGCGTAGCCACCGGTTTCCGCCGTGAGCGCATCATCGTTTTCACCGATGATGTGCACCTTGGTGCGCTGTTTCTGCGGCGTGCGGCTGCGCAGAGCTTCCAGCTTGGCGGTGTCGTCCCAATCGGGGCGGCGAGGGCGGCCGGGGGCGCCGGCGGCGGCCACGGGAGGCCGGAAACCGGGGCGCCGCGGCACCGCGGGGGGCGTGGCGGTGGGTCGCACCAGTTCCGGCGTCGGGCTGGTGGCGGCACCTTCCGCTGCTGCCGTTCGCTCGCCAGGGCGCCGCGGTGGTGGCGCCGTGGGGCGGCCCGTGGGCTTCTGCAGCTGCATCAACTCGCCGGGGGCCACCGGTTTGCGCATGCCAGTCGGCATGCCGGGGCGGGTGGGGGCAGCGGGCCGGCCGACGCCAACATTGCTGTCGCGACGAATTGGTTTGCCGACCAGCTCCAGGGGGGTCGGGCCGGGGCGGCCCGTCTGTTGCCCCGGCCGAACCACCGGGGGGGCACCCCCGGGTCGCTGACTGAGGGTCGGACGACCGGATGGCGAAGCGGGGCGGCCGCCGGCCGTGCCGCTGGCACTCGCTGAACCGGTGGCTGGGCCAGCACCACCGGCAGCGCCAGCACCACTGATGGGGCGACCGACCAGTTGAGGCCTGCCAGCTGGACTGACTCCGGCCCGACCAGGGCCCTCGGGCTTGCGGGCCGGCGCCGGTGGCGCTGGCCGCGCTGGCTTGGAGGCGATCACCACGGGAGGCTTGGCCGGTACCGCCGGCCTTGCCGGAGCGTCACTTGCTCGCGGGCCTGGCGCTGGGGGGCGGGTGGGCGTTGGCGCCGCGGGGCGGGCGGGGGCGGGCGTAGAGGGCCGCGCCGAGGTGGGCCGCGCCGGGGGCTGGCTGGATTTGACGGGAATTGCCGGCCGGCCCGGGGCGGGGACGGGGCGGGGGGCACCAGCCCCAGTGGATGCGGGCTTGATCACCACCGGGGTGGCAGGCCGACTTGGGGGGCCACTGGGCCGAGGGACGGCAGGGGTGGTGGTAGCGGCCCCAGGGGGAGCTGGAGTGGGCCGCAACGGTGGAGCACTGGGCTTACTCACCGCCGCGCTGGCAAGGCCACTGGCGGCACGGGGCTGATCGCCAGTTTCACTGGCGACGATTTGTGGCGCACTTGATTTGGCCAACGGTGCACTGGGCTTGGCCACTGGCGCGCTCGATTTGACCACTGGCGCACTGGGTTTGGCCACTGGTGCACTGGGCTTGACCACTGGTGCACTGGGCTTGACCACTGGCGCAGTGGGCTTGACCACAACGGGTGCGCTGGGCTGGCTGGCCACTGAGGTGGACTTGGCGATAGCGGGCTGCGCGGGAGCCAAGGGCTTGTTCGGAAGGACGGGTTTGGTGGAGGCGATCGGCTTGGTCGCCACCGGGGCGCCCGGCCGGGCCGGCATGGGCTTGGCCGGCGCCGAGGGTTTGGCGATGACAGCCACAGCTGGGCTGGCGGGACGCTCCGGCGCTGCCGCGGCAGCTTTCTGGACGGCCAGGATCGCCTTGGCAGGCCCGCTGCCTGGGGCGCTGGCAGGGGTGGTAGGGCTGCTGGCTACAGCCCTGGAGCCATTGCCGACCTGCAACAAGCCGCGGATGCGGGCAGCTTCGTCATCACTGATCGAGCTGCTGTGGCTCTTCGCGGCGATCGACAGCTTCTCGGCGGCGTCGAGCACGTCCTTGTTGTCCAGGCCGAGGTCCCGGGACAGCTCATAAATTCTGACTTTGCCGCTGCTGGTCATTCAGGTCTCCAGTGGACGGAGCTCCGTGACCAGGGGCCACTAAGCATCCAGGCCGCAAGCGCTATGCGACCAAAGTTCATCTTGCCTCAGAGCGTGATGCGGCGCTGGGTTGTAGCCGCAGCTCCAAGGCATCAACGATGGAATCCCCCACCTGGCAGCGCAGCGCCCGTTGCAGGCGCTTCTTGCGCCGGACGTCATCGAGACAAGCTCGACAGGGGCACAGGTAGGCCGAACGGCCCATCCCCCGGTCGAGCGCAATGCCCCCTGCAGCCAGTCGGATCACCCGCCAAAGCAGCGTCCTGTCGCAAAGCTGGCGACAGGACACGCAGCGGCGCATCACCGGCCGGGCGCTCACCGGGTCTCCTCCACTGGCGCTTCGGCTGCCTCTTCGGCTGCCTCTTCGGCTGCCTCTTCGGCTGCCTCTTCTGCGGACTCTTCTGTGATGGCCTCTGCGTTGGCCTCTGTGATGGCCTCTGGGTTGGGCTGGTCTGCTCCGGTCTCCCCTGGGCTGGCTTCGGCCCCGCTGGCATCGGGCTCGCTGGCATCGGGCTCCTCGCCATCGGCTGCGCCAGAGGGCCCAGCGGCGCCCTGCTCCTCCCCGTCAGCGTATTGATCCGCGTATTGATCCTCCTCGTCTTCTGGCAGCGGATAGAGCTCCCGCAGGCGGGCATCCTCGGCGGCCCTGGCGGCCTGCTCTGCGGCCAGGCGGGCATCCGCCTCGGCCTGGAGGGCCTCCTCCTCCTGGCGCAGGCTGATCAGGTTGGCCACGGTGGCGTCTTCCGTGCCCTGGTCGTACTCATTGGCATTTTTGATATCTATCTTCCAGCCGGTTAAACGGGCCGCCAGGCGCACGTTCTGGCCCTCGCGGCCGATGGCCAGGCTCAGCTGATCCGGGGGCACCAGCACGTGGGCGTGGTGACCATCGCGATCCACCAGACGCACCTTCTCGACCCGGGCGGGACTGAGGGAGTTGGCGATGTACTGGCCCGCATCCGCCGACCAGCGGATCACGTCGATCTTCTCGCCGCGCAGTTCATTGACCACCTGTTGGATGCGGGAACCACGGGCGCCGATGCAGGCCCCTACGGGATCGACTTCCCGCTCCACGCTGTCCACCGCCACCTTGGTGCGCGGTCCCACCGAGCGGCTGGGGGGATTGGCCTCACGGGCCACCGCCACGATCCGCACAGCGCCCTCCTGAATTTCGGGCACCTCGTTCTCAAACAGATAAACAACCAGGCCGGCATTAGCCCGGCTCACAAATAGCTGTGGGCCACGCCTTGGCACCTCGCTCACCTCCTTGAGAAACACCTTGAAGGTGGCGTTGGCGCGATAGTTGTCATTGGGTAACTGGTCGCGGCGAGGCAGCTCGGCCTCCACCTCAGGCCTTCCCAGGCCGCTGCTGACGGCCATGATCACGCTCTGGCGCTCAAAGCGGATCACGCGGGCGGTGAGCACCGGATCCTCCAGATCCGCGAACTCCTCCTGGATCATTCGCCGCTGTTGATCGCGCAATTTCTGAGCCAGCACCTGCTTGGTGGTAGCTGCGGCCATACGCCCAAAGTCATCTTTCTCCGGGGTGACATCGAGCACCACCGTGTCGCCGATCTGGGCATCATCGGCCACCTGCTGCACCTCTTCTAGGGCAATCTGGTGGTCTTCACTCTCTACCTCATCCACAATTATTTTGGAAGCCAGCACCCTGTAGCCCTCTTCATCGAGGTCTAGTTGCACGTCAAAGTTGGAGAAGTAGTCCTCCTCGAAGGGATCTTCGCTGATGCCGATGTAGAGGGTTCGCCGATAGCGCTCATAGCCCTTGAGCAGGGCTTCCCGCAGGGCGGCTTCCACCACCGTGGCGGGAAGCTTCTTCTCATCGCTGATGTCCTCGATCAAGGTGTTAAGACCGGGGAGCAAAACCAGAGCCATGACTGTTCAGTTGTGCGGGTTTTTCAGTTGTGTGGAAATGGCGGGCGACGCGGGCTTGACATCCGTGCGCAGCTAATCAGCTGTCGCCGGAGGCGGTCACCAGGCGCACGGCGATGACATCGTCACGGGGGATGCGCAGAGTGCGTCCCCGCAGGTTGAGATGCAAGGCCTCCGCATCGCGCTCGAGCAATAGGCCATCGCGCCGGATCTCAGCGCCCTTGGCATCTCGAAATTGCACTTCCACCGGAAAACCGCGAAAGCTGCGGAAATCGCGATCGTCGTGCAGCTCCTCGCCGATGCCAGGACTACTGATCTCTAAAACATAGGCGCCAGGAAGCAGCTCTGACGCTTCGATGGCATCGCCTAGGGGGGCGCTCAAGCTGGCGCACTCATCCAGGCTGATGTCACTGCCGTCGGCCTTTTGGACCAGCACTTGCAATGTGAGCGGAATGCGGTGGCTGTGGAGCTGCACGCCGCGCAGCTCGTAGCCAGCCCCGGCGAGCAGGCCCTCGGCCAGGGCCTCCAGCTGGGGAATCAGGGGATGGGCCATTGGGGTTCAGGCTGGCCCGGATTCACTGAGCCCACTGAGGCCGCTGAGGTCGATCACCGGAGCCTCGTCGTAGTAGTCACTCTTAACCACCTGACCCACCAGGTTGCGGTCTTGGTTGAGGCACTGGCACTTCTGTTCATCGCTGCGCAGGTACTGGCACACCCGAGCCCAGAGCTTGGCGCGGCTGCCGGGAGCCCCCTGGGAGAAGTGCACCAGATCCAAGCCGCCGGTCATGCCCTGGATTTCCACCTGGCAGAGGCTGCAGCGACGGCGTTCGCCGGGAGGGATAGCCACCATGGCAATGCATGTGCACTGCGAGCAACTTAATCCGATGCGCTTGCTACAGCTCAGCGATCCCCATCTTCTGGCGGATCCCGATGGCGTCTATCGCCAGGTCCAGCCCCTGGCCCGGTTGCGGCTGGCCCTGGAGCAGGCGGATCGGCAACCCCACGATCTACTGCTGCTCACCGGCGACCTCTGCCAGGACGAATCCTGGGGCGGCTATGGGCGGCTGCGGGAGTTGTTGGAGGGGCGCGCGGCGCTACGGCCAGTGGCTCTGCTGCCGGGCAACCACGACCACCCGGCCCTGCTGCGGATGGTGCTGGCCCGCTCGGCCGTGGTCGCGCCGGCGGTGATCGATCGCCCCGGCTGCAGGTTGGTGCTGCTCGACAGCCATCGTGCAAGCCAGCTCGGCGGCTGGCTGGGGGAACGCCAGTTGGCCTGGTTGGCAGGGCAACTGGCCAGCGCCCCCGATCGAGCCACCCTGGTGGCGCTGCACCATCCGCCGTTGGCGATCGGCGATCCAGGTCTGGACGCCATCGCCCTGCAGGACGGCCCCCAACTGCTGCAATGCCTGACGGCAGTACCGGGATTGAAGGCGGTGCTGTTTGGCCACATCCACCAGCACTGGCAGGGCTGGCTGCCGGGTCGGGCCGCGGGGCTCGAGCCCGTGGCCCTGCTCGGCTGTCCCTCCACCCTGAGCAGCTTCCCCGCAGTGCAGGCCTGTCCCCTGGGGCGACCCCAGGATCCAGGCGGTCGCTGGCTGCAGCTGGAGGAATCGGGGGCATGGCGGCAGCATCTACTGCGCTGGTAGCTGGCCGGGGCCCCTAGCCTCAACTCAATTCCAGAGAGCGCCCGCCGCCGTGATCAGCGCCCTGTTCAGCTCAATACTGGCTCTTTTACTAATGGCGCCAGGGGCGCTAACTGCGGCTCTGGCGAGCGATCTGCCGGCGGCGGCGCCCCAGCTGAGCGGCGAGGCCCTGGCGCCTGCCCCCCCAGTGCCCAATGCCCACAGTTTTGTGGCCGCCGCAGCCCGAACGGTGGCGCCGGCGGTGGTGCGGATCGACACCGAGCGCCAGGTGAGCCGCCAGCAATTCGATCCGGCGATGCTGGATCCCCTGCTGCGCGATCTGTTCGGCGATCCCTCCAATTCGATGCGGGAGCGGGGCCAGGGATCCGGGGTGGTTATCGACGCCGCCAGGGGGCTGGTGCTCACCAACGCCCACGTGGTGGATGCGGTGGATCTGGTGGAGGTGACCCTGGCCGATGGGCGCCAGCTGGACGGCCAGGTGGTGGGGGCCGATCAAGTCACCGATCTCGCCCTGGTGAAGCTGGAGGGCCAGCGGCAGTTGGCGGCGGCACCCCTGGGGGATTCAGAAGCCCTGGAGGTGGGGGATTGGGCGATTGCCCTGGGCAGTCCCTATGGACTGGAGCGCACGGTGACCCTCGGCATCGTCAGCAGCTTGCACCGAGATATCAACAGCCTCGGTTTTAGCGACAAAAGGCTGGATTTGATCCAGACCGATGCCGCCATCAACCCGGGGAACTCCGGCGGACCGCTGGTCAATTCCATGGGGGAGGTGATCGGCATCAACACCTTGGTGAGATCCGGGCCCGGGGCAGGCCTGGGCTTTGCGATTCCGATCAATTTGGCCCGGCGGGTGGCCCTGCAACTGGCCGATGGCGGCCAGGTGGTGCATCCCTACCTGGGCCTGCAGCTGGTGCCCCTCACCGCCCGTCAGGCCCGGGCAAACAACAGCGACCCCAACGCCCTGCTGCAGTTGCCGGAGCGAGATGGCGCCCTGGTTCAGCGGGTGTTGGAGGACAGCCCGGCCCAGGCGGCCGGCCTGCGCCGCGGCGATTTGGTGGTGGCGGCAGCGGAGCAGCCGGTGAAGGATCCGGCGACCCTGTTGCGGCAGGTGGAGTGCTCCAGCGTCGGCGAACCGCTGGCCCTGAGTGTTATCCGGGCCCAGAGGCAAATGAATCTGACGATTCGGCCCGCTGCCCTGCCCAAGCCTGGTTAATGCCCTGGCCCCTTGCTACGGTCTCGCCCCAGACGGCGAAGCCCCCAATGTCGGATCTGCAAGACCAGATGAAGCAAGCGGTGGCCGAGGCCGCCACCGAGCAGATTCGTAGCGGCATGGTGGTGGGTCTGGGCTCAGGCTCCACGGCGGCCCTGATGATCCGCTCCCTTGGGGCCAAGCTGCAAAGTGGGGAGCTGCAGGACATCACCGGCGTGACCACCTCCTTCCAGGGGGAGGTACTGGCCGCCGAGTTGGGAATTCCGCTCAAGAGCCTCAACGCGATTGAGCGCATCGACCTGGCCATTGACGGTGCCGACGAGGTGGATCCCGACTTCCAGCTGATCAAGGGCGGTGGCGCCTGTCACGTGCAGGAGAAGCTGGTGGCCCGCAGGGCCGATCGCTTTGTGGTGGTGGTGGATGCCACCAAGTTGGTGGAGCGCTTGAACCTGGGCTTCCTGCTGCCGGTGGAGGTGATGCCCGGCGCCTGGCGGCAGGTGCAGGGCCAATTGCTGGAGATGGCTGGCGAGGCCCAGCTGCGGATGGCGGTGCGCAAGGCCGGTCCGGTGGTGACCGACCAGGGCAACCTGGTGCTGGATGTGAAGTTCGCCGGTGGCATCGCCGATCCGGTGGGTTTGGAGCGGGAGATCAACAACCTGCCCGGGGTATTGGAGAACGGCCTGTTCGTGAACATCACCGACCAGGTGTTGGTGGGAGAAATCCAGGGAGGTGTGGCCGGCGTGCGCGATCTGCAGAAGCGCTGAAGCAGAAGCGCTGAACTGGATTGGTTTGATTGCCGCCCCATGGCCCTGGCCAATACAACTGGCCCTGGCCAATGCCACTGGGGCTGGCCATTGGCCACTGACACTGGCCACTGGCCAATAGAACTGGCGCTGGCGCTGGCCAATGACCATGGCCCTGGCCTTGGCCAATGCCAATGGCGCTGGTGATGCCCGATGAGACCGGTCGGCCTGATCATGGCTTTTCGGCGGGTCCGTAGCGGGGCTGGGTGGTACGAATGGCTGCGGTGGGGAAAAAATGAGGCAGTTGTCAACTGTTTTGCTGGTTTTTCCCCCGTTGTACGAATTATCTCGACTTTTTCCCCAAGAATCGGGCAGTTTTTCCACAGGTGTTGGGCCTGTGCCGCCGCGATGGAGGAGCAGTGACAAGGGGAAGCAGAAACCACCGGCCGCCGCCACCAGCCGAAACCACCGCTATTCAAGGGCCGCGATTCGAGGGCCAGGGTCCTGGGTGGCTGGATCTCCATCCGGAGCACAATCAGCTCAGGCGATAGGGGGCTGGCGATGGGGTCAAGGCGTTCGATACGGGCAGGACCAGGCACTCAGCCAGAAGCCTTGAGCGACGCAAGATTTTGGAGCAGATCCAGGCCATGGAGCCAGCCTCTCCACGCAGGGTCCGAGGGTTGGCCGTGACCGCGACCGCGACCGTGACCATGACCGCTACCAAGACTATGATCGTGACTATGACTGCGGCCGGGCTGGCGCTGCTGCTGGGCCAGGGCCCGGCCACGGGCACGGGCCGCCCCCCTGCGGAGCCTGCCGCGCAGCTGCCTGGCCAGGCGGTCCTGCCTGCCAATGCGGCTGGCCGCCATTACCCGCAGTTGCCCCAGCAACCCCAGGCGATAGCCCTCCTGCTCAGCCAGGTGGAAGCGGCGCTGCGGGCGCCCACCACCCCAGCGGCGCTGCTGCCCGACCTGGGCCATCAGCAGCAGGTGATCTACCGGGTGCTGGCCCATCGGCGGCCACTGGCAGCTGCGGTATTGCAGCAGTTACCGCCGCGGTGGCAACCGGTGGCGCAGCGACACCTGGAGGCACGGCGGCAGTTTTTGACAATGCAGGCCGGCCGACCGCGCCCCGGCATGCTGCCCGCCTGGCGGGTGCAGGCCCCAGCGCCGGCGGATGAATTGCTGGCTTATTACCACCAGGCAGCGGCGAGTACGGGCATCGCCTGGGAGGTGCTGGCGGCGATCAATTTAGTGGAGAGTGCCATGGGCCGCATCGATGGCGTGTCGGTGGCCAATGCCCATGGACCAATGCAGTTTTTACCCAGCACCTGGGCAGAAGCGGGCATCGGTCGGGGTGATATCACCAATCCCCGCGATGCGATTCCAGCGGCGGCCCGCTATCTGGTGCGCCGCGGGGGACTCAAAGACATCCGCCGGGCCCTGTGGGGTTACAACAACAGTAACCACTACGGTCGCGCCGTACTCATCTATGCGGCCTTATTGCGCGAGGATCCCGCCGCCTACCGCGGCCTCTACAATTGGGAGGTGCATTTTGCCACCAGCGCGGGGGATATTTGGCTGCCAGTTGGCTACAATCAATCTAAGCCTATTCCGGTAATAAATTATCTGCGACGCATGCCATCCAGCGCCCCACCCCCTGGCTCATCTGGATACTGAAACCTGGGCCCCTGTCTATCCACCTGGTGGGCAATTCCCCCCTGTCGTCGTCTAGATTCTTGCGGGCAGAAGCCAATCTGGACCCGAGGATGGGAAGCTTGCCCTCCTCGACCGACCGGATTCCCTGTATCTCGCTCAATGCCTGGCCAATGACACTCGCCTAGCCAATGACACTCTTAGTTACCCCGGAGCTGGAGATTTTACTGCGCCTGGGCTTGGCGGTGCTCTGTGGCCTAGTGGTGGGCATGAACCGCGCCCACCATGGCAACACCCTGCGGCCAAATCGATTGCGGGTGCATGTGTTGGTGGGGATGAGTGCCTGCCTGTTGGTGCTCGCCTCAGGTAGTGACGCCCAGGCCCGCAGTCGTGCGATTCAAGGCGTTGCCAGCGGAGTGGGCTTCCTGGGGGCAGGTGAAATTCTGGTGGCCTCGCGCCCCAAACAAACCCTGCCTGAAGTGCATGGTCTCACCAGTGCTGCCTCGATCTGGTTCACGGCCGCCCTGGGGGTCACCGTGGCCACCTCCACCCCACTGATGGCGGGGGCAGCCCTGCTCCTGGCCCTGATCACCCTCACAGATCGCGACCACCCCGGCGAGGCACCAGGCATCAAACCCTCAGGGACTGGAAATAGAACTGAGACTGAGACTGGGACTGGGACTGGGACTGGGACTGAAAGATTACCCGAAAATTTTAGCAACCACAACAATCCCAAAAGCAATAACTTTGTAAACAACATTCCGACAAATGGCGACCTTGTGGACAAAAATTGCCCTAGCGATGGTGCCGACTACATCGGGGGGGGGGGGGGGGGAAATTATTATTGTTAACACTCCAGCTGAAAGCCAGGCCGAGAATTCAGGGGGCAGGGGCTAGGGGGTAAGGGGTAAGGGGCCATGCCATGTCTCCCGGGTGGGTCGACATCCCGCGGCCAGCCAGGCATTGATGGCGCCGCTGACACCTGCCGAGCAGACCTGAAGCCCGGCCTATAATATCAACTCGCTCAGGCCATTATTTAGAAAAGAAAACGATAACGATCATTGCCATCATTAGATTCATCTGTGGGTCTGCGAGCAGGCCAGTCAGCATCCCAATAACTCAAGCCATTACGGCTAAATGGCCGTCCTCCCAGTCTCTTGGTGTCCAGGCTGGTGGTACCCATGGCGGTAAGCAGGCCCCCCAGCTCCATCGGTCCCAGATCCGTTTTAAGATTGTGGCCTGCACTGGTTAGCAAAATTGGCAAGCGCACCAATTGATCTGGTCTGGTGAGTTTACGGAATAGAGCCTTAAGGGCAAGTTGTTGGCGCTCAAGGCGTCCGATATCGCCCATCTCGTCGTGGCGGAAGCGCAGGAACCCCTCCAGGTCCCTACCCTTCAAATTCTGCATACCGGGTTGCAAATCAATGAATAGCCCCTGGCTGTTATCCACATAGTAAAGCCGCTTGGGAACATTCACTTCAATCCCCCCTAGAGCATCTGCCATCTGGCGTATTGCGGCTAGATTAACCACTACATGGTGGTTAATTGGACGACCAAGCTTTCGTGATAGCTCTCTTTTTATTAGGTCAATACCACCTAGAGCGTAAAGAGCATTTATTTTTTGAGGCCCATAACCCTCGGAGTCAATATAAGAATCTCTTGGGATTTGAGTGAGATGAGTTATGCCATCCTCCACCCGCAGCCAGGTGATCACATCGGTGTTGCCTCCCCCGACATCGGTGCCCAGCACCAGGATGTCTTGATTGCCAATGCCAATCCAGCCCGCAAAGGGATTGCTCAGGTGCGCGCCAGCGCTGGGGGGTTTGCCGTTTAACAGCTCCGCCAGTGGTGCGGCCAGCAACAGGCCGCTGCCCAGGCCCAGGGCGATGGCGATCAGAATTGGGGCGCGGTTGGCCTGGCTGCGTCGGCCTTGGGCAGGGGCACTGGAAACAACGCCTCTCTGAGCACTGCTCCCCAGACCAGTACCTTCCTGAGCAGTACCGCCTGGGACAGGGTCGCCCTGGGCGA
Source organism: Prochlorococcaceae cyanobacterium (assembly GCA_044356375.1). GTDB lineage: Bacteria > Cyanobacteriota > Cyanobacteriia > PCC-6307 > Cyanobiaceae > UBA5018. The sequence goes on along the minus strand of JBIKWK010000028.1, from coordinate 18,250 downwards.
TGTTCTGGGGTTGGTTTCTGGGTTGCACTCGCTTGCGGAGCCTGGCGGCCGCATCACTCTTCATCAATGAAAGGTATTGCACGGCAGATAGAGAGTTGCCGCGGCTGGGGGCGGCGGCGGTCAGTTCGCTGGCCGGCCCCCGCCAGCCCCGGGGCCAGGTGCTCAAAGGCCTAGAGCCTCCCCTTCCCGCAGACCAGCCTGAACACGCCAGAGGTTGGCGTAGGCGCCATCGCGGCGGATCAACTGCTCATGGTTGCCGCTCTCGACCAGTTGGCCCTGGTCCATCACCACGATCTGGTCGGCATGGCGCACGGTGGAAAGCCGGTGGGCGATCACCAGCGTGGTGCGTTTTGCCGTGATCAAATCCAGCGAGCGCTGAATGGCCGCCTCTGTTTCGTTGTCGACCGCGGCGGTTGCTTCATCGAGCACCAACACGGGAGGATTTTTGAGAATGGCCCTGGCCAGGGCGATGCGTTGGCGCTGGCCGCCGGAAAGACGCTGACCCCGTTCACCCACCACGGTGTCGTAGCCCTGGGGCAGAAGCTCGATGAAGCGGGCGGCTTCAGCTTGCTGGGCCGCCTGTTCAATGGCAGCTCGGCAGGCCTGGAAGCTGCCATAGGCGATGTTTTCAGCCACCGTGCCGTGAAACAGAAATACCTCCTGGCTCACCAGACCAATGGCGCGGCGCAGGTCGCCTAATTGCAAATCGGCGATCGGGATGCCATCCAGAAGGATTTGGCCCTGTTGCAGCTCATAAAATCGCAGCAACAATTTCACCAACGTGCTCTTGCCAGAGCCGGTCGCACCGACGATCCCCAAGGTGCTGCCCGCTGGCACCAGCAGCTCAAAGTTGGCCAGCAGCGGCTCGCGGCCGGCATAGCCAAAACCCACCGATTGAAAACGAATCTCACCTCTGATTTGGTTGAGCTCCAGGGGACGGTGTCCGCTGGGGATGGCAATCGATGTGGATAACAGATCCATCACCCGATTAGCCGAAGCCATCGCCCGCTGGTAATCGTCGAGGGTGCGTCCCAATGAGGTGAGGGGCCAGAGCAGTCGCTGGGTAATAAATACCAAGAAGCTATAGCTACCAACGGCAATGGCCCCCCGCCAGGCCTGCAGACCACCAATCACCAAAATGGCGAGAAAGGCAAACAGAATCGCGAAACGGATCAAGGGTATAAACGCCGCCGAGAGACGAATGGCGCGGCCGTTGCTGGCGCGATAGGCCTGGCTATAGCGCTCTAGGCGAGCCAGTTCCCAGGCTTCTGCGGTGTAGCTCTTGATCGTGAGCATCCCGCCCAGGTTGTTGCTCAGCAGGCTGGCCAGATCACCGGCCTGTTCGCGCACTTCGGCATAGCGAGGAGCCAGCCGCCGCTGGAAGCGCAGCGAACCCCAGAGAATCAGCGGGATAGGGAGGAACGACACCCCCGCCACGGTGGGCGATAGCCAAAGCATCGCCGCACCAACAGCTACCACTGTGGTGATCAGTTGCAACAACTCGTTGGCACCATGATCGAGAAATCGCTCCAGCTGGTTGATATCATCATTAAGTACAGTCATCAAGCGGCCGCTGCTGCCTGCCTCGAAGAAGGCCATCTCCAACTTCTGCAGATGGTCATAGGCTTCTAGCCGCAGACCGTGCTGCACTGTTTGAGCCAAGTTGCGCCAGAGCAAGGCATAGAGATATTCGAATAGGGATTCAGCACTCCAAATCATAAAGGAGAGCACTGCTAACAGTGCCAACTGTCCAGGCACGCTGCTAACGCCAAACCGGCTCAGCCAGGCCGTTTGCTGCTGCACCACCACATCCACAGCCAGACCAATCAATACCGGTGGAGCCAAGTCGAACAGCTTGTTGAGCACCGAGCAGGTGGCCGCCAGCAGCACCAGGCGTCGATGCGGTCGCAGGTTGACTAGCAACCGCCGCAGCCCGCTGGAATGAAAGTTGGCACTGCTGTCCATGGGGGAGGGGGGGGGTACCGAAAGGGGGGAGAGGCAACCAATCCGAGGGGATGGGCCTCGGCGGCGGTGGTGGACGCAATGAACCTCGACAAACTCAATGCTAATCCTGGCAGGATTGGCACCCAGAGCCCCGATGAAGTGATTGGCCAGGTCAAGGCGAATGGCCCGCTGTCACCGCCATCCCGACGGCGCATAGATGAATAAATAAAAACATGGAAAACACGAGGGGAAATCTTGGATTACGTCTTTGCTTTGCAAAAGGTCAATTCAAAAATTTCAAAGCCTGTTAATTTTCGAATCTATAAACACAGCGGCCACTTGCTTATACCTGGATTGCGGCATCTGAATCGATTCTTTTCGAGGTGTTAAAAATACTTTTCACCCTACTATCAATAGACCTCCTGGAAAAATTGCAAATCTCACCGATCTCATGACGCTAGAGGCTTTGCTACGACTTGGATGAGCCTCACTCGCGGCAGTCGAATGGAGAATTTTTTCGAAGTGCCCTTCAGTCAAATCAGCCACTGAATACTGAAGCAGGATCGAAAAACAAGGCAATTATCTATAAATGTGTCACTAAAGCCAAGACATTAGCGCTTTTGCTGGTCTAGCCAATAAAAAATCCAAAATAAAAAGACAGCAATGAAACGACTGTGTCGATTCGTCGCTGTCTTGGAATTAATAAACAATTTAACTCTTGGTCAAGCGCGGCAGGTTTTAGCCAATGGGCACCATCAGCATAGGGCTAGCGGATAAAGATTACATCCCTAGCCATGGAGATAGGAATACAAAGCGTTTAGAGCCAGCACAGTGCACTAATAATGTACTGCTAAAGATGGACTTTTCCAGATACCTTGCTGGCCTGGAATCACCATCTGTTGCCACCACCGCCACCGCCACCGCCACCGCCACCGCCACCGCCGCCGTAACCACCGCCGCCGCCGCCGTAGTTGCCGCCGCCGCCGTAGTTGCCGCCGCCGCCGCCGCCGCCGTAGTTGCCGCGGCCGCCGCCGCCATTGCGTTGACGGCCACCGCCACCGCCACCACCGCCACCGCCACCGCCTTCACGGGGTGTGGCCTTGTTGACACGGATCATGCGGCCCATCCACTCCACATCTTGGAGGTCATCGATGGCTTTTTGCTCTACGACATCATCGCTGAGCTCGACAAATGCAAAACCGCGCTTGCGACCTGTCTCGCGATCAAGGGGAAGGCTGCACTGGCGAACTTCGCCATATTGCCCGAATAGATCCAGCAGATCCTCGCGTTCGGCCTGGAACGAAAGGTTGCCGACGTAAATGGTCATGGAAAGGTGACTGGTCCTGGAACTGATTCGTCTGTTGCCTCGGTTCCTGGGAAAGCCAGTAGAAACTGGTCGTGCCGATGGAGCCTCAGTACCTTGGAATCAGAATTTATTTTAACCCCTTAGGCCGCTCTACTCGGCTGCTTGGCGGCAGCCCGATGCTCCAAGTTAATGGCAGGCAGCCAATGGCAGGCAGCCAGGGGCAGCAGAGCCGAGCGCAGCGGCAGGGGGGGGGGGGGCAGGGGGGACTGGGCCATTCCTAAGAAAGTTAACAATTAGTCGTCAAAATCAGACCATCGGCAACCATGATCCCGGAATCTGAATCATTGTCAGGGAATCCTGAAAGAAGACCTCCTAATGACGGCTCCCGTTCCCTGGAGCCTCGCCTGGCATGAAGATGGCGAGCTCGCTCCCCAGGATCGCTTTGATCTATTGCAAAGCCTGGTTCGTACAGAGAGTTTGGAGGTGCAGTCGGCCCTGATCGCCGCTGTGGAACGCCTGACGATTGCCGAGCTGAGCTTGGTGGCCCTCGAGGATGTGACCGGGCTTTCCTCCTGAACGACAGCTATGCAGCAGTGCTAACCCATTGGCGGCTGGCAAGCCAGCTTGAGGGCTTCCCTTGGCCACGACAACTTGCCTGGCTAAAGCAATGACTTGGCTAGGCCCCTGGGCCTGCAGCCCCGCAGGCCTCACTGACTACGCCGTCAATCAGTTTGTCACTGCCACTGGGCAGCCATGTGCCATTGAACTGAGGTATGCCATTGATTGAAGTATCTCGATAAATGCGTTGGCCACAGTCAATCTCCATAACATACAAATCAGTTCGGGTTCTGTTGGGTTGCTTAGCAACTTTGCCTTGGGCTCCATTGGACTGCCCAGGTGATTGACTTGAATCGATTGACTGGTCGATAGGCTGGTCGTTTGACTGGTCGATTGATTGGTATCGACTTAAAACAGTGATGTTGCCGCTCTTGTTGGTGCGCAGACTGCCGGAATCCCACCACTGACGTCCTTCGCCGCTGGCCGCAACCTCATGCCATTCCACCGGGCCAGCCCAGGCAGGCAGGCATGGCACAAACAAGACTCCATAGCCAATTAGTGATCCAAGTACGGAGGCCAAAAGTAGCCGCAAAAACCGGTACATCAGGCAGCTCCTGTTGACGGGCTTCCACTTGACACACCGCTACTTGACCTGCTTTCGCTTGATATGCTTCCATTTGAGGTATTTCCACGCAGTCCATGCATAAATAGTATTGACGCAAGGGTCGATTTAAATTGGGTGCGATTGATGATGACGTCCACAAAGCCGTGGTCTTGTAGGTATTCGGCGGTCTGGAATCCTTCTGGCAACTTTTCGCGCAGGGTTTGCTCAATCACCCGGCGGCCTGCAAAGCCGATCAGCGCCTTTGGCTCCGCCAGGATCAGGTCGCCCAGCATGGCAAAACTGGCGGTTACCCCACCAGTAGTGGGGTGAGTGAGTAGGGGAATGTATAGAAGTTCAGCCTGATTATGCCGCTGCAATGCACCGGAAATTTTGGCCATCTGCATCAGTGACAGCATCCCTTCCTGCATGCGAGCCCCCCCCGAAGCGCAGACAATCAGCACTGGATAGCGTCGCGCCGTGGCCTCTTCGATTAGGCGGGTGAGCTTTTCACCAACTACAGAGCCCATAGATCCCCCCATGAAGCGGAAATCCATCACCCCCAGGGCCAAGGGGTGGCCGCTGCTCCGGCAGAGGCCGGTTACGACGGCATCCCGCAGGCCGGTGCTCTGTTGGCTATCGCGGATGCGATCGGCGTAGCTGCGACGGTCCTTGAACCCCAGCGGGTCGGTGGGGGCCAGCTCCGTATCCATGGCTTCAAAGCTGCCCGGATCGGCAATCAGCCGGATGCGCTCCTCACTGTCGATGCGATGGTGGTGCCCACAACCCTTGCAGACACTGGCATTGGCGAGCAGATCCTTGCGGTAGACCACCAGGCCACACTCGGAACATTTGCTCCAGAGGCCGTCGTCCTCGGGGAGCTCCTGGGGGTTTCGCGCCACTGGAACAGTCTTGCGGCGATCGGCGAACCAGTCGAACAGCGACATCGGCAGGGGCAGCAAAGGGCTGGGGGTTCCAGCCCACATACATCCATTTAACGACCCGCCGGCCAGCCAGCCATGGCCAGCAGCCCCAGCCAAGGGGCGTTGCCCACCGACCACACCAGAGCCGCTGCCGCCGCCAAAAATGGACCAAACGCCAGGGGCTGGTGGCGCTGCAGTAAACCGCTGAGACGACCGGCGCTGCCCACCACCGCACCGAAAGTCACCGCCAGGGACAGGCAGATTCCGAGACCGCCCAATCCCAGCCAAGCGCCGATCAGGGCGGCGAGCTTGGCGTCACCCAATCCCAGGGCTGGCTTGCCGACGATCAACGCACCGATGGCACTGAGCGCTTCAAAACCCAGTAGGGCCACCCCTGCCGCCAGCAGATGATTCGCCAGCAGTTCCCTACCAAAAGCTGCCCCCTGGCCCAAGCCCAGCAATGCCGTGGTGCTGAGTCCCAAGATCAGTCCATAGCGGCAGAGGGGTTCGGGCAGCCACAGCTGATCGATGTCGATTAGCACCAGGGGCACCAACCAGCTAAACAGTAGACAACCGGCCAGGGCCAGGAGCAGGGGATTTGCAGACGGGCCCATGGCCGCTGGCAGATTATGGGTAGCCGCCTGCATGGCCGCAACCCATAGGCCCGCGGTGAGCAACTCCACCAGGGGATAGCGAACGGAAATCGCCGCCCGGCAATGGTGGCAGCGGCCGCGCAACAGCAGCCAGCTCAGTAGGGGGAGGTTGTCCAGCCAACGCAGAGTGGTACCGCACTTGGGGCAGTGGCTGCCGGGCCACAGGATCGATTCCTGGCGCGGCAGCCGCCAGGTCACCACGTTGAGAAAGCTGCCGACGCAGGCTCCCAACAGGCCTGCCATCAGCGTCAGTAACCGATCTGGCGCCAGGGGCGTCAGGGGCAGGAACTGGACTTCGATCAAGGTCATAGGAGGGAAATTTGCGGGAGCCTGCCCAGGCCAGGTCCCTGGGGAGGTCTAGCTATGGATCTGAGGCTTTACGTTGGCCCGAACGGGGCATACGCAGCCGACTGTTGACATTGCGACGGCTTCTGGCTAGCAATTCTCCCCCCTTGATCAATTCCAAGGGCACAAACTGTTCATCGGGCAGCAGTACGGGGAGCTCAAACACCACGCGACCCTGACGCAGGTCGGCGCTGAGCACGATGCCCAGGGGCTCCTCATCGGTATAGGTGCCCTGTTCCAGGTATGCAAACAGGATCCGCCTGGCTGACGCCAGCAGCAAGCGGCTGTCAATGCGATCCAAGCGCAGGGAGGGGGCCGAACTGCGGACTGGCGAACCCGATCCAGAGGCTCCTTGAATCAGGAACGAAGGAGAGGAGGAGGATGGGTTGGTGAAGGAAATTGTCCTCACCTGATCCGGCTGTTATCCGCCACAGTAGACGCAGTGGGGGAAACCGAGAGGCCGCGTCAGATAGGGCTTGAAAAATTCAGTGGTTTTTGGAGCTGTTGCCATAGCTTGGCCAGCCCCTGATCGTCCATGCTTAAGGGCAATGTTTTAGTGAATATTCGCGACCGCCTTTGCCTATGTCGGCTGGAGTGATGGGGGTGGGATTTCTGCCCGCCTCCAAGTCCACCCCAGTTGGGCCAGGGGATAGCCCCTGGCCGGGGATTTCCAGAGTCTGCTCAGGAGAGCTTCTTATCCTCGATCATGCGGTGAATGATAGGGGTCAGAATCAATTCCATGGCAAAACCCATTTTGCCGCCATTAACCACTATGGAAGTGGGGCTAGACATGAAGGAATCTTGAATCATGTTCAGCAGGTAGGGGAAGTCGATGCCCCATTTTTCCCGGGCCCCTTTGCGGAAGTGAATGATCACGAAGGACTCATCCGGGGTGGGGATGGGTCGAATCATGAAGGGGTTGGAAGTGTCAACCGTGGGAATCCGCTGGAAGTTGATGTCAGTGCGGCTGAACTGAGGGCAGATGTGATTGATGTAGTCCGGCATCCGCCGCAGGATGGTGTCCACCGTGGCCTCGGCGGAGTATCCCCGTTCGGCGTTGTCGCGGGCGATCTTCTGGATCCATTCCAGGTTGGTGATCGGCACCACGCCGATCAGCAGATCCACCAGCGACGCAACGTCGTAGTCATCGCCCACCACGCCGCCGTGCAGCCCCTCATAGAAGAGCAGATCAGTGCTGCTGGGAATCGGCTCCCAGGGGGTGAACTGGCCCGGTTCGAGCTTGGTGCCCAGGCGGCCATTGTGCTCGGCCGCTTCATCCAGCGAGTGCAGGTAGTAGCGCTTCTCGCCGCTGCCCGTCTCGCCGTAGGTCTTGAACAGCTCCTCGAGCTTGTCAAACAGGTTGGCCTCGGGCCCGAAGTGGGAGAAGTTCTCTCCCCTGGCCACGGCTGCGGCCATGGCCTGCTTCATGGGGCTGCGCTCGTAGCGGTGATAGCTATCGCCTTCGATCACCGCTGGCGTGATGCCTTCCCGGTTAAAGATGTACTCAAAAGCCCGTTTGACGGTGCTGGTTCCTGCGCCAGAGGAACCGGTAACGGCCACAACCGGGTGACGTTTCGACATCGGCGCAGGGGGGAGGTAACAGCGCCGATGAGTTTGGCAGGTCACCGGAGCTCGCCGCCCCCAACCTCACTCCTCCATGGCTTTGAGCAGCTGCTCGCCCATCGCCTGGCAGCCCAGCAGGATGCAGCCCGGGGCCATCAGATCCCCCGTGCGGTAGCCCGCCTCCAGCGTGCGCTCCACAGCCCTCTCCAGGGCGGCGGCGGCATCTTCCTGGTGCAATCCCACCCGCAGCATCATCGCGGCGCTGAGCACCATGGCCATCGGGTTGGCCTTGTCCTGGCCGGCGATATCGGGGGCCGATCCGTGGATCGGCTCAAACAGGCCCGGACCACTGCTGCCCAGGGACGCCGATGGCAGCATGCCGATGGAGCCGCTGAGCATGGAAGCCTCGTCGCTGAGAATGTCGCCGAACAGGTTGCTGGTCAGAATCACGTCGAACTGCCTTGGCGCCCGCACCAGCTGCATGGCGGCGTTGTCCACATAGAGATGGCTGAGTTGCACCTCTGGATATTCGGCGGCGTGGATGGCCTCCACCCGATCGCGCCATAGCTGGCTCACCTCGAGCACATTGGCCTTGTCCACCGAACACAGCCGGCCGCCCCGTTGGCGGGCCAGATCAAAGCCCACTCGGGCAATGCGGTCGATCTCGTAGTCGCTGTAGGCCATGGTGTTGAAGGCGCGCACGTGGCCGTCGGCCTCCACCCGGCCCTTGGGATTGCCGAAATACACTCCGCCGGTCAGTTCGCGCACCACCAGCAAATCCACCCCTTCAATCACCTCTGGCTTGAGGGTGCTGGCCCCCACCAGGGCCGGCATGATCTTCACCGGCCGCAGGTTGGCAAACAGCCCCAGGCCTGCCCGCAGGGCCAACAGACCGGATTCGGGCCGCTGCTGGCGCGGCAGGGCGTCGTAGCGGGGAGCGCCTATGGCCGCCAACAACACGGCGTCAGAGGCCCCGCAGGCGGCCAGGGTGCTGGCCGGCAGGGGTTCGCCGGTGGCATCGATGGCGCTGCCACCCATCGGCTGCTCGTCGTATTCGAGCTGGAAGCCATGGCGGCGGCTCACCGCATCCAGCAACTGACGGGCCACCGCCGTGATCTCCGGACCAATGCCGTCGCCGGGGAGCAAGGTGATCCGGAAGCTGCTGGTCATGGGGGCTGGCGCTAAGCAGCTGGGCAGGCTAGGCCCCCCTCGGCATAGCTCTGAACAGGCTCAATGTTTTGCGCAGCAGCAGTAGCAGCAGTAGCTGGCCCAACACTTCTGGACTGGCTTCAGTTGCGGTCGCCGCTGTTCTGAATTCGCCGCAGGGTCTTGGCCATCTCGGGCAGTTTGTTGAAGGCCGCTGAGCAGCGCAGCCACAGCCGATTGGGAATGGCGGGATAGCCGCTCACCACTTCGCCGGCGGCCACATCGCCATGGATGCCGGATTTGGAGCTGGCAATGGCCCGGTCGCCGATGCTGGCCCTGTTGGCCACCCCCACCTGGCCGGCCAGGATCACGCCATGGCCCAGGTGGGCACCGCCGGCGATGCCCACCTGGGCGGCCAGGGCACAGCCCCGGCCAGTGGTCACCCCATGGGCGATGTGGACGAGGTTGTCGATCTTGGTGCCCGCCCCGATGCGGGTCTCCCCCACCGCCGGCCGATCGATGGTGCTGTTGCAGCCCACCTCGACGCCGTCTTCCAGCACCACCAGCCCCGTCTGGGGCATTTTGCGCCAACCGGCGGCGGTGGGCACGAAGCCAAACCCCTCGCTGGCAATCACGGCATTGGAGTGCACCACACAGCCGCGGCCGAGCCGGCTGCCGGGATGCAGCACCGCCCCGGCATGGAGTTCGCAGCCCTCCCCCAGGATCACGTCCTCGTAAAGAACCACACCTGGATGCAGGGTGCAGCCGTCCCCTATGGCCACGTCGGCCCCAACCACCACCCGGGCGCCGATGTGCACCCCGGCACCGATCACGGCCGTCGGATCCACCGCGGCGGAGGCGTGAATGCCGGCGGGCTTGGCCCGGCGGGGATGGAGCAGCTCCAGGGCTTCAGCGAAGCCCAGGCGCGGATCAGCCAGGGCCACCCAGGCGATCCCACGACCGCTCAGCTGGCTTTGCAGCTCGGCGGCGTCAGTCCCCGCAGCGGCAGCCCCGGCGGTGGCGGTACCGGTGGCAGGGATGAGCAAGGCGCTGGCTGCGGTGGCGGCGATGGTGGCCGCCAGGGAATTGCCAGGTTCAAGGAAACTGAGCTGGCCGCTGCTGGCCAGATCCAAGGCGGCGCCAGAGCTGAGCTCGGGGTCCCCGGCCCGGTCGCAGGGGTTGGCAGCCCCGGGGCGCCGCAGCTCGCTGAGCTGGCCGAGCAGTTCGCTGAAGCGCATGCCCCAGATCCAGGCGAATGGGCGGATCGTAGGCAGCCAGCTGGTTCCCGGGCGGCGGGCCGGGCCCGGTGGGGCGGGCTCGATGGAGCGGGCTCAGCGGGGCGAGCCCAGTGGGCCGGCTCAGACCAGAGCCAGCTGGTCGCGATGCACCACTTGCACCCCCTCGCGGCCCATCAGAGCCCGCAGGCTGTCGCTGTCCAGGGTGGCCAGGCCTCGACCCAGTTCCCTGCCATCGGCCGCCAGCAGTCGCACGGCCTCGCGGGCCCGGAAGTCGCCCTCCACGGCGATCAACCCAACCGCCAGCAGCGAAGCCCCCTGATCCCGGAGGGCCCGCTCTGCACCGGCATCGACCCGCAGGCTGCCCTTGGGCAGCAGGGCATGGGCCAGCCAGCGCTTGCGATCGGCCAGGGGCCTGCTGCTGGGTTGAAACACGGTGCCCATCGCCTCGCCCGCCAACAGGGCGTCGAGCACGGCCGGCTCGCGCCCATCGGCCAGGCGCACGCGGATGCCGCTGGAGGTGGCGATGCGGGCGGCCGCCAACTTGGTGGTCATGCCGCCCGTGCCCCATTGGCCGCCGCCCGTGGCGACCGAGGAAAGCCGATCGAGTTCCTCGAGATCGCGCACTTCCGCAATCGGACTGGCCTGGGCATTGGTGCGGGGATCGCCGTCGTAGAGCCGGTCCACATCGGTGAGCAGGATCAGTTCATCGGCCTCCACCGCCACCGCCACCAGGGCGGAGAGGGTGTCGTTGTCCCCGAAGCGGAGTTCATCGGTGGCCAGGGTGTCGTTTTCGTTCACGATTGGCACCACCCCCCAGCTGAGCAGTTGCTCGAGGGTGTGGCTGGCGTTCTGATAGCGGCGCCGGGAGGCCAGATCGCCCCTGGTGAGCAGCACCTGGGCCACCACCAGCCCCCGCACGGCGAAGGCGTCTTGGTAGAGGGCCATCAGGCGACCCTGGCCCACGGCGGCGGCCGCCTGGAGGGCCACCACCAGGGAGGGCCGCTGCTCCAGCTCCAACACCTGACAGCCCAGGCCCACGGCGCCGCTGGTCACCAGCACGAGCGAATCTCCCCGCTGATGGGCCCCGTTGAGACTGGCCGCCAGATCGGCGATCACGGCAGCGGTGGGGCGCTGGCGGCTACCCCGCAGCAAGCTCGTGCCCACCTTGATCACCCGACGCATCGAAAGCTCCTCAAGTCAGCTTGGAGCCCATCCATTGGGCGATGCGCAGCTCCAGTTTTTGCAGCCGGTCGCGCTTGCAGGGCTGGCCGTCCGGATCGATTGGTTTTACCAGCACGGTGAACAGGCCCAGGCGATTGCCAACCATCACATCGGTGAACAGGCGATCGCCAATCAGGGCCACCTGGGCCGGGGGCAGGTCCAGTTCGGCCAGGACTCGCCGCAGGGCCGAGCGCCGGGGCTTGCCGGCGGAGCTGGTGAAGGGCAGATCAAACAGGGCGGCCACGGCGCCGATGCGGTGGCGGGATGGATTGTTGCTCAGCAGGTGAATCGGCAATTGCTGACTGGCCACCTGCAGCCATAGCCGCATCGTCTCGGGCAGCACCGTCTGGCGGCGGGGCAGCAGGGTGCGGTCCACATCGAGCACCAGGGCCCGAATCGGCCGGGAGGGGCGCTCCAGCAGGGCGGCCAGGGGCAACTCGGCCAGGGTGCCAGGGACCACCCAATCGGGCTGCAGCAGCCGACGCAGCGGGTGATCTAGGGCCATCAGTCGTCGGCCTCCACACCGCTTTCCAGCTGGCCCTCGCGCTCGTCGAGCTCGGCCTCGATGCGGGGCTGCACCCGCTCGAATTCCTCACCCTCCACCAGCACGGCGGCATCGCCGTCCATGCGGGCCACCACGAAAAAGGGATCCAGGGGGATGTAGAGGCCGTAGTCCTGGTCGTCCACCAGGAAGCTCACCAGCAATTCATAGGTCTCGCTGTCCTCGGCGGCGTCCTCGTCATCGTCGTCGAAGTCATCGGGATCCGGTTCCTCCAGTTCGCCGCTCACGGTGAGGGTGACGGCGGAGCGCACCAGGGTTAGATCGTGTTCCTGCAGCACCACATCGGCCACCGACAGGATCGGTTCAGTGGCATCCACCGTGTCGATCAACTCGGGTTCCTCCTCGTCGTCCGTGAGCCGAAACAGGCACACCGGGGTGTCCACGGGAGTGAGCAGCACGTAGTCGTGGCCATCGAGGGGGATCAGTTGCTCCAGGAAACAGAGCAGTTGTCGGCCACTGGAGTCGCGCACGAGCACCGTGGGTGCATCACCGGAACCGGCCATGGAGGAACCTTCGGGGCTCATGGAAGAGGGGCAGTCTGATCACAGGATGGAGCACGGCCCGGCGGCTGGACAGGGGCGGTCAGCGCCACTGTGTTTTGGGCGTCATTGCTCTGGCATCGATTGATCCAGGCGGCACCGGTCTCGGGTGCAGCCATTTGCGGGTCAGCGGCCGGGCTGTGCTGGCCATCGGATGGCGCCTCGAAGGCCAGCTCGAAGGCCAGGGGTTGTGGTTCTGGACCCTCCCGCAGCCACTGCTCCAGCAGCAGCGCCGCCGCCGCGCTGTCCAGGGCGCCGCTGCGATCGCCGTGCAGGCCATGGCGCTCGCCCGCCTCCCAGCTGCTGGAGTGTTCGTTCACCCAGGCCAGCGGTAGCCGCAGGGCCCGGGCCAAGCGCTCGCCATAGCGCCGGCAGTGAACGGCCTGGGCCGTGGGCAGCCCGGCCCGATCCAGGGGTAGGCCCACCACCAGGGCGACAACTCGGCGCCGGCCGACCAGGGGAGCGAGCGCCAGCAGATCGGCCTGAAAGCTGCCCCGAGCCAGGGCCGGCAGCGGCGTGACGGTGAGCCCCAGGGGATCACAGCCGGCCAGGCCGATGCGGCGGCGCCCCACATCGAGGCTCAAGACGGAGCGGGGTACAGGGGTGGGCTGGATGGCCATGGCTCCTAGCGGGGAGCCAGGGGGGTGGGCAGGGGCCGGCGGCGGGGCTGTAGCTGTTCCAACACGGCCTCAATGCGGCTGTTGGAGGTCACCAGGGCCGGTGGTCCGTGGCGGCGCCAGACACTGCGGGCCATCAGTATCCGCTCGCCTCGCTCCTGGGCCCCCAAGCTGCGCAACCACTGCTGGCGGGCCCGATCGCGCACGTCGCAGCGCAGCCACAGGCCATGGCCGCCCAACTGCTGGGCGGCCCTGCGCAGCAGGCACTCTCCGGCCGGACCGATCAGTTGTTGCTGCCAGCCCTCCTGCACCGTGAACTCCACTTCTTGGCCGCCCCCGGCATGGGGGCCAAGCCAGCGCACCCCAGCCACCGCCTGGGCTCGACTGGGATCGAGCAGCAACCATCCCCTGCCCTGGCTCTGGTCCAGCAAATCCTCGAGGCTGCGATCGAGCAATTGGCGCAATTGGGCCGGGCAGGCCCCCTGCTCCAGGTGCCAGAGCAAGGGGGCGTTGCGGCGCTGCAGGGTCTGTAGCCGCAGCTCAGCTGGCGGCGGTGGGGATTCGCCATCGGCTTCGGGTTGCCAGAGCCAGAGCTGATCGCTGCGCAGGGGCTGGAAGCCCAGCTCCCGCAGCAGGGCGAGCTTGGCGCTGTCATGGCTGGAGGCCTCGGCGATCCAACTGCTGGCACCGCGCCCGCGGGCGATCGCCTCCTGCACCAGGGCACCGCCGAGGCGACGACGGTCGGCGGCGAGGGTGGTGCGCAGGTGTTGCAGCTGCCAGCAGCTGCCGCTGCGGTTAAGCCGGCGGCTGACGACCAGGCCGATGCTGTCCTGACTGCGGGGAGCGAAGGCCACCAGCACCTGGGGAGCCAGCGAGGCTCGCCTGGCCAGCAGCTGCAGCAACTGCTCCGGCAACCGCAGCCAGAGGGCCCGTTGCAACACTGGCCGCAGCGGCAGAAACACCGGATCCTTGAGCAGGCTGAGATGCCAGCCCTTGAGCTCCTCGATGCGCCAGTGGTCACGCCATGGTTCGCAGCTCATGGCGAGGGTTCGCGTAGAACGTCAATACTGCATAGCCACTGTATCGACCTCTCCAGAGCTGGCGCCCAGCTCGAGCGGGGCCATGAGCGGGCTCAAGCTGGTCTGATCAACACCAGGGGGGTGCGCTGGTTGGCATTGCCGGCGGGATTGGGCCGCAGGGCCCGCACCAGCAGCGCTTCGTCGCAGCCCTGGCTGGCGGCCAGCACCTTCACCCGGCCCAGGTCGTTGACGTCGACCACGGCCACCCCCACCCCCAGCTCCCGGGCCATGGCGGCACAGAAGGGGCCCGGCTGATCTGGGCCGAGCACGATGGTTTGGTCGTAGGGGGGGGTGGTGCCGGTGATGTCGTCGATCAGGCGCGCCTGTTCGCCCGCCAGCCGGTAGAACCAGCCCTTGAGGCCCACCAGTTTGAGGGCGGTGCCGATCAGCCAGGCCAGCAGCACCCGGGCGGGCCCCACCAGATCGATCAGGCTCTGCATGCCGCAGGCGGTGGCCAGGGAGCTGGTGGGATGGAAGGCCCGGCACAGCAACCGGGCCAGGCAGGAGGGCGCCACGGTTTCGGGGTGGTGGTAGCGCCCCTGGATCACCGCCAGCGGCGTCTCGCCGATGGTGAGCACATCCCCAGGCTGCAGCACTGCGCCGGCGTAATGCTGCAAAACGGCGGCAGGATCATCGAGCACCCCCAGCAGGTGGGTGCGAATCGGCAGCACCTTGCAGCCTTCCCCCGCCAGCCACTGGGCCTTGGTGGGGTGGGCTGGGGCCGGGCGCCGCAGGGGCACCAGCAGGCCATCGCGGCGCCGCAGCCGCCCGAAGGGCCCGTAGTTCACCCACAGGATCTCCAGCCAGAGGGTATCCAGCAGCATGCGCAGATCCTGGCCGTCGGCGGCGGTGATCGAGAGCTTCACCTGGGCCGAGGTGCTCTTGCCCGCTTTCACGATGTAGGCAAACCAGTAGTTATCGGGCCGCGCCGGCTCATCCGGATGGCAGGTGATCACCTCGCTGCTGATCTCTACCCCCTGCAGGGAACCTCGGCCCAACATGGTGGGCCGCAGGCTCAATTCCGGCACAAACACCTCCATGCGCCGGTGGGGGTTGGAGATCGCAATCGTGCCCTGCACCTGCACGCCGCTCTCCTGGCGTTGCACCCGCCAGTCGCCGGCGCTGAGCCGCAGGGGTGAGGCGGGTCGCAGCCGATGACGCAGTTCCAGCAGCAGCAGGGCTACGGCCAGCAGGGCCACGGCCAGCAGCAGGCCCGCCAGCGGCGGCGGGGTGAACAGCGGGAAAGGCACGACTGGGCTGGGCTGCGAATGGGCGGAGCGTAGGTGGACCCTCAGCCCCCAAGCGCCCAGGGGATCCAGGGCCGATTGGGCGCCCACCGTTTGGGTTCCCGCCATTCAGGTTCCAGCCATTTAGGTTCCGGCCATGGCCGCAACGGCCTCCTGAGCTGCCATCTAGCTGCAGGGCTGGCGCAAAACCGCTGTTTTTGGCCAAAAAACGCAGGCCGCTGTGCGCATGGCGATGGATTCGCCCCAGGGGGAGGCATTACCCAGTGCCGTCCCTTAAAGTTTGAAACATCAGCGCCATTGCGGCCTGAAAACTCAATTTTTATCAAGCTGTGGCTTACGTTTATTATCCTGGCGCATTTACTGGCAACCGTGGTATCACCTTTACAAGTTCGGTTTCAATTGTAAATACCGGCACGATTCTGGCTCCGGTTTTGAAAACCGTTGGTGGTACTAAGATTACTGCTTTCAGTGCAGCTTTCGACGTAGTCGAAAGCGACGGCGTTGTTGACCGTGGCGAAGGCATCTACAAGATTCTTGGTGCTCCCGAGTATTATGTCGGTTACAGTGACTCCTTCGGCGGCGGTATCATTACCACCGACGGCGCTGGTGCTTATTACTACTACGACTTCAACGGTTCTTCCCCCACTAATGCTGGTAACCAAACCATCAGCCTTCAGCTGAAGGACCTGGTTGTTTGCTTCGTTGCTGGCACCAAGATCCGCACTCCCGAAGGCGAAAAGGCCATCGAAGAGCTGCAGATCGGCGATCTGATCAGCACCGCCAATGGCGCCAAGGCTGTGAAGTTTGCTTGCCAGAGCACCCGCTCCTTCAATGAGCTGCTGGCCACCGGTAAGAACCCCATCCGCGTTGCCGCCGGCACCTTCGGTGCCACCGCCGACCTGCTGATGAGCCCCTCCCACGCCATCAACCTGGAAGGCAACCTGATCGAGGCTGGCGCCCTGATCGACCACGCCTCCGTCGAGCGCGTGACCGAGTGGAATGCCACTGAGCTCACCTACTTCAACCTGGAGCTCGACCAGCACGAGCTGATCTGGGCCAACGGCGTAGCTACCGAGAGCTATTTCTCCAGCTACCGCACCAATGGCTTCAGCCGTCAGAGCTGGGACAACTACTCCGAGTACGTTGCCCTCTACGGCGAAGGCGAACTGATGCAGGAGCTCGACATGCCCCGCATCGCCTTCTCCCGTCAGATCCCCGCAGCTGTGGCCGCGAAGCTCGAGCTCAACACCGAAGCCAAGGAACTGGCCCTGGTTTGAGCTTCCAGCTCAAGCAAGGATCACTGATTGCCAACTAATTAGTTCATCTAATCAGTTCAATTAGTTTAATTTAACTACCGCGGGGTAACCCGCGGTTTTTTGTTGTAAATGCCATTGCTGGCGGCTAGTGTGCTGTCCCGCAAGTTCGCGGCAAATCCAATCGGAGTATCGTGGAATAATGATCGCCTTGCCGCTGCCGCTGCTAAGTAGTGAGGTGGTGAGCAGAAATCTAACCTGTAAGTGCGAACCAGTTCGAAGCCAATTCGAGTTTTACAATGAACTTTCGGTAGGCGACACTAGATGGCAAGCGGCTAGTTGACTTCCTCCCCGCCGTGAACGGCGGAGATTCCTTCTACGCTGCGCATGAGGGTGCTTCAGCGATCGGGTGGGTTGGCGCTTCATAGCCTGCTGCCACCGCAAGGGTGGACTGATGCACGGCTCCACGCCCGTTTTGACTCTCCGCCAGTCCGGCGGCGAGGATGTTCAAAGCAGCGTTGATGTCGCGGTCGTGAACCGTTCCGCAACTCGGGCACTGCCATTCCCGAATCGACAGCTCTTTTTTGCCGTCGTGATGGCCGCAGCTTGAGCAGACCTGGCTGGTGGGCAGCCCGGTTGATGACAACAAGCTGCCTGCCGTATTGCAGGGCCTTGGATTCCAGCAGGGTGCGGAACTGCCGCCAACCCGCATCGGCGATCGAGCGGGCCAGATTTTTGTTTTTGAGCATCCCCGACACATTCAGGTCTTCCAGCACCACCGTTTGGTTTTCGCGGATGATGCGGGTCGAGAACTGATGCAAAAAGTCGAGGCGCTTGTCTGCGATTGTGGCGTGAAGTTTCGCCACCTGCCGCCTGGCAGACACCAAGCGATTGGAACCCTTTTGCTTGTGCTTGAGGTGCCGCTGCAGCCGCCGCAAACGCTTCAGCGCAGAGCGCAGAAACTTCGGCGGGGCGATCTTTTCACCGTCTGATGTGACGGCGAGGGATGCCAAGCCCAGGTCTATACCAACCGCGTTGCCATTGGCAGGCAGGGGCGTTGGCTCCACCTCCACCACGAAGGAGGCGAAGTAGCGCCCGCTGGCGTCACGAATAACCGTGACGCTGCTGGGATCTGATGGCAGATCCCGGCTCCACTCGATCGGCACTGGGCCGACCTTGCTGAGCGTCAGCGACCGCTCTCCCGTGCGGAACACATGGGACATGAAGCGGATCGACTGAGCACATCTCCGCTTCTTGAAGCGAGGCGCCCGCACCCTCGGCCCTCTGCGCTTGCCGCTCAGGCTGGCCCACCAGTTGCTGTAGGCCGAATCCAGGTCGCGCACGGACTGCTGCAGCACCACATTGCTGGGGCCTGACAGCCAGGACCTTTCAGGGGTTTGCTTGGCCTGGGTGATGCAGAGCTTCGCCAGCACGGGGTAGCTAGTTTTCTCGCCT
>JBIKWK010000128.1:0-3280 GCA_044356375.1 Prochlorococcaceae cyanobacterium | reverse complement strand
ATACGTAGCAAGTGGCGGAGCAACCCCTGTTCTGGAGGCTGCGGGCCAGGGCCTGCAGGCTCATCACCAGGTCCTGGACCACGCTGCGGTACTGCTCAGCGAGACGGGCAAACATCTATGAGTCTCAAGCGTGAGAGGAATTATAAGGTTTTCTTCAGATTCTGGCCGGCCAATGCGGGGGACTGGTGACATTTGTTGCCACCGGTGCGAATCCCGCTGGGGCGATCGGCGTCAGGGGGAATCCGCAGGCGACTTGATGCCGTCGATTTGTGGGTAGTGGCAGCGGCACCTGGGGTTGATGCCACGGGAGATGGCCAAGGGCTTTGCAAGCAGGCCAGGTGCTTTGGGCAACGGCCAGGGGCTCTGGGCAACAGCCAGGGGCTCTGGCAGCACGGCCAGGGGCTTTGGCAAGCTGGCCAGGGCTCCCCTAGCCGTCAGAGAGGCTCCACCAGCCAGCTGCCGGTCCGATGAAGCGCACGATGAGCCAGAGCAGCACCAGGGCGCCAATTCCCACCCAGGCACCGCGGCTGGTGAGCTCCACAAACCGATCCGCCTGTTGGCGGGTGAGTGGAAACCAGGGCACTATCCGAGGCGAGTTGTCCACCGGGCGGCCCTTGTCGCTTCTTGGCGGCAATCCCTGGATGGCGCGGCGTTTCGCTTCCCCCATCGGCCCAACTGTGAACGGAGTAATCAGGCTAGAGACGCCCAGCCCCCCAATCCCCAAGCCTCGATCCCCGACCCCAAGCCTCGATCCCCGACCCCAAGCCGCGATGCCAGGGATTGAGGGCAGGCAGGGGTGCGGGGGGCTGGGGGTGCGGGAGTTAATGGGGCAAGAGGCGGTTGAGGCCCACCCAGGGTTCGAGGGCGGTAAGCACCTGCCGTCCCCAGCTGCGGCCGCGCAGGCGGCCATCGAGTATCGCCAGTCGGCCATGGCCGTGACGCCGCAGGTTGGCCAGGCCGCGCCGCAGCCGGCCCAGGCTGTCGGGTAGGAGTCGTTCCCGGAACCAGTCGCGCTCCTGGCGCCGCAGGGCTTCCACCCGGGCGGCGGTGAGCGGGTCCTCCAGGCTGGCAATGGGCAAAAGGGCAACCACCACCTGGGCGGGCAGCGGCAGCAGCTGTTGATGGCAAAGCCACCAGTCCCAGCTGGCACAGATCACGCCGTTGGTCTCAGCGGTGGTGCACTGGTGTCCCACCCGACTGCCGAACTCGGCGGCCAGGCCACTGGTGAGGTTTAGCCGCAGCGCCTCGTCGTCGATCAGCACCACAGTCAAGCCCGCGATTCCCAACACCAGTCGCCGGCTTTGATCCAGCAGGTGCTCGCCGTAGTCGGGGCTATTGGGCAGCGGCTGGCGCAGCGGCACGTAGAGGGGCAGGGGGTCGGCCAGGGGGGGGTCCCCCAGGCTCACCTCCACCGTGGCGGTCAGCCCCAGGCTGGCGGCTCCATCGGCCGGTTCTCCCACCAGTACCGCGCCCCGACCATCGAGCAGCCCCTTGAGCACCTGCAACGGCTCCAGGGGCTGACGGTGGAGCTGCCAGCTCAGCTCACCGCTCCGCAGTTCCACCCAACTGGCCCAGCCAGCGCCCGCCGCCAGCCAGAGGGGCCAGGGATCGGGCAGGGCCGGCAGCAGCGCCAGCAGATGGCGCAGGGGGGCTTCGTCTTCCTCCCGGAGCGGCACCAGTCGCTGGGGGCCGCGGCCTGGATGGCGCAGCACCTGTCGGCTAAGCCGCCCATGGAGCTCCAGCAGGCTGGTCTCCGCGGCCGGATGGGCCCGTCTCAGGTCATCCCAGTGGCTGGGGTTGATCGTCACCTCCAGGGCTTGCCGCAACTGGCCGTCGAGCAGCTCCACCTCCGGCAGCACCAGTTGGCGATCCCCCAGGCCATCGCGCTGCCAGATCCGGATCAGGTCGCCGTGGTCGAGCAGCCACACCCGGGCGGCAGCTGGAGGTTGCGGGCCCTCGCAGCAGGGCATGGCCAGGCCCGCGGCCGCCAGTCGGGGTAGCTCTATTTCCAGTAGGCGCTTGCGCAGTTCGGCACTGGCCACCAGGGCCAGGGGGGCATCGCTGAGGGCCATGGGCACCAGCAACCCCAGCCACCAGCTCGGATCGCTGCCCGGCGCCAGGCGCACCAGGGTGTGGTCCTGGCGGTGCAGGCTTCTCGCCACCAGCCGGCTCAAGCTGAGGTGGTGGGGCCACACTCGTCGCCCCTGGCTGTGGAGCAGTTGCTTGAGCTGTTGGTGCGCGCGGGCTTCCAGCATCGAGCGCAGGCCAACATGGGAACGATCGTAGGAAGCTGGCCCCAGCCCAGGGCAGTGGCGGATGACAAAGGCGAGTGTTTCCCCTGGCAGCGCCGGGCCGGCCTGGAGCGACCGGGGGCCGGTGGGGCTGGTGGGACTGGGGTTGATCGGCGGTTCGATCGGGCTGGATCTACGGGACCGAGGCGTGCCGGTGCGGGCCATGGTGCATCGGCAGAGCACCGCCGAACGAGCCCTGGAGCGGGGCTTGGCCGATGTGGTGAGCACCGACGGGGCAGTGCTTGCCGATTGTTCACTGGTGATTTTGGCCTTGCCGTTGGATCGGTTGCTCGACCCAACGCCAGACCTGCTGGCGGCCCTGCCCGCCCAGGCCGTGGTCACCGATGTGGGCTCGGTGAAGGCGCCGGTGTTGGCCCGTTGGCAGCCGCTGCATCGGCGCTTTGTGGCCAGCCATCCCATGGCGGGCACGGCCGAGGCTGGGGTGGAGGCCGGCGTGCGCGGCTTGTTCGCGGGACGGCCCTGGGTGGCAACCCCCACAGCCAGCACAGATCCAGAGGCGCTGGAGCGGGTGCGGGCCCTGGCGGAAGCCCTCGGGGCCCGCTGGCTGGTCAGCGATGCCGGCGACCACGATCGGGCCGTGGCCCTGATCTCCCACCTGCCGGTGTTGGTGAGCGCGGCGCTGCTGCAGGCGGCGGAGCGGGGCGCCACCGGCGCCGTCAGTGCGGCCCTGGTGCGGGCCCTGGCCTCCAGTGGTTTTGCCGACACCACCCGGGTGGGGGGAGGCAATCCGGAGCTGGGCAGCTTGATGGCCCGCTGCAATCGAGATGCGGTGCTGGAAGCCCTGGGCCACTACCGCCAGGCGATTGAGGGCTTGGAACAGCGGTTGCGGCTGCAGCAGTGGCCCGAGTTGCAGGCCGAGCTGAGCCATTGTCACCAGCTCAGGCCTGAGTTTCTCTAGGGCGGTTCTGGAAAATTCTTTCTCGGCCCATGGCGCTTTTGCTCCCGCAAGCCGCTCAGCTGGCCAGGCA
>JBIKWK010000088.1:0-11557 GCA_044356375.1 Prochlorococcaceae cyanobacterium | reverse complement strand
AGCACGCAGGAAGCCCCCAGCGGCGCCACGATCAGCACCTGGCCACTCCAGGCCGTGAGCAGGGCCATCAGGCCCACGGCCGTAAGGCCACCGAGGGAGGTGACGCCGATCTGGATCAGCTGGAAGCGGGGCTGAACGCGGCGGCCCCGGCGGCGCTCCCGGCGCTGTAGCAACAACAGCCGTCGCAGCCGGCCAGGGCGCCTGGGTCGCCGGCCGCCGTTCATGCCGGCGCCTCCCATGGCCGGGGCCACAAGCTCGGCAGGGGCAGCGAGATCAGCACGCGCCGCGAGCTCGATAGGGGCCGCGAGCTCGGTGGGGGCAATGAGCTCGCTGAGAGCAGCGACATCCGATATCTATCCCGCGGGCATTGCAGGTAACTTCCGCGTAATCCGCTGTAATTGGCGCGTTTCCAGGGCCAGCACCCGGCGGGCGAAGTCTGGATCCTGCTCCAGGGTGGCGTCAAATGAATCCACCGGCACCGCCAGCACGCGGGTGCCAGCTGTCTCGGCCACGATCGTGCTCTCCGAGGCGCTTTGGGTCAGCACCTCCAGTTCGTCGAGCACTTGACCCGGTTGCATCTGGCTGACCCGCAGCTGGTCGCCACTGCGATCTTCCACTCGCGCAGCCCCTTCGATCAGCAGCAGCAGCTCGCGGCAGGTGTCCCCGGGCTCCGTGATCAACGCTTCCGCCCCATAGAGACGAATCTCGGCCCGTTCCGCCAGCAGATCGAGGGTGTCGGCCCAGGTGCGACGGAAGAAGTCGCTGGTGGCGAGCACCACGCGTTTTTCCAGTTCCGGCAGAGCCGCCAAAGCCACTGGTGCCGCCAGCTTCTGCAGCCGCTCGGCGGTGGTTAGCACCCAGGCGGGCCGGCCAGCCTGGGTCAGATTTGCCCTCCAGGCCAAGCCCAGTTCAGGATCCAAGCCGGCAGTAAGCACCACGGCTGCGGTGGCCACGGTGGGGTCGGGGTCCTGGGCCAGCCGCTCCAGATGCATGAACGTCGCTTGCCTGGGCAGCGGGGGGCAGGAGTCAGCGCCCACCGCTGCCGAGCTGAGCAGCTGCTCCACCACTTGAGCGGGCAGCTGGACGGGCAGCTGATCGCGCCAGGGTTGCCGCTCCAGCAGATTCGTCAGCGCCGGCGACGCCAGGGCCCGCAGCCGGGCCAGCAGCGGCTCGCGGGCAGGGGTGGTTTCCAGGTGGGGCAGGCAATCCAGGATCGCCCGCAGCACCAGCTCCTGGCGATGCCGCAGCCGGTCGTCGAGCAGGGCAATCAGGTTGGGCTGCTCCCGCAAGCAGGCTTGATGCAGGGCTTGCACGGCTGCGGTGAGCTCCTCCAGCCTGTCCAGCAGCATCGCGGCCCGGCGAGCGGCCCCCTCGGCTGGAGACAGCTTCTCCCGAGCCTGGGCCTCCTCCCAGGGGCTGATCGAGTACTCACTGCCGAGGGCAGCCAACACCGCGGCCTCGCCACCGCCACCGCCATCTCCATCTCCATCTCCACCGCCGCCGCCAACGCCAACGCCGCCGGCCCCCACGCCCGCCTCGGTCCCGAGCTGGCCCTGCAAGCGCAGCAGCCGTTCCAGCGAGCGGCGGTATCCGCTGAGCCGAACCTGGTCTTCCAAGCTGCGGCGCCGCTCGGGATCCAGCAGCGTTGGATCCTCAACCCCCAGTTCTTCCAGCAGCTGGCGGTGCTCATCGTCTGAGATGCCCAGCTCCTGGCGCATGCGCCGCAACACCTCCAGGCTGCTGGCGGCATTTACATAGCCCTCCGCCAGGGCATCGCGCACCACTCCCTTATAGGCATCGTGCCGCTGCTCGTTACCAAATCCCGGCAAAATCCGGGCTAATACGTAAACCTCATCGGGGTTGAGATCCCCCAGGCTGCGGCCCTCCAGGAACCGTCCCACATCGAGGCCCAGCTTCTGCAGCTGCCGCCGGAACCGCTCCGCCAGGTTCTCCCTGCCATACAGCGCCGGATTGCGGTGCCAGCTGCGCACCAGCCACAGGGAGCTGGTGGCCACCAGGGCCATGTCGAACAGGTATTGCAGCCAGGCCGGAGCCAATTGCAGCAGGGGCCTGCCCGCGAACAAAAAGAAGAAATTGAACACCAGGAAAGTGGCCGCCAGAAACACCCGGTGACGAATCAGGGTCTTGTCTGGCTCAGCCCCCTGCCGCCGCACCCGGCGCCGCATCCAGGCCTCGACGGCCCTGCCGGCCAGCCAACCCAGCCAGGTGCAGAGCGCCAGCACCAGGGGCACGGCCACAATCCGGGGCACATTGATCGCCTGGCCCCCCAGGAACAGGCCGGGGCTGAACAGCAGCGATAGTTGGTTCGGTTGGCGCACCCAAGCACCGGAGAAGTAGTACTGCCAATTGCCGGCATAGAGGTAGTAATAGAGGAAATAACCCACCACCAAGCCGACATAGCCGTAGCGCTCGAAGGCGAAGGCCGGCGTCTCGATGCGCGCCCAGTACATGCGCTCGGAGTCGATGTCAATGCAGGGCTGCTGGCAGGCCACGCAGGCGCTCTGCTCCTCGCCGTTGGCGTCTGTTTTGCGACACATCGACTGGGTGATCGTTGTGGGGCTCAGATGGGCTCTGCTGCCCAGCAGCCCGGCCGGAGACGAATAGATCGACTGCACCGGTGCCATCGGACAGAAATATTGACACCAGGCCTTGCCGCCGTATAACCAACCCACCGCAACTGCGGCGGCGATCGTGAACAGCAGCCAAGCCGCCAGCACCAGCCGATCGGCATTGAAGAACAGAATGCGACCGCACAGCCCGACGTACAGCCAGCCGAACTGCAAGACCGAGTAATGCTTAGCCAGCCAGGAATCGGGTGACACCCGGGCAAGCTGGCGGCGGATCTCGCCGGTTTTCGGGTTTCGCTTGGCGGTCTGTCGCTGCCAGCCCAGCGCCCTGGGGATCTGGGAGATGAAGGAAAGGGGACAGATACGCCGCCATAGTTCGTGGCCGAACACCAGCAACACGAAAATGGCCGCCGGCACCACCGCACCCCAGAAAATAGTTGTACCCAGGGGATAGGGCATCTCCACCAGACAGCGGCCCTGCACCTCCACGCAGGTGCCTGGAAGCCGCAGCGGACTCCAGGGGTGATCGGCTGCCGTGAAGCGGGCCGTGAATGGATCGAAGAACAGGGAGCCGATGATCAGCAACCAGCCGGTGGTGAGTAGCCATCTCAGCCAGTGCATTTGGATCTCGCTCACCCGCGAGCCGGCCATTTCCAGGATTCACAACAGGGCCGAAACACTAACCAGCCCCATCGACCGCTAGGTAAAAAGCAGCTGCTAGAGCCCACACCGGGGCGCCTTGGCTATGAAGTCGTGCCGCTTTTAAGCAGAGATGCCGCGTACAGCGGTGCCGCCCTTGAGCGGTGATGGCCCGGCTGAGTTCAAAACCGGGACCCTGGCCCCACAATGGGATGACGGTTCCAGCGGGTCATTCCCTGGAGGTAAGGAGGAAAATCCGGTGGGGTTGCAGGTTCGTCCTGTACCGATTCCGGCGCTGTCCCGCAGCTGTGATGGGGGTTCCGTCTCCCTCAGTCAGAACGCTCGCCGTGTTCCACCAACCCATTGCCGGCGCGGACCGGATTCCCCCGATGAACAACTCTGTCTCCACCAGATCCCTGGCCCTGCTGGCCGGCTGCTCCTTGCTGGCGACGCTGCTGCTGGATCAACCAGCCCAGGCCCATGGCTTCGCCCAGGCAGGTGGCTTCGCCCAGGCAGGTGGCATCGCCCAGGGTGGCCTCGCCGGCTTCCTGCATCCGATCACCGGCGCCGACCACCTGCTGCTGCTGATCGGCGTGGGCGCGGCCGGCTCTTGCATCTCCCCCCAGCTGCTGCTCTGGGCGCTGGCCGGTGCCCTCGGCGGTGGGGTGTACGGCGCGATCGGCGGCAGCCTGCCGGGCCAGGAGTTGCTGGCGGCCCTGGCGATCACGGCCCTGGCGGTGCTGGTGCTGCGCAGCCTGCAGGCAAAACAAAGCCCGCAATTGGGCTTCTGCGCCGCCCTGGTGGCGGCGGCCGTGGCGGTACACGCCATGCTCCACGGCCTGGAGGCCCCGGCCGATGGTGCCGCCGCCCTCTGGTGGCTGGGGGCCTTCACCGGCTCGGCGCTGGTGAGCGGCGGCAGTTTCATGTTGCTGCGGCGCCTGCCCCTGGCCTGGAACCGGGGTTTGGCCCTGCTGCTGGCCCTCTCCGGCGGGGTGGCGTCCCTGGCGCCGATCGGGCTGCTGCGCTGACGCGGCAGTGGGGTGAGGGAGGGGACTGGCTGGGGGAGGTGGTGGGATGAAGATCCTCCACTGGCTGGAGATCGGCAATTTCAAGGGTTACGGCAACTCCGGGCGCATCCCCCTGGATCACCCCTCCGTACTGATCGGTCCCAACAACTGCGGCAAGACAACGGCGCTGCAAGCCATTGCCCTCTGGTCCATCGGCGTGCGCACCTGGCAGCTGGAATCCAGGGATGCCAAGGCCAGGAAACGCACCGGCAAACCCCTGAACCGCCTCACCATCCTCTCCGTTCCCGTTCCCAGGACGCGCCATTTCTGGAAAAACCTCAAAGTTTCCGGGAAGGATCTCTATATATCCGTCGGCGTTGATATTGAAGGTGCTGTGATTCCGGTCAAGATGGTCTTCCGTCATCACCCCAGTGATGAGCTGATCTATGCAGAACCCCACCCTGCCACCCTCAGCCAGCCAGATGCCCTGGCCCTGGCGGCCAAACTAAACGTGGCCCTGCTATATCCGATGTCGGGGATCGCAGCGGACGAGCCCCTGATCACCCGCAACCGAATCGATTACCTCATGGGCCTTGGCAGCACCGCTGAAGTGCTGCGCAATCTCTGCCTATTGGTACATCAAAAAAATCCGCAAGATTGGGTTGAAATCACTGGGTTAATGCATCGTCTTTTTCAGGTTACCCTCTCCACGCCAAGGGAAAACGAAGGGGGCTCCCTCGATCTTTTCTATGGGCAGAGTGGCGCCGATCGCCCCCTGGATCTATCACTTGCTGGGCGTGGCTTTCAGCAGATGCTGCTCATCCTGGCGCACCTCTATTCCCACAAGGGCAGTGTGCTGTTGATCGATGAACCCGATGCCCATCTTGAAATCCTGCGGCAGCAGCAGATCTATTCACTTCTGCGCAGCATCGCCGATCGTAACGGCGGCCAGGTGTTGATGGCTACCCACTCGGAAATCGTGATGCAGGAGGCACTCGATAGCCATCTAACCCTTATCCTGGATGGCCAGGCCGACGACCTGGCCTCCAAGCCGGCGATCAAAGAATCACTCAAGCGCTTCGGGGCCGCCCATTATGTGCGCGCGCGCGAAACAGGTCATGTTCTCTACCTGGAAGGCAGCACCGACCTCGCCATGCTGCGGGCTTTTGCCGATCGGTTGGAGCATCCCGTAGGCGATCTGATTGCCGATGGCGCCCATCTGAATGTTTATTACCTTCAGGACAATCGTCCGGTGGCGGGGCAGAATCCCGATGACCTGCTCGATGCGGTGGAAGGGGCTTTTGGCCTGAAAGCCAGGGAACACTTCTTCGCCTTGCGCAACATCCTTCCCGAGCTCCGCGGGCTAGAGATCATCGACAATGACAACCGCGGCCTTCAGCCCAAGGCAGCCGGGGGCTTCGAGCGCTTGCCCTGGAAGCGCTACGAGCTGGAAAACTATGTGGTCAACCCTGATTTATTGATCGAGTGGGTGCGACAAGAAAGGGCTGATTTGTATATCGATCACGGCGAGAAAATTCTCGACCAACTCATTCTTGATCAGATTTTCGATGGTAATCTGGCTGATTTCAACAATTACTCCCAGGCCAATCCATCGATGCAGAATACGCTTTGGCGAGCTCAGACGCAGACCCAAAAGCTAAGCCTCTTTGCCGAGGAATTCTTCAGGCGTATCGCAGAAGCTACCGGCACTCGAATTCTGCTGCGAAAAAGTGACCTCTACCGCCTGATCGATCGCCTAGATCCCGCCTCAATTGATCCAGATGTGGCCGCAAAGCTGGATGCAATCCTAAAACTATTGGCAGCCAATCGCACTCTGCAGACTCCCGCCCATTCAGACTGAGCCCATGGCACCGCTCAGGGGATCCAAGGCAGCCCCAGAGCGCCAACGACTGGCGATGGTACGGGCCTCAGCCCTGCAAAGTAGGCAACCAATCGGGATATCACCCAGGTTTTCAAGAGCCACAAGGATTGGCATGGCCAAATTCCTCAGGCCACAGTAAGTTCCCCAGCCGGCAAGCAAAAGCTCGGCAACGGCATAGGCGATCAGGATTAGACTTGGCCAGCCATCTAGAAACAGGCTCAGCAGCCTCCCGGCAGCCAAACCCGACATAAATACAATCTCACTAATCAAGGCTGTGCGCATGAGTTCTCCACCCCGCCAGGCGCCGCCCCCCCCCTGCGCCAGGAAAACGACTCATGGCCCCAGCGCTCCAAGCATGGCTGACCAGCGAAAACTCCAGCCAAAAATCAGGAGCTGATTCACAAAAATCGCCAGCTTAAACATAAACCCCAGAAGAAAGAAAAGGCACTATGCTCTGACCTTCCAGATGGCCTGATCTTCTCGATGGTCTTACCTTCCCGATGGTCCAACCATCCGGATGGTCTGATCTTGTGGCTGGTCTGATCTTCCGGAGCCATAGACCAGGGCTTCAGAGATACGACCACAGCTGCCGGTGCAGCTCCTGGGGGTCATAGAGGCCCACCTGCCGCTCCAGATCAAAGCGCCGGGGACTGCCCCCGAAGCTGCGGGGGTCGGAGCCCACGCCGGCCAGATAGGCCCAGTTGCCGCTGTTCAGGGCCGGGTGGGCATCGATCAGCATCCACTCAAAGAAGCGGGCGCCCCAGGTCCAGGGCAGCCGCAGCTCGTTCACGAAGTGGGAGGCCACCCACTGGCGGCCCCGGTTGGAGAGGTAGCCCGTGGCCAGTAATTCCCGCAGCTGGGCATCGATCAGGGGATGGCCGCAGTCGGCGAGGGTCCAGCGCCGAAAGCGCTCCCGATCGGGCTCCCCCTGGGGGGGACGGCCCTGGATGCCGCCGGGGGCATGGAAGCTGGCCCCATGGCGCCGCTCCGACCAGAGGAAGAACTCGCGCCAGAGCAGTTCCTGCCGCATCCACTCGCAGCCCTCCCCCGCACCCTCCCCCGCTCCTTTCCCTGGGCTCTCCCTTGCGCCCTTCCTTGTGGGCTGGACAGATCCACCGCCACCCGCATCGCCGCCGCCCGCATCGGTGCGCTGGAGGGCCTCGTAGCGGAGCAGCTCCTGCCAGATCCGCCGCACCGAGAGGGAACCAATTCCCAGGAAGGGCGAAAATTTCGAGGAGAATTCCGTACCCACCAGGCCATTGCGGCTGGCCTTGTAGTGCCGCAGGCCATCGGAATCAAACAAGAAATGCCGTAGCCGCGCCAGGGCGCTGGCTTCGTCGCCGCTAAAGGGGAAGGCGCTGCGGGGGTCGCCGGCCTGGGCCGCTGGCGCCGGCCAGGTCGGTGGCCAGTCGAGGGCGGCACCCCCCAGACCCCGCAGCTCCGGCGGCGGCAGCGGTGGCTCCGGGGACCGCTCCAACCGCCGCCGGAAATCCGAGAACACCTTGGGGAAGTGAGCGGGCTGCACCGGCCAGTCGCCAAACAGCCAGCTCTCCTGGCAATACAGCACCGCAGCGGGGCGCACCAGGGGACGAATCGCCTCGAGCGCCGCCGCCGTGGAGTGCTGCGGGAAATGCAGCAGGGGAATGGCCTCAGCGGCCAGGCGGGCCCGCAGCTGGGCCAGGGCCTGGGCCTCCAGCCGGCGCTGGTGGGGACCCCGCAGGCGTTGGCCGGCCGGCCGGCAGGCCAGCACGATCAGCTGGCCGCCGCCCTGGCGGCGGGCCAGGGCGGCGGCTTCGTGGAAGGCCGGCTGGTCATCGAGGCGCAGCTGCCCCTCCAGGGCCACCGCGACAGTGAATTCCCGCGCCATGGTTTGGGCCCCAGGTGGTCCCAGCCTTGCAGCTGCGGCACTACGCGGTGGCGGCAGCTTTCCGCCAGCCTGGGCATTGCCTGGATGTCGTTGGTTGCCCCTGGATCCCACCACCCTTGCCCCCCTGCCGAGCACCCCAGCGGTCAGCGGAGTGCTGGAGACGCTCGCCTTCTTCCGGGATCCCGATTTCGCCCGCTCCCGCTTCGAGCGCTACGGGGATGTGTATGAAACCAGCCTGCTGGGGCAGCGCACCGTGTTCATCCGGGGGGAACGGGCGATCGCCGACCTGTTCGCCCAGGGGGATGCCGTCGAGGGCTGGTGGCCGGACAGCGTGCGGGAACTGTTGGGTTCCCTGTCCCTGGCCAACCGCAACGGCGCCGAGCACAGGGCCCGCCGGCGGGTGGTGGGCCAGCTGTTCGCCGCCGCCGCCCTGAAGCGCTACAGCCCGGCGATCGTGGCCCTGGTGGATGAGCTCAGCCTGGAGTTGTTGGGCTCCACCAGGGCCGAGGCCCTGGTGCCAAAGCTGCGGCGCTTTGCCTTCAGCGTGATCGCCAGCACGGTGCTGGGGCTCGATGCGGTCGATCGCGATGCCCTGTTCGTGGATTTCGAGACCTGGTGCCGGGGCCTGTTCTCCCTGCCCTTCCCCCTGCCCGGCAGCCCCTACGCCCTGGCCCGCCAGGCCCGCCAGCGCCTGCTGCGGCGCCTGGGCGCCGTGCTCCAGCGGGCCCAGGCCTCAACCGCCGCCGGCCAGAGCCTCGCCGCCGGCGGCCTGGATCTATTGGCCGGTGGGCTGGATGAGGCCGGCCTGCCCCTGGCCGACGACGACGTGGTGGAGCAGTTGTTGCTGCTGCTGTTCGCCGGTTACGAAACCACCGCCTCCTCCCTGAGTTGCCTGCTGCTCACCCTGCTGCGGCATCCAGCCGAGCTGGCCTGGCTGCAGGAGGAACTGGACACCCTGGTGTGGCCGCCGCCGCCGGGGGAGGTCCTGGGGGCCTACGACCCCATCAGGGCCCCGCGGCTCGATGCGGTGGTGAAGGAGGTGATGCGGCTGACCCCACCGGTGGGGGGCTTCTTCCGCCGGACCCGGGAGCCCATTGCCCTGGCGGGCGTGCTGGTGCCCGCCAACCGGGTGGTGCAGGTGAGCATCGTCGCCAGCCATCGCCACAGCAACCAGCTCCACGGCAGCAATCGCAACGGCAGCCAACGCCACGGCAGGGGGGACGAGGATTTGGAGGTCTTCCGGCCGCAGCGGCATCTGGCCGGGGACAGCTCCGCCACGCTGCTGCCCTTTGGCGGCGGCGAGCGGGTGTGCCTGGGCAAGGCCCTGGCCGAGCTGGAGATCCGCCTGCTGGCGGTGGGGATGCTCAAACAGCTCAGCCTGGAGCTGCAGCCGGATCAGGACCTGGCGCTGGCGATAATTCCCAGCCCTTCGCCCAAGGATGGCCTGCTGGTGCGCTCGCGCCCCCATGGCTGCCGTGGTGATCGGGCTGGGGCCGATCTTGAGGCGCACGCCTGAGTCGACGCTGGAGCCGGCGCCGGGGCCCAGGTGGGAGCCGACGCCGGGGTGAAGTGAGCCCTGGCTATCTAGGCGTTGAGCCAGTGCATGGTGTTGAGCTAGCGGCTCATCGGCAGCCCTGCACGGAGATGCGATAGCTGAAGCCCAGGGCATTGGGATCGCTGCTGGCGCCCACTTTGAAATTAATTTGACTGGTTTGCTTACCTGGCACGCTGGCAAAGGGGCCAAACATCTTGCCGGTGCCGATCGGCGGATTCATCTGGGTATTAATCACCTGTAAGTTAGAGCCATCGCTGAACTTCATGAAGCCTTCCACCGGATACATAGCGTTGGCATCGGAGGAATTGGCGGTGAAGAACAACTTATAGCTGCCGTAGGGCTTGTCAACGATGAAATCGGTGTTCCAGTTGGTCTTGCCGAACAACTTGCCCCGCCCCACAGACTTGCTCACGATTGGCGTGGTGCCGTTACCACCGATTGGTTGCAGGAAAGTGCACGACTGAGCCTGGGCTGACCCCGCTTCCCCGCCCAGGGTGATGGCCAGAGCCAGCAGGGCCATGGAGGCGGTGCGCCGCCTGGCCTGGGAACCAGCAGGGCGATCTAGCTGAAGGGCTGGCATGGCCATTGATCGGGAATTCGATTGGGATTAACAATAACTTAGATCGGGTGAAGGCCCCGCCATGGTCCGAGAGTGCAGTGACCTCCGTTGGGGCAGCTTGAGCCAGGCATCGCGATCCGGTCATCTCGATTCAGTTATCTCGATTCAGTTATCTCGACCCCGTCATCGCAATCCAATCAACGCAATCCATTGCTGGCCAGCCAGCAGCTGCAGCAGCTGCAGCAGCTGCACAGCTTCAATCCCGCTTGCGCTCCATTTCCATGGCTGCTGGAACCGTGGCCCGGCGCTCCGCCTTTGTTGTCAACGATCCCGAAGTGAAGCCTGCAGAGCCGCAGCAAAGCCCTGCGACGGGTCCGGCCCGAATCAGGCGGCCAAGCAGTCAGCTGCCCCATGGCCGCTTCTAGCAGATGTGGCGAAGCACCCAGTCCGCGGTTCACACTTCTTTACACTAGGGTGTTGGGAGCATTGGCTTGCCCATGAACGACCTCCTGGCTGTTATTTATCTGATTTGCTTTGCGCTCATCGCCGGTGGCGCTTTTGCCTTGATGACCCAGAGCCTGCGCCAACCCGCACCTCTTGCTGTGGCGCGGCAGAGTCGCTCGAAGCCCAATCCCCATCCCGAAGCTCCCGAGCCCGGTGAGCAAGTGATGTATGTGGACCTCAGCCGCGAGCGGCTGGAAAGTCTTTATCAGCAACCCTCCTGATCGCAAGGGGCCTTGAGCCCCCCTCCGTTGCAAAAATGGCAAGCAGGAGAGCGATTGAGACCCGCAGAATTCTGGTTGTGAATAAATATATTTTAAAATTAGCGTCTGGCTTTAATCCTTAAGTTGGGTTAAAGCCGTTTTTTATGCATGCTCCATGGTCGCATGGCGCAAACTAATTAACCTTTCGAATTACCTACAAGCTGGTCCGCGCTTACAATGCTTCTAATCCACATAAGTAGCGAGATTTAGGCTTTTCAATGTGCTCACAAAATAATCCCTGGATGGCTCTCACCATTCAGGGATTCAAGAAAACCTTATTTAATTAAAAATCAGCCTAGGCCGATTTGGGAAAGGATGCCTTGGCCGGTGAGCAATTCAGTGCCCAGGCCGATCACAAAACCGAGCATTGCCAGACGGCCATTCCAGGTTTCAGCGAAGGCAACGAAGCCAAAACGGGAGGAGGAGTCAGCCATGGATGGATGGGGGTTACAACTAAACACATTGTAACGGTGTGTGAAGGCGGCCGTCAAGCCCGGCTCTGCGCCCGCGGCCCCAGGCTCGATCCAGCACTCGATCAAAAAGTGCGCCCAGGGCTCGATCCATTACTGAGGAACCCTGTCGCAGTGGGGCTTTGCCGGGGTGAGCCTGCAGCCCAGCTGAATTTGACCGCGATCCAGCAGGCGTCCAATCCGCAGCGCCGTGGCCTCTTCTGTGCGGTTAAAGCGGTTTTGCTCA
>JBIKWK010000027.1:0-38829 GCA_044356375.1 Prochlorococcaceae cyanobacterium | reverse complement strand
AAACCCTGGAGCGGGTGCGCGATCACCTGGAGCGGCAGCTGCTCTGCCAAGAAAGGCAGCGGATGGCCGCCGAACTGGAGCGGGGCGATCTGCAAATCGTTGTGTTTGGCAGCGGTTCGGTGGGCAAAACCTCCTTGATCCGGGCCCTGCTGCGCCAATTGGTGGGCGAGGTGGGCGCCGCCATGGGCAGCACCCAGGGCAGCCAGCGCTATCGCCTGCGGCTGCGGGGGCTGGATCGCGCCGTCTGGCTGGTGGATACCCCCGGCATCCTGGAGGCCGGCGATGGCGGCGAACGCCGCGAGCACCTGGCGCGGCAGCAGGCCAGCCGCGCCGACCTGCTGCTGCTGGTGGTGGACGGCGACCTGCGGGCCTCCGAGCAGCAGCTCTTCGAGGCCCTGGCGGGGCTGGGCAAGCGGCTGATGCTGGTGCTCAACAAGTGCGACCTGCGCGGCGAACAGGAGGAGCAGCGGCTGCTGGCCCAGCTGGCGCGCCGCACGGCCGGTCGGCTGGCGCCCGCCGATCTGGTGCCGGCCTCCTCGGCCCCCCAGAGCATCCCGATGCCGGGCGGTAGGCCCCTGCAGCCGGAAGCGGAGGTGGAGGCCCTGCTGCGCCGCATCGCCAGCGTGCTGCATGCCGACGGGGAGGAATTGATCGCCGATAACTTGCTGCTCCAATGTCGCCGCCTGAGCCAAGCCAGCCGCGATCTGCTCGCCCAGCAGCGCCGCGGCGACGCCCTGGCCCTGGTGGAGCGCACCATGTGGCTCAGCGCTGGCGTGGTGGCCCTCACACCCCTACCTGGGGTGGATCTGCTCGGCGCGGCGGCGGTGAATGCCCAGATGGTGCTGGAGATCGGCAGGGTGCACGGCGTCCAGCTCAGCCGGGAAGACGCCCAGGAACTGGCCCTCTCGGTGGGGCGCAGCCTGGCGGGTCTGGGGCTGGTGAAGGGCGGCGTCGGCCTGCTGAGCACCGCCCTGGCCCTGAGCCTGCCGGCGGCCCTGGTGGGCCGCGCCATCCAGGCCGTCGGTGCCGCCTGGCTCACCCGCATCGCCGGGCTGAGCATGGTGCGCTACTTCGAGCAAAACCAAAACTGGGGCGACGGGGGCGTGCAGGAGGTGGTGCAGGAGCAGTACGACCTCAGCCGCCGCGACGATGCCCTGCGGCGCTTCCTGGAGGCGGCCTTCAATCGGATTGTGGAACCGATGCAGCGCCAGGGGCCGACGGCGAGACAACTGCCACCCCGAACGCCTCGGGCGGGGGAGGCAGCAGCGGACCGCGACTATCCAGCACCGTGATTAACACCAAATAAACAACTCCAATCAATATCGAAATGGCGCCGGTGGCAATCGCCACCCAACGGCCACGGATGTTGGGTTTTGCGGGTTCAACCATGGAAAGATTTTAGCATTGATGGATTTTAGCTCTGGTGAATTCAGGCAGAAATAGGCATGCTCGACTGTCTCATAATCAAGCAAGCTCCAGAGATGCTTGCACTAATTCCGCCAACTGCGCCAGATGATCGGGGCCGGTATGGGGGTTGCCCAGCACCGCTTTGAGGTGATGGCGGCCGGCGTAAAGCGGCCGCGAGAGCATCAATCCCTCCGCCAGCAACCGCTGGCGGGTGGTCTGGCTCCAAAGCTCAGCCTGCTCGACGTTGGCCTTGGCGGGGGTGAAGGCCAGCATGTGCAAACTGCCGCCGCGCAATAGCAGCTGCCCATCGCCCGCCAACAGCTGCTGCAATTGGCGGCGGCGGGCGATGGCGCCGTCCAACAACCTCTCAATTCCCTCAAGCCCCAGTTGGCGCAGGCCCAGCCAAAGCTTGAGCACCTCCCCTGGCCTGCTGCCCTGCAGGCCGCACTCGCCGCCGTGGCCGCCGCCCCAGCTGGGTTCCATGTAGGGCAAACCGGTAGCAAATGCTGCCCCCAGCCGCCGCGGTTCGGCCAGCAGCAGCAGCGAAGAGGTCTTGGTGATGCCCAGCAGCTTCTGGGGGTTGATCGTCACCGAATCCGCCAGTTCGATGCCCGCCACCCGCTGGCGATGGCCGGCGATCAAACCAAACACCGCTCCGATTGCCCCATCCACGTGCAGCCACACCCCCTTTTGCTTGCACAGGGCAGCCATGGCCACCAGCGGATCCACGGCCCCGCGCACGGTGGTGCCGGCCGTGGCCACCACGGCGATCACCGGGATGCCAAGGCGCCGCTGCTGGGCCAGCGCCTCGGCCAGGGCCTCCACATCCAGGCAGCCGCCAGCATCCACCGGGATGGGCAGCAGGGCCCTGGCCGGCAGCCCCATCACCGCCATCGCCTTATTCAGCGACACGTGGGCGTCGGCGCTGGCCAGCACCACCGCATCTGGGCAGCAGGCCAGGCCAGCGGCGTGGCGAGCGGTCACCAGGGCCATCAGGTTGGCCAGGGTGCCGCCGCTGGCGGCTACCCCGCCACTGCCAGCAGGCATGCCCAGCCGCTGGGCCAGCCAGATGCACACCTGCCGCTCCAGTTGGCTGAGGCTGGGGGATAGTTCTTCTGCCAGCAGGTTGTTGTTGAGGCCGGCACAGACCAACTCCGCCGCGATCGAAGCGGCCAGCGGCGGTGGATCCAGGTGGGCCAGGGCGCCGGGATGGTTGGGGTTGTAGGCCCCCTCCATCACCCACTGCAGATCGGCCAGTAGCGCCGTCGGCCCCAAACCTGCCTGGGCAAGCTCCAGCTGGGGCAGTTCCCCCCCTGCGGCCAGGGCAGCCGAGGCGGGTAGGGGTGAGCGCAGGGCGGCACTGCCCAGCCAGCGCACCAATTGCTGGCTGGCCTGTTCCAGAAAATCCGCCAATACCTGATCAAATTGGTCCGGCGCCGGAAAGGCGGCCAGCAAATTGGCCCGCAGGGCAGATGGCGCAGATGCCAACGGCGAAGGCTCGGCAATCGGCATTCTGGCCTGCGGGGGTGGGCTAGAAGCGGGGCTGGGCTAGAAGCGGCTCTAGACGACAAAGGCAGCGATGGCCCACCAGGAGAGCTCTAATGCTGAGCAGCCATATCTCCAGCCAGTTAGCCAGCTAGCCAGCAAGACGGCCAATCAACTGTCCAGCCAGCCCGATCGCCAGTCACCTAGCCAGCCGGTCAGCCAACCGCTCAACCAGCTGTATCGGCATTGGATGCGGCGGTTGCTGCGGCATTGCGACCGGATGGGCGACGACGGCGATATTCCCGTGGCGGCCGTGGTGCTCGATGCAAAAAACCGTTGCATCGGCTGGGGCAGCAACCGCCGTCACCAGGCCCGGGACCCCCTGGGCCATGCCGAGCTGATCGCGATTGGCCAGGCGGCGCGGTTGCTGGGGGATTGGCGGCTAAACCACTGCACCTTGCTGGTGACCCTGGAGCCCTGTCCGATGTGCGCCGGTGCCCTGGTGCAATCTCGGATGGGCCGGGTGGTGTTTGGCGCCCCAGATCCCAAGCGCGGCGCTCTGGGGGGCTGCTTGAATCTGGCCGATCACGCCAGCGCCCATCACACCATGCAGGTGATGGGCGGCCTGGAGGCGGAAGCGGCCAGCCAGCAGTTGCGCCTCTGGTTCAGGCGGCGACGGGGACAGGACTGCTAGAAACAGCTATAAAAGCAGGTAATTCGCTCTCAAATAAATTGAGCAGCAAATCCACATTCTCCGGTTGGCTGTTGTAACCCATCAAGCCGATACGCCATACCTTGCCGGCCAGGCTGCCCAGGCCACCACCCACTTCAATGCCGTGCTTATTGAGCAGGTGCAAACTAAAGGCCTTGCCATCCACCCCCTCGGGGATGCGCACGGTGGTCAAGGTGGGCAGGCGCAGCTGTTCAGGCACATGCAACTCCAGGCCGAGAGACTCCAGGCCCGCCCACAGCCGCTCGGCATTGGAGCGATGGCGAGCCCAGGAGGCCTCCAGCCCCTCTTCCGCCAACAGGCGCAGGGCTTCGCGGATGCCGAAATTCATGTTCACCGGGGCGGTGTGGTGATACACCCGATCGGTGCCCCAGTACTGATTCAGCAGGGTGACATCCAGATACCAGTTGGGTACCTTGCCCTGGCGGGCCATCATCTTGGCCTCGGCCCGCGGGCCCATCGAAAAGGGACCCAGGCCCGGCGGACAGCTAAGTGCCTTCTGGCTGCAGCTATAGGCCAGATCCACCTTCCATTCATCCAGATACAGGGGTACCGCCCCCAGGGAGGTGACGGTGTCCAACAGCAACAGGCAGTCGTAGCGACGGCAGAGATCTCCAATGCCCTGCATCGGCTGGCAGACGCCGGTGGAGGTTTCGGCGTGCACCATCGCCAAAATCGCTGGCCGGTGGCTGGCCAGGGCCGCCTCCAGCTCCTCCAGGGAGAAGGCCTCGCCCCAAGGCCGCTCAATGGTTACCACCTCGGCCCGGTAGCGGCCGGCCATGTCGGCCAGGCGCAGACCGAAATAGCCCTTCACCGCCACCAGCACCTTGTCGCCCGGCTCGATGGTGTTGGCCAGGGTGGCCTCCATGGCGGCACTGCCGGTGCCGCTCATCGGAATCGTGAGCCGGTTGTCGGTCTGCCACACGTAGCGCAGCAGCTCCTGCACCTCCCCCATCAACTCCACATAGAGCGGATCGAGGTGCCCGATCGGCATCCGCGCCAGAGCTTCCAGCACGGTGGGATGGGCGTTGGAAGGACCTGGACCGAGCAGCAGGCGAACTGGAGTGGCGATCGGATCCAGCCGGCGGCGATGCGAACTGGAGACGGGTGGCAGCGGCTGGGTCAAGGAGCTAGCTGGAATTAGGGATCAGCCTACGAATGGAGGGATTGGGCCGCGCCTCAGCGGGCCCTGACGTTGGAGGCGGCCAGACCGCGGCAGAGGTGCTCGAAGGGCAACCGCACCGCTGTGCTGTCGGGGATGTTGAGCTTGGCCAGCTGCTCGCACACCACCTCGGCCAGCAGGGCAATGCTGCGCACCGTCGGACCGGTGGGCACCCCCAAACTCTTGTAGGTGTCGTCGAGGCCGTTGAGCACCCGCTCGTTGAGGATGGTGCAGTCGCCGGCGATCAGGGCGTAGCTGGCATAGCGCAGGAAATAGTCCATGT
This sequence comes from Prochlorococcaceae cyanobacterium, assembly GCA_044356375.1. Lineage (GTDB taxonomy): Bacteria > Cyanobacteriota > Cyanobacteriia > PCC-6307 > Cyanobiaceae > UBA5018. The sequence goes on along the minus strand of JBIKWK010000027.1, from coordinate 33,762 downwards.
CCCGCAGGCAGGCCGACAGCCGCCGGGTGGTGTAGGCGTTCCCGCCGGGCAGGATCAACTCGGGATCCTCCAACCACAGGCGCTGGGCGGCCTCGCGCACGATGTCGGCGGCCTGGGCGTTGATCAGCTCAACAGCGGCCAGACGGATGCCGGCTTCGGAGAGATAGGTGGAGATGGAGTCGATCGCATCCCGATCCAGATGGCGGCCTAACCGGTCGTAACGGCCGATCAGACCGGTGATGGCATCGCGCATGGCTGGTGGGAGTGGCGCACCTGTTTGGAAGCTAGCACTGGCGCATCGGCAGAACCCAGGCTGGGGCGGGGATCTGGCGAATTTGACAGAAACGGTTACGCAAGGGCTTTGCCCCGGCGGGGCGGGGGAGACGCCAGCGGGCAATCAGCTTTTGGTTGCGATTGATACAAAAACTGCCCGGGTTTGGTCTTTTTCTTGCGCCCAAACCCCACCACCGCCCAAACCGGCATGCTGGTGGGCCACCCAATTCACTTTTTATGGCGAAAACAGCCCAAGACGTTTTGCGTCAAATCAAGGAGGAAGGCATTGAGCTAATCGACCTTAAGTTCATCGATCTGCACGGCAAGTGGCAGCACCTAACCGTCTGCAACGATCTTATCGACGAAGACGCCTTTGTTAGCGGCATTGCCTTTGACGGCTCTTCTATCCGCGGCTGGAAGGCGATCAATGAATCGGATATGTGCATGCTGCCCGATCCGAATACCGCCTGGATTGATCCTTTTTACAGTCACAAGACCCTCAGCCTGATCTGCTCGATCCAGGAGCCCCGCAGTGGCCAGCCCTATGGCCGCTGCCCCCGCGCCCTGGCCCAAAAGGCCCTGGATTACCTGGCCTCCACCGGCATCGCCGATACCGCCTTCTTCGGCCCTGAACCAGAATTCTTTGTATTCGACGACGTACGTTATACATCCAGCAACGGCACTAGTTTTTATAGTGTCGATTCCATTGAAGCCCCCTGGAACAACGCTCGCCTGGAGGAAGGGGGCAACCTCGCCTATAAAATTCAGCTCAAGGAAGGTTATTTCCCCGTAGCCCCCAATGACACCCTCCAAGACATGCGCAGCGAGATGCTGCTAGTCATGGCCAGCCTCGGGGTGCCAATCGAGAAGCAACACCACGAAGTTGCCACTGCCCAGCACGAGCTGGGCATGAAGTTTGCCGAGTTGATCAGCGCGGCAGACAACGTGATGATCTACAAGTATGTAGTGCGCAATATCGCCAAAAAATATGGCAAATCAGCCACCTTCATGCCCAAGCCGATCTTTGGCGATAACGGCAGTGGCATGCACGTTCACCAGAGTCTCTGGAAGGGTGGTCAGCCCCTGTTCTTTGGCGAAGGCACCTACGCCAACCTGTCCCAAACCGCTCGCTGGTACATCGGCGGCCTGCTCAGGCACGCCCCCAGCTTCCTGGCCTTCACCAATCCCACCACCAACAGCTACAAGCGCCTGGTGCCCGGTTTTGAAGCGCCCGTGAACCTGGTGTACTCCCAGGGCAACCGCTCCGCCGCCGTGCGCATTCCCCTCACCGGCCCCAACCCCAAGGCCAAGCGGCTGGAATTCCGCTCCGGCGATGCCCTCTCCAACCCCTACCTGGGCTTTGCGGCGATGTTGATGGCCGGCTTGGACGGCATCAAAAACCAGATCGATCCCGGCGACGGCACCGATGTGGACCTGTTCGAGCTCTCCGCTGAAGAATTGGCCCAGATCTCCACTGTTCCCGCCTCGCTAAATGGTTCTTTGGAGGCTCTCGATGCCGATAAGGATTACCTGCTGGCCGGAGGCGTATTCAGCGAAGACTTTATTAATAACTGGATCTCGATGAAGTACGAGGAAGTTCAGCAGTTGCGCCAGCGCCCCCATCCCCATGAATTTGTGATGTACTACGACGCCTGATCCGCAGCAATTAGACACCTGATCCGCAGTAAATGGCCATTCCGATCGCCAGGGCGAAGGAATGGCCATTTTTTTGTCGTGGCCTTTAATTAGTCCAAAAATAATTAAAAATCCCTTAGGAATTTAATCTAGGCGCCAAACTCCGAGGCGCGAACCTGGGCGATGGCACTGTCATGCAGATGTTTGGCCCTGGCTTGGCGCAGGGCCCAGGCCTGCAGTTGATGGGTGGCATCACCTGCAGGATTGAGATCGTGGTGGCGGCTGATCTGGGCCAGGGAAGCTGCCCAGAGGCGGTTTTGGCGCTGGTGCTCCCTGGCCCAGCTGGTGAACACCCGCTCTGGCCCCGCCTGGCGGGCGGCATTGGCGGGCAGGGGAATCATGGTCATGGCGGCTTTCCTCGCGGCAACTGAAGTCGGTCGATTCATTCAGCCTCAACGCATTCTGCGCATTCAGCCTCGATACACTTAGCCTGACGCCCTTTGGTAGCCGTTGCTACCAAAATTTGGCAGTCGTGACATTTCTTTATCTGGGGCTGCCGGGTCGCGGCTGCTGGCCCGATCCGCTGGAATGGGTATTAGTTATGAAGCCATCTCGGCCCGTCGCCATGCCCGATCAGCTCACCAAGCTGGCTTACCAGACACTCCAGCAGGGCAAAGGGCTGTTCGGTCTGGCCCATAAAGAGATGAGCAGCCGCCTGATGGGCCTGCTGGCTCCAGAAGGGGCCCCCAAGACCGTGCCGGTGGATGCCCAGCTGATGGGCCGCTTGAAAACCAGCATGGATGCCCTGGCCGAGCTGGATTGGCAGGAGGCCGAACAGGGGCTCTATCCGGCTGAGCTGCTGTTCGATGCCCCTTGGCTGGACTGGGCCAGCCGCTATCCCCTGGTCTGGCTGGACATGCCCAGCACCTGGAACCGCCGCCAGCAGCGCAATGTGCGCGATTTACCCCGGGATGTGGAGCCGGCTGCCTACCCGGACTACTACCTGCAGAACTTTCATCACCAGACCGATGGCTACCTGAGTGATCACTCGGCCTCCCTCTACGACCTGCAGGTGGAACTGCTGTTCAATGGCAACGCCGACCCCATGCGTCGCCGCCTGCTGGCCCCGTTGCTGCGAGGCTTGCGCCAGTTTGCCGATCGCCCCGCCGCCGCCATTCGAGTGCTGGATGTGGCCACCGGCACCGGCCGCACCCTGAATCAAATCCGCGCTGCTCTGCCCAAGGCCCAGCTGGTGGGAGTCGATCTCTCCACCGCCTACCTGCGCCAGGCGAATCGCTGGCTGAACGATTTCTCGCCAGGGCTATGCCAACTAGTGCAGGCCAACGCCGAGGCGATGCCCCTGGCCGCTGGCTCTTTCCAGGCGGTGAGTTGCGTGTTTCTGCTACACGAGTTGCCCCCGGCCGCCCGCCAAAACGTGATCAATGATTGCTGGCGAGTACTGGAGCCCGGTGGCGTGTTGGTGCTGATCGATTCGATCCAGTTGGCCGATTCGCCCCAGTTTTCGCCGATCATGGAAAACTTCCGTCGAGTGTTCCACGAGCCCTACTACCGCGACTACATCTCAGATTCAATTGAAGGGCGTCTAACTGAAGCGGGTTTCGAGGCGATCACCGCCGAAACCCAGTTCATGGCCCGGGTCTGGTCGGCCCGCAAGCCGGCCTGACCCCTGGCCCCTTTAATCCAACTCTTCGATATCCGCAGCCGGCAGCAGCTGGCTGCGGGCCTCATCCCGTTGCAGCACCAGCACTGAGAGGGGTGGCAGGCAGAGGTCCAAAGACTGCTCGTAGCCGTGAATGCGCCAAGAATCGGTGAACTTACCACCTAGATTGCCAAGATTGCTACCACCGTAGCGCTCGGCATCGGTGTTGAACACCTCGGCATAGAAGCCATCTACAGGTACACCAATCCGGTAGTGGGAGTGACTTTGAGGCGTGAAGTTGGCCACCACCACCAGCCAGGTGCCGGTGGCACTTTCCCGACGCATAAAGCTAATTATGGAATGGCGATTGTCATTGCAATCAATCCACTGAAAACCATACTGATCAAAATCATCACGCCAGAGGGCGGGCTCCGCCTTGTAGAACTTATTTAAATCGTCTACTAAGCACAGCAGCTGCTGATGGGGCTCGTGCTGCAGTAGTTCCCACTGCAGGTCTCCCCAGACGTTCCATTCTGAGCGCTGGCCAAACTCCATGCCCATGAAGATGGTTTTCTTGCCGGGATGGGTCCACATATATGCCAACAATGCGCGAACATTAGCAAACTTTTGCCAATCATCGCCGGGCATTTTGTGCAGAAGATTGCTCTTGCCATGCACCACTTCGTCGTGACTAAGAGCCAGCATAAAACTCTCTGTATAGGCATACCAAATCGAGAAGGTTACATTGTTCTGATGGAACTGGCGGAACCAGGGATCGAGTTCAAAGTAATCCAGCATATCGTGCATCCAACCCATATTCCACTTCAGGTTGAATCCGAGGCCGCCCACGTTGGTGGGCTGGGTAACCATGGGCCAAGTGGTGGATTCCTCGGCGATTGACAGGGCACCAGGGAAGTGCTGAAACAGCACGTGGTTGGCCTGTTGCAAAAACTTAACTGCCTCTATATTCTCTCGCCCGCCATATTCGTTAGCGATCCATTCCCCGTCTGGGCGCAGGTAATCGCGGTAAAGCATTGAGGCCACAGCATCGACCCGAATGCCATCGACATGGAATTGCTCGAACCAATAAACTAGATTGGCAACCAGGAAATTGCGCACCTCATTGCGACTGTAATTAAAGATCAGCGTGCCCCACTCCTTGTGTTCGCCAATGCGGGGATCGGCATGTTCGTAGAGGTGGGCGCCATCGAAGAAGGCCAGGCCATGGGCGTCCTTGGGGAAGTGGCCCGGCACCCAGTCGAGGATCACGCCAATGCCTTCAGCGTGGCAGCGATCCACGAAGTTGCGGAATTCATCCGGGCTGCCGAAGCGACTGGTGGGGGCATACCAGCCAGTCACCTGATAGCCCCAGGAACCATCAAAGGGATGCTCCGAGATGGGCATCAACTCGATGTGGGTGAAGCCGCGGGCCTTCACATACGGGATCACCCGATCGGCAAGTTCCGGGTAGGTGAGCAGCCGGGCGCCGGGCTTGAGATCGGCGGCGGGCACCGGTGCTCGGGCCGTGCCATCGGCTTCCAGATAGGGCTGGTAGGCACTGCCATGCATCCAACTGCCGAGGTGCATCTCGTACACCGAGATCGGCTGATCCAGCGGATTGGCGCTATCGCGCTGCTGCATCCAGGCGCCATCGGTCCAGTCATAGCCGCCCAGGGGCTCCACGATCGAACCATTGGCAGGCCGCACCTCGTGGCGGAAGCCGTAGGGATCCGCCTTTTGGTAGCAGTGGCCGGCCTGGGTGCGGATCTCGTACTTGTAAATCTCACCCGCCTTCAGCCCGGGGATGAACAGCTCCCAGCAGCCCCCCAGACGACTCTGCATCGGATGGTGGCGGCCATCCCAGCCGTTGAAGTTGCCAATAATCGCCACGCTGCGGGCATTTGGGGCCCAGAGGCAGAAGCACACCCCCTCGACGCCCCCCCGTGTGCTGAGATGGGCGCCCATCCGCTGCCAGATGTGGTGATGGTTGCCCTCGGCGAACAGATGGAGATCCATCTCGCCCATCCACTCCTCCCGGAAGGCCCAGGGATCGTGAGCCTCGTGTTCGATGCCGCCCCTGGACACCTTCACCCGATAGCTGTTGCCGGGGTCCAGCGGCAGTTCGGCTTCAAAAATCCAGGCGTGGTGGGGGTTGCCCAGGGGGATCGGCTCCCCCGCCACCAGGCCATGGGCTGCGGCCAGTTCGCCAGGCAGCAACAGGTCCACCCGATCGGCCTCTGGCATCCATACGCGCACCACCCAGTTGCCGTTGTCGAGGGCTTGGGGGCCGAGCAGCGCGAAGGGGTGATCGTGACGACATTCCGCCAGTCGTTGGCTGTCGTCCACCATCCAGTCGAGGCTGATCGAAGCCATGGAGCACCGTCTGCGGCGCCGTGAGCTTAGGCGGCTCCCAGGGGGGGAGCCAATCGGCTGGCGGGCCAGATCCGCGATCAGCCCAGCGGGGCACTGGTGCAGCCCTGCGGCCCGGCTTGAGCAGATCTATTTCAAGCAGATCTGTTTCAAGCGGATTTGTTTCAAGCTGATCTGCTTGAAATTAACGGCTGCCCCGCAGGGGATTTGGGTCAATGGGGAAGTCGACGCCGGTGATCAAGTTGTTGGCATCGAGAATTACAAACAGGTTGTCGGTGAGCCTGTTGAACTCGGTTTGCACCAGCACCAGGCGCTGTTCCGGGTTCTCAGCGGCCTCCACCAATCGCTTCACCTGCATGAAATTGCCGGTGTACTGCTGCAGCCGCTGCCATCTGGCCTGCAGCGAGGCAGCGCTCACCTCCTTTTGCATGGCCGGGCTGAAAAAGCTGCGGGCAGACACGTATTGACCCTGGCTGAGGGCCTTCACAAATTGAGCCGCCACCTTGCTCGGGGCCTGGTCGGTCTTATCTATGTAGTAACCGCTCAGCTTGCCCTCAGGATTGAGCATGATGAATAAATCTTGATTGCCAGCAGTTGTTACTACCGACGCCTCCACCGTGGTGGTTTGAATGCCGCTCTGAACGCTGAGCAATTTCCAGCTCAGCACTCGCGGCCGCTTGGCCATGGTGTCAGCCACCATTCCAGGGCTACTTACTTGCTGCAGCTCTGGGGCGAACTGGCTGAAGCGAGCCTTGGCATCCCGATTTTGCTCGGCCTTGAGAATCTCGTTGGCGGCGGCACGGGCCTGCTCGACGCTCAGGGCAGGTTGGCCCTGGGCCGGACCGGCCCCAGCTGCCTGACTGAGCAATTCCCCCTGGGCTCGCACCGGCATGGGGCCAGGGCCCGCCAGGCTGCCGCCCGCCAGGGCCAAAAGGGTGGCCAGGGCAAAGGCCTTGTCGGCGGGGCGCGGCATTGGCTGGGCGATAACTGTTGGCTCAGTTTGCCCCAGGTGCCCCTGGGGTGACGGGCACCAACCGCAGCCGGGCCTGGGCCAGCTCCAGGCCAATACTGATGCTCCGGTGGCGGCTACCGCTGCCGCCCAGGGGCAGGCTGCCGTCGCCGGGATTGACGGCGATCTGGGGCCAGGCCGCCCCCGCCAGCGACAGGCGCAGGGCCTCCCCCGGCTCCAGGCGGGCGGCCAGGGGCTGCAGGCTCAACCGCAGTTGGGGGCCGGCCTGGTGGGGACCGGCCTGGCAGTTGACGCGCAAAAAACCCGTCGCCAACTGGCGCACCCGCTGGCCATCGCCGCTCACCACCGCCAGGGCGGCCGAGAGATCAAAGCTGGCCTGATCGGCGTCCACCGCCAGCAACAGTTCGGGTTGGCCGATCAGGGCCAAGCTCTCCGCCAGGGGCGGGCTGGTGAAGCAGGCCACATCGCAGCGGCGATCGAGATCGGCCCGATCGCAGGGCCCGGCGTCGAGCCCCAGGTGGCCGCCCCGACCGGGCACCGGCCGCCAGGGGTCATGCACAAACTCCACCCGCCCATGGCCCTCGCCCCAGGGCAGCAGCTGGCCCTCGTCGGCGCGGACGGCGGCCAGGCCGCCGCTGGCCAGTCCCCAGTACAGCTGCCTGGCCCCGGGCGTCTGGGCAAAGGGCTGCCCGGCAAAGGGCTCCCGCAGCCAGCTGCCGCTGCTCTGACACTGCACAGCCACCGCCACCGCCAGAGGCGAATCGCTGGCCAGCTCCATGCTTTGGCCCAGGCCGTGAGCTTTCCCCGGGCCAGCAGCTTGACCCGAGCCATGAGCTTGCACTGGGCGGTGAGCTTGACCCGGGCCGAAAGCTTGACCCGGGCCGAGAGCTTGCCCCGGGCCTTGAGCGCCTGGAGGGCGGTCGCCGTGTAGATGGCGGCGAAAGAAGGCCAGTTGCAATTCATCGATGCCGCCCCGCCAATCGAGATGGGTCCAGGCACCGATGCGCAGCAGGGGCTCGCCACCGGCGGCCAGGGAGCGGCGCCAGAGTTCCAGCACGCCCCGCAGATGGGGGTCGTACCAGCCGCCGATCAACAACATCGGCTGGCGCAGCAGCGCCGTTGCGATCGGATGCCACCGCCAGCCCAGCTGCTGGCCCGGATCCATTTGCAGCCAGCCCAGGGCCATGCCCCCCGGATCGTGCTGCGCCAACAGGGCTAAACCCTCCTGCAGGAAGGCCTGGCTCTCCAGGCTGCGGCGAATCTGGCTCCAGCCCTGCTCATCCCCGCGTCTGCGGCACTGGAGCGCCGCCAGCTGCAAACCCCACGCCAATCCCAGGGCCCACCAGTGGGCACCCCCTTCGCTGGCCCAGTGATCGCGCTCACTGGGACCGGCCATGGCGGGGGCCAGGCAGTCCGGCAGAGCGCTGGGATCGCTGTCGGCGGCGGCATTGAGCAGCTGGCTGAGGCCCTGGTAGGAGAAGCCATAACTCCCCAGCCGGCCATTGGCCCAGGGCAGGCGCCGGGCCCAGCGCACCGCCTCGGCCCCATCGACCGCCTCCTGGTCAAAGCCGCCAAAATTGCCATCCGAATCCCCCTGGCCGCGCACGTCCTGCACCACCACCACAAAGCCCCGGGCCGCGTACCAGCTGGGGTGGGCATAGGTGATCGTCGAGGCGATCGCCCGGCCGTAGGGCTGGCGCATCAGCAGCACGGGCCAGCGGCCATCCCCCAGGGGTCGCCACAGCCGACTGGCCAGGCGGGTGCCGTCGCCACAGGCCATCCATAGGTCCTGGTGGCAGACGGGCATGGCGGCTGAGCTGCCCGGGGTTGGCTGACCTGGGCTGGCCTGGGCTGGCTGATCGGCAGGCGTCTCTGCTGGCCTCTCTGGGGGCCTCTCTGGGGGCGTCACTCGATCAGCGGGAGGCACTCGATCACAGGCGATCGGCTCTAGGCAGGTTTAGGGCACATCAGGGCGAGTTCAGCGCACATCAGGGCAGTGCAGACCCACCACATAGGTGGTGAGCACCTCGGCATCCATGGGCGAGAGATTTTGCTCCCGCGCCACCATGGATATCGCCTGGGGGGAATTGGAAGTCAGTCCCTGGGCATTGAGCTGGCGCAGCTGGCCGCACAGGGCCTTTGCCCGGGCCGGATTGGCCTTCACCGACTCCAGTAACGCGGACTGGGCCTCCCCGGGACCGCCCCAGAGGACGAGGCTGGCGGCCAACAGGGCAAAAATTCGTAAGACGGGCACCATCTGGTTAACCCGGAAGATATATCCATTTCAGTCAGCTGCAGACCAGGACTGCTGGGCGCTGGGGTCAGTTCGACGAGCGACCGGAACCCTGCCGCGCTCGCTGAATCCAGCGCCACAGGGTGGCCAGCTCCACAATCGGCACGGCCTCGCCGGTGAGGCTGCGCTGTAGTCGGCCCAGGGAGCGCCGTAACTGGTGGGGATCGGCGGCGGCCAGGCCCCTGGGGTCGGCAATGCCCGCATAGAGCAGCAGGGCCGCCTCGGCCGGTTCCAGATCCACTTCCACCACCAGGCGAGCCTGACCGCGCAGCTTGATCAGGCCCGCCTCACTGGCTCCCCCCAGCCGGCTCAGCTGGCGCAACTGGGAATCGGTGAGGCTGGCCAGCTGCCGCCAGTGGATGATCCCGGCCGCTTCCAGCTGGCTTTGTTCCCGCTGCAGGTGACGGGGTAGGCGCCCAAGGGTCAAGGGATTGGCCTCACCTCGCCCGTGCGCAGATCTCGGCTTGCCTCGGCCAGCACCACCGGACGGCTGATGCCATCTCCAGCGGGCTCCACCCGCCGCAGGCGCACCGTCACCTGACCATCGGTTGAGGAGCGGCCACTGCCGCGCAGGTTGCGGGCCACCTGCTCCACGCTGGGGGCGGCTGCGGCGGCGGGGAGGGAATCAGGTGCGGCCGCAATCACCAAGTCGGCGCCGTTGTCGAACACCACCGGCACGCCGATGGCACCGGGCACGCTCACCCTGGGGGTGTAACTGATCGCAAAGGCCGCGCAGGAGAGCGCCAGCAAAGTGGTGAAGCTGGTTACCCCCACCAGTCGGAAGCGGAAGCCCCAACGGGCCCAAAAACCCACCACCATCAATACGGCCAGCAGACCGCTGGCGATGCCCAGCCAGCGGGCGGCCAGGAGCAGAATCGGATCAGCGGCCAGGGCCATCGGGCTAGGGGAGCCAAGTCAACGCATCTATATTCGGCCCCACGGATGCGGCGGTAGCGCCTCGGCAATGGCGTTCTCGCCCCAGCAAGGGCCAGGAGGGGGTGGATCACAACCCGATCCAGACCAGTCTGGTGCTGGGCCAGCCGCTGCCCCCGTAGCTGCTTGCAGCGAAACCGCCTCCCGCCCAGCGCCTTGGCGCCTCGCCCTCGGGGTCTCGTCCCTGGGCATCGGCCTGTTGGCCCTGGGCCTTGGCGGCGCCGAGCTGATCCTGCGCCGGGTCTACGACTCCCTGAAACCCAGACTGGAGCGCCAACTGAGCGAGGTGCTCGGCCATCCGCTGCAGTTGGGTGCAATGCGCGGCATCGGCTGGCTGGGCGTGGAGCTGGGGCCATCGCAGCTGCTGCCCGTTGCCGCCGATCGCTCCAGTGTCAGGGCCCAGGGGCTCAGCGTCAGCCTTGACCCCTGGGCCAGCCTGCGCCAGCGAGAAGCTGTGCTGCAGCTGGGTTTGAGCGGGGTGGAGGCAAACCTCCAACGCAATCGCAATGGCCAGTACTGGGTGTTGGGGCCGGTCAAACAGCCAGCTCAGCCGCCGCCGCTTTCCCTGCAGATTCGGCTGCTGCAACCGGCCCGGCTGCGGCTGGCCCCCGCCGGCATCCAGGCCCTGGTGAGCGCTCGGCTGGATCTGCAACTGCGGCGCCACAGCCTGCAACTGCGGGGGCGGGTGCAGCCCAGCCAAGGCGGCAGCGTCTGGCTGCAGCTCGCCGGCGAATGGAATAAGCAGCGCTGGAACGCCAAGCTGCGGGGGGAGCGCTTGCCGCTGGAACCACTCCGGCCCGCGTTGAAGCTGCCCGGCCGCCTCGGCGGTCAGGCCCAGGGTGAGCTGGAATTGAGCTTGGCCAAGAACAGGGTTGGTTGCCAGGGGGGGCTGCGGCTGAGCGACCTGCAGTGGCAGCAGGGAAGTTCCACCCCTTTGCGGGCGTCCGCCATCAACCTGGGCTGCCGAGGCCAGCAATTGCAGCTCCAGGCACCGAGTTGGCAATACGGCAGCTGGCGCGGCAACCTCGCTTTGACGGCCCATCCCCAGGCAGCCCCTACAGGCCTGGCCATGCGCTGGACGGGGCGCCTGGAAGCCCGCCAGGCCACCGACCGCTCCCAGCCCCTGCGCTTGAGCGCCAGCGGCCTGTGGAGCGACCGCCAGCTGCGCGATATGAAGCTGCAAGCCCGCCGCCCCGGGCTGTGGCTTCAGGCCAGCGGCAGTCTGGGGGATCGGCTCGATCTCAGCAGTCGCTTTCAAATCCAACCCGCGGGCCTGGGCCTGAAACCCACCCCGCCAGACTGGTTGCTGCGGCCGGCGCTCAGCGGCAGTCTGCGGGCCACGGGGGCGCTGCGGGCCCCCTCCCTGGTGGCCGAACTGCAACAGCGGGCCAATCCGCTGCTCGGGCCCTGGCAGGCATCCCTGCTCTGGAACGGCCAACAACTGCTGTTGCGGCAATTCCGCAGTGAGCTGCTGCTGGCCAGTGGCAGCCTGCCCCTGGAGTTAAGGGCCAATCGGGGCCTCAGCAGCGGCGATCTGGCGCTGCAGTTGCAACTGCGCCGCTATCCCCTATCCAGGCTCCAGCCCGTGGTCGGCAGCCGCCTGGACGGGGTGCTCGACGTCAAAGGAGAGGTGCGGGGCCCCCTGCGGGCCCTGGTGCCCCACCTGGAATTGGCCTTGGAGCGCCCTGGCGCCGGCCCCCTGGCCCTGCCGGAGAGCTGGGAAGGCCAGTGGCAGGGCCAGGGGGCCGGCGGTGGCAACCTGCGCATGGTGTCCTTGGCACCGGCGCCGGTGGGCCAACTCGACGTGAGGCTCGACCGCCGCTGGCTGCCGGTGGCGGTGCAGCTGCAACGCGGTGGCGGCACGTTGGCACTGGCGGGAGAGCCCAAGGCCTACAAATGGCAAGCGCAGCGACTGTCCCTGGATGGGCTGCAGCTGCAGGTGGGGCCCCAGGGCCGGTTTCAGCCTTTGCAGGGCAGGTTGAGCGGCAAGGGCCTGCTGAATCTCCAACCGCTGGCCTTTGCCGGGCAGGTGGGCTTGGATCAACCGGCTTTTCTTGGCGTCCGCGCCCAGCAGCTGCAACTGCAGGGTCGCTACGGCGATCGCAACTACAGCGCCAAGGGCTCAGCCAATTTCGAGGCCGGTGGCCATCTGGACCTGGACTGGAGCGGTCGCTGGCATGGGGCGTTCCGCAGCCGCATCTCAGGCCGGGGCCTGGGGGCAAACCTGTTCCGCGAGCTGGCGGCGGCCTGGCCCCATTGGCGGGGCGAACCGGGGGGTGATGCCGGCCGGGCAGCCGATCTGGGCAGCCTGGTGTTCGACACCCTGGGGCCCTCCCTGGAGGACCAGCTGGCCGCCCTGGACCAGGCCCGCGCCCGGCTGCTGGCAAGGCAGACCAGCGTTGCAAAAGCCACCGCGGCCCAGCGGCTGGAGCACATGCAAGCCCGGGTGGATCTGGACCTGGCACTGGAGGGCCCCAGCTTGGCCGCCGCCCGCGCCGATCTGGCCCTGCGCGGCCACCTGTGGCTAGACGGCGCAGACCAGGACATCGCCCTGACCGGGGCACCGCTGGTGGCCCGGATTCAAGGCCCCCTGGGCAGCGGCGACGGCAGCTTCAGCCTCGAGCAGCTGCCGCTGTCGTTGGTGGCCCTGCTCATCCAGTTGCCACCAGAGCTGCGGGGTGGCTTCACCGCCCGGGGCCGTTACCGCCTGGGCGGCAGCAGTCCAGCCCTGGCAATGGATCTGGGCCTGCAGAATGGCCGCCTGGGCACCACCCCCATAGCCCTCGAGCAGGGGCGGGTGGCCCTGGCGAACGGGCGATTAAAACTGAATTTGGCCCTGCGGGCGGCGGGTGCCACCAGCAGCGTGGATCTAGCGGGCCTGATACCCATCGATCCCACCTCGCCAGAGTTGCAATTACGACTGGCCAGCCGTGGCGATGGCCTGCGCTTCCTGGCCAGTTTTGCTGAACCCAACCTGTTGTGGCAGCAGGGCAGCGCCGATATGCAGTTGCTGGTTCGGGGCAGCCTGCAGCAACCGATCGTCAATGGCTTCCTCGGTGTGCGCCAGGGCCAGCTGCGCCTGTTCGAGCAGACCCTGAACAACCTGCAGGGCACGGTGCTGTTCGACTTTGAGCAACTGGACATCCAGCAGCTCTCGGCCACGGTGGGAGCCAAGGGGACCATCGCCGCCAAGGGCAGCCTTGGCTTGTGGCGGGACCTGCCCCAGGGGGCCGGCCAGGGGCTGGCGGTTGAGTTGAAGCAGGTGCCTTTCAAGCTGCCCAAATTCGCCGCCCAGGCCGATGGCGATCTGCTGGTGCGAGGCAACCTGCGCCAGCTGGTGATGGGCGGCGATCTGCGCATCGCCCGCGGCAACCTCAACGCCGCCGGTGGCCAATTGGCCACCGGCGGGGGCCCCGACGCCAAAATCGTCTCCGTGCCCGAACTGGTGGAGTCCCGGTGGGACTTCCGCCAGCCCCTGGTGCTGTTGGTGGGGCCCCAGCTGAACACCGATCCCACCGCTGGCCTGCGCTCCTCGCTGCCCCAGGCCAGCCCCCTGGCCTTCGAGAATCTGCTGCTGCGCTTTGGACCAGATCTACGCGTAGGCGTACCCAACCTGGCCAATTTCAGCGTCGGCGGCCAGTTGCGCCTCAGTGGGCGGCTCGACTCCTCGCTGCGGGCCAGCGGCCTGGTGCGGCTGCTGAAGGGCCGGGTAAACCTGTTCACCACCAGTTTCAGCCTCGATCCCGAGGTGCCCAACGTGGCGGTGTTCACCCCCTCGCTGGGGTTGATGCCCTATGTCGATATCGCCCTGCGCACCCGCGTCTCCGACAGCCTTTCCACTGGCGGCATCGGACTGGGCGGACTGGAAAACACCAGCGGCCAATCCCTGAATCAGGTTGAGGGAGCCAGCTCGCTCAACCCGCTCAACCTGGTGCGGATCACGGTGAGCGCCAGCGGCCCCGCCGACCGGATTGCCGAAAACCTGCAGCTGCGCAGTAGCCCTCCGATCGCCAAGGAGCGGCTGCTCGCCCTGATTGGCGGCAATTCCCTGGCCGGTTTGAGTGGCGGCCGGGCCGGCACGGCCCTGGCCACCGTGGTGGGCCAGTCGTTGCTGTCGCCGGTGCTGGGCGGGCTCAGTGAAGTGTTTGGCCAGCGCTTGAGCTTTGCCCTCTATCCCACCTACGTGAGTCCAGAGTTGGCCGATGGCAAGTCCCTGCGCTCCCAGCAGGTGCCGCCCCAGCTGGTGTTGGGCACGGAAATCGGCCTGGATGTGAGCGACCGCTTCAATGTCTCGGTGCTGACAGCCCCGAACCGCTCGGATATCCCAAACCAGATGACGCTCACCTACAAGGCCTCTGAGATTCTCAACCTGCAGGGCAGCTTCAATACCCAAGGGGCTTGGCAGAGTCAACTACAACTCTTCTTCCGCTTCTGAAATCTTTTTCTGCTTCTAAAACCTTTTTCTGCATCTAAACTCTTCTTCCGCATCTAAACTCTTCTTCGGGATCTAAACTCTTCTTCGGGATCTAAATGAGAGACGAGCGCCAGCTGATCGGTGTTGATTTAGGCGGTACGGCGATCAAGTTGGCCCGCTTTGACCTGGCCGGGGAGCTGCTGGCGGAGTTGGAGCTGGCCACTCCCCAACCGGCGGTGCCGGGGGCGGTGACCATGGCCATCGCCAGCGCCATCTCGCAGCTGGATCCCGATCGACTGGCCGATCGGGTGGGCGTCGGCCATCCCGGTCCGGCCGACCGCAGCGCTCGCCTGGCCAAGCTGGCGATCAACCTGCCGGGCTGGCGGGATGTGCCCCTGGCCGCCTGGCTGGAGCCCTTGTTGAGGCGGCAGGTGACCTGCGCCAACGACGCCAACTGTGCCGCCATCGCCGAACTGGAGCGCGGTGCGGCCCGGGGCGCCTCCGATGTGTTGCTGCTGACCCTGGGAACGGGGGTGGGGGGCGCGCTGCTGCTGGGGGGGCGGTTGTTCACCGGCACCCACGGCGCCGCCTCGGAGCCGGGCCTGATCGGCATCGACCCTGAGGGGCCCGCCTGCAACAGCGGCAATCGCGGCTCCCTGGAGAGCTTTTGCAGTCTGCGCGGCCTGGCCCGGCTCAGCCCCTTGGCGCCGCTGGAGCTCTGCCGCCAGGCCGATGCCGGCGAGGCCACTGCCCTGGCGGTATGGGAGCGCTACGGCCAACTGCTGGGCATTGGGGTGAGTTCGCTGCTCTATGTGATCACCCCCGAGCTGGTTTTGCTGGGCGGCGGCATCAGCGGCGCCAGCCACCATTTCCTGCCCGCCCTGTGGCGGGAGGTGGAGCAGCGGGTGCTGGCGGTAAGCCGCCAGCAGCTGGAAATCCGGCGTTGCCAGCTGGGCAACGGTGCCGGCCGTTTGGGGGCGGCGCTGCTGGCCCGCGACCGGCTGGCCTGAAACCAGTGTTGGCCTTGCAACTGAACAGACCTGGCTGTCGCTTGGGATGATGGCCTTCTGCTCCGCCCGATCTGGATGAATTCTGCCGCCACTAGCATGGCCCCGGTTCCCGAGCCCAGCCCCGAGTTGCTGCAGCGGGCTGCCCGCGTGCGCCGCGCTGCCATGGCCCTGGGCCAATGGAGCGATGCGGAGCGCCGCGCCGCCGTGCTGGCCATGGCCTCGGCCCTGGAAAGCGACCGCGAGAGCATCCTGGCCGCCAACCAGGCGGATATGGAGGCCGCGGCCTCCGATGGGCTGGCCCCTGCCCTGATGGCCCGGCTGAAATTGGATGGCGCCAAACTCGACGCGGCGATCGCCGGCGTGCGCCAGGTGGCAGCCCTGGCCGATCCGCTGGGTCGGCGGCAACTGCACACCGAACTGGACCAGGGCCTGGTGCTGGAGCGGCTGACCGTGCCCCTGGGGGTGTTGGGGGTGATCTTTGAGGCGCGGCCGGATGCGGCAATCCAGATCGCCTCCCTGGCAATTCGCTCCGGCAATGGCGCCATTTTGAAAGGAGGTCGTGAGGCCAGCCGCAGTTGTGCGGCGATCATGGCGGCCCTGCGCCAAGGCCTGGGCAGCGGCATCCCCCAGACGATTCCAGCCCCTGGCAATCCAGTGGCTACTGATCCAGTGGCTATGGATCCAGCGGCTACGGATCCAGCGGCGGGGGATTTAATGGCGGCCAATGCCCTGGAGTTGCTCACCAGTAGGGAAGAGAGTTTGGCTCTGCTCAAACTAGATGGCCTGGTGGATCTGATCATTCCCCGGGGCTCCAATGCCCTGGTGCGTTTCATCCAAGACAACACCCGCATTCCAGTGCTCGGCCATGCCGACGGCATCTGCCATCTCTATGTGGATGTCGCCGCCGATCTGGAGCAGGCCCTGCGGGTGGCCATCGATGCCAAGACCCAATACCCGGCCGCCTGCAACTCCATCGAAACCCTGTTGGTGCATGAACAGATTGCGCCGAGCTTCATACCCCGGGCGATTGAGGCCTTCCGCGCCGCTGGGGTGGAACTGCGCGGCGATGCGGCGGCGATGGCGTTGGGGATAAGCCATGCCGCCACGGAGGAGGACTGGAGCTGCGAATACTCAGACCTGGTGCTGGCGGTGAAGCTGGTGCCCGATCTGGAGGCGGCCATCGAGCACATCGGCCGCTATGGCTCCCGCCACACCGATGCCATCAGTACCACCGATGCGCAGGCGGCAAATCGCTTCCTGGCGGCGGTGAATAGTGCTGGGGTTTATCTAAATTGCTCCACCCGCTTCGCCGATGGCTTCCGCTATGGCTTTGGCGCCGAAGTGGGCATCAGCACCCAGACCCTGCCACCCCGGGGGCCGGTGGGACTGGAGGGTCTGGTCACCTATCGCTACCGGCTGCGGGGGGAGGGCCACATCGCCGCCGACTATGCCAGTGGCGCCCGCCAGTTCAGCCATCGGGGCCTGCCGCTATGAATGCCCCATCGGGGCCCCCGCCCCTGCCTATGGTTAGCTACGAAGCTGGCCACAAAGCTGGCTGCGATCGCATCTTGGTGCGGGGTTTGCGGCTGTGGGCCCATGTGGGGGTGCTGGAGATCGAGCGGGCCCAGGGACAGTGGTTTGAATTGGATTTCAACCTGGCCATGTCGCTTAAGCCGGCCGGCAACAGCGATGGGCTGGCCGACACACTCGACTACAGCCTGCTTATCAAGGCATTGCAGCGGCAGGCCCGCACGATTCGCTGTTTCACGATTGAGCACTACAGCGAACAGATATTAAATCTGGCTGAGCAGATCTACGGCCCGGTGCCAATCTGGCTGCAATTGGTCAAGTGCGCAGCGCCGGTGCCGGGATTTGTTGGCCAGGTGGCCGTACAGCGCAGTCGCCATTGGCCCACCTAAATCCCTGGAGTTTAGGCGTAGATAAACCCTAGTAGCTAGGTATTGCTAAGCCCGCAGAGCAAAACTCTGGCGATGGTGAAAGTCGGCCTGGGGGGCTGGGTGCTGCAGGGCCCAGTAGCTGATCTGGCCATGGCGTTGTTCAATCACGGCGCTGGGGCCCAGCTCCAGCTCGGCGGCGCTCGCCAGTTCTACCGGCAGATTCCAGTGCAGCCGCAGTTCCAGTAGACCCAGCTGGCGGTTCACCTGGAACGGCAGGGCAGCCAGCTGGGGCTCGGGCCGCAGCCCCTGCCGGTAGTCGTCCAGGCGATAGACAGCCCAGTTACCATCGGGCGCCAAGTTTACTTCCCAGTAGCATTTTTCCTCTGGTATAGCGATAAATATTTCTAAGCAGGTGTGGGCCCACAGCTGGTCGCACCGCTGGGGGGCAGGATTGGCTTCAGGCAACAGCACCGCAGCGGCCGCGTCGTCAGCCGACCATTCCAGCCGGTAATTCAATTGCAACTGGGCCGTAGGGGGAGACTCTGGATTCTTACGTCTGAGCACTGCCACACTGCCGCCGATCCTGATGGTGGCCAGATCCTGTGCTGACAATTCCCGGCTACCAATAAATGGCACCAACTGAAATTTTTTTGTATTCGCTGGCCTCTCAATGCCCACGATGCATCCCCCATGGCCGCGTGATTTTAAGCTGTGCCAAGGGGTTGCCTGGTCAGCGAAAGAGGCGCAGCAGCCTCAGGATCTTCTCATCGCCCATCACCAGCAAGCCCATGGAGATGCTGCCCCCAGCTCCTGCCTTCAGCTTGGCCATGATCAGGTTTGGCGAATATCTTCGCTTGCCAGTGCCAAACACGCCTTCCACCTCATTGCGTTGGCGTGGATCAGCAAGCAACTGCTGCCTGTGCTCAGCATTTATCATTAGCTGATTGGGTGGCCTGCCCAGGCGTTTGCCTGATAGCTATATTCCCGCCCGCGCGCAGAAGTGGCTGTGCTTGGTGTTGATATATGTGCAATTAGCCAAGCATTCGTCTTTTCGCTCTCAGCATCCTCGCCAAGACTACATTAATTTGTGGTCCCAATCGGCCCCCAATCAAGCCTTCCCCCCAATTAAACCTGCCCCCCATTAAGAGGGCAGGGCCGGCAGGGGCGGCACGATCGAGCGGCGCAGCACCTGCAACGCCAGGGCAAGGCCAAACAGGGCCGCCACCGCCAGGCCGCCGAGGCCGAGGGGATTCCAGCGCCAGCAGCGCAGCGCCAACCGGTTTACGGCGCCAACGCGCAGCGGCCACAGCACCGCCTGGCCCCCGGGCAGGGCCGTGGCCGGCTGGGGGCTGGCCTGGCGCACCGCCCGCAGGGAGAGGGGATCCAGGCGCAGGGCCAGATCCAGGCCCGGAGTGGAGCCCAGGGGGCTCAAATCGAGGTCGATGGTCAAGCGCTGCGCCACCCCCACCACCAGGTTGCGCTCCCGCCACTCCAGTTGGGGCGCCGGCAGGGCCACGCCGCCCAGCCGCGCCGCCCGCTCCAGGTTTGCCCGCAACTCGTCTAGGGCGGCGGCGGCCGGCAGCACCGGCGCTTGCCAAAACTGACGGGCAGCCAGGGCGCTATCGGCCCGGCGAAACCCCTGCTGTTGCAGGTAGGTGCCGAATTGGCGCTGCCAGGGGGGGGGCCTGGGGCTGTCGGCCTGCAGCGTGTAGGCCAGTTGCAGCCGGCCCGGACCGCTGAAATGCAACTCGCCCCGCACCTGCATGCAGCCCCCCAGCAGCACCGCCAGCAGGGTGAGCAACACCACCAGCGCCCCAAAACCGAGCGGCGCATTGGTGGCCCCCACCGGCGGTGGCGGCGGGGGCGGCGGTTGATTGGCGGCACGGCGGCGGCGGGCCCGCTGCTGCAGGCTGCCCAGGCTGGGCTCCGCGTCCCCCAGCGGCGGCATCGTGATCGACCACTCCCGCGGCCGCGTCAGGGCCGGCGCCTCCAGCACCTCCCGCAGATCGCGGGCCTGGTTGCGCAGGTTTGGATCGCCGCTGCGCTGCAGCTGTCGACAGCAGCCAAGCGCCCGATCCGTCTCCCCCAGCCCCATCCAGGCCGTCGCCAGCAGCAGCAGCGCTTCGGCCCCCACCGCCGTGCTGGCTGAATGATCGGCGAGCAAGGGTTCCAGGCTGCGCAGCACGCCGCCGTAGTCCCCCCGATCAAGCAGCAGGCGCGCCTGCTCCAACAACAGCTCCGGGGCGGCCATCAGCGCAGGGTCCGCTGGCTCCCGGTCACCATCGTGCCGATACCGGCATCGGTGAACACCTCCAGCAGCAGGGCATGGGGCACGCGACCATCCACGATGTGACCCGCCCCCACCCCCTGGGCCAGGGCGCGAATGCAGCACTCGGTCTTGGGGGTCATGCCACCCTGCACCACCCGATCGGCGATCAGTTGCCTGGCCTCGCTGAGGCTGAGCTGGCGAATTAAAGAGGCCGGGTCGTCCTTGTCGTGCAGGATTCCCGGCGTGTCGGTGAGCAGGATCAACTTCTCGGCCTGCAGCGCCGCCGCCAGCTCGCCGGCCACCGTATCGGCATTGATGTTGTGGGCCTGGCCATCGGCATCGGCGGCCACGCTGGAGATCACCGGGATGTAGCCGGCGGCCAGCAGGGGCTGCAGCACCGAGGAATCCACCGCCGCCACGTCCCCCACCAGGCCATGGCTGCCGTCACCAAAGCGGCGGGCCAGCACCAGGGCGCCATCGCTGCCGCACAGCCCCACCGCCCGGCCACCAACGCGATGGAGCCCATTGACGATTTGTTTATTGACTCGCCCCACCAGCACCATCTCCACCACGTCCATGGTGTCGGCGCAGGTGACCCGCAGGCCATCGCGGAACTGGGGTTCGATCGCCAGGCGGTTCAGCCATTGGTTGATCTCCGGGCCGCCGCCATGCACCACCACCGGCTGCACCCCCACAGATGCCAGCAGGGCCAGATCGCGGTACACCGCATCGCGCAGGTCGGCGCGCACCATGGCGGCACCGCCGTACTTCACCACCACCCGCCGCCCCGCAAAGCGCTGGATGTAGGGCAGGGCCTCGCTGAGCACCGAGACCCGCAGGCTGTCGTCGTGGCTGATCTGGGGATCTGAGCTCAAGGCCGCGGCAAATAGGGGAACGCTGAAAAATACAGATTGGCAGGTGCAGAGGGGAGGGAAGGCCCCCACCAGGGCAAGGGCGCCCAGAGCGAGAGCTATGGCTGCTGAGCCAATTATCTGACCAGGGCCCAGAGCTCTGGCTTGTGAGCCAAGTATTTGCCCCCTGGGCCAAGTCTCAAGGCAGCCAGGAGCCCAGGGCCCTGCTGGCCCTAGCCCTGGGCCCCTGTCGGCTCAGCCTCAGCCTCAGCCCCAGGGGAGACCCCGGTGGGGGGCTCGGGCTCAGCGTTGAGGGCGGGCAGCAGCTCCAGGAGGAGACGACCCGCCCCCTGGGGCTGGATCTCGGCCCGCAGGCCGGGACCAAAGAAGCGGCCGAGGCGATGGCGCTGGCTCTGCCAGCGCTCCAGGGGCACCCCTGCCGTGAGGAAGTTCAACCGCAGCCCATAGCGGCCGTCACAGTCGAGTTCCTCGATGCTCAACAACTGGGGGGGCTGATCCTGATCCCAGAGCTTTAGCACCTCCAGGGAGCTCTCCAGATGGGCCTTCTGGCCATAGCGCCAGCGGACCACATCCGTCAGCACCTTGGCCAGCGGTGCGCTCTCGGCCAGCTCCCGCAGGGACCGGTGCAACTCCGGCGGGCTGAGCCGCTCGGCCGGTGGCAACTCCGAGGATTTCAGGGCCAGGCCGCCCAGCAGGATCGGAATGCCGTAGAAGATCGTCGGCAGACTGAGGTTTGGATTGCCGGTGGCGTAGCCAATCCAGCCGATCGTCGACAGGAGGGCACCGGCAACGGTTACCAGGCTGGCGGGGGAGAACAGTGCTTGCATGGTCCAATCTTCCCGCACGTGATGGCCCCGCTGCCCACGGCCGATACCGGAATCCACGCCCCCAGGATGACCCAGACCAATAACGAGCCCATGGAATCCACCCCCGACAGCCGCGCCACCCTGGTGGCCCAGCTGCAGGCCGACCGGCTGTGGCTGCTGCGCCAGATCGATTCGGGCCGCTGGAGTGAATGGCGCCTGGACCTGGCCGCCCTGGAGCGGGAACTGGGCCAATTGCTGGAGCAGGCCGAACAGCTGAACTGAACCGGGCCTCAACTCACAAAGGGCCTCAACTCAGAACGGGATGTCGTCGTCGCCTTCCGGCAGATCGGGCACCAGCGGCGAGGTGTTCCAGGTGGGGGCCTGCACGGGGACGGGCGCAGGCGCCGCCGCCCCGGGGCGAGCGCCATAGCCACCCCGGCCCGGTCCAGGGGCGCTGCCCCCGTAGGGGGAGTCGGAGTAGGAACCCTGGGGTGCCGCTGGCGCAGTACCGGCTGATGACATGCCAGCAGAAGCAATACCAGCTGATGCCATACCAGCCGGAGGGGCCATACCAGCAGGCATGGGGGAGGGGGCGTTGGCGGCGGCCGCACCGAGCGGATGCAAGCGGCTGAGGGTGAATTCAGCTCGCTTTTCCTTGATTCCGTCCTGGCGGGTCACCGTATTGATGCGCAGCCGACCCTCAATCAACAGGCGCTGGCCCACCTGCACCCGGTTATGCATATCCTGGGCCAGATTTCCCCAGCCCACCACCTTGAGCTGACCCGGCGGCTCATCGGGCCTGAGGCCATCGAGGCGCACGGCCATCTCGGCCACCGGCGTCTGGTTGTCCTGGGTGTAGCGCACCTGGGGAGCTTCCAGTACATCCACTTCCAGCAGACAGTGATTCACGCCCCGCACTTGCAATCCCTCCTCCCATCTTGATGCACGACCCCGCCGGGTGCCAGCCGTTGCGGCTGTGGCTGATTGCCGGCACCGGCGAGGGCCCGCGACTGGCCCACCAGCTGCTGGAGTGGGGCTGGCAGCTGGAGGTGAGCGTGGTCACCGCCGCCGCCAGCCTCGCCTATCCCGCCCATCGCCACCTGCGCCTGCTGGTGGGTGCCCTGGCCGGTGGCGAGGCCATCGGCCAGCGGCTGGCGGCGGCGGCGGCCGCTGGCCAGCCCTACGCCGCCGTGGTGGATGCCAGCCATCCCTTCGCGCGGCAGATCAGCGCTCAACTGGCCGAGGCCTTAGGGCAGCAGAAGCAACAGCGACAGTTGGCGCAGCAGCAGTTAAGTGATCAGCAGAAGCAACAGCAGCTGGGGCAACTGGAGGATCGGCCCACCGGGCAGCTGCCAGCCCAGCCGCTGTTGCTGCGGCTGGAGCGGCCCCTGCTCAGCAACCCAAGCGACCGGCTCCTGGCCGATCTGGAGGCCCTGGCCCCCCACCGCCTGGCTCCCCATTCCCTGGCCGGCCGGCGACTGCTGCTGGCCATCGGCGCCCGTCAACTGGGCCGGGCGGTGGCCCTCAGCCCCGGCGCCCTGCACCACGCCAGGTTGCTGCCCACCGCCGAGGCGCTGCAGCGGGCGATGGCGGCGGGGATCGCGCCCGAGCGGCTGGCCTGCCTCCGGCCCGGGGGCAGCGGGGAAGCGGCGCTGCTGGCCGCCCTGCTGCGCCGCTGGCGCATCGATGTAATCCTCTGCCGCCAATCGGGCGGCATCACCGAAACCCTCTGGCGCCAGCTGGCCGCCTGCCAGGACTGCGAACTGTTGCTTCTGCGGCGACCCGCCGATCCAGCGGGGGTGACGGGCCTGGCGGAGGCCGAACTGCTATCCAAGCTGGAACAGCTGCGCCAACAGCTGCTGACGCAGCCGCCAGGTGCCTAATAGGCGGCCTGGGCTGGTAAGAGTCAGGAGGGCTGGACTAGTCAGCAGGGCTGGACTAGTCAGCAGGGCTGGCTATGGGCGGCCACCAACTCCCGCAGCGACTGCTGGGGCCGGGGACCCAGTTGGGTAACCACCTGGCCGGCGCAGAGGGAGCCGAGTTCACCGCAGCGGGCCAAATCCTGCCCCTGGGTATAGGCGTGCAGAAAGCCAGCCGCATAAAGGTCGCCGGCGCCGGTGGTGTCCACCAGCTCCCCCAGGCTCACGGCGGCGATGCTGATCGTCTGGTCGCCGCTGAGAATTAAAGAGCCCTGCTCACTGCGGGTGAGCGCCGCGATGCGGCAGCGCCCCCGCACCTGCTCGAGCGCCGCCTCAAAGCTATCGGTTTGATATAGCGAGCAAATCTCCGTCTCGTTGGCGAACAGGATGTCCACATGGCCATCCACCAGCTCCTGGAAGCTGTCGCGATGGCGTTCCACGCAGAAGGCATCCGAGAGGCTCAGCGCCACCTCACCGCCGTGGGCCCGGGCCACCTCAGCGGCGGCGATGAAGGCCCGCTTGGCGGCCTCGCTATCCCAGAGATAGCCCTCGAGGTAGAGAAGTTTGGCCTGGGCCACCAACTCCAGATCCAAATCGGCCGGATCCAACCCCACCGAGGCCCCCAGGTAGGTGCACATGGTGCGCTGGGCGTCTGGTGTCACCAGGATCAAGCAGCGGGCCGTACTCGGCCCAGCGCTGGCGGCGGGGGTATCGAAGCGGGCGCCCACCGAGCGGATGTCGTGGGCAAAGATGGCGCCCAGCTGGTCATCGCGAACGCGGCCGATGAATCCGGCCCGCCCCCCCAATTGGGCGATGCCGGCCAGGGTATTGGCGGCAGAGCCGCCGGAGGTCTCCAGGCCAGGGCCGACGCTGGCGTAGAGCAGCTCGGCCTGCCGTTCATCCACCAGGGCCATGGTGCCCTTGTGGAGGCCATGGTCGAGCAGAAAGCTCTCATCGGCCTGCACAAGTACATCGACGATGGCGTTGCCGATGCCGACGACATCAAAGCGCTTCTCAGCTGGGCTGGTCATGGGGGGGGGACGACAAGGAATTGGCTGACGATGCCGGCCAGGCGGGTGAACAGCCTTGGCAGTTGGACAGCCGTAGCAGTTGAACTGCCGCAGCAGCCCTACCAGCTGATCAGGCGCTGAGCAGAGCGCGCTTGGGGCCGTGAATTGGGTCTTCCACCACGATCGTCTGGTCGCGATCGGCCCCCAGGGAGACGATGGCGATCGGCACCTCCATCAGATCGGCCAAAAAGCGCAGGTAGCTCATCGCCGTGGCCGGCAGATCCTCGAGGGCACGGCAATCGGCAGTGGAGGTCTGCCAGCCGGGCAATACCTCATAAATTGGCTTGCAGCGGGCAAAGTCATCGGCGCTGCTGGGGAAGTACTCGATGCGCTGGCCGTCCAATTCATAGGCCACGCACACCTGAATCTCATCGAGTTCATCGAGCACATCCAGCTTGGTGATCGCCAGGCAATCCAGGCCATTCACCTGCACCGCATAGCGACCGATCACGCCGTCAAACCAGCCGCAGCGGCGGCGGCGGCCGGTGGTGGTGCCGAACTCGCCGCCCCGATCGCAGAGATGGTCGTTGAGGCTCCCCTGCAACTCGGTGGGGAAGGGCCCCTCGCCCACGCGGGTGGTGTAGGCCTTGGCCACGCCGATCACCCGATCGATCAGGGTGGGGCCCACCCCAGCGCCGATACAGGCTCCGCCACTCACCGGATTGGAGGAGGTGACATAGGGGTAGGTGCCGTGGTCCAGGTCGAGCAGGGTTCCCTGGGCCCCCTCAAACAAAATGTTTTTGCGGGCCCTGGCCGCCTGGTGGATGGCCCTGGTGCAATCGACCACGTGGGGGGCCAGGCGCTGGCCATAGCCCACGTACTCGGCCACCACGGCCTCGAAATCCAGGGCTTCCAGGCCGTAGAGCTTCTCGAGGATCTCGTTCTTCTCGGCCAGGGGGCCGGCGAGGCGATCCCGCAACAGCGCCTCATCGAGGATGTCGAGGATGCGGATGCCGTTGCGTTGAGACTTGTCGGCGTAGGTGGGGCCGATGCCGCGGCCGGTGGTGCCGATGCGGCGATCGCCCCGCTGCTGCTCCATCGCCAGATCCAGCAGCCGGTGGTAGGGCATGGTGACGTGGGCCGTGGAGGCCAGCCGCAGCCCCTGCACGCCGATGCCATTGGCGGCCAGCATGTCCAGCTCGCCGAGCATCACCTTCGGGTCCACCACCGTGCCGGAACCGATCAGGCAGATGGTGTCCGGGTAGAGAATTCCCGAGGGGATCAGGTGCAGCTTGAGCACCTTGTTGTCGACCACGATTGTGTGGCCGGCATTCACCCCGCCCTGATAGCGCACCACCACATCGGCGGAGCGGCTCAGCAGATCGGTGATCTTGCCCTTCCCCTCGTCGCCCCACTGTGCACCGATGACGACAACATTGGCCAAGAACACGGCGGCCCGCAGCCGCTACTGAGCACAACCTGAGAGCCTCTCAGAACGGCTGCCCGTTCGTCAAAGAAACGGCTGCGGAGGGGGGCCTACCCGGCGATCAGGCGCCACGCACCACGTTGGCCTCGGCCTTCTTCAGCTCCTTGCCGACCCGCTCCCGCAGGGCATCGGGCACGGGCCGGTTGGGGTAGTTGGTGTAGTGGCCGGCCAGGGAGTTCAGCGCCGTCTGCATGGTGGTGAAGGAACCCAGGCCATTCACCGACTGGCGCGGGCGATAGCGGGCCATGTAGTCCTTGATCAAGGAGCGGGCCTCGGTTTCAGCCTCGAAGCGGCCGGGATCGCTGGCCGCCAGGGAGATCGTGGACAGCAGGGAATTGGCCACCGCCACCGTGTCTTCCACGTAGTTGCCGGTCATCGCCGTGTTGGCGCCACTGCAGCCGCTGAGCAGCAGGCACAGCCCCAGGCAGAGGCCAACCACCGCCCGGCCCATGCCGCTGGCCGCCTTGCCCGGGGAGCCCATGCCAGCGTTAAACCAGCGAGATACCCACCGCTGGAACGACGAGAACAGGCTGGCCATGGGCGGGATGCGGATGGCGGGATCCTAGGTGGCGCCTACAGAGGCAGCCCCAGCCGCTGCCTCTGGATGCTGGGCAACAGCGTGGCGCCCACCTCCGCTGCCGGCAGCTTGCTGGTGTTTCCAGTGGCCCGCTCCACCAGCTCCACGATCCCCTCGGCGGCGGCGCGGCCCACCACCAGGCGCCAGGGGATGCCCAGCAGGTCGGCATCCTTGAACTTCACCCCCGCCCGCTCGCCGCGGTCATCGAGCAGCACCTCGATGCCAGCGGCCTGCAGTTCGCCGTAGAGCCGCTCCGCCAGTTCGGCCTGCACGGCATCGGCGATGTTGGCCGGCACCACGATCAGCTCGAAGGGCGCGATCGACAGGGGCCAGCAGATGCCATGGGCGTCGTGGTGCTGCTCCACCGCCGCCTGGGCCAGGCGGGAGACGCCGATGCCGTAGCAGCCCATCCACAGGGGTTCATCGATGCCGGCCTCATTGGTGAAATTGGCATCGAGGGCCTGGGAATATTTGCGGCCCAGCTGGAAGATGTGGCCCACCTCAATGCCCCGGGCCGCCTGCAGTTGCTGACTGGGATCGTGCAAGCAGCGATCGCCGGGCTGGGCGGCGCGCAAGTCCAGCACCTGGGGGATCAGGGCCCCTGGGCCGCCCTCGGCTGAAGCGCAGAGCTGCTGCCAGCTGGCCCCCACCAGGTGGGTGTCGGCGCGATTGGCGCCACATACAAAGCACTCCAACTCGGCGGCGGTGGGATCGGCCAGCCGCAAAAAGCTGGGCACCAACTGCAGAGCTGGCTGCGGCTGCGCCAGAGCCGGCTGCGAATTGGCCAGAGCCGGCTGCCGGTTGGCCAGGGGGGCAGCGGCGCCGCCAGCATCGGCAACTGCACCGGCGGCACCGATCTGCCCCTCCGGCACCTGGCCGGTCGCCAGCACGGCATCGGCCAGGTGGGGGCCCACGAAGCCAAAGGGGATCGCCTCAAGGCCATGGGGCAGCCCCCAGGCCTTGAGCGTGGCGGCCGTGAGCGGCTGTATTTCCAGCACCGTGCCGTAGCGGGGGCCACAGGCGGCACTGACGGCATTGGTGAGCTTCACCTCGTTGAGCTGTTGATCGCCGCGCAGGCAGACCAGCAGCGGCTGCACCTGCCGGCCAAAGCGAGCCATCAGCAACAGCACCTTGACCAGCTGGCTGGCATCGAAACCATGGGCCGCGCAGAGATCGTCGATGCTGCTCTGGCCGGGGGTGGTCAGCTCGCTGGGGCCGGCGGCGGCCAGGGGAACGGCAGCTGCGGCCAGGGAGACCGCCCGCTCCTGGTTGGCGGCGTAGCTGCCGTCGCCGCTGGTGAGGATCAGATCTTCTCCGGCGGCGGCTGTCACCATGAATTCCTGGCTGGCGGAACCGCCAATGGCGCCGCTATCGGCCTCCACTGCTACGGCCCGCAGACCGCAGCGGGCAAAGATTCGCCGATAGGCCTGATCCATCAAGGCATAGGTAGCCCTGAGACATCCTTCATTAGCATGAAAAGAATAAGCATCTTTCATGATGAATTCACGCCCCCGCATCAAGCCGAAACGCGGCCTAATTTCATCGCGAAACTTGGTTTGAATTTGATATAGATTTACTGGCAGCTGGCGATAACTGCGCAGCAGATCGGCTGCCAGGGCGGTGATCACCTCCTCGTGGGTGGGGCCCAGGCCAAGTTCGCGGCCCTGGCGATCCACCAGGTGGAACATGATGCCTTCGCCGGCCGTGTAGCCAGCCCAGCGGCCACTGCGCTGCCACAGCTCGGCAGGTTGCAGCTGGGGCAACAGGGTTTCCAGGGCGCCGGTGGCATTCAGTTCCTGGCGCACAATTGCAGAAATCTTCTGCAAAACTCGCCACAGCAGGGGCAGATAGGCGTAAATGCCAGAACTGATGCGGCGGATGTAACCAGCGCGCAATAGCAAGCGATGGGAGACAATCTCGGCCTCGGCCGGGTCGTCCCGCAGCGTCACCAGCATCAGGCGGGAAACGCGCATGGTCAACAATTCGCCAGGATTGCGGAAGCTATCACCGCAGCAGCTTTGGCCGAGCAGCTGTCAGGGCAGCAGCTCTAAGCGCGGCAGCTCGCAGCGAGGCAGCTAACAACAAGGCAGTTCCCAGGGCAGCAGCTTCCACAGCAGTGGCTTTCAGCTCAGCGGCCATCAGCTCAGGAGCCATCAGCTCAGCGACTGTCAAAGCGTTCGCTGTCACAGCTGTGGCCGACAAAGCGTTCGCTGTCAACGGGTCGCTGTCAAAGGTTCACTGCCAAAGCGGCGCCAAGCTGCGGAAACCTCTGCTAACGTCCTGTCGCATCAATCCAATTTGTGTCTCATGTTACCCAGCCCAAGCATTGACGGCCAGATGGGGGCTGGGCCATCGGTAGGAAACAGCGGGATCGATGCGGAGCAATTGCTGCTGGCCAGCAATAGTCAGGGCGAGTATCTGGTCAATGTTGAGGACGTCCAAAAAGCAATCAACCGCTCCCGGGCAACTGTTTATCGCTATACAAACACCGATCCGCGCGTCCTCAATCCCCCCTTTGACCCGCGCAAGCTAAATCCTGAATATCGCAGTGATCAGAAAGATCCCCTGCTATTTCACCCCAATGAAGTGGCGCGATTTGCCAGAGACGTGCTCAGAATTAAGCAAGTGACGATTGAGGTACTCAATTCCCCCTCCTCCACCAGCCAACACCTACTCAGTTTGATCCTGGAGGAATTGCAGGCGATTCGCCGCCGCCTCGACGCCCTAGACCACGGCCCGACCGACCTGGGGGCTCGGCGTGATCAACTGGATCATTCCAGACCAGCGGCCTAGTTCGCCGGCCTTCTTCTTCAAAGCAGCACAAGGATGGATCTACGTAACTTACCGGCATCCCCGGGGCCTGGACTAGTAAATTTAGTGGTGGAAATCCCAGCCGGCTGTCGCAACAAGTATGTCTACAACCATCAAGCCGGCCTGATGGCCCTAGATAGGGTTCTGCATTCTTCAGTGCGCTATCCCTTCGACTACGGATTTGTACCGAACACCCTCGCGGAAGACGGCTCACCACTGGATGCGATGGTAATCATGGATGAACCCACCTTTGCAGGCTGTCTAGTCCGCTCGCGGCCTATTGGCATCCTGGATATGGTGGATGGAGGTGTCCACGACGGCAAATTGCTCTGCGTGCCAGAAGCCGGATTGAGCCCTGGACGGATCCGATCCATCCGCCAGATTGCCCCCAACCAATTGGAAGAGGTGGCCGAGTTCTTCCGCACTTACCAGAGCATGGAAGGCCGTCCCACCCGCATTCTCGGCTGGCTAGATGTCGGCGCCGTGGCTGAACTTCTCGATCGCTGCGTGATCGCCCACAATATTTCCAACGGCGCCTAGATCAGCCGCCGCCACTGGAAACAGCCCGCCGGCACTGGAAACAGCCCGCCGCCACTTGAACCAACCGCAGGAATGGCCTCAGGCGCGGCGCTGCAGCAAAAAGCCCTCATAATCCAGAGCCTGGAAAATGCGGGCTGGATCGGTGAATCCCGCTGCCGCCACCAGGGCCGCCAAGCGGGCCTCGCCGATCGGATGCAGCCCCTGGATGAAGGGGGTCAGTTCGGCCTCCGAGGCCTCCAGGCCACTGGCCCGCTGGAAGCCCAACCAGGCCGCCTCCACCTGGCCCGCCAGGGGCGAGCGCTCAGGAGCCATCAAATCCACCAGCACCAGCTGACCCCCGGGCCGCAAACTGCGGGCCAGGGCGCTCAAAAAGGCCAGTTTGGTGCCGTCATCCGGCAGGGACTGGAGCACCAGCACCGAGAGGGCACCGGCAAAACGCTCGGTGACCCCCATCGCCTCCACCGTGGTCTGCTGCCAACCAATGCCTTCGCAGCCCACCCGGGCCTTGGCCACATCGAGCATCTCGGCGGAGGGATCGATGGCACTGAGCTGCCAATCGGGCCGCTGCACCCGGGCCTCCACCAGTTCCGCGCCGGTGCCACAGCCGGCCACCAGCACCGACGATCCCGGCACCGAGGCCAGGGGGGAAGCCGAGAGCAGGGCCACAGCGAGGCGCGCCAAGCTGGCGTAGCCAGGAATCAGCCGCTGCACGATCAGGTCGTAACCCTGGGGAGCTGCCACCGGAAGCTTTCCGCTGTGGCCCCAGCCTAGGCAGCAACGGCGCCGAGGCTGGGGCCACGGCCGGCACAGGGGCGGCTGGGACCCGTGTGACGTAGGTTGGCCCAGATTATTCCCCCCTTGATAGGCCGTGCCCACCATCCGTTTTGAACAGGAAGGACAGCAGGTCGGGTGCATTGAGGGCGCCAATCTCCGCAAGGCTGCTCTCGATGCTGGCATCAACCCCTACAAGGGGCTGAACAACCTCAACAACTGCGGCGGCCTGGGCCAGTGCGGCACCTGTGTCATGGAAGTGGTGGAGGGCATGAAAAACCTCTCCCCCCGCAGCGATGTGGAAGAGGTGTACCTGGCCGACCGCCCCGCCAATTACCGCCTCAGCTGCCGCACCAGCGTCAATGGCGACGTCACCGTGCGAACCCGCCCCGACAATGCCGTCGGCAAGGGCACCAACAGCCTTGTGGGCGCCATCAAGGCCCTGGTGGGCCTCAAGTGATCTAGGGCCGCTCTGCGCCAGCCAGATCCCGGCAAAACGGCTCGCCGAGGGCCTGGAGTCTGGGCTGGTTGGTAGATGGAGCGGTTATTGCGTGCAGGCTTGGCAAGTTAGCTGTTGAGAAGCCTCTGCTCCATCAGGGCCTCCAGGACCCACTCGGTTTGCAGCCAGACCAGCAAAGATCCCAAAAGGCCCCGCAAGGGGCTTTTTGTTTGGGAGAACCCCCGTCCCCATCGATCAATCCCCCCTCTCCCCAAGGCCCCCGCCCCGCCATGAAGCTCTACAGCTACCCCAAGTGCAGCACCTGCCGCAAAGCCCTCAGCTGGCTGGCCGAGCGGGGCATAGCGGTAGATCCGATCGACATCACAATCACCCCCCCCAGCCTCGATGAACTGCGAGCCGGGATGGAACAGTTGGGCCGCCAACGCCTGTTCAACACCAGCGGCCAGAGCTACCGCGCATTGGGAGCCGCAATCGTCCAGGCCATGGACGACAGCCAAGCCCTAGGGGCCCTGGCGGGCGATGGCAAGTTGGTGAAACGGCCCTATCTAATTAGCGGCGACGGGCGGGTGCTCACCGGTTTCAAACTGGAGGAATGGCAGGCAATACTTGGCTGATTCGAAGTGCCAATGTATTGGTGATCGGAAATGCAATATCTTATCCATAGACATAAGTCAATCTCCGCCCGCCATGCCCCGACCCCGTTACCGCCAGGATCCCCTGCCCATCGGACCTGATGCACCCCCGGTGAAGCTGTTTGGCCCCGAGCAGCCCAACCCGCCTGGGTTGGAGTTGATGCAGCAGATACAATTGCAGATTGTGCCCCTGGGGCCCCTGTTCGACGGGCAGGGCGAGGCCGCCACCAGCACGGGCACCCAAGCAGAAGAGGGCTGAGCTACGGCCGGTATCACGATCACCACCCAAGACGACCTAGCCGGTGCTGATGGCGATCAGCCCTACACGCTGTTCGTGAACCAAACCGAGTACTGCAACGCCCGCTACCGCTTCGCGGGCCTGCGGCTAGCTGCGCACCAACGTGCTCTCCGCCAGGCCGGGCTTCAAAAAGTAAACCGCCCTGCGCTTCCGTCAAGACGTCAAGCGCCACGCCGATACGAACGGGTCTGGGGAAGACGTGGTGCTGGTGTTCATGGAGCCCCTGGAGCTCGAGCCGCCGCTGACCCTACCACTTGCCCAGGCGTGTAAGCGTCTGCCCATTATTTGCCTTTCTCTCCTTATACGCTTCCGCCGAAAGCCGAGCAATGGGGAACTGGGTTTCAATGAAGGCGGGCATGGGGCTTGGAATAGTGATTTGATCTAGACAGCGGGCACCCAGTTCTCCACGTGCAGGCCGGGCACCTGGGCAAATTCGCGGGTGTTGTTGGTGATCAAGATGGCTTGCTGGCTGAGGGCATGGGCGGCGATCATCGTGTCGAGCGAGCCAATCGGAGTGCCGCGGCGTTCCAGGTCAGCCCGGAGATCGCCGTAGGCCCAGAAGGCCGGGTTATCAAACGGCAGGATCGCTAGGGGGGCGAGAAACATCTCCAGCGCCTGGCGATTGCGGGCTGAACCGCTCTTGGCCACGCCAAAGGCCAGCTCGGCGGCCACCACGCTGCACAGGCCGATTTCGCCCAGGCGGTACTGCTGGAAGCGTTTCAATACCGCCGCTGGCTTGGCATTGATGATGTAAATACAGATGTTGGTATCGAGCAAAATCATGGGTTGATCGCATCGCGCATCTGCTGCTCGGGCTGCTCGCGGCTGAGCACAAATCCAGGCTCAAAGGCCTCCAGGCCGGCCTCCAGCATCTGCCAGGGATCCTCGATTGGCAGCAGCAGCACGCCATTGCCAAAATGCTTCACCGCCACCTCACTGCCTTGGAAGCGGTATTCCTTGGGTAGGCGCACCGCCTGGCTGCGGCCCGATTGAAACAGCTTGGCGGTGTCCATGGGTGCCCAGAATGGCGGTGCATACCAACGGTAGCTACCGCACGGGGATGCGGTCCTTGGTGGGGCAAGGCTCAGGGCTGCATGGTTCACAGCGTCAGGGCCAGTTGCCCGTGGCCCAGCAGCTCCCGCCGCGCCTTGGGTGACATCCCCTCTCCTTTCACGAAGGGGTTAATCGACGCCCCGGTGGAGCGGGCCCTCTCCGCCCTGCGCAAGTTGCGCAACACTTTCGCGCACTCGACTGAATCGGCGTCGCTGGCAGATCCGGCCCACAGCGCCCGCCTGGCCGAGATCTATGCCGAAGCCCGCACCAACTCGCTTTGGGCTCCACTGGAGCCAGCCCTGCGGGACTACATCCTGTTGATCACGATCCTGTTGGCCTTCCTGGAGGCCACGGCCCAGCAGCTCAGGCCCTATCAGCCGCCGGTGGTGATGGGCTTCTCTGGGGTCATCCGCCAGGACCCTGCTGGTTGATGCCAGTCGCAGACAGGACTTGGCGGGTCAGTGAGATGCCCCTGGGGTCTGGCGATCACGCAAGCCGGGGCTCAACGGCGGTGTCGTTCGCCAGCCCAGCCATGGCCGCCACTCCCA
Source organism: Prochlorococcaceae cyanobacterium (assembly GCA_044356375.1). Classification (GTDB taxonomy): domain Bacteria; phylum Cyanobacteriota; class Cyanobacteriia; order PCC-6307; family Cyanobiaceae; genus UBA5018. Next base: position 254 of record JBIKWK010000027.1, on the reverse strand, counting down.
TCAGCCGCTCCTGTCCAATCCGCATCATCTCGGTGCATCTACTCGATCCAGCTGATGTGATCGGATGAATGCGACGGGCAGGGCGTGGCCACCACCAGTACCGACACCAAAGCAGAGGAAGGCTGAGCCGCATTGCATCTTAAAAACTGTTGACTGCGTAGGCTGTTGCCTCAGTTGAACTGTTGCCGCTATGGGCGGTGCTGCAGGGCGGTCTGTTGAGAAGCGAAAGGGGAGAGCGGCCGGCCCTGATCCGC
>JBIKWK010000026.1:0-39503 GCA_044356375.1 Prochlorococcaceae cyanobacterium | reverse complement strand
CCGGATCGATGTGGGTGTTGGGGTCGTCCCCGAAGGCGGTGGAGGCACTGGTGAAGATTTTGCTCTCGGTGCCCAGCTGCACGTGGGTTTCCAGGCCGATCACGGCCTCCCAATCGGCCTGCGCCGCAGCGGTGCCCGCCATCTGTTTCTCCAGCTGCTGTCTTGCTTGAATCCTATGGAACAGTGGCCAGGGCAAGGCTCGTGGACGCCGCCCCCCTTGAATTGAATCGCTGTCGGCTTTTGCCGGCCCCTCCCCCAGCCCATCGCCGCCGGTGTCGACTTCCCCTGTCCGCAGCCCCGTCATCCAGCAGCAGCCGGTACTGATCCTGGGCGGCGGCTTGATGGGCCTGGCCATCGCCCACCAGTTGGCCCGTCGGGGCCGGGCAGTGCTTGTGCTCAGCCGCCGCCGCAGCGAGGCGGCTGGCTTTGTGGCGGCCGGCATGTTGGCGCCCCACGCCGAGGGCTTGGCGGGGCCGCTGCTGGCCCTGGCTCAAACCAGTTTGGCGCAGATTCCTGCCTGGGTTGCCCAGGTGGAGGCCGACAGCGGCTTGGCCTGCGGCCTCAGGTTCTGCGGCATCGCGGTGCCCTTCGCTACGGCAGCTGAGCGCGACGCCTATCCCACCGCCGCCTGGGGGGAAGCTCTGGATCGGGCCGAGCTGCAGCGGCAGCTGCCGGGCCTGGCTGGCCATTGGCAGGCCGGTTTGCTGTTTCCCCAAGACGGGCAGATTGACAACCGCCGCCGGCTGATGCGCGCCCTGGAGCGGGCCTGCGTGAACCGCGGCGTGCGCTTTGAGGAGGGCAGCGAGGTGCTGGAGCTGATCACGGCGCCCGGCACCGCCGGGGAGGCCAAACCGGCCCGCGAAGCTAGGGATGCCTGCGAAGCCAATTATGCCGGCGAAGCCCAGGATGCCGGCGAAGCCAAGGATGCCGGCGAAGCCAAGGATGCCGGCGAAGCCCAGGCGGCTGAAGGTGGCCCGGGGCTGGCCGCGACCGCTGCCAGCAGGCGGTTGGTGGCGGTGCGCCTGCGGCGATCCGATGGAGAGGAGATCAGCCTGCCCTGCGCAGCAGCCGTGCTCGCCTGCGGCGCCTGGAGTGCCCAGCTATTGCCCCAGTTGCCGATAGTGCCGGTGAAGGGTCAGATGCTGTCGCTGCAGGGGCCGATCGGGGCCCTGCGGCGGGTGATCTTTGGGCCGGGCACCTACCTGGTGCCCCGGGAGGACGGGCTGGTGGTGGTTGGGGCCACCAGCGAGCCGGAGGCAGGCTTCCGCGAGGGGCTCACCCCAGCCGGCCAGCGGCAGCTGCAGGAGGGCATCAGCGCCCTGCTGCCGGCAGCTGCCGGCTGGCCGCCGATGGAGCGCTGGTGGGGATTCCGCCCCTGCACCCCCGACCAAGGGCCGCTGCTGGGGGCCAGCCCGATTGACGGGTTGCTGTTGGCCTGCGGTCATCACCGCAACGGCGTACTGCTGGCGGCGATCACCGCCGAGCTGCTCGCTGGGCTGCTGGCGCCGGCGGAGCTGCCCGGCGGTCTCCCCGCCGGGCAAGCCGAGCGGCTGCTGTCGCCATTCCGCTGGAATCGCTTTGGTTGAGCGCCCTGCTAATCGCTGGGCGGATCAGTGACGGATCAGGGACGGATCAGTGACGGATCTGCCGCTGAGCAGCAGGGGAGCCGCAGAGGAGCGGCGGGGACAGCGAGGGATCAGCCCTCCACCCGCCAACCCTGGTCGGCGGGGGTCCAGTCACTCAGTTCCGAGGGCTGGAACCAGAGGCCGATCTCAAATGCGGCGGTTTCGGGCGCGTCGGAGCCGTGGATCACGTTGCGGCCGATGTTGATCGCCAGATCGCCGCGGATCGTGCCGGGCTCGGCCTCCAGGGGCTTGGTGGCGCCGATCAACTTGCGGGCGCTGGCAATCACGCCATCGCCCTCCCAAACCATCGCCACCACCGGGCCACTGGTGATGAACTCCACCAGGCCGGCGAAGAAGGGCCGCTCGCTATGCACGCCGTAGTGACTCTCGGCCAGCTCGCGGCTCGGGGTGAGCTGCTTGAGACCCACGAGTTTGAAGCCCTTGCGCTCGAAGCGGCCGATGATTTCACCCACCAGACCCCGCTGCACGCCATCGGGCTTGATGGCAACAAAAGAGCGTTCGGCAGGCATGGTCAGAAGTACGAATGGATTCACGGCCATCGTCCGCGCCCAACCTGCCGCTTGGCAAGCACAGGCCAGCCAAGCCCTTGCCGGCCAAGATGTGCTGGCGGCAATATGTGCTGGCGACAATGTTGCCCGGCAATGTGCCTCGGTAATATTGCCACGATAAGTTGATACCTGTAATTTGTTATTCGCAATTTGTTGTGGGCGATTCGATGGTGCCAATCCGGCTAGACAAACCCTGGAAGATCACCAACTCTGTGATCCTGCCACCAGAGAAGCTTTGAGTGTCAGGGCTCCTTGGCAGTGCCCCTTGACCTTGCCTCTTGGCAATGTCTGTTGTTAATGGATCGGATTTTCCAGGGCTTCCCTGGGGGAAAGGTGTCAAAAAGCTCGCAGATAAGTGATCTGTTTGTCTGGCCAGGGCGAGCTGTTCAGAATCGTAGTTATCAGAATTGTGGTTATCAAAATCGTTGTTATCAAAATTGTTGTCATTGGGGCCCCTAGAACAATCTCGAATCTCGCCGATCTCATGATGCGAGAAGTGATGCAGCCGCTTGCTTACCCCTCACTGGCGGTAGCTGATTGGCTAATTTTCGAGGTGCTCTTATCGCATTATGTAAAAGATTCCATCTGGCTTGCGCATGGAAACGTGCGGCCAGCATTGCCATGGCTAGCCCCTAATTGCTTTGAGCCAATGCATTAATGGTGTTGTTTCCACTGGCGCCGGAGGGGTGGTTGTTGGCTGTATTCCCAGGAATTACGCCTGCAATGCAAGATCCCGTGACATTTTTAAATAGATTTACGGTTGAATAAGGCAATGGCGAAGTGCCTCCATTAATTGCTACCCTGCCTGGGTCCCGGTTCGCTTCGATGCTGGTGGCGGTAGATGATATTGTGCCGTCAATTTCGATAGCATTGCCCAGTAAGTTGCTGGTTAGCTGGGTTTTGGGTGGTCTGTAATTGCCTTGATATCTTGCTTGGCTCGCTGTGACCTTTGCTTGGCTCTGATGGTCCGCCGCGGCCGGTTTGCTGCCGCGGGCCGGTCTTGGTTGCTCCAGGGGGGGTTGGCTGGCTTGGGGCGGCCAAGACCTGGGGCTCCTTAGATTCCGTTGGTATCCCAGGGGCCTTGCCCTGCTGCGATGGCCCCCACCTCCCCAGCCGCTAACCCCTCCCCAGCCGCTAGCCCCTCTCCAGCGGCCTTGGCTTCCATAGGCGATTCCCCAGCTGCTGCCGATGCCGGCTCGTCATCCCCAGGCTGGAGCTTGGCGGACAGCCTGCGGCTCTACGGCCTGGGGCGTTGGGGAGATCCTTACTTCAGCGTTAATGAGCGCGGCCACGTGATCGTGCAGCCCAGGGGGGATCGCGGTGGCGCTCTCGATCTGGTGGAGCTGGTGGAGGGTCTGCAGGGAAGGGATCTCAGCTTGCCGCTGTTAATCCGCTTTGATGACATCTTGGAGGATCGCCTAGAGCGCCTCCACGCTGCATTTGAGCGGGCAATTGCCCAGTACGGATATAGCGGCCGCTACCAGGGTGTGTTTCCAGTGAAATGCAACCAGCAACGTCACGTGGTGGAGCAACTGGTGGAAACCGGTCGCCGCTGGCATTTTGGTTTGGAAGCCGGCAGTAAGGCCGAACTACTGATCGCCCTCTCCTTGCTGGAGGACCCGGAAGCTCTCCTGATCTGCAATGGCTATAAGGACAGGCGCTATGTGGAAACGGCAATCCTGGCTCGAAAGCTGGGTCGTCAACCGGTGGTGGTGATTGAGCAGCTCGATGAGGTGGAGCGGATTATTGATGCCAGCCGCCAACTGGGCGCCGCTCCGCTGATCGGTTTGCGCGCCAAGTTGGCCACCCGCAGCACCGGTCATTGGGGCAGCTCCGTGGGGGAACGGGCCAAGTTCGGCCTGTCGGTTCCCGATCTGCTCACCGCCGTGGAGGCGCTGCGCCAGGCGGGCTTGTTGGCGGATTTGCGCCTGCTGCATTTTCATGTGGGCAGTCAGATCAATGACATCGCCGTGCTCAAAGATGCCCTGCAGGAGGCCGCCCAGCTCTACGTGCAACTCTGTGGTCTTGGCGCCTCGATGGGCTACCTGGATGTGGGGGGTGGCCTGGGGGTCGACTACGACGGTAGCCGCACGGCCACGGCGGCCTCCACCAATTACTCCCTGCAGAATTACGCCAACGACGTGGTGGCCACGGTGAGGGAATGCTGCGAGCCCCACGGCCTGCAGCCCCCCACCTTGGTGAGCGAGAGCGGCCGGGCGATCGCCAGTCATTTTTCCGTTTTGGTGTTTGACGTGCTCGGTAGCAGTGGCGTCGGCGATCAAGCTCCTCCGCCCCAGCCAGGCGAACAATTGATTGTGCGCAATTTGCGCGAAACCCTCGCCGGCATCAATTCCGAAAATTTGCAGGAGGCCTGGAACGACGCTCGCAAATTCAAAGAAGATGCCCTGGCCGCCTTCCGTCTCGGCTATCTCACCATCCAGGATCGGGCCTGCGCCGAGCAGCTCTACTGGGCCTGTTGCTGGGCGATCAGCAGACAGCTGCCGGCGGCCGGGGTGCCCGATGACCTGCGGTCTTTGCAGGCGGGTTTAGCCAGTACTTACTACGCCAATCTCTCGGTATTTCGTTCGGCACCAGACACCTGGGCTATCGATCAGTTGTTTCCGGTGATGCCGATCCATCGCCTCAATGAGGCCCCCGCTGGGCTCGGTAGTTTTGCTGATCTCACCTGTGATTCAGATGGCAAATTAGCGCGCTTCATCGATGCTGGTCAGGTTAAGCCCCTGTTGGAGTTGCACCATTTGAGACCGGGCGAGCCTTACCTAATTGGCTTGTTCCTCGCCGGTGCCTACCAGGAGGTTATGGGCAATCTTCACAACCTGTTTGGTAGCACCAATGCCGTGAATATCCGCCTGGCGCCCGGCGGCGGCTACCAGGTGGATCACGTGGTGCGCGGTGACACCAATGCCGAGGTGTTGCAGGCGATGGAGCACGATCCCAGCCTGCTATTGGAGCGGTTGCGGCTGGCCAGTGAAGTGGCGATCCAGAGCGGTGGCCTAGGCATCGCCGCCGCGCGCCGGTTGATGGATCACCTGGAGACCAGCCTGCGTCAAACCACTTATTTGCAGCCCTGAGCAGTAGCCTTTAGCAGCTCTTTAGCAGCTCTTTAGCGATCAGGGCTGGCTGCAATCGGCTTTGCGCTTGATTTGCCATTTTGGCTTAATTGGCCCTGCTAGCTTAATTGGCCCCGCCAGTTGCTATGCCGAGGCAAAGCTCATTGTAGGCAGAAGCTGGCCTGCAGGCTGAGGCGATCGATCGGTGGGCTCAGTTCGTCGGGATTGAATGGCGCAGCGGCTGGAGCCGCATCGGCGGCGGCTGATTTGAGCAGATAGGGCTGGGGCATCGCCTCCAGCTGCACCTGCAGGGGCCTCACTTGGCGGAGTCCCATCACCGCCGCCAGCTGGTTGGCCTGGCGCAGCGCATCTTGGTAGGCGGCCCGCAGCAGGGACTGGGCGCTGGCCCGATCCTCGGCAGGGTCGGCCTGGCTGGTTACGGGGGCCAGGCGCACGCCGGCCAGCCCCCCCACCTCGCGCACCAGGCTCTGGTAGTGGCGGGGCGCCAGCTTGCCGCTCACCTGCAGGCTGGCGGTGATCCGGGAGTTGCGACCAGTCCAGGTGCTGGGGCTGCCCACCTGCAGCTCTTCCACGGCCAGGGCCTGCAGCTGCCGGCGCACCGCATCCAACCGCAGCTGCAGCGTGGCCAGGGCCTCAGCGGAGCGGGCCGCATCCGCCTCCAGGGCCAGGGAAAAGGCCAGCTTTGCCATTGGCCGTTGCCGTTGGGCCGAGCCGCGGGCCTCCACCAGGGTGCCGCCGCAGCGCAGTTGCAGTTGCACCTGGGCCCGGGCCTGCAGGGGCAGCAGGGGCAGCAGCCCTGCCGCCACCGCCATCGCCACTGCCATTGAGGTGGCGGTGGCGGTAGCTGTGGCTGTGGCGGCGAGCGGCCGGAGTAGGCCCAGGCAGTTCCCGGAGCGCAGCGATGGCTGGGGTGATGGGGGCGCGGGCAGCGGCAGTTGTTGGCTGGTTGAGGCGTGCATGGGGAGACGTTTAATTGAGGGCCCGCTTCAATTCGCTCTTCGCCTGGGCCAGGGCCCCGTCCAGGGCGGAGCCATCCTTACCGCCGGCCTGGGCCAGGTTGGGGCGGCCGCCGCCGCCGCCGCCGCAGAGTTTGGCGATGGCGCCGATGAACTTGCCGGCCTGCTGGCCCCGGGCGATCACCGCCTTGCCGAAGGCCGCCACCAGCACCACCTTGCCCGGGTCGGCAGGATCCGGCAGGCCGCCCAACACCACCGCAGTGCCGATGCCGATTTGCTCCTGCAGTTGCTGGGCCGCGATCTGCAGGCCTGCTCCCTCCACGCCATCGAGCCGGTGCACCAACAGTTGGAACGGCTGGCCAGCCGCCTGCCCCACCGCTTCGGCCTGGTCCACCAGAGCCGCCGCCTTGGCGGCGGCCAGCTCGGCGCGGGCCGCCGCCAGGGATTTTTGGCTGGCCTTGAGCTCCTCCTGCAGGCCCGTCACCCGCTCCACGATTTCTTCCGGCTGGGCCTTGAAGCGATCCCCCAGGGCCTTCACCACCGCGTCGCGTTGATTGAGATAGGTGAGCACCGCCGCGCCGGCCACCGCCTCGATGCGGCGGATGCCGGCGGCCACACCGCTCTCGCCAATGATTTTGAACAGGCCGATCTCGGCGGTGTTGGCCACGTGGGTGCCGCCGCAGAGCTCCATCGACACCCCGGGTACATCCACCACCCGCACCACCTCGGCGTATTTCTCGCCGAACATGGCCAGGGCGCCGGCGGCCTTGGCCTGCTCGATCGCCATCTCCCGCACCTGCAGGTGGTGGGCATCGGCGATCCAGCCGTTGATGCGGGCCTCCAGCAGCTCCAGTTCGGCGGCCGTGACCGCCCGGGGGCAGTGGAAGTCGAAGCGCAGCCGATCGAAATCCACCAGCGAGCCGGCCTGGGAGATGGAGGGATCCACCACCTGCTTCAAGGCGGCCTGGAGCAGGTGGGTGGCGGTGTGGTTGGCCTGGGCGCGGCGGCGGCAGCCTCGGTCCACCTGGGCCCGCACCAGATCGCCCACCGCCAGGGCGCCCCGCTCCACCTGGCCGCGATGCACGAACACGCTGCGGTTGCGGCCCACCGCCTCAACGCTCACCACCACTTCGCCATTGGCGCCATCGGCATTGCCTGGGCCATTGCCCGTGGCCCTGGGGTCGGCGATCAGCAGGCCCCGGTCGCCCACCTGGCCGCCGCCCTCGCCGTAAAAGGGGGTGCTGTCCAGCACGATTTGCACCGCATCGCCGGCGCTGGCCCGCTCGGCCGGCTCGCCGTTGACCACCAGGGCCAGCACGCAGCCCGGCTGCTCCAGCCTTTCGTAGCCCCCGAAGGCCGTGGCCTCCAGGCCGGCGGCCAGCTGTTCGATCGCGCCCTGCAGGGTGAGATCGAGGCTCACCGCCGCCGCCTTGGCCCGCTGGCGCTGGGCCTGCATCGCCGCTTCAAAGCCGGCCACATCCACCGCCAGGCCCTGCTCTTCGGCGATCTCTTCGGTGAGCTCCAGCGGAAAGCCGTAGGTGTCGTAGAGCTCAAAGGCCTGGTCGCCGGAAATCTGCCGGGGTTTAGCGGCCAGCACGTCGGCCAGCAGCTTTTCGCCCCGCTCCAAGGTGTCCAGGAAGCGGGCCTCCTCCCGTTCCAGTTCCGCCAGGATCTGGCCGCGACGCTCCACCAGCCGGGGATGCACCGCCCCCATCAGGGTGATGCTGGCCTCCCCCATGGCGGCGAGGAAGGGCCTCTCGATGCCCAGCAGCCGGCCGTGGCGCACCACCCGCCGCAGCAGGCGCCGCAGGATGTAGCCGCGGCCGAGGTTGCTGGCGGTGACGCCATCGCCGATCAGCTGGGTGACGGCGCGGCTGTGGTCGCCGATCACCTTCAAGGAGGTTTGACCCTTGGCATCCAGCTGGCGGTAGTCGACTCCGGCCAGGGTGGCGGCGGTTTCGATCAGCGGATAGATCAGATCTGTTTCGTAATTGTTGGCAACGCCCTGCAGGATCTGGGCCATGCGTTCGAGGCCCATGCCGGTGTCGATGTTGCGACTGGCCAGGGGCGTGAGCTGGCCCTCGGCGTCGCGGTTGTACTGCATGAACACCAGGTTGTAGAACTCGATGAAGCGGCTGTCGTCCTCCAGATCGATGCCCGCATTGCCCAGTTCCGGCTTGAAGTCGTAGTAGATCTCCGAGCAGGGTCCGCAGGGACCGGTGGGGCCCGAAGCCCAGAAGTTATCGGCTTCATCCATGCGGATGATCCGCCCCGGGTCTACACCCACCAGATCGCGCCAGATGGCGGCGGCCTCGTCGTCTTCCCTGAACACGCTCACCACCAGCTGCCGGGGCGAGAGGCCAAACACCTGGGTGCTCAGCTCCCAGGCCCACTGGATCGCCTGTTCTTTGAAGTAGTCGCCAAAAGAAAAGTTGCCGAGCATCTCGAAGAACGTGTGATGCCTGGCCGTGCGGCCCACGTTCTCGATGTCGTTGGTGCGGATGCACTTCTGGCTGCTGGTGGCCCGGGCGGCCGGCCGTTCGGCCTGGCCCAGGAACACCGGCTTGAACGGCAGCATGCCGGCGATGGTGAGCAGCACCGTGGGGTCGTCGGGAATCAACGAGGCGCTGGCCATGGGCCGGTGGCCGCGCTGCTCGTAGAAATCGAGGAAGGCGCGACGAATCTCATCGCCGCTGCGGGGCCGCCCGGCAGGGGTGACGGGCACGGTGCTGGCGGCGGCCATGACTCTGCGCAGTAAGCCTGGAAAGGGCATGATCGCCCAGCGCAGGCAGCAGCCGGAGCGGCTTCCCCTTGGCCATCAGCAACCGCGATCCCCATCAGCCGCCCCAGCAACCGCCCCAGCAGCCGGCAGGCCAGCCCCCCCACCAGCTCCCGGGCCAGCAGCGCGCCCAGTTGCGGCTGCGCTCGATCGGCTGGGCCCTGATCGCCGCCCTGGGGGCCGGGGCCATCGGTTTGGCCCTGGCCATCTTTGGCGATCCAGCTGCTGCTGGCGGCCTGGCTGCCCTGGTCGATCTAGCCGGGGAGGCGACCGAGGCAGTGGAGCGGGCCAGGGCAGTGGAGCTGGCCAGGGCCAGGGGCCTGCTGGATGCGGCGCTGCGGGCCGGCGGCTGCGGCTTTTTCTATGGCTTGCTGGCCTTTCACCTGCAGCGGGTCGATCCCGATGACGGCCACCTGCAGGCGGGCCTGGTGGGGGCGGTCTGCGGCCTGGTGAGTTTGGCGGCCCCCCTGGCCGGCGGATGGAGTCTCGCTGGGGCGCCCCTGTCAACTGTGATGATGGCTGCTGTAAGTAGGTGGCTGCCGCTCTGGCTGCCCCTGATCGGCAGTGCGCTGCTGCTGCACACAGCGCAGCGTCAACTGCCAGTACTCCGGCCCTGATGAGCCTGCTGCACGCCACCTGGCTGTTTCCCCCCGAAGGTGCGGGCGGTCGCCTGTTGCTCTGGGCCGACACCTGGCGCGTGGCTGAGCCGATCGCCCCCAGCGGCGAGGCGGCCGTCCATCCCTTTTCCTTGAACGTTGACGATCTGGCCACCTGGCTGGACGAGAGCGACCTGTGGTCGGAAGACCTGCGCCCTGCCACCGCCAGCCTCACCCTGCCCAGTCGGGCCCTGGTGGCCAAGGGAGGCCGCAAGCCCAATGGGGCCGCCTGGAGTGGCCTGCCGCTGCTGGCGGGCGAACCGATCCCCAAGGGGGTGGAGTGGTGGCCCTGGCAGGTGGAGGGCCTGGCATTGAAGCCCGCCGCCGCCAGCGAGTGGCTGAGCCGCCTGCCCCTCTCCGGCGACCATCCCGACCTGGCCGATGACCTGCGCTGGTGGACCCACCTGCAGCGCTGGTGCCTCAGCTTGATCGCCCGGGGGCGCTGGCTGCCCCTGGTGGAGGAGGGTCGGGCCCACTGGCTGCCGCTGCTCAACCGCGAGGACGATCGCCATCGGCTGGAGACCCTGGCCATCAGCCTGCCCCAGGTGGCCACCTGTGCCATCGGCGATGGCCGCAAACCCGAACCCGCCCTCAGCTGCCGGCGGCCGGGTAGTGGTCGGCTGCGGGTGGCCAGCTTCCTGGAAACCCTGCTCGATGGCCAGCTGCGCCAGGGTTTCGCGGTCCAGGCCAGCGAGGAGCTCGACCCGCTGCTGGGCGCCTGGCAACGGGCCCTGGGGCCCGGGGAGGGGCAGCTCAAGCTCGATGAGGAGGAGACCGAGCGGTTGGAGGTGGCCACCCACCACTGGCGCGAGGCGGTGGCGGGCAAGGTGGCGCCAGCCCGCACCTGCCTGGAATTGGCCGCTCCCCAGGAGGGGGAGGAGCTCTGGGAGTTGAGCCTGTCGCTGCAGGCGGAAGCCGACCCCAGCCTCAAGGTGCCGGCGGCCACGGTGTGGGCCAGTGGCGATCGCCAGCTGCAGCTGGGGGAGATCGCTGTGCCCCTGCCGGGCGAACTGCTGCTGGAGGGCTTGGGGCGGGCCCTCACCCTGTTCGAACCGATTGAGCGTGGGCTGGATTCGGCCACGCCGGAGAAGCTGCAGCTCACCCCGGCGGAGGCCTTCGTGCTGGTGCGCACGGCCGCCACGCGGCTGCGGGATGTGGGGGTGGGGGTGGTGTTGCCCCCCAGCCTCTCCGGCGGTCTGGCCAGCCGGCTTGGACTGGAGATGGAGGCGGAGCTGCCGGAGCGCTCGCGGGGGTTCACCCTGGGGGAGCGCCTCAACTGGAGTTGGCAGTTCATGATCGGCGGGGTGACGCTCACCCTGCGGGACCTGGAGCGGCTGTCGGCCAAGCGCAGCCCGCTGGTGCAGCACAAGGGCGTCTGGATTGAGCTGCGCCCCAGCGATCTCAAAAACGCGGAGCGGTTTTGTGGTGCCGATCCCAAACTCAGCCTCGACGATGCCCTGCGGCTCACCGGCAGCGACGGCGACACCTTCCATCGGCTGCCGGTGCATCGCTTTGTGGCGGCCCCGCGGTTGCAGGCGGTGCTGGAGCAGTACCACCACCAGAAGGCACCGGATCCGCTGCCGGCCCCGCCGGGCTTCTGCGGCCAGCTGCGGCCCTACCAGGAGCGGGGTCTGGGCTGGCTGGCCTTCCTGTATCGCTTTGATCAGGGGGCCTGCCTGGCCGACGACATGGGCTTGGGCAAGACGATTCAGCTGCTGGCCTTCCTGCAGCACCTCAAGGCCGAGGAGGAACTGAAGCGGCCGGTGCTGCTGGTGGCCCCCACCTCGGTGCTCACCAACTGGAAGCGGGAAACCCATGGCTTCACCCCGGAGCTGGTGGTGCGCGAGCACTACGGTCCGCGTCGACCCTCCAGCCCGGGGGCCCTGCAGCAGGCGCTGGAGGGGGTGGATCTGATGCTTACCAGCTACGGCCTGTTGCAGCGAGATAGCGAGCTGTTGGAGACGATCGACTGGCAGGGGATGGTGATCGACGAGGCCCAGGCGATCAAGAATCCCAGCGCCAAGCAGAGCCAGGCCGCCCGCGATCTGGCTCGCTCGGGCAAGGGCGGTCGTTTTCGCATCGCCCTCACCGGCACGCCAGTGGAGAACCGGGTGAGTGAGCTGTGGGCCCTGATGGATTTTCTCAATCCCCAGGTGCTGGGCGATGAGCCCTTTTTCCGACAGCGGTATCGCCTGCCGATCGAGCGCTATGGCGACATGTCTTCTTTGCGGGATTTGAAGTCAAGGGTGGGGCCATTCATCCTGCGCCGCCTGAAGACCGATCGCTCGATCATTTCCGATCTGCCGGAGAAGGTGGAATTGAGCGAATGGGTGGGGCTCAGCGCGGAGCAGAAGAAGCTCTACAACCAAACCGTGGAGGCCAGCTTGGATGCCATCGCCCGGGCGCCGCTGGGTCAAAAGCACGGCCAGGTGCTGGCCCTGCTCACCAAGCTCAAGCAGGTGTGCAACCACCCGGCCCTGGCCCTGGGGGAGGCGGCGGTGGACGGCCAGTTCGGAGCCCGCAGCGCCAAGTTGCAGCGGCTGGAGGAAATACTCGAGGAGGTGATCGAAGCCGGCGATCGGGCCCTGCTGTTCACCCAGTTCGCCGAGTGGGGTCTGTTGCTGAAGGCCCATCTGGAGCGCCGCTGGCGCCAGGAGGTGCCGTTCCTGTATGGCAGCACCAGCAAGGTGGAACGCCAGGCGATGGTGGATCGCTTCCAGGAGGATCCGCGCGGCCCGCAGCTGTTTTTGCTGTCGTTGAAGGCCGGCGGAGTGGGTTTGAATCTCACCAGGGCCAGCCATGTGTTCCACATCGATCGCTGGTGGAATCCAGCGGTGGAGAACCAGGCCACCGACCGCGCCTATCGCATTGGCCAGCAGAATCGGGTGATGGTGCACAAGTTCATCACCAGCGGTTCGGTGGAGGAGAAGATCGACAGGATGATTCGCGAGAAGGCGAGATTGGCCGCCGAGATCGTCGGCTCTGGCGAGGAGTGGCTGGGGGGCCTGGACATGGGCCAGCTGCGGGATTTAGTTGCCCTGGAGGAGGACTGACCCGCCCCTGGCCGGCCAATCCCAGGCTGCCGCTAATCACAGGGCTTTCGCGGGCCATTGGTGGCTGGATGGTGCCGCAGGATCGGGGAATGGGGGGCATGGAAAGATAAATCGATATCAGATCATCTAAATCCGCATCAATCTGGGCCAGCCGCAGCAGCGGGAGCCTGGGGCCGAATCCGTGGCGATCGCCTGGGCCAGCATCACACCTCGCTCCAGCGCCAGCAGGCCCCGCTGGCAGTTGTCGAACAGCTGCAGCCAGCGGATGTCAGAGCTGAATTCCATCGCCACCTCCCGCTGCCGACCCCAGAGCGGAGAGCCGCGCCGGCAGCCCATCCACGCCAGCGCCGCATCCCCTAGGCGGATGAAGCGCTCGAAGAACAGCAATGCGGTTTCGCCGCTGCGGATCTCGAAGTTATCCTGCCCATCGCCGATGTTTATGGCGAGCAGCTTTGGCTGCGGGTGCTACACGAAGGTTTGTTGATCAAGCTCCTGTTGGAGGCGCTGCAGTTCAGATTTCAGCTGCTCGTAACGGCATGCGAACAGCTGAGGAACGAGCTTCCGCCCGCCCCAGCAGCGAGCCGCCGCTTACTTAGGCTTGACGGTGTCGCCATCGACGATCGACACCAACTTTGCTTAGAGCTGCTTAGGGCTCCTTAGAGTAACTGATCAGCGGGCTGGGCGGCAGGCAAATAAACCGTCACCCGCCCGCTGGCCATCATCGACAATGGGACGTAGCCCTTCATTCCATCTGGTACGACCAAATCAAGTTATTTGGGTAAGTAAAAATATTGAAACAAGTTAAATTACTTGAGTAAGTCATGTCATCCGGCCAGGATAAACCATTTTACCAAGTCAAACTAGTGCACCAAGTTAAGTCAGTTGGCCATGTTAAATCAGTGGGTCATGTTAAATCAGTGGGTCATGTTAAATCAGTGGGTCATGTTAAATCAGTGGGTCATGTCAAACCATTCGACCACGCTAACCATCCCGCGACGAACCCACTGGTCATACCTGCTGTTTTAACGAGGTCTCTAGCAGATAGGCCGCCAGGTTGCTGAGGGAGCGCCCCTCGTTGTCACAGCGCTGCTGCAAATCACAGAAGGCATTGTGCGGCAGGGTGATTGTGATTCGCCGAGGAGTGCGAAACGCCGATGCCGTTGGGGAAGGATATGCAGCCATCTTGGGAAGATCTGAGAACAACATTCAGTATTCTGCCACTGGATTGCTGTTGTAAAGGTCCTTATTTATGGGCCCCACTTTGGTGAGTCCTAGAAGTTGCCATGATGGTTTATGGCACTTAAGCAGCACCAGCCGATGTCCCTGCCATCGGATCAACAAAATGAGGAGCTGCCGGCTCTAACCTGTCTAGTGCTCGATCGCCAGCGCTTGGTGGGACAAGCCGTGGGCGGGTTGCTGGCCGAGCATTGCTGCCTGGAGCTGGTGGGGGTGTTTTCCTCCCTGGCCCTGGCGATTGCCTTCATCGACCACTCGCCGCCCGATCTGCTGCTCCTGGATGTCCATTGTGAAAGCGAGCAGGGGCAGACCTGGCAGGATGCGGCTGCGGCGCTGCATCAGAGGAATCCAGACGGCCGGTTGATCGTGATCACCGACGTGAGCGAGCAGTTTGTGCCCCCGCTCGAATTGGAGCCAATCCTGCTGGGAATCGTGGACAAGCACCACGATTGGGATGACCTGGTGCGCATGGTGATCCGCATGCAGGAGGCCCGTCCGCGCCGATCGCACATGAGCAACCCGCAATGGGGCCTGCAGGTGGATCAGCTCGCTCCTCGCGAGTTGCGGGTGTTTCAGGCGCTGGGCCGGGGTCTGCTCAATAAAGAGATCGCCCAGGACCTGGGACTGAGCGTGCACACGGTGGAGACCTACCGCAAACACATCAGCGCCAAGTTGTCGCTGAGTGGAGCCGAACTGATTCGGGCCGCCACGCTGCATCGCTGCACCAACCCGGTGTCCCGCTTCCCCAGCCGGATGTCCCGCTTCCCCAGCCCGATCGAGGAGTGAGCCGAACGGCTATGGATTAACTTGTATTCGCCGGCGATGTCGTGTTTGCCCATCGCACCAAATTCAATGCTGGCCGGTAATCGTTACCAATTGATCTGGGCCATAGCTGGCGACGCTGATTTGCAGTTTGTGCCATTCTTCGTCGGTGCGGGTGCAGGCAAAGCCGTAGCGGGCTCGCACCCTTTCGCTGGCCTGTTTCAGGGCAAGCATCGCCCTGGTTTGCAGTTCCGCCACGCTTAGGGTTTGGCCAGGTTGCAGGTGGTGGAGGATGGTGGTGGAGGGGGAATAGAGCTCGCTGATGCGGCCGTCAGGCCATTGCAGTTGCAGTATTACTTCTGGCATGGGAGTGGGGGTGCGCAAAAAACGTGGATGAGCAAATCTTAAGCGAATAGATCGAAAGCAAATAGAGCGCAGGTAAATAGGCGGTAAGTGAATGGACCGCAAGCAAATGGACTGTAAGCATATAGATCCCTAGCAACATAGGCTGCTGGTGAATGGACTGCAAGCAAGTAGATCGCTGGCGAATAGGTTATAGGGGAATGGAGCACGGGCGAATAGATCGTAAGCGAATGGACCGTAGGCAAATAGACTGTAAGCGAATAGACTGTGATTGAGTAAAATGTTCAGGTGGCCAGCGCCCCGAAGCCGGTGAGGGGTTCGCGGCCGTTCCATAGGCTGCAGCTCTGGCCCCCCTGGCGCAGTTCCAGTTCGCTGCCGCCCGGCTGGAAGCTGCCGATGGTGCCGCAGTGCAGGTCTGGGTAGTTGCGCACCAATTTGTGCAATGGCTCCAGTTGTGCTGGCTCCACCGCCAACAGGTAGCCATAGCTGGGAAAACAGCTCAGCCAGGCCTCCAAGGCCACGCCAGGGGGCGGCACGATCGCCTCCAGCTCCAGGCTCAGCCGGCAACCAGCCGCCTCGGCGAACATCGCCCCAGTGCCCACCAAGCCCCCCATGCTGATGTCCTTGGCGGCCAGCACCAGGCCCTGGGCCGCCAGCTGGGCCATCAATGCCAGGTGCTCCCGCAGCAGCTTTGGTTCGGCCTTGGTGGCCGCATCCCAAAACGGATAGTGGCGATAAAACTCGCCGCTGGTGTTTATCAACAGGCAACACAATTGCCCCGGCCTCGCCGCCCGGGCCGACAGCACCATTGGGCCACTGCTGCCCAGCACCGCCACCGATAGAGCGTTATACGGACTGCGCAAATTAGTGTGGCCCCCCACCACCGGCACCGCAAAGCAGTCGGCGGCGCGGCGCATGCCCGCCAGCAGCTGATCGGCGTGCTGATCGTTCTTGCTCCAGATGCTGTTCACCACCGCCAGGGGTGTGCCGCCCATGGCAGCGATATCGCTCAAATTCACCAATACGCCACTCCAGCCGGCAAACCAGGGGTCCTCCTCCACCAGCTCCGGCTGCAGCCCCTCGCAGGCCAGCAGCAATCGGCCCCCCACCGCCGGCAGCAGCGCCGCGTCGTCCCCTAGAGCCGCCGCCGCCCCCAGTTCCGGAAACGGCAGATGCACAAAGCTGCGGGCCGCCGCCCGGATGTCGGCCTTGCCTTGCAGGCCAGCCTGGGCCTTCAGCCGCTGGCAGATCGCCGCCAGGGCCGCGGCCGTCATGCCGCCACCGGGGCGGGGCGGCATTCGCGGGCGGGCTGGTAATAGCTCAAATCCGCCTGCATCAGCTGGTGGACAACGCCGCGAATTTCTAATTCCTCGATCGCTTGCCAATGCAGCCGCTGGAAGAAGCGCACATTTTGCTGCTGCACCGTTGCTAAAAATCGATCACACCCCCAGCCATGGGCCGTGGTAACCGCCTTCCAGATCAGGCCCTTACCAATTTGGTTATGGCGTCGGAAGTTCATATCCACCCCCAGCCTGCCGCCATACCAAATCCTGGGGCTTTGCTCCAAAATTCGCACCACCCCCACCGCTTGGCCCTGGCCCAGGGTGTGGTTGATCGCCACAATTGGATAGGAGATTTCATCTAGCTCATCGCGATCTGATGCCTCAAATAAATGCTGTTCCTGGCAAAAAATATCGCCGCGCAGCTGCCAGTAGCTGGCCAGCAGTGGCGACCTAGCCCGCAGCAGATGAAAGGAAAACTGCTCGGAACTGGCGGTGGGGGAGAGGCGAAAATCCTCGGCATCCACGCCGATGCCGCCGCGCACCGATGGCGTAAACGCCGCCGGGGCTGAACTGGTGCTGCGGCCGATGTCGTGGCTGCTGGGATCAATAAAAAACATAGTGATCAGCCCTGCTGCTCAAACAGGGAAAGGGCCGAACAGGCGCCGCACTTGGCGCAGCCGGCCGCCATCTGGTCCGAACGCATATTGGATGTTTTTAGTAATTCCGCTACCGCCGTATATACCTCCAGCATGAATTCAGTGGAGGGGGCGGGATGATCCGCCAGCGGCGTGCCGGCGATTGGTACAAATGGCACCACAAATGGATATACGCCAAGTTCGATCAGGCGGCCACTGCAGGCGATCAGGCTGGCGGCGCTGTCGCCTAGACCCGCCAACAGATAGGTGGAAACCTGGCCCCGGCCAAACACCGCCACCGCCTCGGCAAAGGCCCGTTCATAGCGCTCCAGGCTCAGTTCCGATTTGCCCGGCAAAATCCGCCGCCGCACCTCCTCTTCCACCACCTCCAGATGCATGCCGAGGCTGTCGATGCCGGCCTCTTTCATGCGCAGATACCAGATCGGATCCTCCGGCGGCTCGCACTGCCCCTGGATCGGGATCGCCACCCTCGCCTTCACCGCCGCCGCCGTTTCGGCCATCAGCCGCGCCCCCCGGTCTTCGCTGTTGGGGGTGCCGGTGGTCATCACCAGCTGGCTGATGGCATCGAGCCGCACCGCCGCCTCCGCCACCTCCGCCACCTGCTCCGGGGTTTTGCGCACCAGGGTGCGGCCATCCTCCAGCGACTGCTCAATGGCGCAGAACTGGCAAGATTGGCTGCGATCGCGAAAGCGAATACAGGTTTGCAACAGTGTGGTGGCCAGCACCGTTTTCCCGTGTAGCAGCGCAATTGAGCGGTAGGGAATGCCATCCGCCGTGCTCAGCCCGTAGAAGCGCGGCTCCGCCGGCGTCTCCACCCTGGCCAAGGGCTCGCCCTCGCCGGCCGCCGCCAGCCGCACCGCCCCATCCATCCCCTGGCTGATGCTGTAGGGCGAGTGCCGCGACAGGGCGTTGTGGACGGGCACCATCACCGTGGTGCCCTCGATGGTGATCGCCCGGTGGTCGGAGGGGCCAGCGCCGCCCCGCCGCCCCTGGTTGCCGGCTACGGCCCCATCCACCAACCCCTGCACCTGCAGTTCGGTCACCAGTCGGGCCAGATCAGCCATGGTTCACCTTCCCTTCAGCAGCTGCGGCCGGGCCGCCCGCGCCATTTGGGCCAGGGCTTGTTTGATCGAGGTCTATTTGATCGGGGCTTATTTGATCAAATAGGCCAGTCTGCCCATGGCCTATTTGATCAAGGGCAGCCTGCCCATTGCCTCTTTGATCAAGGCTATTGGCTAAATCCTGCATCTGACTGTTGGCCCTGCGGTTGATGCGCAGGCTGAGCAGGTCTGGCCTGCTGTAATGCCCCACGCTGTCCATCATTCGCTTGCGTTTGGTAATCAAAGAGCGGTCCAATTCGGCGATTGCCAGCCCCTCCCCCTCGGGTAGGGGGCCGGCCAGGTAGCGGCCTTCCGGGCTGATCACAGCCGTGTGGCAACCACCTTGAAAGGCCCGGTGCAGGCTGGTGTCCGCCGTGATCTGGGAGTAATCGCTCGGATCGAGCCAGGCGGTGGAACACACCACAAAACAGCCGGCCTCCAGGGCGTGGTGGCGCATGGTGACGGCGGTTTGTTCGCTGAAGATCGGCCCCACAAGCGAGCCGGGGAACTGGGCGCAGTGGATCTCCTCCCCCTGGGCCATCAGCGCAAACCGCGCCAGGGGGTTGTAGTGCTCCCAGCAGGCCAGGGCGCCGATGCGCCCCAGCCCCGTACTCACCACCCGCAGGCCGGAGCCATCCCCCTGGCCCCACACCATCCGCTCGTGGTATGTGGGGGTGAGTTTGCGCCGTTTAAGCACCACCTCGCCGTTGGCATCGATCAACAACTGGGTGTTGTAAAGGCTGCCGCCATCGCGCTCGTTGATGCCCAGCAGCACGTGCATGCCGTATCGACGAGCGGCGGCGGCGATCTGGCCCAGCTCGGGGCCGGGCAGCTCCATCGCCTGGTCGTAGAGGCGCAGATGGGAAGGCCCCATCAGCACCGCTGGCTCCACAAAAGAGAAATAGGGGTAATAGGGCAGGAAGGTTTCGGGGAACACGATCAGCTCCACCGCCGCCTTGGCGGCTTCTGCCATCGCCTCCAGCAACCGGGCCAGGGAGCCCTCAAGGCTATGCAGTACCGGCCGGATCTGGGCCGCCGCCACCATAATCGTTGACGCCATGGAAAGGAATCAGAAGTGCCCAGAATTAACTCAAGAGGCGCCAGGCCAAGTAGCGCTAAATCAAAGGGTCCAGGTGTCGAGGATAAAGGAGCCCTCCTTGCGATGCATCAAAATTAGATCCATCACATCCAGAGGATTGATTGGCGTAATGCCTGGGATCAGGGCCCCTTCCCCGTGGCCATAGAGGGCCTGCAGCGCAAAGCGACAGGCATACACCTTGCCCCCTTGATCCATGAATTTCTGGATGCGGGCATTGAAGTTGAGATGGCCGTCAAAGGCGGCATCGCCCAGCTTGGGGAAACCCCGCTGCACCCCCAGGGTTACGCCGGGGCCGTAGAGCAAAATGGAGGTTTCAAATCCCTTATTGATTAGCCGGCTGGCCTGGAGCAGGTTCACCAGGCCGATCGAACCTTCAAAGGCCACGGTGTGAAAAGTTACCAGTGCTTTTTCACCTGGCTCAGCTTTGATGTCTGGAAATACCTTCTCCTCGTAGTCAACCAAAAAATCTCCCGGCTGATTGGCGGGACGAGTGACTTGAGGCATCGAAGCCGGGCCTGTAACGAAAACAGCGAGCTGAAGTTTGCATGGGTTTTATGGCCAATGTGTCGCCGTTGTTACCCAGGCAGCCGGCGGCCCTGACGTTGACCGCGCACTGGCTGACAAGGGTGGCTGTTGTTACCAAATGGATGATCAATGGCGCCGAAACTTGCCTTCTAATTGATGGCTTTTCCCTTGGACCCTTCCCTTGGCGGATCTCTGGGCGGTTCCTGGGATGGTTCCCTGGCCAATTCCGCCGCTGGGGCTGCTCCCTCGGCCCAGCCCCAGTCGGTGGTGATCGTGGGCGGCGGCCAGGCAGGCCTGGCGGTGGCCAGCTGTCTGCAGCGGCGGGGCATTCGGCCCCTGCTATTGGAACGCCACCGCATTGGCTACGCCTGGGAGCAGCAGCGCTGGGATTCCTTCTGCCTGGTAACCCCCAATTGGCAGTGCCGCCTGCCGGATTTCCCCTACGACGGCGACGACCCCGAGGGCTTCATGGGCCGCGCTGAGATCGTCGCCTACGTGCGCCGTTTCGCGGCCCAGATCCAGGCCGATGTGCGGGAAGGGGTGAGCGTTTTGCGCTTGCAGCGCCAGGGCCAGGGCTATCGGCTGCTCACCTCGGAGGGGGAGCTGGAGGCCAGCCAGGTGGTGGTGGCCACCGGCGGCTACCACCGGCCCCGGCGCCATGGCCAGGCCGAACGCCTGCCGGCTGGGGTGTTGCAGCTCGACGCCCGCGACTACCGCAATCCCCAGCGGCTGCCGCCCGGGCCGGTGCTGGTGGTGGGCAGTGGCCAGTCGGGCTGTCAGATCGCGGAAGATCTTTTTCTGGCCGGCCGCCGCGTGCACCTCAGCGTCGGTTCGGCGCCCCGCTCCCCCCGGCGCTATCGCGGCCGGGATGTGGTGGATTGGCTGGATCGGATGGGCTATTACGCCATGCCGATCCACCAGCACGCCGATCCCAAACTGGTGCGTGCCAAGACCAACCACTACCTCACCGGGCGCGACGGCGGTCGCGAGATCGATCTGCGCCGCCGGGCCATCGAGGGCATGCAACTTTATGGGCGCCTGCAACAGCTGGCACCCGGGGAGATTCGTTTCGCGGACGATCTGGCCGCCAATCTCGACCAGGCCGATGCCGTCTACAGCCGCATCTGCTCCAGCATCGACGCCTATATCGCCCGCCAGGCCATCGAGGCGCCAGAGCAGCCCGCCTATCAACCCTGCTGGCAGCCCATGCCCGGCCATCCCTGCAGCTTGGATTTAACCGATGAGCCCCTGGCGGCGGTGATCTGGTGTACCGGTTACGGGGCCGATTTCAGTTGGATCGACGTGCCCGTTTTCGATGGTGCCGGCTATCCCAGTCACGAGCGGGGTATCACCCCCAGCAGCGGCCTTTATTTCATTGGCCTGCCCTGGCTGCAAACCTGGGGATCGGCCCGCTTTTGCGGCGTCGGCGACGATGCCGCCTACCTGGCCGAGATCATCCGCCTGCGCCTGCAACGCCGCGACGCCAGCCAGGAGCGACTGGAGTGCACCGCCTTGCTGGGCTCTTGAGAATTGACAATCGCCAAGCCCGCTGAATCCTTAGCGCAGGCAAGACCAACCCCAAGTGAATATAGGCAAACTCTGGGAAATCCCCCTGCAGGCCGCCGCCCTCACCAACGCCAGCGATGAGCTGGTGCCTCTCAACCTGGAAACCCAGCGGGCCGCCCTGGCCTGATTGGCCTCAATCCAGGTCTAAGAGACCAGTCCTGGGAGACCAGCCCCCTGGGAGCTCAGCCCAAGACCAGGCGCCACAGGGGCACGCTCACCAGGGCGATGGCCGTGCTCCACAGCACCAGGGCCGCTGCCCTGGCGCTGTCGTCGCCGGCGCCCTTCGCTTCGCTCAGCAGCAGCACCGCCACGGCGGTGGGGGCGGCGGCCTGCAGCACCACCGCCTGGCGGGCCAGGGCGGGCAGGGGGGTGAGCAGGCTGAGCGCCAGCATCGCCGCCGGAAACAGCAGCAGCTTGATCGTCAAGGCCGGCAGTATGTGCCAGGGGCTGGTCCGGCTGCTCTGGGGTTGGCGCAGCAGCTGACCCAGATGGATGCCAACGATCGTCAGCGCCAACAGCAGCACCAGCCGCGCCGGCATCCACAACAGCTCGCCCAGTTGGTGGCTCCAGGGGGTGAGCCCCGCCAGCAGCGCCAACCCCAGGGCTCGACTGGCGGGGCTGTGGGCCAGGGCGCGGGCCAGGGGGCGGCATCGCAGTCGCTCCCCCGTCAGCAGGGCCGGCCCCAGACCCCAGACCAGCAGGGTGGCCGCCAGGTCGTAGGCCACCGCCGTGCCCATCGCGGCCGGGGGCAGCAGGGCCATCGCCACCGGTAGGCCGAAGTAGGCGGTGTTGCCCACCACAGCCCCCAGTCTCAGGGCCGGTGGCGACAGCAGCTGGCGCAGGCCTGGCAGCCAGCGCAGCAGCGCCAGGCCGCCACCGATACCCACCAGGGCCAGCAGGCCGGCCCAGAGCATCGAGCGCTCCAGACCAGAGCGCAGTAGCAGCCCCAGCACGCTCAGGGGAACGCCGTAGCGGATCAGGGGCGGGGTCAGTCGGCTGGACAGATTCGGCCAGCGCCACTGGAGCAGCACCCCCAACAGCAGGCAGGGCACCAGCTCCAGCGGCAGCCGCAGCGGCGCGCTCATGGCACCGCTGATCCAGCCCTGGCGCGGGGGGGTTGGGGCTGCTCAGCGATTGCCAGGGGCGTCTCCTGGAACGGCCACACCCGGGGCAGTTGCGGCCCCGCCAGCCCCCGTACGGCCCGAATGCGCGCCCAGATGCGGGTGAACCAGTGGCGCGCCGCCTGGGAGGAGGGGCCCCGATAGCGGGCCACCAGGCCCTGGTCCAGGGCGCCACAGGCCATGCTGCCCTCCAGCCCCCGCCGGTCGCCGCGACAGTCGGCCAGCAACTGGGCCAGGGCTGGACCGGCCAGAGGGGCGGGCGCCGCCCACACCAGGGAGCCATACACCGCCTCCCCGGCCATGCCGTGCTCGCCCGTCAGGCCAGCGCCGGCCAGTTCCAGGCGATCCACCAGCTCCCAGCGCACCCCATGGCTGAGCTGGCGGCGAATCTCCAATTGGGAGCGCCAGCAACCGGCCTCCAGCCCCTCCCCGGCGGCGCTGCGGCCCAGCCGCACCACTTCGGCCCCCAGAAACGAGGCCGTCTCGGCCAGATCCACCCGGCAGCGCTGCTCCACCAGGCCGTTGGAGAACAGCACCAACTCCTGGGGCAGCCACTCCAGATCGGCCCCCGCCGCCAGCTCAAAGCTGAGTTGTTGAAGGGCCCAGGCGCCGGCGGGCCTCAGCCGCGAGCGGCCCACACTGCCGTACACCTTCTGGGCCGCCACACTGGTGAGCAGGGCCGAGCTGCCTGCCGCCAGGGCGGCCCCAATGGCGATTTGATCGCCCCCCACCAGGCCGCCGGCGGTATGCAGCAGCGGCAGTTCGCAGCGTCCATCGCCCTGCTGAAAGGCCCGTAGCAGCTTCATCGGCGCCTGGGCCGATCCCTGGTGGATGGTGTGGCCCCGGGCCCCCTTTAGGAATTGCAGCCGCACGGCCCCATGCCAGCCCCCCTGCCAGGGCCCATCAAGGGCCGCCGGTCCCTGGTCGCGGCTTGGATCCACCTGGAGGCTGGGGCTGGAGATACTCATGGCAGCGCCTGTTGTCCATGTCCTACGCCGCTGCCCCACAACCCAGCAACTCCGCTCCACTGCTGCTCTGCCGCCGCCTGCCGGTGAGTGCCCCGGTGGCAGGGGCGCTGCGGTTGGCCCTGGGGGCGGAGCAGCGCACGGGACTGCGGGGCCTGCGCCACAGCAGCTGCGGCCGGGCCCTGCTGCTGCAGTTGCCCCGCGGGGCGGCCCTGGTGCCCGGCGAGCTGCTGGCCCCGGCCGAGGGGGAGCCGCTGGTGCAGGTGGAGGCCGCCCCGGAGGCGCTGCTGCGGGTGCGGGCCAACCGCCCCCTGGCTTTGCTGCAGGCGGCCTATCACCTGGGCAATCGCCACGTGGCGATGGAGATCCACGCCGACGAGTTGCGGTTGTTGCAGGATTCGGTATTGGCTCAGCTGTTGGAGCACCGGGGCCTGGCGGTGGAGTCCATGGTGGCGCCCTTTTATCCCGAGAGTGGGGCCTACGGCGATTCCCATCGCCATGAAAATCATCGCCATGACGATCATCGCCATGAAAACCATCGCCATGACGACCATCACCATGACGATCATCAACACGCCAATCATCAGCATGCCAATCATCGCCATGATGACCATAAGCATGATGACCATAAGCATGGCAGCCATCAGCATGGCGATTAGGCACTTTATGGCGATCATCAACATGGAGCTCAGGGACCTTTCGATCGGGGTCCCATCGGTCGATCAGGGCCCTGTGGCTCGTAACTGGCCAGCCAAGGGGCCCCGATCGCTAGCTTGTTAGCGATCACCAGCTTGCCAGTGAACTATTTATCGCCGGTGAATTGTATCCCCTCCAGGGAGTATCCGCCACCTGTCGGCAATTTGCCGTTGGGAATTATTTTCATTGGCATATTCTTTCCGGCCAGGGGCTATTCGTTGCTAGGCGAGCTTTGGGCAGGCGCTAAAATGCCAGTCTTCGCCTGTGGGATCCAGCTCTGCGCAATGTTGCGGTGCGGGTGCTGGCTGCTCTGGGGAGGTTCTCCAGGCGCTGCCAGATGAGCTATTTCTGTCAATCAGCTCGCCCTAGGTCCATGAGCTTTCTGCCGCTAATGGGTTTTTTGCGTTCGATCGCTCTGCCGCTAACCGCTCTGCCGCCAACCGCTTTGCTCCAAATCGCTCTGCGGCCAATCGCTCTGCGGCCAATCAGTCTGCGGCCAATCAGTCTGCGGCCGCCTATGGGCTTGCTGCAGCCAACCAGCTGCTGCCTGCTGCGCTTTTGCTGGCCGGCATCGTCCCAGCCCAACCCCCTGGCGGCCGATGAATCCTGAAACCACCAGCACCAGCACCACCGCTGCGGCTAATGCAGCCGCTGCCGCCACCGCAGCCGCTGCATATGAATCTGTGGCCGCACGGCTGCGGCTGTATCAGCTGGTGAGTCCAGCCCTGCCGGTGGGGGCCTTTAGCTATGCCGAGGGACTGGAGGTGTTGGTGCAGTCCGGGCGGCTGGCGGATGCCGCCACCGTTCAGCATTGGCTGGAGGCCGAGTTGCGGCGCGGTGCGGTGCGGCTGGAGGCGGCGGCCCTCCCGGGCCTGACGATGCTGTTAAGCCAGTGGCGGCAATTAGCTGCCGCAGAGCAATTGGCCATCGCAGAGCCAACTGCTGTGGCAGAGCCAATGGCTGTTGCTGGGCATACGGCTGTTGCTGGGCATACGGCTGTTGCCGGGCATACGGCTGTTGCTGGGCATACAGCTGTTGGGGCGGCCGCGGCCCGTGGGGCCCTGGTGGATCGCGATGGCTGGCTGCTGGCCCAGCGGGATGCCCCCGAACTGCGGGCCCAGCAGCGCCAGATGGGGGGCTCGCTGCTGCAGTTGCTGGCCGACCTGGGCTGGCCCCTGCCCCTGGCCACCCCCCTGGCTTGGCCGGCGGCTTTTGCTTGGGCCGGGGTTTGTCTAGAGATTTCGCCGGCTGAACTGGTGGAGGCCTATCTCTACGGCTGGGTGGCCAACCAGCTCAGCGCTGCCGTGCGCCTGGTGCCGCTCGGACCCACCCAGGCCCAGCGCCTGCAACTGCGGCTCGCCCCGTTGCTGGCCGATCAGGCCGCCCAGCTGGTGGCCACCGAGCCGGAGCGGCTGTGGAGTGGGGGCGTGGGCGCAGCCCTGGCCCAACTGGCCCAGGCAGAGCTCTATTCCCGCCTGTTCCGCAGCTGATCGGGTTTGCCGTTGGCAATACCAAACCAATACCCACCCAATACCCAACCTTGCCCGGAGGCGGCCAGGATGGCGTCACTGCGCTGCATCGCTGGATGAGCAAGTTGCGGGTGGGGGTGGCCGGACCGGTGGGTTCCGGCAAGACGGCCCTGGTGGAGGCCCTCTGCCTGCGGCTGCGGGATCGCCTGGAGTTGGCGGTGGTCACCAATGACATCTACACCCAGGAGGATGCCCAATTCCTCACCCGGGCCGGGGCGCTGCCGCCGGAGCGGATTCGCGGCGTGGAAACCGGTGGCTGTCCCCACACCGCCATTCGCGAGGACTGCTCGATCAACCGGGCGGCGGTGCAGGAGCTGGAGCAGGCCTTCCCCCAGCTGGATCTGGTGTTGGTGGAGAGCGGTGGCGACAACCTGGCGGCCAGCTTCAGCCCGGAACTGGTGGACCTCTGTATATACGTGATCGACGTGGCCGCGGGGGACAAAATTCCCCGCAAGGGGGGACCCGGTATCACCCGCTCAGACCTGCTGGTGATCAATAAAATCGATCTGGCGCCGATGGTGGGTGCCAGCCTGGCGGTAATGCAGGCGGACACCGAGCGGATGCGGGGCGGTCGCCCCTGGTGTTTCACCAATATCCGCAGCGGCCATGGATTAGAAGCGGTGGAAAATTTTCTGTTGCAACAGCTACCGAGCTGACGGTTCGCCAAGGGATCAGTGGGCGCCAGGTGCGCCGTTTACCAGGTGGCTTGGCTGACAAGTTCGCCTGCTGCAAAGCCGCTGTTGTTGTGCGTTAGCCGACCGGCTGGCCCCTTCTGTAACAACCAATACATACCCGCTGGGATGTGATCCGTAACTTCCAGGGGCCGTTCGTCCTTCGGCACATTTTCCTCTTGAAAACGTCGAACATGATTCCCAGTATTTCCAGACGTGTTGCCTCGGGGGCAGCGGCAGCAACGGTTTGTCTGTCTTTGGTCGCCTGCGGTGGCGGTGGTGGTGGCGACGACTTTGACGGGGAGATCAAAGTTGGCATTCTCCACTCCCTGAGTGGCACCATGGCCATCTCTGAAACCACCCTCAAGGAGGTGGAAGAGATGGCGATTAAAGAGATTAATGATGCCGGTGGCGTAAAAGTTGCTGGCAAAAGCTATAAGATTACCGCGATTTCAGAAGATGGTGCCTCTGATTGGCCCACCTTCGCCGAGAAATCCCAGAAGCTGATCGACTCTGACAAGGTTGCCATCGTGTTTGGCGGTTGGACATCCGCCAGCCGTAAGGCAATGATGCCGGTCTATGAGTCGAAGAACCACATCCTGTTCTACCCCATTCAATATGAGGGTCAGGAATGTTCCAAGAACATCTTCTACACCGGCGCAGTTCCAAACCAGCAGGCCGAGCCGGCTGTGGAATGGCTGATGAAGGAGTACGCTCCTAAGTATGGCAAGAAAGTCTACCTAGTCGGCTCTGACTATGTGTATCCGCGTACCGCGAATACCATCATCAAGGAGCAGATGAAGGCTCTGGGCGGCGAAACAGTTGGCGAAGACTATATCCCCCTCGGCAACACTGAAGTGGCGCCGATTATTGCCAAAATCAAGAAGGCGTTTCCCGACGGCGGGATCATCATCAACACCTTGAACGGTGACTCCAACGTCGCCCTGTTCAAGCAGTTCAAGGCCGCTGGTATAGATCCGTCCAAGTATCCGATCATGTCCTTCTCCATCGCCGAGGAGGAAATTCGCCAGATCGGTCCTGAGTACACAACGGGTACTTTTGCCGCCTGGAACTTCTTCATGAGCCTGGATACCCCGGCTTCCAAGAAGTTCACCGCTGACTTCCAGGCCGCCTATGGCAAGGATCGGGTGACTGGTGACCCGGCCGAATCCGCCTACAACATGGTGTATCTGTGGAAGAATGCCGTTGAGAAAGCTGGCACCTTCGAAGATCTTGAAAAGGTGCGTACTGCCATGATCGGCACCACCTTCGCCGCTCCCCAGGGCGAAATCAAGATGTTCCCCAACCACCACACCTCTGAGCGTGTGATGATTGGTGAAGCCCAGGCCGACGGCCAATTCAAGATCATCTCTGATACCAAGACGGCCATCCCGCCGATCCCCTGGAACCAGTTTGTGCCCGAAACCAAGGGCTACACCTGTGACTGGACCCAGAATCGTCCTGATGCCGGCAAGTTCAAAATGTGATAGTTAGGCCTGGCGTCTTTCTACCCGCCTGTCCTATCTTGATGGCTTGATCGTCATCCTGTTGATCAGCTAAGGGCCTGGTTTAGCCAGGCCCTATTTCTTCCTAAGGATTTGCACTGGTGGAACTCTTCTTTTCTCAGGTTCTAGATGGTCTGAGTATCGGTTCAGTGCTGCTGCTGGCTGCAACCGGTCTGGCCATTGTTTTTGGTTTGATGGGCGTCATTAATCTCGCTCACGGCGAGCTGATGATGCTTGGCGCCTATGTGACCTTCGTGGTCCAAAATTTGTTC
Organism: Prochlorococcaceae cyanobacterium; assembly: GCA_044356375.1. Lineage (GTDB taxonomy): Bacteria > Cyanobacteriota > Cyanobacteriia > PCC-6307 > Cyanobiaceae > UBA5018. Next base: position 11,424 of record JBIKWK010000026.1, on the reverse strand, counting down.
AAGCCCATGGGGGGCATTGTATTTGAGCTTTATTTTCCCGTCGCCTTGGTGTTGTCATTTTTTGTGACAGCCCTGGTGGGGGTATTGCTCGAGCGCACTTTGATTAGGCGGTTATACGGAAGACCCCTGGAAACATTGTTGGCCACCTGGGGTGTCAGTTTAATCTTGATTCAGTTGGTACGCAGTGTGTCCACCGCCATGGTGCTGGGAATCCTGGTGGCCATTGCTCTCGGCATTTTTGCCTCCAAGACTATCGCCAAAACTTGGGCCGACAAGCCTTTCTTGCCCTACGCCACTGGGTTGAGCTGGCTGGTGTCTATTGGGTTGGGCCTGGCAACTGCAAACATCTTATCGGCAGTTCGCCCACTGTCGTCGGCTTGGTTTGGACCTCGTAACATTGATGTTACCGCCCCCAAGTGGCTGCAGGGCAGCTGGGGCAAGATCGATGGGATTGAGCTCCCGGGTATCCGCATTTTCATCATCCTGCTGTCTGCGGTGCTGCTGCTGGCAACGGTGTGGTTCCTCACCAAGAGCGTCTGGGGGCTGCGCATGCGGGCTGTAACCCAGAACAGGCAGATGAGTAATTGCCTGGGAATTCCCACCGACCGGGTGGACAGCATCACCTTTGGTATTGGCTCTGGCCTGGCCGGGGTGGCTGGCTGCGCGATCACCCTGCTGGGATCCGTGGGCCCAAACCTGGGCGCTGCCTATATCGTCTCCTGTTTCATGGTGATTGTTCTGGGCGGAGTGGGCAATTTGCTGGGCACTGTTTTGGCTTCCTTGCTGCTGGGGATCATTCAATCAGTGATTGGCTCTGGCTCAGTCTTGATCATGTTCCCGAATTTGCCTGCCGCCCCCAAGGCGGTGATCGAATTCTTTGCAACTACGAGTATGTCTTTGGTGCTCGTGTTTATATTCATTATCGCTTTCCTGCAGTTCCGTCCCAACGGCATGTTCCCGCAGAAGGGTAGATCCGTTGAATCCTAATCTTGCGGCCTCTATTCCGCACCTTGCAAGCCCATCCACATTGAGGCACCAGCCTTGAAACTTTTCAAACGCCTTCTTCCGTGGATTTTGCTGGCGGTTGCTCTGTTCATCCTGCCGGCTGTCCTTGAAAATTTCCGGCTTAATCTCTTTGGCCGTTACTTCGCTCTTGCCATTACTGCCCTGGCAATTGACTTGATCTGGGGCTATACTGGCTTGCTAAGCCTCGGCCAAGGTATATTTTTTGCCTTGGGTGGCTATGGTGTGGCGATGTACTTGATGCTCAACACCAAGAGCGAAGCCGGGGGCAATGGAATTCCCAAGTTCTTTGAGAACTATGGAGTGGAGAAGTTGCCTTTCTTTTGGCAGCCTTTCTGGTCTCCCACTTTCACCCTGATCGCAATATGGGTGATTCCTGCGATTATAGCCGGCCTTGTGGGATATCTTATTTTTAGAAATCGTATCAAGGGAGTTTATTTCTCCATCATCACCCAGGCGGCGCTGATGGTTTTTTACCACTTTTTTAACGGCCAGCAAAAGCTCATCAATGGTACTAACGGTCTGAAAACGAGCACCACTGAGGTGTTTGGCATGCTTCTCGGCTCGCCAGAAGCCCAACTCTGGCTCTATCGCATCACCGTACTACTGCTCCCTGTAGCTTTTATTATTTGCAAGCGGCTCACCACTGGTCGCTTTGGCGATGCACTTATTGCCATTCGCGATGATGAGCAACGCTTTCGCTTCACAGGCTATAATCCTGTTCCGTTTAAGACCATTGTATTTGTGGTGGCCGGCGCCCTCTGTGGCATCTCAGGAGCCCTCTATACCGTTCAGTCGGGCATTGTATCGCCCCAATACATGAGTATCTCCATGTCTATTGAGATGGTGATCTGGGTGGCGGTGGGAGGCCGGGGCACTCTGGTTGGACCCATTATTGGCGCCGTAGTTGTAAATTATCTGCGTAGTCTGGTTAGTGAAGCCCTCCCTGAGATGTGGCTATTTGTCCAGGGTGCTCTGTTTATATTCGTGGTTGTGCTGATGCCTGATGGCATTTATGGCTGGTTCAAAGGCGGTGGTTTCGCATCGATGCTAGCGGCCTTTGGCAAAGCACCAACAACTGCCACCTATCCTGCTATCGACACAAATCCAGACGTGCTCGAAGAAGCTAAGTCAGTGGCAAGCAAGTGATTTTTGACTCACTCATGATTACCCACCGCGAGGCACTTCAATGACGGCCCCACTGCTTCAAATCAATGATGTGAGTGTAAGCTTTGATGGCTTTTATGCCCTCACAGATCTCTCCATCAGCCTTCAGCCTGGCGAATTGCGATCTATTATTGGTCCTAATGGTGCTGGTAAAACCACTTTCCTTGACGTGATTACCGGCAAGGTTCGCCCAACCAAAGGTAGCGTTTTCTTTAAGGGACAGTCTCTGGTTGGTCTTAGTGAACAGAAGATTTCCCGTAGGGGTATCGGTCGTAAGTTTCAGACCCCCAGGGTTTTTGAAAACCTCGATGTGATTCGCAACCTGGAGCTGGCGGCCTCCCCGTTGAAAAATCCCCTGGGCCTGCTTAGCGATCGGATGCCAGCCAGCATTCGCGACGAGGTGCAGCGCTTACTCAACTACGTGGGGCTGGCCCCCTTCGCCAAGACCAAGGCGGGTGCCCTATCCCACGGCCAGAAGCAATGGTTGGCCATTGCCTCCCTGGTGGCCCAGTCTCCCCAGCTGCTGCTACTGGATGAACCGGTTGCCGGCCTTACTGATGAGGAGACTGTGCGCACGGCCGAATTGATTAAATCACTGGCTGGAAAGCATACCGTTGTCGTGATTGAGCACGATATGGAGTTTATTCGCGATCTCAAGGCGCCAGTAACGGTGCTTCATCAGGGCAGCGTGCTAACGGAAGGGTTCATTGACGATGTCAAGAAGGATCCTAAGGTAATCGAGGTCTATCTAGGCCAATCTCAAGACTGAAATTATTCCCTAGTTCCTCTGCTCCTAGTTCGCCATGCTCAGCACTGCGCCAGCTCCCACTCCGCCAGCTACAGGCAAAGAGATTCTCTCGGTTTCTGGTTTAAATGTTTACTACGGAGAAAGCCATATTCTCCGCAATGTGGATCTTTCCATTAACGAAGGAGAGATGATTTGCCTGATTGGCCGTAATGGCGTCGGCAAAACTACCCTGCTTAAGACCATTATTGGTCTACTTCAGCAAAAGTCTGGTTCGCTTGGTTACCAGGGTCGCCAACTGCTCTCCGAGCCCCCCTACCAGCGCGCTCGTCATGGCATCGGCTACGTTTCCCAGGGGCGGGATATCATCCCCCAGTTAACGGTGCGTGAGAATTTATTGCTGGGTATGGAGGCGCTGCCCGGGGGCTTAGGCAAGAACCGCCATATCGATCCAATCGTATTCGACCTGTTTCCAATCCTAGAGAAGTTTCTTGGTCGTAAAGGCGGAGATCTCAGCGGTGGTCAGCAACAGCAATTAGCAATTGCCCGTGCCATGCTCGGCAAGCCTAAGTTGTTGCTGCTAGATGAGCCCACGGAGGGAATTCAACCATCTATTATTTTAGATATCGAGCGTGCGGTGCAGCGGATCATGAAAGAAACTGGAATTAGTGTGCTTCTGGTAGAGCAGCACTTGCATTTTGTTCGCCAATCCAGCTTTTATTACGCGATGCAGCGGGGCAGCATTGTTTCTAGTGGTCCCACTGCTTCCCTCTCGGAGGATGTGGTCAAGGAGTTCCTCACTGTCTGATTGCTATCTAATATTAGGCTAGTTCTTATGAGTAACACGAAAATTTCCCGGTAACTACAGGCAGGCAAGCAGGCAAGCAAGCAGGCAAACAAGCAAGCAAGATAATCAAGAAACAAGATAAGTAAGCAAGCAAGCAAGATAATCAAGAAACAAGATAAGCAAGTAAGCAAGCAGGCAGGTAAGCAAGCAGGTCAGCAAGCAGGTAAGCAAGCAGGTAAGCAAGATAATCAAGAAACAAGATAAACAAGCAAGCGAGCAAGCACTTAAGGGCACCTCGAAAATATGAGTTTCGCGCGGGTCGACCAGCGAAACTCATTGCGGCAACTGAAGTGGATGTAGCCTAAAGCTACGCCAGGGGCAATTTTTCTAGGCGCCCTTGGGTAAGCAATCCAACCCTGCAATAGTGCCAAGATCACATTATCAGAAAAATTCAATTTAATTGAGAGGCATTTGCTCCAATTTCTGACAGTCGCTTGAATGCAATCTTTTTTGTATTGATCCGGCTCTCTTTGTTGCCAACCATTTTGCTGTAAATTTATCCCCTATCCAGTTTTTGCTCCTCCTCCCGATTTATTCTTGTTGTCGATTTCATTGCCCCCGCCAGTCTCATTGTTGTCTCTATTGGCATTATAATTGCCTGCAGTATTGTAATTGCCCTTTGCATTTCAATTGCCGATGACCAGGTTGTGGCCCGTTCCATTGCTCCCGCGCTTCCCAGCTTCTCCCCGCTTCCCTGATACGAAGTCCGATGTCCCCCGGGAAGTGCCGGTGGACAGGGGAGATTGGGGTAGTTCACCTGCTGGGGCCTTGGGGGACGCCTGAGGAACGCATCTAGCCCCGATCTGGAACCCAGGTGAGTTGTTTGGGGGAGTCAAATCAAGGAATGGAGGCCAAAGCGATTCCGCAAAACCGCCAATTCGGTGAAAATGCTACCCAAACACAATTTCGAGATCAGTTCTCAATGAAAGACGGCTGAAATTTTTTCAGCTTCTCTATAATGATTGGATAAGTCAATCAAGTCTTGTATGGTTTTGCCTTTTTCGATTTCCTGATATGTTAATAAATTTATCTCTGCGGATTTTGGTTTTTGGCGCAATTATTGCAATGTGGCTGTTTGCTCTTAAGGGCAGCTCGGTAAATCCCAAATCTCACCGATCTCATGGCGCGAGAAACCTGTTGGCGACTTGCTTATCCTTGATTTGCGTCAGCCGAATGAAAAAATTTATCAAAATGTCCTTCATGGCAACTCTAAAAATCCCAAATCTCGCAGGTCTCACGACGCAAGAAGCTTTGCAGCGACTTGCTTGAGCCTGACTCGCAAGAGCCGAAAGGGCAATTTATCGAGGCGACATTAAGTTCATTCGGGATCAATCTGTTCGTCTTTTATGCAGTTTGTAAGCTGCTCAGCACTGAGCAGAAATCTCAACACTGTAAGCGCGAACAAGTTAGAAGCAAATCGAGTTTTGCAATGAACTTGCGGTACGCAACACTAGTTATACGGCTGATTAGCTAGACAGCAAGAGGGCAGGCTGACATGCGCATTCGCTCAATCACTAAGAACATTAGCAACAGCCACGGTTTAGCATCCATGGTCTGGCACCCTGGGCATTTTTCAGTCGTGGCTTATTTTCGCTGCCCGTTTCCTTGCGCACAATAGTGGGATCTTTGCTTTCGGTTTTTAAGCGCAGAGGCCCGCAGAGTGTCATTGGTGGGCTGAATACGCGGTTGCCCTTGATCCCACAATCAGGGCACTCAGTGTTAGAGTCACGGGCATCAATAGAGCGCCAAACTTCATAATTATCGCAGCCCTGGGGGCAGCTAAACTCATAGACTGGCATAGTGAGATTGGGCGCTTTCTGGTTGGGGTGGTGGAGAACTGAAAGTGGGGGGCCGGGGCGCGAGCGATGGCCACCTTTAAAAAAATGAAATTAAACTTAAATAAATACTATAAATATTCTCGCGACAAGATTGAAAAATAGATCGGTTAGAAATTTAGAACTTGCGATCCCTGTGCTAGTCTATGGTAATTTATGGCCGAAAACCGAGTTGCTAGGTGGAAAAGGGAGGGGAATATTGCCCCTCCCTTGAGATGCTAGAAGCTAGCGTTTAACGGGGCAAGATGTCCTGGTTGAAGATCGATGTGGGAATGGCCAGGGTGGCGCAGGCGTTGGGGATGTCTACGATGCCGCTGATGCGACCTTCTACGGGAGCACAGCTCAATAGCAGATAAGCCTGCTCGCCAGTGTAGCCAAACTTCTTGAGGTATTCAATGGCGTTCAAGCAGGCGCGACGATAGGCAATGTGCACATCCATGTAGTGCTGTTTGCCGGTGAATTCATCTACCGAGATTCCTTCGAATACCAGGTAGTCGGTGAAGTGTGGCTCCACGGGGCTGGTCTTGAACATGGGGTTAACCATGCCGTACTTGGCTACGCCACCTTTGATGATTTCCACGTGAAGGTCGAGGTAGCCAGACATCTCGATGGCGCCACAGAAGGAGATCTCGCCGTCGCCTTGGGAGAAGTGGATGTCTCCCATGGAGAGCTTGGCACCTTCTACATAAACCGGGAAGTAAATCCTGGTGCCCTTGGTGAGGTTTTTGATATCGCAGTTGCCGCCATGTTCCCGCGGTGGCACGGTGCGGGCGGCCTCGTTGGCCACTCGTTCAAACTCTGAACTGGCCAGGGTGCCGAGGATGGCGCTATTGGGGTTGGGCAGCGCGGCCAGCACCGGTTCGCTGCCCGATAGGCCGGCGCCGTAGGTGCGGATGTCTGGGGCGGTGTTCACTAGCTCGGTTTCGCGCCGATTCCACTCTTTGAGCAGTTCGTGGGAGGGGGCGCAGCCAATCAGTCCGGGGTGGGTGATGCCGGCAAAGCGCACGCCAGGAATGTGCCGGGAGCTGGTGTAGATGCCTTCAAAGTCCCAGATTGCCTTGGCTGCATTTGGGTAGTGGTCGGTGAGGAAGCCGCCACCGTTCTCCTTTGCGAAGATGCCAGTAAAGCCCCATTCGTCACCCTGGAGGGCACCAACATCGAGAATATCTACTACAAGAATATCTCCGGGTTCAGCGCCGTTAACCCATATGGGACCACTGAGAACGTGAACCACTTCTAGGTTTACATCGGCGATGTCTTTGGGGTCGTCGTTATTCTTGATCTGGCCGTCAGTCCAGTCCTTGCATTCGATCCTGAACACGTCTCCAGGGTTGACGGAAACCACTGCCGGGATGTCTGGGTGCCAGCGGTTGTGACCTGGCATCTCCTGCTGATCCATCGGTTTGGTGAGATCAACCTTGAACAGTGTTTGCGGCATGGGGTGTGGATTTCAGTCGTCAAAATCAAACGACAGCTCCAACTGCGCGGTGTGTAGCCGTTGTTACTTTCCTCGCGATCGCTGGCTTGGGCTGGGGGTTTGGACGGGCCATTGGGCCCTGATCTGGACCGGTGGACGGGGGCCGGGGGTGTTGTCCATGGGTATTTTCTGGTCCTATTTGCTTGCCACCTGCCCTGGGGCTACGGCCAGTGCCTAAGGTCAGGCGGCAAATGCCCTTGGCCAATGCTTGGCCGGTGCTCAGCAAGTCTTATCTAGACACTGATAGCGGACTGTATTAGCTAGCTGCCGGTCCTGGCTGGTAGGCAGATGTTCTAGCGCTTAGGGCGATCGTCGAAATCGCCGCGCCGGCACATGTTGTCCCGCAGGCGCGCTGTCCAGGGGCCGGGATCACGACCCATTTTATCTTCTTTGTTCTTGTCGTAGTGGAACAAAACTTGCCAGCTGGTTTTGCCCAGGGAGGTTTTGGCTTCTGCCACCGTGCTGATCCGACGGCCGTAGAGGTTGTCATAGGTGGGCCAGCCGGGCAAGTTGGGCATGCTGCATATCGCATTCACGGTGTACAGCCGTTCCTGGCCCTCGCCCCGCAGCCTCACCACGCCCCCCAGCAGGCTGTTGGGCACAGGGCCATTTTTGGGAGCTTGCACCAGTTCCAGGCGCTGCTTGCCACTGATCACCAGCAGATCGCCGGGCTTGGCGGTGGATACCCCCTGCTCGCCCTTGCCATTGCAGCCCAGCAGCCCAAAGCCCAGGGCCAGCCCGATCGCGCCGATGCCGGCCCATGCCCCAGCAGGCTTCGCCATAGCGCTTTCCTAGCCCAGATCGATGCTGCACCTTTTTTACTCCCGGCCTTGAGCACTCCCCAATTCAGCGCTCTTGCCCCTGGGCTTTGGGCTTCTGGGCCCCGCCCTTCAGGCCTTAGAGCAGGCGTCGCCAAAACCGCTCCGCCGCCCCGGGTTCAACGGCGGCCAGGGCCAGCCCCTCGATGGCGCTGATCGGCCTGCAGCCGAGGCTACTTATAAGCAGGGCTGCTGGGATCTGGCCGCTGGCCAGCTCGCTGAGCTCAATGGGTTGCTCAGCTTCTTGGGCCAGGTCCAGTTCCAGGGCCCGGCGACGCATCACCCCCGGCAGGCAGCCGCTGGCCAGCGGCGGTGTGCACCACTGGCCTGCCCGCAGCACCAGCAGGTTGGCTGTGGTGCCGCAGCAGAGGCCGCCGGCACTGCTGGCCAGCAGGGCGTCGTCGGCGCCGGCGGCGCGGGCCTGGCGCCGGGCCAGGATCGAGGAGCCGTAGGCGAAGCTCTTGCAGCGGCTCAGCAGGCTGGTGCTACAGCGCCGTTCGGTGGCACTAACGATCACTTTTAAGGGGTCAAAGCAGGGCGTCGCCGCCGATAGCTGCAGCCAGAAGCGCTGGCCAGGGCTGCCCTCGGGGCCCACCGGGGGCGGCTCGAGGCCGCGACCGCCGCCGCCGCGGCTCCAGTTGAGCCGCAGCGCTCCGGCACCGATGCCACTGCGGGCCACCGCCTCGGCTGCCAACTGGCGCACCCGCTCGGCGTCCGGCGGCGGCGCCATGCCCATCAGGGCGGCGCCGCTCTGCCAGCGCTCCAGGTGCTCCCGCAGCAATCGGGGTTGGCCCCGCTCCACCAGCAGCGTTTCGAACAGGCCGTCTGCCAGCAGCAGGCCGCGATCGTGCAGCGGCAGGGCCAGAGTCGCCGGATCGCCCCAGCGGCCCGCTCCATCGGGGCCATCGATCCAGGCGATGGCGGCCGCCATCAGGCCAGGGCGTCGAGCAGGGGCTGCAGCTTCCAGCCCAGTTCCTCCGCCTCGCCGGCCGGGTCGGAGTCGGCCACGATGCCGCAGCCGGCATGGGCCCGCAGGTTGCGGCCCCGCACGAACAGGGAGCGAATCAAAATGCTGCTGTCGAATTCACCCGTTGGCGTCAGCCGGAACAGGGAGCCGCAGTAGGGCCCCCGGGGCACCGGCTCCAGCTCCCCCAGCCGCTGACAGGCCCGGATTTTGGGCGCTCCGCTGATCGAGCCCCCCGGCCAGCAGGAACGCAGCAGCTGCACCAGGTTTGCATCCGGCCGCAGCTGGCCCCGCACCACCGAGGTGAGGTGGTGCACCTGGGCGTAGCTCTCGAGGGCCACCAGTTGGGGCACCGCCACGCTGCCCGGCCGGCAGACCCGGCCCAGGTCGTTGCGCAGCAGATCCACGATCATCACGTTTTCGGCCCGGTCCTTGGGGCTGGTGATCAGGTCGGCGGCGGCCTCGGCATCGGCGCCGGCCTCGCCATGGCGCGGCCGGGTGCCCTTGATCGGCCTGGTCTCCACCCACCCCTGGCCATCCAGTTGCAAAAAGCGTTCCGGGGAGGCGGAGAGCACCGCTTCCCCCGCCGCTTCCCCCGCCGCGATCGCCAACCCCCCGAAGGGAGCGGGGCAGCGCTGGCGCAGCCGGCCGTAGAGGGCCAGTAGATCGGGCTCCGCCTGCAGCTGGTGCTCGCAGCAGGCGGTGAGATTGGCCTGGAACAGGTCGCCGGCGGCGATCAGAGCGCGGATTTGATTCACCTGCTGGGCGTAGGCCTGGCGGCTGGTATGCCACTGCCAGCCATGCAGCGGGATCGGCCCTGGGCTGGCCAGCGGCGGGGCGGCAGCAACAGGGGGCAGGGCCTCGATCAGGGCCGTCAGCTCTGCCATCAGCTGCGATTCACTGCCCTCCAGCCAGAGTTGTTGGCGCTGGGCATCGATCGCCAGCACCGGATCGTGGCGCGCCGCCCAGAGGCTGGCCATGGGCGTGGAGCGCCAGTGGGCCGCCGGCTCCACCCAGGCGCCCGCTTCGTAGGCCAACCAGCCCATCCAGTGGCCGCCGCTGCGGGCCATCGTCTCCAGGGCGAGGAAGGGATCGCTGGCGTTCGCCTCGCCGGGCAGCCCGCGGCAAACCAGTTGCTGGTGGGGTGCCACGCCGAGCCGGCCGATGCCGGCCAGGGGACTGTCGTTGCCATCGAGCCACACCAGCCCGGCCGGGCCGTAGTGGCGGGCAAGGGCCTGCGCCACCAGCAGTGGCTGCCGCCAGGGCAGCGGCTGCCGCCGCCAGGCAAGGCCGCTCATGCCCCCCGCTGGGCCTGACTGGCCAGATCAGCTCGACCCGCTTCGATCAGGGCCCCATCGCGAATCCGGCAGCTGTCGCAGAGCCCACAGGGCTGGTGGCCGCCGCTGTAGCAACTCCAGGTGGCTGCGATCGGCACCCCCAGGCGCAGGGCTTGCCGCACAATTTTCAACTTGCTCCAGCTCACCAGCGGTGCCCAGAGGCGGGCGCCGCGGCCCTCGCGGCCCGCCCGGCTGGCCAGGTCCGCCAGGGTCTGGAAGGCGGCCAGGTAATCGGGCCGGCAGTCGGGGTAGCCGGAGTAGTCCACGGCGTTCACCCCCAGCACCAGGGCTTCCGCGCCTCGGGCTTCCGCCAGGCTCAGGCCCAGGGCGATGAACACCGTGTTGCGACCCGGCACATAGGTGTTGGGAATGCCACTCGCTTCCACTCCAGAGGTAGGTACGGCGATGGCGCTGTCGGTGAGCGCCGAGCCGCCCCAGGCGGCCAGGTTCACGTCTATTACCTGGTGCTCCACCAGCCCCAGCTGGTGGGCCAGGGCGGCGGCGGCCTCCAGTTCCCGGAGGTGGCGCTGGCCGTAGTTGAAGGAGAGCCCGATCACCCGGTAGCCCGCTTCGATGGCCAGGGCGGCGGCGGTGGCCGAATCGAGCCCGCCGGAGAGCAGGGCGATGGCCAGGGGGGGGGCGTCGGTGGGCATGGCCTGAGGCTGGCAGATGGAGGCCATTACCTGCCAGGGGCTCGTCTGCCGGAGGCCGTCACCTGCACTAGGCATTGACCTGCCAGAGGCTGTGGTGTGCCCTGGGCATTGACCTGCCAGGGGCACCGGTTGTCGCCAAGATGCCGCCAGTTCGCCGGCAATGCCCATGCTTCGCCCCTTGATCGCCCTGGCGTTCACCGGCCTGGCCCTGGCGGCGGCACCGGCGGCCAGTGCCATCCCGAGGTTGGATTTGAGCGGCTATCCGGCGCCTGCCGCCGGCGATCGCCGCTGGGTGATCCAATTGCCAGGGGTGCTGCGCCCCAGCGCCGATGGCAGCATCTCGGCCAACCCCCGCGACTGGCGCGTGGAGCTGATCGTTGGCCAAACCACCCTGGTGGACTGCAACCAGTACAGCTTTAGCGCCAGGCTCAGGCCCGAGCCGCTGGCGGCAGGCCAGGGGCCGATTTTGTATCGGGTGAGCGAGGTGGGGCCCCTGGTGGCCACCCGCATGGCCTGCCCCGGCATGCCGCCCCGGGAGCGCTTTGTGCCCATGGCCGG